>CATOSA010000056.1 GCA_951812315.1 uncultured Burkholderiales bacterium
GAAAGGCAATCGATTCAGCGAAGAACAGATCATTCGAATATTGCACGAGGCCGAAGCAGGATTGTCCGTGGCCGAAGTGTGCCGCAAGCACAACTGCTCGGAGCAGTCGTTTTATCGCTGGAAAGCCAAGTTTGGCGGCATGCAGGTCGCTGAGGCGAAGCGGCTTCGAGAGCTCGAGCGCGAGAACGCGCAGCTCAAGAAGATTGTGGCCGAACAAACGCTGGACATCCGGATGTTAAAGGACGTGAACAGCCGAAAGTGGTAAGCCTGCCAGAGCGCTGGCGCTGCGTGACGTACCTGCACAATACGTACGCCGTTAGCGAGCGCCGCGCCTGTCAGGCGATGCACATGAACCGTTCGAGCTACCGCTATATCGGTAGTAAAGACATTGTCGACGCAGCCTATGGGCAGGTGGTGAACCTGTCGCAGCGCTATGGTTGCTGGGGCTATCGCAAGATATACGAGCTGATGCGCGCAACCGGGTTAGCGATTAGCCGCGAGCGCGTACGCCTGATACGTCGCCGTGAAGGACTGCAGGTGCTCAGAAAACGGCGCAAACGCAAGGTGTTGGGTACAACGACCCAGTGGGTGAACCGGGCGAATTATCCGAACCACGTATGGAGTTACGACTTTGTGTTCGACCAGAGTGCGCGACAACTCAAGTGCCTCACGGTGGTCGATGAGTTCACCAGGCAAGGTCTTGAAATCAGCGTGGCACGCAGCCTGAACGCAAGCGATGTCATTCGTGTTCTGGGCAAGCTGTTCCACGAGCAGGGCCGCCCGGCGTGTATTCGCTCGGACAATGGTCCGGAACTCGTCGCGACGGCAGTACAGCAATGGCTGAAGAAAAAGCACGTGGATACCCACTACATCGACCCGGGCAGCCCATGGCAAAACGCATACTGCGAGAGTTTCAACTCGATCTTTCGAACCACGTGCCTGAATCGCTGGCTGTTTTGCTCGATGACCGAGGCCAGGGTCGTAATCAATCAATGGCTCGAGGAGTACAACACGATCAGGCCGCATGGATCGCTGGGCGGCATGAATCCGGAGCAGTTCTTACAGCGATGGACCGAAGGACAGACGATTCAACAACCTAATTCCCTAACAGCGTGAATGGACCAAAGATCTCGGGCTTGACAACTGTACACAGTTGAAATTTCGATAATTGAATGCTGTCGACGCCGGATGTCGTTATGAATGACGGTACGCTCGCCGCAATCCTTCGTAAGCCTGTGATCAGGCACGTCCATATGCTAGCGAAGCATTTGAGCAATTCCGGGCCGCGCCTTCCTGATCCGTTCGTAGTCCAGTTCCAGCCCATACTGTTTCAGAATTGGCCCGACGTAGTCGTAGACAGGCTTGATCTGGTCGAAGGGCACGCTGACGACGTCCAGGGCGGTCGAGCCGGCATTGTTCCGGATGTGTTTGTCCGCTCCAGCGTCCAATAGTGCCTGGACAATCTCGCTGCGGCAAAACAGCGCTGCGATGAACAATGCAGTTGATCCATCGTTGTTTTGTTGGTTCAGGTCGGCTCCCGCCTCGATCAACAGCCTGGCCACTTCCGTTCGGCCAAATGTCGCTGCGATGATCAGAGGACCGGACCCTGACGAATTCGTCGCGTTAAGGTCGGCGCCCGCTTCTATGTGTTGTCGGGTTGCTTCGAGATTGCCCTCAAAGGCCGCGGCGATTAACTGATCGCTTGCAGACGTTTGGGTTGAGCGTGAAGGGGCAGGTGCTTCCTCTGCAAGCGCGTCGTCAAGCATCGCGACCAATTCGTCGCCAGCGTACGAAAACGCATGTCTGTCATTGAGTTGCACTAGCTCCCGAATGATATGCCGAATGGTAAATTCGGCTTCCCGCTTGTTCGGTACTACCAGGTAGCGGCGCTTTGGCGATTCGCTGGACATGAATTCAAGTGCCGCCAGGGCGACGTCGTCAGGCTCTTTGAACTGGGATCGGTCAAGCGGGCCGCGAATCATGTCGAACATCGAACCATATATCGCCTCGTCAGCCGAGTAGGTTTCCTGTTTCATTCGTTGCGCCATGGACGACAGAATTCTGGATTTGTAGTTGCCGGGCTCTACCGCAGCTACCGCCACATTGAATCGGGCCAGTTCGTCAGCGAGTGTGTCGGTGTAGGCTTCGACTGCGTGTTTGCTCATGCTGTACGCACCGCTGAATGGGCCAGACACAATTCCCGCGATGGAGCTGACATTCATGATGCGCCCCTGGCTCTCGATGATCAGGTCCGCAAATGCCTTGGTCACGCGGTATGTACCAACCACGTTTACGTCGAACACAAACTCCAGGTCCGCCTCCGGCATTTCAACGAGTGGTCCCATGACAGAAACCCCAGCGTTGTTGATCAGTCCGTAGAGCCCTCTGCCTTGTGCCTGTATCAGTGTCACAGCGTTATCAATGTCGCTCTGGACCGTAACGTCCAGACGGACCGATTTCACATTCGGCATCGCGTCAAGACGCGCCATGTCTGCTGATTTACGCGCCCCTGCGTAAACGAAAAACCCGTTCTCCGTGAGGACTTCCGTCATTTTCAGCCCTATCCCGGAGGTGGCTCCCGTCACGAGGACCGCTCGCGAACTCTCGATCTGTTGAGCAGCGGCTGAAGGAATGACGAACGACAATGTCAGCACGACAAGCGCGAACATTCTTCTAGTGGCTCGATACATCAGCTGCATCTCCCAACTCATCTTGTTTGCTGTTTCCAGGACGGACACAGTCTGTCAAACGCGTACTCATCGATTTGCGTTCCGCGTAATGCATTGTGCGCTTTGCGGTATCTATTAGCGCTGTGCCATCATTAATCAGAGCCGTATCTATTTAGCCATTTGGTTCAAAGCGTGCCTCACGCCAGGCAAGCGCTGCCTTGAGTCCGCGCTCACGCGCGATGTCCATGAAGCGGCGCTTGTCCGGTGAGCCGTGTGACTCTATCGCATGGTCAATATCGAGCGCGGTGTCGAGGGCAGCACGCATACCTTGAATCTCGTAGCTGCGGTTGAGCGCTTTCTTTGTGTCGCGCACCAGGTCCGGATCGACTACAGCCATGTTTTGCGCAATGCGCAGCGCTGTTGTCAGATGCTCGCCCTTGGGCACAACCCGGCTTACAATCCCCAGCGTGAGCGCTCGCTCTGCGTTCACTGTGTCATCACCAGTCAGGATGATGTCTTTCGCGGCTTTCGGCCCGACCATCCACGGCAGCAGAAGTGTGACGATGCCGGCACCGAACTTTAACTCGGGCTCGCCAAATACTGCATCGGTCGAACACAGTGAAAGATCGCACGCCAGCGCCATTTCGAACGCGCCGGCCATGCAAGGGCCGTGTATTGCCGCAATGGTCGGTTTGGGCGAGTCCCAGAAGCGCATCGTCGCGGAGAAATCCAGATCGAGAGCTTCGCGCCATACTTCTGCTCCTTCGGGACGCCGCTCCATTTGCTCCTTGAGATCGAATCCGGACGAAAAGCCACGCCCGGCACCAGAGAGCACGATCACACGCACCGCATCGTCGGCTTCGAGCGCATCGAGAGCCGTATGGATCTCTTGAAGCATTGTCTTGTTAAGCGCATTGATGCGCTCGGGGCGATGCAATTCAATGTGTGCAACCCGGTTATTAATCGTGAGTTTGATGTTCTGGAAATCGCTCATGATTCACTTTCTATCCTGAACGGGCTACGAGAGATAAGACAGTTAGTGAGAAATGACGTCGCAGCAAACAATGCGCGTCGGAAATATCGAGAGTCGAATCTCCAGCTGCGTTTACCTTCAAAGCACATCTGCGGGAACCAATGGAAACGAAACAATGCATCGTACAGCGCCCCGACCCGTTTGAGGATTGATTATTGATCCAATGCAATATGGCATCAAGTTTCACATTGCCGCCTACCGTTTCGACAACTCATGTCGACGTGCGTAGTTGGTCACACCAGATATCCATTCACTTTTTTCCCGCGCGACTCCTGGGTGCCTCGCCTTGTGGCTTGCAAGAGTTGGTAGGTAGGATTAACCCTTGGACGTAATCTGAAGTTCTTGTCCGAATTCTGTCTTGTGCGCGGAAGCGAAATGTGATTTGTCGCCGTAGCAGGCATGCCGGGGGTAGCCCGGCGGCTAGTTACTTTCTCTTGCGTGCCCAAAAGAAAGTAACCAAAGAGAAGGGCACCCCACTAAGCCGTCCCTTCGGGATTCCCTGCGTTACTCGAAGCGACAGGCAGCTGCGGAACTCGCGCGAAAAACTACGCGCTCAGACAGTCCTCGCCGAAGACCCCTGTCGCTCCTGCGTTACTCGGCGGCTTAGAAAGGGGAAAAGTATCATTTTGGTGCGTATGTCGGGTTAGCGCAGCACAACCCGACGTAAACCGCTACTGCTCGCGGTCGTCGCTTGAATTCGAACCGGGCTTCATGCTGAATCGTTGACGAAACTCCTCGCTGCTTTGCGCAAGGGCGTACAGATCGCCATCAGTCTCCGAGGCATCTCCCAACGATCTCAGGCGTGCATAGCCGCGCAAATTGGTCTTGGCCATGTGCAGCGCCAGTTCGGGTTTGTCGAGCAGGGTTTGCACGATCTTGTCAACTTCGGCATCGAGCGCTTCGGGCGCAACGCAGCGGTGAATCATGCCCCATGCCATTGCCTGATCAGCACGCACGTCGCCACACAACAGAACCAGTTCGCGTGTTCTTGCGGCGCCAATTTCATCGAGTAGCCGTGGCACCGCCGCCCAGGTGAGCGGTATGCCCAAATCGACCTCGGGAACGCGAAAGATGCTGTCTTGTGCTGCGACACGAAAATCGCACGATAGCGCCAGGCAACATCCGCCGCCGATCGCGTGTCCTTGTACGCGCGCGATCGTGACCGCTTCACATTTCTCAATTGCGCGGCACGCGCGCCGGCCCAGATGCGTCAGCCAGCGTTTTTCGCGTTCGTTCGTTGGCTGCGGCAAGGCTTCGCCGGTAATTGGTGCCTTGCGGTCTGCGCCAGCGCAAAACGAAGCGCCCCGTCCGCCGAGTAAAACGACGCGCACATCGAATTCTTTCTCCAGACTCTGAAACAGGTCGCCGACTTCACTCAGCATGCGCGGGTTAATCGCGTTGCGCCTGGCGGGCCGGTTAAGCCAGACACGCAGAGCTGGTCCGTCGCGTTCCAACTCCAGGGTTTGATAGTCGTTTGTCATTACAAGAATTTTACCTAACAGGATTTGAGGCAACTATTGCGCAAGTATGTGAAATGTCTACAGTCACTTTTCATCCCCGCCAAACAACAAGCGGGGCGGATACTCCGTATCGCCCCGCTGTGTTGGCTTTCAGAACTGAATCAGAAATCAAGTATCCCGGTTACCGTAACCCAGCGCCCGTTCTGAACCTGTCCAAGAAAAGTCTTTTCAGCGGCCAGACGCCGATCGGGGCCGAAGCTGAGCGGTGGTGAACCGAACATATCCTTGTAGCCGCGGATCTGTTCGGCGCCTTTGACAAAGGAATCAGCATCGAGATCACGGCCCGCGTTCTGCATCGTGAGTGCCGTTAACATGATGACCTGATAGCCTGTTGCCGCCTGGATGTTTGCATCCGCGTCGTATGCGGCTTTGTAACGGTCCATCCATGCCTTAACTTCATTGTTCGTTGTGTCGTAGTAAGGGATCGGCGTGAACGCAACGCCGTACAATCCTTCAACAACGCCTTTGCCCAACATTGCGACTTCGGGTGCATATCCGGCCTGACATACGAGAAAATCGACGTCCCAGCCGATCTTGCGTGCTTCGGCCATGGCGCCGACTGTTTCGCGAATGATTGTGCCGAGCGTGATCAGGTCGCAGTTAGCAGCCTGTAAACGTGCAATCTGGCTGGAGTAATCGGTCGCACCTCGTTTGTAAGTCGTTTCCGCGACCAGCTCCATATTCATTTCTTTCAGCTGGTCGACAACACCGCGATAGCTGTTAAGACCGAACTCGTCATCCTGATAGAGGATGCACACACGCTTTTTGCCTTTTTCCTTGACCATCCATTTTGTACCGGAGCGCATGCCGTGATAGTAGGGCGGGACCATCGCAAACTTGTACTTGTTGAACGGCTCGTACATTTGTTGTGCGGCGGTCAGCGGAAACACGTGCGGTAATCTTTTGCGCAGCACCAGCGGCATGCTTGCAAGCACGGTAGGTGTGCCCATGGACCCGGCCATGATGAAAATCTCGTCGCGGGTGAGCATTTTCTGTGTCGCGAGAACGGCCTTTTTCGGGTCGTAGCCGGAGTCTTCGACCACCAGCTTTATCTGGCGCCCGTGAATTCCACCCTTGGCATTGATTTCCTCTACGGCGAGCTGCATGCCGTTTCTGACCGGCACGCCCCAGAATGTAATCGCCGCTCAAGTCCTGATGTGTGCCGATGACCACTTCTTTACTCGTGACGCCTTGCACGGCGAACGCGGCCGGTGATGTTATTGCGGCAACAGCGGCCAGCGCAATTATCAAGTCGGTCCGTTTGAGATGTTTCATATCAATCTCCCCCATGAATGGAATGCTCTCGAATGTTTCCCTGCTTCAGGTTGCCTGATACATGCTTTCTATCAGGTCGCCATACTTTTTGTTTACGAATGCCCGTTTTAGTTTCATTGTCGGCGTCAGTTCTTCGTCTTCAGGATCGAGTTCCCGGTCGATCAGCCGAAAATACTTGATTGTTTCGACGCGGGCGAACTGCTTGTTGACCGACTCGACTTCATTGTTGATCAGATCGACAATCTCTTGCGCTTTGGTGAGGCTGGCAAAGTTGGTAAACGGCACGCCATTGTCCTGCGCAAACTTCGCAACATTCTCGTGATCAATCATCACCAGGCAGGTCAGGAATTTTCTGCCGTCACCGACCACAACTGCGTCGGAAATATACGGGCTGAACTTGAGCTGGTTCTCGATTTCGCTGGGCGTGATGTTCTTTCCGCCGGCGGTGATGATGTCTTTCATGCGGTCTGAAATCGTGACATAACCGTCGGCGTCGATCCGGCCGACATCGCCGGTATGCAGCCAGCCATCGCGGATCGTCTCCGCCGTTTTTTCCGGATTCCGGTAATAACCCATGAAAACGACGTCGCCGCGAATGAGGATTTCTCCTTCGGGTGAAACAGCGACTTCGGCGTGCGGCACCGCTTGTCCGATTGAACCGAGCCTGATTGCGTCGGTAGGCATCAGTGTCGCAATGCCGGCACTTTCGGTTTGTCCGTAGGCTTCAATCATCGGCAGACTGAGCGCAAGAAACCATTTGATCAGATCCGGCGAGATTGGTGCCGCACCAGTTGCCAGCCAGCGGCAGCGATCGATGCCGATCATGCGGCGCACGTTTTTCAGCGCCAGGTGATAGCCCAGCCATCCCATGAGCTTCAAACCGGCCGGAACCGGGCGTCGCTCAAGTTTGTACTCTGCGATCCGGTAACCGATGCCGATCGCCCATTTGTAGACCCATTGTTGAATTGGAGTCGCGTCGGCGATGGCGATCGTGATTGCCGAATAGAATTTTTCCCAGACTCGCGGCACTGCAATCATGTTGTGCGGTTGAACTTCGCGCAGGTTCTCGGGCACGGTGTCGATGCTTTCGGCGAAGTTCGTGATCACGCCTGCATGAATTGCCAGATAGGCCGCGCCACGTTCTGCGATGTGGCACAGCGGCAGGAACGAAAGCCGCTCTTCTCCTTCTTCGGAAGGCAAAAGGTCAATAGAGTTCTCCGCCTGGTAGATCAGGCTGTGGTGACTGATCATCACGCCTTTTGGCGGTCTGGTCGTACCCGACGTATAGACCAGGATCGCAAGATCCTCCGGCTTGCTGTGCCGTATGCGCTGGTCCCATTCGTCTGGATGATCACGTTCATAGGCTGCGCCAAGCTCGAACAAGTCTTCCAGGCTCATGACCCGATCATCGTCAAGATCACGCAAGCCTTCCATATCGTAGACGATGGTACGCACCAGCGACGGCATTTCGGCGCGTTTCTCAAGGACTTTGTCGAGTTGTTCATCGTCTTCGACAAAAATGAACCGGGCTTCGCAATGGTTAACCAGATAGGCAATTTGCGAGGCTGAATCTGTCGGATAAATGCCCGAACACACACCGGTAGCACCTTGCACGCCCATATCGGTGTAGAGCCACTCCGGATTGTTCTGGCTTAGAACACATAAACACATACGCGATCGTCGTGTTCCAGGCCTAGCGATATCAAGCCCAACCCGATATGTTTTGCGCGTTCACCGAACTGGCGCAGGTGATGTCTTGCCAGATGCCGAAGTCCTTCTCGCGCATTGCAACCGAGCCGTCACGCGCTTGCACGTGGCCCCAGAACATGGTCGGAATGGTGTCGCCGCGTGATTCGCTGGACTGGCTATCCATTTTCATCACTCATTATCGCCACAGCTTTTTCTTCTTCCAGCGACGCTGGCCTCTGACGCCGTCGTCTTTTTGACCGAGATAGAACTCTTTCACATCGTCTTTCTGAAGCAGCCGCGAACAACTATCCTCCATGACCACACGGCCACTTTCAAGCACGTAGCCGAAATCCGCTGTGTTTAGTGCCATTGAGGCATTCTGTTCCACCAGCAGAATAGTTGTTCCTTCTTCCTTGTTGACTCGTTTGATGATCGTGAAAATCTCGTTCACCAGAATGGGGGACAGTCCAAGTGACGGTTCGTCGAGCAACAACAACTGCGGCCGCGACATCAGCGCGCGGCCAATGGCGAGCATTTGCTGTTCGCCGCCAGAGAGTTGGGCCGCCTCCTGATTGCGGCGCCTGCCCAGTGCCGGAAAATATCCGATCACCCTTGCCAGGTCAGCGTCGACCTTCTCCCGGTCGGTGCGCGTAAAGGCGCCCATTTGCAAGTTGTCCTGAACGCTCAGGTAGGGAAAGACCTCGCGGCCCTCGGGTACATGGGAAATTCCCATACGAACAATCCGGTCCGGTTCCGTGCGCTGAATTTCCCGGCCGTTCAATATAACCGAACCCTTTTGCGGATCCATCACGCCGGAGATCGTCTTCAATATCGTCGACTTGCCGGCGCCATTGGCGCCGAGAACCGTCACGATCGAGCCTTGCTCGACGGACAGACTGACGCCACGGATCGCCATGATCGGCCCGTAGTGCGTTTCAATATTGCTGACCTTGAGTAACGGCTCTGCCATATCAACTTCCCAGATACGCCTTCAACACTTCCGGGTGGGTGCGAACCTGTTCCGGTGTTCCTGACGCAATTGTCTGACCCTGGTTCAGTGCCAGTACGCGATCCGAAACACGGTTTACCAGATTCATGTCGTGCTCGATCATCAGAACAGTGATACCGAGTTCTTCCTTCAAATCGGTAATCCAGAACGCCATGTCGTCGGTTTCTTCGGTATTGAGTCCCGATGACGGTTCGTCAAGCAGCAATAGTTTTGGTTCACTGGCCAGTGCGCGTCCCAGCTCCACGACTTTTCGAACACCATAGGGCAAGTTGCCGACATGTGCGTCGCGATGATGCTGAAGATCGAGAAAGTCGATCACTTCCTCCACTTTTCTTCGATGCGCGCGCTCGGCGCTGCGCACGCTCGGCAGGAACAGCGCGCTTGCGACTATTCCCGCGTTTGCGTGAGGGTGCCGGCCCAGAAGAAGGTTGTCGAGTACGCTGGCAGCGTCAAACAGCTCGATATTCTGGAATGTGCGCGCAATGCCCATCGCAGCGATGCGATGTGGCGGCACTTTGGTTATGTCCTGCCCGTTGAACCGTATTGATCCGTTTGTCGCGTCGTAGATGCGGCTGATCAGGTTGAACGTCGTCGTCTTGCCGGCGCCGTTCGGGCCGATAATCGTGAATATCTCGCCTGCTTCGACTGAAAAACTTACGTTGTCGACCGCGCGAATGCCGCCGAAGTGAACGCCAAGGTTTGTGATCTCGAACAGGCTCATCTCTGTCGGTCCGATTTGGCATAGGTTTTCTGGCGCTTGTATGTCGCCTTGCGGTACATCGGAAAAGTCGAGAAATAATGTTTGATCTTTAGCCACCGCCCATAAATTCCGGCCGGCTCATACAACATGAACAGCACGATCACCAGGCCGAAGATTCCGAGATCGATACCCGTCTGATTAGCGATTTGGCTCGGTATGTATTCCTTGATGACCGTGACTGCTTGCGGCAGCATGATTACGAATATCGCGCCAAACACTGCACCATGCAGCGATCCAAGGCCGCCAACCACGATCATCAACAGAAATTCGACAGACAGCAGCACGGTATACGACTCCGGACTGATATATCCAAGACGATGCGCATACAGTGCACCGGCAAGGCCGGTAAACGCGGCACTGATTGCGAATGCGACCGTCTTGTATCGAGCGAGATGCACACCCATGCTCTGTGCGGCAATTTCGCTATCCCTGATTGCGATCATTGCACGCCCGGTCGGTGAGCGCAGTATGTTG
>CATOSA010000057.1 GCA_951812315.1 uncultured Burkholderiales bacterium
CATCAATACCTATTACGCAGCGGACTTCCGGGCGCGCCGGGCCACGTCCCGGATTGAGGAGTTGTCCTCCGGAGCGTCTGTTGCGGATATGGCATCAATTCATGCGGATCGGGTGTCGCTGCCAGCACGGGTTTTTGTCGAACGGCTCAAAAGGTTGAACCCAATCGATCCCGATGTCTCGAAAGCCTGCGAGTTCTTGTTGCAGTGGGATTGCAAGATGGATCGCACTTCCACGGCAGCCGCGATCTACAGCGCAGCGCGCGCTCACCTATTCTCGGACGTCATCGAAGCGGCGCTAGGCCCCATGTCCGGTGAAGCCCTCGGCGCGACCATTGGCACCGGGCCGGGCGCTGCAACGCACGCCGGCCAACTCTATGCCCGAGCTGTCGCCGCGATGGAAGCAGACGACGCAACGTGTCTTGCGCAGGGCGCAACCTGGCCGGGTGCAATCGAATCGGCCATTGCGCGAGGAGTTGACGAATTAAGGGCGCGGCTGGGCAACGATATGCGAAGCTGGACCTGGGGTGCGGTTCACCACACTCGTCCGCAGCATCCGCTGTCGCGGGTTTTTCCCGATTGCGCGCGCCATCTCGATCCGCCCGTACTGCCGACCGACGGTGATGGCGATACGCCGCAGGCGGGCGTCTACTCGTTCGCCGATCGGTTTGTGCAGACGTTTACATCGGTGAATCGATACATCCATGACCCGTCCGACTGGCGCAACTCGCGCTGGGTGGTGCCGCTCGGCGCGTCCAGACACCCCGGAAGTCCGCACTATGCCGATCAAGCCCGGATGTGGGCCGACGTACAAACCATTCCCCAGCTTTGGGAGTGGGGCGATATTGTCGATGCGGCAGAGACACGCCAGACCCTCATGCCAGAATGAACGGGGTTGGTGCCGGCTTGCGGCGCGGGGTCTGGTATGTTTGCGTGGGTTGCGTACGAGACGCTTTGCCATCATGCGAACATCGTTGTCTTTCTGAAGTCGCGCTGTGTCTCGAATTCTAACTACGAGAAAATTCACTTACGGGAATCATATGGGCAAGAACAAGATGAAACTATTACTTCCGGCAACCATGGCGCAAGCGGGTTGGGATGTGGTCAAGGGGGCGCGCCGACATCGAGGCGGCTCCGTTTGATTTCAACATCTCCACTTCGGCATTTCACGCTTTGCTAAGGGATGCACACGGTATCGCGCTTGGCCTCACGGCGTTTGGCGCGGCTGAGCTACAGGCCGCGCCGGACCTGCGCGTCGTCGCGCGTATCGGAGTTGGCTACGACAACGTCGACGTACCTGCCCTGACGGCGCGAAATGTTCCGCTGATGGTTACCGGCATTGCCAATTCGCCGTCGGTCGCGGAGGAGGCGTTGTACTTCATGCTCGAACTCGCCAAACGCGGTGCCGCCATGCACGCAATGGTGCGCGATAAGCATTGGACAGACCGCTTCAACAATTTTCCGCATGACCTGTTTGGCAAGACAGTGCTGGTTGTCGGTTTTGGCCGCATTGGAACAAGGATTTCCAGAGCCTGCCTGGCGCTCGGCATGAACGTGCTTGTCTACGATCCTTACGCCGACGCACCGGCAATTTCGGCGGCCGGGTGTGTTCCTGTCGATTCGCTCGATGGTGCTCTGGGCCGTGCCGACTTCGTCACCATTCATTGTCCGAGAAACAGTGAGACTAACGGTATGTTCGATGCAGCTCGATTCGTACAGATGAAATCCTCGGCCTATCTCGTCAATACCGCGCGTGGTGGAATCGTGGATGAAGGCGCGCTGCACGCGGCATTGACCAAGGGCACCATCGCGGGCGCCGCGCTGGATGTGTTGGATCAGGAACCGCCTTCGCCGGACAATCCGCTACCCGGTATGCCAAACGTCATCACCGCCCCTCATATGGCAGGTGTTACGGCCGAAGCATTGGAGCGTATGTGTGTTGCCACAGTACAGAATCTTCTCGACGTACTGGACGGCAAGCCGAACATGGATCATGTCGTCAACAAGGAAGCTTTGGCGCAAGGTTGACCTTGGTCTGACTGATTGAAGCATTGTGCGGCGGTCTGTGCGTATTTCTGCCGGCTGTGCAAAAATTCTGCGTGGGCTCGAAACCTGGTACGAGGTTCGCGCGATACTTAAACATTGAAAGGGAGCGCAATGAGCAAGATGCTGGAAGGTAAGGTCGTGGTTGTGACGGGGGCGGGAAGAGGCATCGGCCGCGATTTTTCTCTGGCGATGGCTGCCAACGGTGCGAAGGTAGTCGTCAATGACCTCGGCGCTTCTGTAGCAGGCGAAGGCGAAGATGCCGGTCCTGCACAGGAAGTCGTGAACGAGATTAAGGCGGCGGGCGGCAATGCGGTGGCTAATACCGATAGCGTTGCCGATTGGGATTCAGCCAATCGCATCATCCAGACGGCGATGGATACATTCGGACGGGTCGATTGTGTGATCAATAACGCCGGCATATTGCGCGACCGGTTCTTTTTCAACATGATCGTGGAAGAGTGGAAAGCGGTAATAGACGTGCACCTGAACGGCTCGTTCTATGTTGCGCGTGCAGTCGCTCCGTATTTCAAGAGCGAGAATCGCGGCTGTTATATCAACATGACCTCAACGTCAGGTCTGGTTGGCAATCTTGGTCAGGCTAACTACGCGGCGGCCAAACTGGGTATTGCCGGACTATCCAAGTCGATTGTGATGGACATGGCCAGATTCGGTGTGCGCTCGAATTGCATCGCGCCGTTTGCGTGGAGCCGCATGATCGGTTCCATTCCCATCAACTCGGATGAACAGAAAGCGCGCGTTGACAAGCTAAAGCGCCTGGAAACCTCCAAGATTGCGCCACTCGCGGTTTATCTCGCCAGCGATGCCGCAGCCGATGTTAGCGGGCAGATCTTCGGCGTACGCGCTAACGAAATCTTCCTGTTCAGTCAGAACCGGCCACTGCGCTCGGTGCAGCGCTCGGAAGGCTGGACGCCAGAGACGATTGGCGACCATGCCATACCGGCTCTGAAAGCGCACTTCTACGATTTGGATCGATCGCAAGATGTGTTCAGCTGGGATCCGGTGTAACGACGCTTGCTGGCTCGCGCGAACTCGAAGCACGCTTCATTCTGCGTACGAGTGACAATGTTTTATCGCTGAATTATCGGTTGCGGCGCATCAGGCCAGATCATTCTGGCGATAGCACCGTAGTGGCCGTGTGCCAAATCAACTAGCAGTCGACCAGCCGGACGTACCGCCGAGCTCGGCAGCGGTTGCGCGGCAGCTTCCCGGCACCATCGAGGAGATATCGTTGGTGTTTGTCGCCGCAGGGCCGCAATCCCATAGCGCAATGTGGTCGCCTGGTTGGACCGCGGCCGACCGGTTCAGGTTTGGCCAGGGTCGCAATACGATATGCTGACCGTCCATCACAGCGTTGACATTCTGCATGCTGACCCTGACGGCGCCTTCGTCGCTTGTTTCAATTGATTGTACAAATGCCGAAACTGTGGCGCCGGCTTGTGACTCACATTGCCAGCTTCCTCCAAATGGCAAGAAGTTCGTGGACTGGACCGTCTCCGAGATGCTAGTGCGGCATGTGCTGAGGGCGAGAATGGCTTCCGAAACTTTTGCACGCGCACTGTAGCTCTCGTATGCGGGTAAGGCTAACGATGACAGGATTCCGATGATTGAGACCACGATGATGACTTCGAGCAGTGTGAATCCGCCGCTATTGTTCTTCATTTTTCTCCTCGCAGTGATCGCCAGCAACGCATCGGTTGCGCTAAATGGTTGGCATTGGTGGTTCGCATCCGCAGAGGACTCTGCAGCTAGCGTGCCTGCGGATATAAAGCATTATTAAATAATGGGTTATGTGTGTTTGCCGTGTCTTCTGGAGCACACGTTTGTCGTCGCGCCACGACGCTTGAACGGGATAGTCGCCTTGAGGAGACGGCTGGCGGGTTTGCGAGCGAGATCAGCAGAAAAGGATTATCGAGCGCGCCGGTGATTTCAGGTCGGCAAATCGAGTGGGCTAGGCAGCGTCGAACTCAAAATGGTCCAGGCGGGTGTGAAGCAAAGCGCCTTCATTGGATCGCAAACGGAATTTGCGGCTTCGAGCTCAAGTTGCTGATTTGGTCTTCGTCTTGCGTGCTTTGTCCGACCGGGATGACGCTGACTGTTCCAGTGAACTGGTGAACTGAAGTGCGCCATCTTCCAGCGGTGCGTGACGGATCATCTGCCTGTCCAGCGCGTAGTTCTGCGGGTTCTGCCATGGGTCGCGATCGCCTTGTCGCGGGAACAGGTGCATTGCGCGTTGCATGTAGCCGGGGGTGAAGTTCTCGATCATGAAACGCCGGCTCATGCCGATGTCCTGCGGCCGCAAACACGGCGTGCACTGATGTACGCCCAGTGCATCCATGTGATTCACCAGCCGGCAGGCATATTCGGCAACAAGTTCAGAACGCAGCGTCCATGAGGCGTTGGTGTACCCGAGGGTGTACACAAGATTGGGCACGCCTGAAAACATCATGCCCTTGTAGGAACAAGTGTCTGGAAAATTCACGCTCGCCCCATCGACACTGAATTCGACACTGCCCAATACGACGAGATTGAGGCCGGTCGCAGTGACGATGATGTCGGCGCCGAGGGCCTTGCCGGATTTCAGTTTCAAACCGTCGGCATCAAAACACTCGATCGTGTCGGTCACTACGTCCGCCTTGCCAGACCGGATTGCCTTGAACAAGTCCCCATCCGGCACCACGCACAAGCGCTGATCCCACGGGTTGTATTCAGGTGTGAAGTGGGTGTCGATATCGTACTCGGGCCCCAAGTGCTTGCGCGCGAGTCCCAGAAGTTTTTGTTTGACTTTGGCCGGCCTTAGTCGCGTCTGGCGATAAATGTAACGCTGGAACTGGATGTTCTTCCAGCGGATGATGCGAAATGCAAGTTTCTCAGGGAGTAATGCTCGGGCAGCTTTCGCAATCGGGTCCACTGCAGGAAGGGACACGATATAGGTCGGAGAGCGTTGCAGCATCGTGACGCGTGCCGCCTTCCCGGCCATTGCCGGAACCAGAGTCACGGCGGTCGCGCCGCTGCCAATGATGACCACCCGCTTGTCAGTGAAATCGAGGTCTTCAGGCCATTGCTGTGGATGAACAATGCGTCCCCGGAAAGCCGCCCGTCCTTTGAACTCCGGCGTATAGCCCTGTTCATAATTGTAGTAGCCGCTGCACATGAGCAGAAAATTGCAAGTCACTTGCGCTGTCTCACTACCGTGACTGCATTCGGATGTGATGGTCCAGCGGGCGTGCTTGCTCGACCATGCGGCAGACTTGACGCAGTGCCCGAAACGGATGTGCCGGTCGATCCCGCGCTCAATGGCCGCTTGTTCAACGTAGGCCAGAATCGACGGGCCGTCGGCGATCGCTTTTTGTTCCAGCCACGGCTTCGAATCGTAGCCCATGGTGTACATGTCACTGTCGGATCGCACGCCGGGGTAGCGGAAAAGGTCCCAGGTTCCACCTATTGCGTCGCGTCCTTCCATGATCGCGAAGGTCTTGCCGGGACAGGCGTCCTGTAGGCGGCGAGCGGCGCCGATACCTGACAGACCGGCACCGATGATGACTACGTCAAAGTGATCCATACGTTATTGGGTCAAGGAGCGAATTTTTCGCGAAACCGCGACTGGGAATCATTTTCCCACAGGGCGCAGGTTAGCGTAGCGGATGGCCTTATCGTTGCTTGCTTTGTGCACGGCACATGCTATTGCCCTTTGATTGATCCGGCGGTCAAGGGGGGTACGGCAAGCACCTCCGGGATTCTCCTTCTGCAGTGAGCGGCACTGGAAGACACTGACATGCCCCGATATGAACTGGAACTTCGTCTCGATGCTCCGGGCGCAGAAGACTTTGGCGGCGCGCTCAGCGACGAGTCGGAACGTGCACGAGCAGACGTGTACCGAAGGCTCGGACTGAAAGTTCACAGTAATGCGTGGGTCAGAATTAACCTGAGCTCAAGCAAAGGACTGATCAAGATTCAGCAAGTGATTGACGAATGTGGCGCTGGCCGTGTGCGCGCCGGAACTGCAAACGTCTACGAACATCTGGACAAGGAAGAGTCAAACTCCACGGACTGGTTTTACCTGTCGACGAGGAACGCAGACGGCAGCTTCTCGCTTTGGGATGACTATCCGTCTTACATTCTCTCAGAGCTCAAGGCAGATCATGCGTACAACCATACGTTCGTGTCGCAGGAGTTTGTCGACGTTTGCAAGCAGTCGGGACTGCGCGGTATTTCGTTTCTGCGCTGCCGTAACACGGGACGCAAATCCGGAGCCGCCTGGTATGTTGCGTTACCCGAATACAGTCTCGGCCGCGGATTGGATCACTGCTGGTTTGACCGGGGCCGCTGGATAAGTGAAGTAGGCGATGATCCTGCCAAGCGTTCGTCTTCACTCGACGTCGGACAATACTCTTTTCATCAGCGCTGCTCGCGCCTGGACGAAGTAAAGGACGCCAGCTTTTTGCAACTACTGCTCGAGCTGTTTCCCATGTCGCGCGCACATGATTCGATTCTGCTGGGACTAAGTTTTGTGACCGTGCCGCGGTTCTGGTCCGGTGTGTTGCCTGATGCGGACTTCGCCTATGTTCCGTGGGGTGAAGATGGAGAGAATCGCGAAGGCAAGATGATGCGGTTCAGGCAGCTGGCGGTGAGCCGGCATGCGCGCCAGGTGCTGGTTGATGCAGGTCTATTCAGGGAGAAAGTGTTTCTTGACGTCCGCTCAGTAGAATTACCGGAGGACGGCGTCGAGATTCTGGATCAAAGTCATGGTCCGGTAGTGCCTATGTACTCGGCGGACGAACTCGCGGATCTTCGCGAGCAGGAGCGGAGCCGGTTCGCAGCATAAGGAGCGTCCTGGCGACATGACCGTCATGTCGAATCTAGAGTGGCGGCGTGAGTTCCGGAGTTGTTTTCCGGGTTGGGTCCATCTGATCTGTAGTATTCGTTCGCGCCGCGCTACTCTCGGGATGCGTATGCAATTCGAGCTTTGCGTTCAATTACGCTATTCGCCGGCATGTCGATGGCATCAGTCTCCCATCCATGCAATCAATGCTGCAGTCAATACCGCGGCGGAACCGAAGGCGATCAGCAATCCGACTGTCCGGGGGAAGGCCTCGGCCCAGTTGTCGAGTGCGAAATGCATCTTGTCGGCACTTTCACCAAGCTTCTCGGAGGAGTACCAGCGATTGAAATGCGACTCGAATGCAGGCAAAGCGTAAGTGGGCATGAACATCATGATGCCAATTATTGTGGCCAGCATGCCGCCGACAACCAGAAACTACTTCATGTTGTTGATCAACAATTCGACGATTACAGGCGTGTTGTTCTTGCTCAATGCGGAAATTACGTACGTGAAATCGATCGAGAACAACAGCATGTAGACGGTATACATTCCGCAGATCGCGAACGCTGTGCCAAACAGACGCCGGTGCCGGTAAATGGCCTTGTCGATGTCGCGGGGCTTTTCCATCGGTTTGATGCGGTCGCGAAGGGAAATCCAGCGGTTCATTCCCTTCAGGAACCCGAGCATCCGGGTGCTGCCGACATTCAGACCAATTCCAAGCGCGATGCCTGCGAACGCCGTTACGACGAAGACCGCAAGGCCAAACGTAATCAGAATCTGGTTGATCACATGGTAGCTGTCTTGCAACATTAGTCCTCCTGTGTGAAGCCAATCAATGAGGGAAGGTCAGGGCCGGGTATGCCAAGCTTCCGACGATCCGCGTCTGGCGTCCGAAAAAACGGTGTTATCAACGCTTAGCGGCATATTTTTGCTGCTAAATCGCCTCTGTGAGCGGACAGCGTCCCACGCAGTAAATAACTTGCCTCGTTCTGAATAACTTTGCGATTTTCTCGTCAGGTGGAGTGATAAGCGCGGCCAGAACTTCATCAGCAACGGGTCGAGGCCCGGAATGCCTTGTCCATGTTGAACAGGTGACAT
The DNA here is from genome assembly GCA_951812315.1 of uncultured Burkholderiales bacterium. GTDB lineage: Bacteria > Pseudomonadota > Gammaproteobacteria > Burkholderiales > Eutrophovitaceae > SG8-40. The sequence goes on from CATOSA010000057.1 coordinate 7,982, forward strand.
GCCACAAGGCGGACCAACTTATAATGACCCGGCTACCTGGCCAATGAGTGAATCGATGTAGCGAATTTTCATGCTGATCGTTTCGGTTGGTGGCTTGCATCGCGAACCGGTCGGGCTGTAAAGATTGCTGCTCGAGTTTGTCAGCCCTGGTTTCAATTAACCCGGGTCCAGATCGAACGGGTTTCCACGCCATTCGAAAATTGATGGAACGCTATACACTAGGCTACGATGCATCCTCGCTTGCATTCGTGTCGCGCCGCACGCTGGAATCGCACGGCGCTTTCTTCATTGACTACCTTCGTCCGGGGATGCGGGTGCTCGATGTTGGTTGCGGGCCAGGTAGTATTACCGTGGGGATCGCGTCAAGAATAGGTGACGGCCGCGTGATCGGTGTGGATATAAGCGACTCGCAGGTGCGCCTGGCCGAGCAAACTGCAGCGGATCAAGGTGTCGCCAATGCAGCGTTTCAAAGTGGCAATGCTTACGATCTACCGTTTGAGGACGCGCAATTTGATGCGTTGTTCTCGCACGCGCTGATTGAACACCTCGCAGAGCCGGTGCGGGCAATGCGCGAGTTCTTGCGGGTGCTCAAGCCTGGCGGTGTCATGAGTGTGGCCACACCCGATTGGGGCGGATTTCTGTATGGACCGCCAAGTTCCGACTTGACGGCGGCAGTCAAGGCGTTTGAGGCATTACAGGTTCGCAACGGTGGCGACGTCAATGTCGGCTGCAAGCTGTCGCAACTTGCCATCGACGCCGGATTTGAACAGGTGATGCAGCGCGCACTATGAAAACTTTGAGCCGGTATCAATCATTACCGACCTTCTGGTCGCAAAACTCGAAAGTGCCGGCCAGTCCGAACATGCGCATTTTCTGCGCAATTGGCAGAACATACCGCATGCCATGTTCGCCGAGGCGTGGGTGACCTGCGCCGGTTGCAGACCAGTAGACCCTGCGAGGCGGTAGGGACCGCACGCTCGTAGTCCCGCTTTATTCCCCGGCTAGAGACGCGCGTGCGTGAATCGAAGCGGTGCTATACGCGTCCTGCGCCAGTCGTTGCAACTTTCACATTGGGCCTGGAAGAGGCTGCTAGCCCGCATATTTCACGAAGACGGTTGGGTATTCAACTGATTCGCGAAACAAATCAAATTTTTAGAAACATTTTGCGGCAGCGTCTCACGGTAGCAGTTTGTACCTATTCACTTTCAGGAAAAATCTGCCGTCACAGCTTGAACGATCACCCTTGAGCAATAGTCTGGCTATTCCTCTGCGGCCGATCGTCGCAATCTGTTTAGGCACATTTCACCTGAAAGCGAATCCTTCGTGAAACATGCGGGCTAGGCGCCCTTGTTCTGCCTGTCCTGGTACATCAGAGCGTTGGCCTGGGCCATCAAGTCTTCGACATCGGCGTGACCCGAGATGTCAAACGAAACTTTGCCAAATCTGAAGCCAATGTTGTAGCCGCGCTTGGCTTCGTTGTTGTATTGGTCGATGGCAGCGCCCAGTCGTTCCAGTGCATTGTCCAGTTCTGTGCTGCCGACATTGGTCAGGAACACCGCAAATTCATCGCCACCGAGCCGGCCCAAAACGTCGGACTCGCGAAAAGTCAACTTCAGGAATTGGCCGAAGGTTTTTAGTGCAAGATCACCCTCGGCGTGTCCGAAACGATCGTTGATTTGCTTGAACTCATCCAGATTGAAGTACAACAATGCGGCGGGTTTCTGGAAACGCCGGGAAAGTTCAAGGGCATGTTTGGTAAGCCCTTCAAAACCACGCCGGTTCGAGAGCATGGTCAGTTCATCCATTGTCGCCAACTGTACCGCCACGATGTCCTGCTCGGCCATTTGCGTCAGGTCACGCAATAGTGCTTTGTCATCTTCGCTGAATTCGCGTGGCTTACGATCAATCAGGCTGAACGTGCCCAGCTTGCTACCATTCGGAGCCCGGAGCGGGCATCCCGCATAAAAGCGGATGTGCGGTTCGTCGAGAACGAGCGGGTTGTCGCTGAAGCGCTCGTCGAGCGTGGCGTCGGGAACCAGTAAAATGTCTGTGCCCAATATGGCGTGGGCAGAGAAGGAAATGTCGCGAGCGACTTCGGACTTGTCGATGCCCTCACCAGACTTGATCCATTCGCGATTCTCGTCAACGAGGCTAATCAACGCGATGGGAGTCTGCAAGAGTCGTTTGGCAAGTCGAGTCAGCTGGTCGAAGCGTTCCTCTGGCTCGGTGTCAAGTATCCTGAGATCGTATAGCGTGTCGACGCGTGTTCCCTCATCTTCTGGTATTGCAGGCGCTTGCATATGCTTCCTCGAGTTTGTCAACCCACCTTGCCGGACGGATCGATTACTGCCGGCAAGATTCTTGTGGGATTCAGCCAATGCATGAGTTTAACCCGCGTTTCGGTCTCGGGTGGCCGACTGGCAGGGTAAGTCCGTTGGAATCTGGATCAGGCGGCGTGGTCTGATGTGACCCGGCAAGGGGCGAATAGCTATGACCAGGACATTCGGGAGGGTCGGCGATCAGGCAAACGTTGGGTGCCAATTGGTTTGGGCAGCGCCAAATGGGGCTGCGCAGTACGGATTTTCAATGCGGATTTTCAATATGACACTAGCCTGCAATCGACTGAAGCCGGCGATCAACTCGCAGACGTCCTGTTCATGAAGCGCCATATCATCGGCCGCGAATCGGTTGCTTGTGGCGCGCCGGTTGTCATGGTCGACGGTGCCGGCGCGGTCTGTTGCTAGGCGGCTGCTCTCAAGTCCGTATGACAGGCGCGAACAATTGCCTCGATGTGTCGGTGATCGGTGCCGCAGCAACCGCCGACAACCGATATGCCGGTCATCAGGCTGCGCATGGTACGGTATTGGGATCCGAGCTCATGTGGGTTGCCGGCGTCGAGTTCGGTCGCAGCATCGAGTTCGGCGTGGCTGCACTGTGAGGCATTTGCGCGCAGACCGCGAACGCGATCCAGCCATTTTCCGCCCGACCGGACGACGCCTTCAAAGTGCGTGGGATGCGCGCAATTGATCATGTAGTAGGCAGCGTGACCGTCGGTCGCAGTGTCGGTGCGCTCGATTGTGTCGGCCAATGAGTCGCCGGTCGGCAACCGTCCGTCTGTTTCTGTCGTAAACGAAATTGCCACCGGCATATTCGCCGAGTGTGCTGCCAGCACGACGCCGATCGCTTCTTCAACATAGTTCAGTGTAAATGCGGCCACCATGTCGGCATCGGTACGCGCGAATGTCTCGATCTGTGGCGCATGGTAGGCACGCGCTTGTTCAACAGTCATGCGTTTATCGGCGATATAGCCGTCGCCGCGTGGGCCGAGATTGCCACTGATGACCATCGGCGATGCTGTCGATTCAAACTCTGCGCGGATTTCGAGGAGCAGTCCAATGGCCTTGCGATTGGCATCTGCCAGTGATTCGGCGTCGTATCCGAGCATAGTGGCCCAATCGCTGTTTGCTCTCCAGGTGGGCGCTTCCAGTACCATCCCGAGACCTTGTTCGTTGGCAATCCTGGCATAGCGCGCAAAATATCTGCGAAGATGCTCGAAACCACTTTCATTCCGGAGTAGATCAAAAGCGGCGAAGTGAGGCAGATCCATCTCGTCGTGGTAGATCAGTGTCGTCTCGAGTCCGCCGTCAGTGATAAAAAGGGAGTCGCTAAGCTGCGGAAGGTTGTCGCGGTATTTGATCATGGCTAGCCTCCTGAGATGAGGTAAAACAGAGAAAAGTGCCTGTCGCCGCAGCGCGAGTTTCATTAAATGCGGTAATGTCGCGGTTCCGGGTCCATGTGCTGCGTAGAATAGGTGTACCGCGCTCGACACACTAAAGCGATATCGGCCATGAATGCTGAAAACAAGCTGGTTACTGTCGCCGTAGTGGTGTTTCCGGAGACCAATTAATCTGTCGTTTATGGCATGTATGACTTGTTCAAGTCCGCCGGGAGTGAGTGGGGGACGATTCTGGAGGGCGTACCTGGTCCGAATCTGATGCATCCGCAACTGGTGTCGGCGAATTCGGGAGCGCTGGGTGTGAGCAATGACGTGTTGGTCACTCCACACGCAACACTTGCCGAATGCCCGCCCGTTGACATCGTATGCGTACCGGAAGTCAATCTGCCGCCCGGAACACCGTTAAAAGAGCGCTTTGCCATCGAGATTGATTGGCTAATACAGCGTTACGCTGACGGTGCACTCCTCGCCACTGCGTGCTCGGGGGCGATGTTGCTTGCGGAAGCAGGATTGCTCGATGGTTTGGAAGCGACGACCCACTGGGCGTGGTGTCCGACTCTTGCCAGGAGTCATCCGACGGTAAAAGTACATGAGCAGCGCGCGCTAGTCGTGACCAGCGAGGGCCAGCGTTTGGTTATGGCTGGTGGAGGCACGACCTGGCTGGATCTCGCACTGTATCTCGTGGCACGCAGTGTCGACGTCGAAACGGCGATGCAGGTGGCGCGCATAAATCTGATCGACTGGCATTCAATCGGCCAGCAGCCGTTCGCGAGACTCGCGAGAACACGACAGGTGGAAGATTCTGTTATTGGCCGCAGCCAGACCTGGATTGCGGAACACTACGACGAGCCCAATCCAGTAACGGCTCTGGTTCGCCTGTCAGGGCTTGCAGAGCGCTCTTTCAAGCGCCGCTTTCAGCAAGCGACCGGCATGTCACCACTGGAATATGTGCAGGCGCTTCGGATCGAGGAAGCCAAGCACATGCTGGAGGCAGGTGACGAACCGGTCGAGGCGATCGCTCATGAGGTCGGCTACGAAGACGCGGCATTTTTCAGCCGGCTGTTTCACCGCAAAGTGAATCTCAGTCCGACCCAGTACCGCAAGCGCTTCGGCGCATTGCGGCGAAGCGCTTGCCAGTGCTGAATTTTCCTGATTGAAAGGAACAGCTCGAAACGTCCTTTGCTCACGTATCAGGCTGTACCAGCGGGATCGCGTTTAGCGTGTTTAGCTCGCCTTCCAAGCGAGAAGCGCATGGTGTTTTTGCAGTGGATCGCTCATGAGTTTCATAGTGAAGAAATTCATAGTGAAGGAAACTATCGCCAGGATTGTGCGGATTTGGTTCCGAATGTGGATCAGGATTGACGTTGTCGGGCGTTGTCGCTTCTGATTGCGCCGGTAGCACGCGTTGCCACGCTAGCGATGAATTGATAGAGACTTTTGAACGCGATACGTTTGTTTCGATGTGCATGCGATAGCACGTTGTTGCTCGAACTCGCGTACCCTGAGCACGGTTCTGCGTCGACATGGCCGCAGCGATGACATTGGCCAACGTGGAGTGCTGACTTGGTTCGCAGAATGTGAATTTCTTCGGCAAGGCAGTCCGAGCATAGCGTCGCGAAGTACGACTCTCGGCAATGCGGGCAATAGAACTTGTTCATGCTTCCTCCGTCGCAAATCGATCTGTAGCCAAAACATCGTCTTCGTTTCGATTTTCAGCACTAATCGCCTGAAATCCCGGAACGTGGCCAGGCTAATGCAGGTGACCAGAGAGTACCGGTGCGGGATTACAGGAAGATGAATATCGTTGCGATACGGAGCAATTGACGCAGTTTTACAGGTCGGAATTCCACCGGGATTTCTGGCAAGGCGGAATCGATATTTCGCGAATTGGCGACTGCCGGTCAAACAAGAAACGCGCTGTGAGCGTTGGCTGCTGTCAAAAAAACGCGCCGACCAGGGAAGGGGTGGGGCGGATACCGATTGTTGCAATCGTGAATCCGTGCCAAAGTCCCCAGTCGGCGCTCGCAGAATTTGGCCGTGTCAGCGTGGGCGGTCGGAGCTTCCTTTGATGGCGTCAGCAGCACGCGCCGCCAGATCAACTGCCTTCTGAGTAAGTTCTTTGAGGGGGTTGCCGGTATACAGAGAAGAGCGCGTCATGATTTCGCTGGAGCCGACCTGTACCGAGCACAGCTCGTTATCAATGTGGCCGCAGCGATGGCAGCGCCCAATGTGAAATACCGATCTGGTTTCCTGGATACTGATTTCTTCCGCCATGCAGTCCGAACAAAGCGTCGCGAAGTGGCTTTGTTCGCAATGTGGACACTGAAAGGTTTTCATACTTCCCCCTTGATAAATCCAAGTTTCTCTACGCCAGTATTTTCGTCTTTGGTGCGAAATTTCAGCTTGAAAATCAGGCTACCGCTGTTTGCAGCTTGTGGTCAATGACGCGTCGACAAGCGGTCGTCAGTAGTTAAAAGTCCAAACGTGTTGCCTGTATTCAAAAGGCTATCTATCTGAATGCGTTATCGCACTTTGTTGCGAGGAAGGATTAAGTCGGAAAAGCAAAAGAATATCTATCGCCTGGCCCTGTGAAAAAGGTCATTTCATAAGCGCCGCACAGCCGTGTGAAAAGTGTCATTGATATGACAGAGTTGCAGCACGTATGCGGTCTGAAAAACACGCCGGTCGGTGTTGCCTGGCCGTGAGAATTGTGAATGAAAGCGAGGTGACCGTCGGACAGTTTCCCGCGCGACAGTCTCCTTGCAAGGAAGGCCGAAAGTATTAGCCTTGTCGGCCGTTGGTTTTGCCTGCCGCGTTGCTCTTCAAAATGGGCTGAGACCCTTGAGGTGCGGTGCGGCCGTTTGTATAGGTGGAGTCGCCGGTAAGCTCGAATCCGGCATGCGAGCCAGTATTGACACGGCCGGTTTCGTGCACTGCCGATGGACAAACCGCCGATTACGATGGTGGCGACTACTGAGGTGATGGTGCTTTTCGTGAGTTTCATTGTGGTGTCTCCAAAACGGGTAGAAATTTCAGGTCGACAATCGTGCTTTCTGATCACCGTGCTTATGAATGGAGATACGCGTCCCGGGTGTAACGGGATGGTGAAGGGCGGCACACAAAAACTGTGCGAAATTACCGTTTTCTGGGATCAGCTGATTTTTTGGCGCTGGAGGCGGGTAGTGCGTGCCGCGTGCTTTGCTCGACGCTATGCTTCATCGCTTGCGGACCAGCCCTGCTCACCCACGAGTGGAACGAAGCGGACATCGGCGATAAATTCAGACTTGTAGTCAAGTTTGGAGACACGCGTCACGCGCACCAGTTGCTGTAATTGCCGGTTGCTTCCAACCGGAATGACGAGTCGTCCACCAATCTCGAGCTGGGACTTCAGTGAATCAGGCACTTCCGGCCCGCCTGCCGTGACGACGATCGCTTCGTAGGGTGCATGATCTTCCCAGCCGCGCGTGCCGTCCGAATGTTGTACGTGCACATTGGAGTATCCGAGTTCCGACAACAGCGCCGCGGCAGTATTCGCAAGCTCGCGGATGCGCTCGACCGAATAGACTTCCCCTGCAATCTGCGCCAGCACTGCGGCCGCATAACCCGAGCCGGTGCCAATTTCGAGTACTTTCTCTCCACCCTTGAGCATCAATGCTTCAGTCATTAGTGCAACGATGTAGGGTTGAGAAATGGTCTGCTCTTCAGCTATTGGCAAGGGCGCGTCCCGATAGGTTAACTCACGAAAGTGATCGGGCACGAATGCTTCCCTTGGCACGGATTGCATCGCGTCAAGCACTAACGCCGAGCGTATGCCTCGAGCGGCGATGTGATTTTCAACCATTGCACTGCGTAGCCGGAATAGTCGATACTGTTCACGCGTCCTGCCTCGTTGTTCGATGGTCGTAACGCTCGTGTTGCTTGTGAATCGGCATCGCTTCGCGCCGCGTCAATGATCACTCAGGGCAATGTGCTGCCAATTCCACTTGTGCGTGTGACGACGAGTACTTGCGTCAGCCCTGTCCGGTAGTGTCGACCAGGGAAGTTGTTAGGGTTTGA
>CATOSA010000058.1 GCA_951812315.1 uncultured Burkholderiales bacterium
CGCCTTGCAACCCGCTCTCGATCACCATCATGTTTTCAACGACCGGGCCCGGCGTCACCTGGCGCACCTCGATACTGTTTCCCGCGGCGACAACATAAACCTGAAAACGACCCTGCAACTCGAATACCGCGCGCCGGGGCACAACAGTCGCCCCTTCCAACGTGCGATACGGCGCTCGAATACGGGCGAACTGCCCCGGCAACAACAGGCCATCCGGGTTCGGAAACGCAGCCTCGGCAGAGTAGGTGCCGGTTTCAGGGTCGATCGCCTGCGCAGACGCGACTACTTTGCCTGGATGTGGATGCTCGCTACCGTCTGCCAACAACAATGCAAGGCGGTTTTTGCCCGAGTCCGCCGCCTTTCCGGTATCTTCGCGGTCGAGATAAGCACGGGCGAGTATCAGGTACTCTCGCTCCGAGATCGAAAACCGGACCCGAATCGGATCGATGTCCGACAGAACGTTGAGCACCACCGGGTTGGGATCGCGGCCAACAAATTCGCCCGGCCTCGCCTTGGACAACCCGATGACGCCGTCGATCGGGGCAATCAATCGCGTATAGCTGAGCTCGATTTTCGCAAGATCGACCCCGGCTCTTGCTGCGTCGACACCGGATCGCGATGCCGCTTCCTGCGCGAGCGCACCATCGAGGTCCTGCTTACTGACCGCGTCGATTTCGGCCAGTGGCTTGATGCGTGCGAGATCACTTTGCGCCTTGGCCAACCGCGTCTTTGCCGCTGCGAGCTGACTCTGCGCCTCAACCAGTTTGGCCTTGAATGGCTGGTCATCGATGGTATACAACAATGCCCCCTTCTCGACGAAGCTGCCCTCACGGAAATTCATCGTCTCGAGAAAGCCTTCGACGCGGGCGCGGATCGGAACATCCTGGATACCACGGGTGGAGCCGACCAGTTCCACGAACAGCGGAACGTCGCGGCTTTCTGCCGTAGCCACGCCCACCGGTAATGGCGGCGCGGCGACCTTGTCCTGCTCGGACGACCCACAACCCTCCAGAAGCAAACTACCGACAGCCACTGACACGATTGCGGCAATTATTCGCCCCGCCATAGATTCTCCTTATTGATAACGGGCAACTCGCTGACCGCAAACGGTGACAGGTTCAGCGTCCAAGTGTACCGCGTAACGCTGGATTGCAGGAAAGCGACTCAAAGCCGACAAGTTGACACCCCAATACGTCTGCTTGGCAGTTCGCGCTCCAGTTTTTCTGCGCAACCCGGCGCAAACGATGCCCGGGGCCCAAAGCAAGGCGATCAGCGGCCATGGCGACACAAAACCTGTTTCGGCCGGACGCCGGATGATGGTTTTCTGCCATATTTCCCCGTCCATTTTCAAATTCGGCGATAGCGTGCCCAATATGGCATTCTTTGGACAGACTGGTACCCGAATGGGCACTTCTGATAGATACTTCGTTACTTAACAGAGCCCGGCCTGATTCCGAGCGGTTTGATCAGTAACCTGGCAACACAAATTGAGCGGCCGCTCATAGTAGATTCGGTTTCAGAAATTTCGGTTTCAACAGTTTTGGATTCAATAATTTTGGATCGACAAGGGGATAGATAACATGCCATGGTGGGGTTGGATCGTAATTGGCACCCTTCTTTTCTGCGCAGAGCTGTTTGCCATCGATGCGCAGTTTTACCTGATATTCATAGGCGCGGGCGCGCTGATCGTCGGCGTAACAGGAATGCTCGGGATTACCATGCCCGCGTGGGGACAGTGGCTCCTGTTCGCCGTGTTATCGGTAGCGAGTATGGTTACCTTCCGGCGCAAGCTGTATGACATGATTCGAGGCGGCGTACTTCCGGTAGGCGACGCCGTTATTGGCAAGAGCATTCATCTTGAAGAACAGCTTGCGCCCGGCGCGATCTGCCGTGCCGAATACAGAGGAACTACGTGGACAGTCAAGAACGTGGGAGAGGCAACCATAGCCAGCGGCGGCAGTGCCACCATTGAGGCAATGGACGGACTCACATTGCAGGTAAAACCGCTCAGCAAATAACCGCAGGGAGAAAAGATGGACGCGATTCTGGATTTTTTCGGAGGCCAGGCGGTATTTTTTACGGTCCTCGTCATTACCATTCTTGCCATCGTCGCAATTGCGAAGACGGCGACCGTTGTTCCCCAACAAAGTGCATTCATTGTCGAGTCGCTCGGTAAATACAGCAAGACCCTCGCAGCCGGATTTCATATCCTCATTCCGTTTATCGACAGGATTGCGTACAAACACAGCCTGAAAGAACAGGCAGTGGATATCGCCGAACAAGTTTGTATTACCCGCGACAATGTACAAGTCGGCATCGATGGTGTTTTGTACTTGCAGGTTCTCGACGCGCGGCGGGCGTCGTACGGCATTACCAATTACCAGTTCGCGATTTCGCAGCTGGCGCAGACAACACTCAGGAGCGAAATCGGAAAAATCGACCTCGATCGCACTTTCGAGGAAAGAGCGACCATTAACTCGAACGTCGTGAGCGAACTGGACAAGGCCTCCGAACCATGGGGCGTAAAGGTTCTGCGATACGAGATCAAGAACATTAACCCGCCACATGACGTTCTTTCCGCGATGGAGAAGCAAATGCGGGCGGAACGCGAAAAGAGGGCCGTCGTTCTGGGTTCCGAAGGTGAGCGCGACGCCAACATCAACCAGGCAGAAGGCGAGAAACAACGGGTCATCAAGGAATCCGAAGCCGCGAAGCAACAGCAGATCAATGAAGCCCAGGGCGAAGCGGAAGCTATCCTCGCAGTTGCGACTGCGACAGCGGAAGGTCTGAGACGGGTTGCCGATGCCGTTAACGCTGAAGGCGGGCGCGATGCAATGCAGTTACGGGTGGCCGAAGACTACGTACGGCAATTCGGCAATCTGGCCAAAGTAGCGAATACGCTTATCGTGCCGGCGAACCTCAGCGACGTCGCGAGCATGATTGCACTAGCCACAAAAGTATTCGAACATCGCGGTGCTGACCCGGCGCCAGGTTCATAACTAGAGAAACGCCATGCTGGCAAGCCGTCGGGCCTGAAATCAAAGCGACGAGATGCAACATATTGATGTAATTCCGACCGGAAAAGCGCTGGGCGCGGAAGTGCGCGGTGTGAACATCGCGAAGCCGCTTTCCGATGACGTCGTCGCCGAGATACGCCAGGTGTTTCTCGATCACCTGGTTGTTTTTATTCGCGACCAGCACATTACGCCGGAACAACAACTCGCATTCTCGAAGCAACTTGGCGAACCGATGGCGTATCCGCAACTCAAGGGATTAAGCGAGTGCCCGCTCGTCACGCCTGTCATAAAACTCGAACACGAGCGCATTAATTTTGGCGGCATCTGGCATTCGGACACCGCCTATCTGGATCACCCGCCTATGGCGAGCATGCTGTATGCACTGGAAACGCCACCGAGCGGTGGCGATACAATGTTTGCAAATCAGTACCTGGCGTATGAAACTCTGCCCGGCGACATCAAGAAAAAACTCGATGGTCTGATCGGCGTGAACACATCGACCAAGGCCAGCGCGATGAAAACCCGCGAAGACCGGTTGCGAGATTCGGGAGACGAACTAAAAGTACTGGTCAGCAAACACCCGGCGGTACGCACCCATCCGGAAACCGGCCGCAAATCACTGTATGTGAATGTCGGCCACACAACTCATTTCGAAGGCTGGACAGAAGACGAAAGCCGCGAGCTACTGACTTTTCTGTTTGATCATCAAGTGCAATCGCAGTTCGTGTACCGCTTTAGCTGGTCACCCGGCTCGCTGGCATTCTGGGACAACCGCTGCACCCAGCATCTTCCGGTAAACGACTATCAGGGTTACCGGCGTGTCATGCATCGGGTTACGCTCGCCGGCGACAGACCGCGCTAGCATTGACGTCTTGCTCACCAAGGCGTGCAATTCGCAGGCCGTAAGTCGCAAGTCGGCTTGGTGCGGCGCAAGCGAACGCGCAAACTTTCACACGTTTTGTTGGGTTACGCCCAAGGGCTAACCCAACCTACGAAATTCAGTCAGCCGGTGTACGGCGCAATAAGCGCCGCTTAAGCCGACACATACACCTTACGCTGTCTGTTGCTGCGCCGAGTCTGCGCTCTGCGGCTCCTTGTGAAACGCGCCGTCTTTCATGACCGCGATAATCTTGTCCGCATCCTGCAACAGCTTGACGTTGGCCAGCGGATTGCCGTCGACAAGAATCAGGTCGGCCAGAAAGCCAGCCTTGATCTGGCCGAGCTCATTTTCCATCATCATGATTTCGCCGCCGAGCTTCGTGGCAGACATGATTGCATCCATCGGTGAAAAATCGAGCAGATTGACGAAGTGCTCGATGTCACGCGCATTACTGCCATTGGGATTCCATGCGAAGCCGTAATCACCGCCGGGCAGAATGCGCACACCGCGTTTCTTCAGTTCCTTCATGTTCTTGCAAGCAATGTCGAGTTCGCGCCGCAGGCCCATGCTTTCGCCAACCTCAACGGTAATACCCCAGTCAGCTGCTTCGTTGAGCGTGGTGTATGTAATTCCAAGTGTCGGCGACACAAAACACCAGTCTTTCGCCGCTTCCAGCGCGGCACAGGCTTCGTCATCAACCAGCGTCGCATGGTAGATCACCTTGACGCCATGTTTAAGTGCCAGTTTTACCGACTCGGCACTGCGGGCATGCGCGGCAATCCGCTTGCCATGAGCGTGCCCCACGTCGCACACCGCCGCGATTTCCGCTTCGGTCATCACCGTGTGATGGGCACGCGCGTGCGGGATGAATTCGTCGCCGGAAGGATTGATCTTCAGTGTATCGACGCTTTCGCGCACCATCTCGCGCGCCGTCTTGCGAAACTCGTCAGCGCCGTCACATATGATCGCAAACGTTTCACGGTTCATGTGCATCAGCCGCACGTCGCCCAGCCCGCCGGTAGTCGCAAGTTCCGGACTCGCCGCAAGCGTACGCGGGCCCGGAAAATCACCCGCGTCAATCGCATTGCGCAGCACGACGTCCAGCCGTGCCTTGGCCGCCGCAGCACTGTTACACGCCGTGAAACCCTGATCGAGGAATTTTTCCGCGTTCTTGACAGTGCGCAGGATGTGCTCTTCCGGGGGTACGAAACCCAGAGACTCGAGATCGGCTGTGTCCAGGAATGTCATATGCGAGTGCGACTCGATCATCCCCGGCATCAGCGTTGCGCCGCCACCGTCGACCACCTGCGCGCCTTCGGCGGGTATCGTCGAACCCTGGGGTGCGACCGCCTTGATGCGATTGCCTTCTACCAGCACCTGGCCCGCGAACGGCGCGGCTCCAGTGCAATCCAGTACGTTCACGTCCTTGAAAAGTACTTTTGTCATGTTCTTGCCTCCTCCTCAATCGCCGAAGATCAGATTCTGCCCGCTTGCCGCATCGAAACAGTGTAACTTTTTGTCATTGAATGCGAAACGGATTGGACTGTCCAGTTCGAGCACAGTGCGGGCGGGGACCGTAGCCCGCAGCAGCAATTCCCCCACTCTCAGCGTAACGACCTTTTCCACGCCGTGATTCTCTACACCATGAATCCTGCCTTCGAGCGGTCCCGACGAATCGAGCAGAATGTCCTCCGATCGCACGCCGATTTTGACTTTGCCTGCCCGCTCACGCAAGTGATTCATGGCTTCACCGCTCGTCGGAATTTCCAGGCTGCCCGGAATAACGACCGCTTTGCCATTGCTCAAGGTCGCATCAAACAGATTCATAGCCGGGGATCCGACAAATGTCGCAACAAACGTATCGCGAGGACGATTATAGATGTCCTGTGATGATCCGACTTGCACGAGATGGCCATCACACAAAATGCCGATTTTATCTCCCATCGACATCGCCTCTACCTGATCGTGCGCCACATAGAGAAATGTCGCACCGAGCTTCATCTGCAGATCCTTGAGCTCCGCCCTCAGTATTTCCCGCAGCTTGGCATCGAGATTGGACAGCGGTTCGTCCATCAGAAAGGCGCGCGGTTCGCGCACGATGGCACGGCCGATTGAAACTCTCTGCATCTCACCACCGGACAGTTTGTCGGTTTTTCGCTCGAGCAGATGCTCGATGCGCAACGTCTTGGCAGCGCGAGCAACGCTTGCCGATATGTCCTGCTCGGTCAGGCGGCGCACTTTCGAGCGTAGCGGAAACTCCAGGTTCTGCCGCACGGTGTAGTGCGGGTAAAGCGAGTAGTACTGAAACACCAGCGCGACATCGCGTTCGGCCGCACTGTATTCATTGACGTTCTCGCCATTGATGTTGATGGTGCCCGCGTTCGGCGCATCGAGGCCCGCGATCAGCCGAAGCGTCGTCGTTTTACCGGCGCCGGTTGGCCCGAGCAAGACGAAGAACTCACCATCGGCGATATCCAGATTCAGATCCGAAAGTGCGGTCTGCCGCCCGAATTTCTTGCTGATATTCTCAAGTTTGATTTGCGCCACGATTACGCCTCGAATCGAATGTGCAACGATTCCCCGGTGCGGGTACTGAAGAAATGGGTCTGCTTCTCGTCAAACCGGGCATAGACAACATCGCCCGCTTTATCGACATAGCCAGACGGTGTGCGTGCGCGCACCAGCTTCGAGCCAAATTTCAGGTCGACGATGTCATACGGGCCAAGCGGCTCGATGATGTGCGCCTCAACCGGAATAAAGCCCTGGTCGTGTGTGCGCGAGACCTGCACGCCCTCGGGCCGTACACCAATTGCGAGTTCGTCCTCGGAGTGCCGTTCTTCAACGAGCTTGTGGTGCAGTTCTGCCGGGTAATCGAGTTCGGCGTAGCCTTCGCCAAGTTGCATCCGGGTGCGGCCGTCGTCAGGGCGCGCAACGCCTTCGACAATATTCATGATCGGGCTGCCAATGAACTGGGCGACGAACAGATTGGCCGGATGATTGTAGACGTCCTCAGGTGTGCCGACCTGTTGCAAAACACCCTCGTGCATGATTGCAATGCGGTCGGCCATCGACATCGCTTCTACCTGATCGTGGGTCACGTATACAGTCGTCGCTTCGTTCTCGATGTGCAGCCGCTTGAGTTCCGTTCGCATGTCTTCGCGAAGTTTTGCATCGAGTGAACCGATTGGCTCGTCCATCAAAATCGCTTTCGGTCGGCGCACCAGCGCCCGGCCGATCGCGACCCGCTGCATATCGCCGCCGGACAATGCGCCGGGACGCTTGTTAAGCAGATCTTCGATACGCAGCGCCTTTGCAACCGCCTGCACAGTTTGCTTCACCACTTCCGGGCTTTCACGCATCGCTTTCAGCGGAAACGCGATATTTTCGAACGCCGTCAAATGCGGGTACAGCGCGTAGAGTTGAAACACGAACGCAATGTCGCGGTCCGCTGCCTGCATGTTCTGGACTGGCTTGCCGTCAATAATAATTTCGCCAGAGTCGATATCCTCCAGGCTGGCGATTGCACGCAAGGTAGTGGTCTTGCCGCAACCCGAAGGCCCGAGCAGCACCACAAATTCGCGGCGCTTGATCTCCAGATTGAGCTTGCGAATGATGTAGTTGTCGCCGAAATATTTCTCGACATTCTTGAGCAGTATCTCAGCCATGACTAACCGTCCGATTCCGCTTCCAGCGGCGGTTTGATGTGCGAAAAGACGATGAAACCGACCAGCCCGAAAAGAATGATCGTCACCCCGTAGCGATGCAGTATCTCGACCCAGGGCTGACACAGCGCCACGATACCCAGCACCATGACCCACATCGACAACGGTTCCAGTACCCGGTTGCTAAGTTCTCTGAAATTCATATCCGCGCCCACTTTCTGTTATCAAGCCGTACTGTTTCCAGGCCGAAACATTTACGATTTGCGCTATTTACGAGCCGCATTGCTTGCGAATTGCGCCATTTCCAAACCGCACTACTTGCGAATAGCGCCGAACGTCACGCCACGCAGCAAATGTTTGCGCAACAGGAAGGTAAATACCGCCACCGGCAACAGGAACAGGAATGTTCCGGATGCAATCACCGTCCAGTCGGTAATTCCGGACCCGAGTTGCGACGGGATGTAAGGTGGTGCGGTCTGCGCCTTTGAGTTTGTCATCATCAACGCGAAGGCATATTCGTTCCACGCGGTGATGAAGCAGAACACTGCGGTGGCGGCGACACCGGTCGCCGTTTGCGGTACAACGATCTTGAAGAACGCCTCCATGCGGGTGTAGCCATCGACTAGCGCCGCTTCCTCGTATTCGGTCGGAATTTCGTCGATGAATCCCTTCATCAGCCATACCGAGAACGAAAGATTGAATGCGGTATACAGGATGATCAGCCCGACGTGTGTATCGACCAGTCCTACGGCCCGGTACATCAGGAACATCGGAATTGCGACCACCACCGGCGGCAACATGCGCGTCGACAGAATGAAAAACAACCAGTCATTCTCGCCCGGCATTCGAAACCGCGAGAACCCGTACGCGGTCAGCGTACCCATCGCCACCGCGAGAAACGTACTGGTCACCGCAATAATGATGCTGTTAAGAAACCGACTCCAGTAGCCCGAACTTTCGATGTTACCGTCGGCATCCTTGATGAATCGCTCACCGGCATCCAGTACCCGCTTTTCGTACCATTCGGCTTCTTCGTAGACTTCGGGATCCACCTCACCACGCATTTGCACGCGCCTGGTGAACAGCTTGATAAACGGTGTGATCTCCGGCTCGAACACTACTGTCGGCGGCACTGTAGTTGCCAGGCTGCGCGGCTTGAACGCTGTCGAACTGATCCAGTACAGCGGCGCCAGGAACACGATGACCAGAACAAATACGGTTGCGACCAGCATCCGGTTCCACAGCCTTTGTCCTTTTGATGTAACGGCTGCCATGCCTAACGCTCCTTGGCCTTGTTGAGATATTTGACGTAGATGTTGGTAATCGCCAACACCATGATCAGCACGATGTACGCAAGCGCACACGACTTACCGGTTTGCCATTCCTGGAATGCCATCTTGTACAAGCGGATCGCAATCAATTCAGTCGACTCCATCGACGTCATAATGAACGCCAGGTCGAACGTCTTGAACGCCTCCATGGTGCGGAAAATGATCGCGATCAACAAAAGCGGCGTCACAAGCGGTAAGGTGATTCGCGTAAACGTGTACCAGCGGCCGGCTCGATCGATCGCGGCGGCTTCGTACAAGTGTTTCGGAATTGCAGACAACCCGGCAAGACACAGCAACATCACGAACGGCGACCACATCCAGATATCAGTGAGTGCCACCGCATACAGTGCCACCTCTGGATTGGACAGCCATTCGAAATCTTCCAGGCCGAGTGCGTAATTTATGATGCCCCACGAAGGGCTGTACAACAGTTTCCAGAACAAGCCGACGACCGCCATCGACATCATCATCGGCAGCAGCAACAGCGTCGTCACCAGCCCCTTGGCCGGTATTTCCCGGTTGAGCAACAGCGCGGCACCGAAGCCGACAACGACCTGCCCACCGACTGAAACCAGAACATACTTCGCCGTCGTGGCGAAGTTGATCCATATGTATTCGTCCGCAAGTAACTCGCGGTAGTTCTGCAGGCCAATGAAATTGGCCGGTGCATTCATCGACGCCCGGAAATCGGTAAACGAATAGCCGAGCGAATAGATAAGAGGAAATATGTTGAAGACGATCAGAAAAATAATCGTCGGAATGATGAACAGGTTTCGGATCGCGAGATCGCTCATGCCGCGTTTTGCCGCGATCGATCCAGGTTCAAGCCTGCCTATCATGTCAGCGCCTCCCCGTTCGAACGCTGTCTGGACCATGGCTTATGGTCTTCAGCGTATTTGTTGGACGGGCGCGGCGCTCGCCGAACCCGTCCCTGGTTAGATTGCTTGTATTACTTCAGCCGTCCGTAGCGCTTGAACACACGGGTCCAGTCGCTTGCAACACCGTCCAGCGCTTTCTTGGCGCTGCCCCTGTTACCGACAACATACGGGTGCAACCGCTTGTTCATGCCGTCGAGCAGTTCCGCATACTCCGGTACTGCCCAGAAATCCTTGACCATGAACATCGTCTGGTAAAAGGCCTCGTTGTACGGCGTAGCGTTGCGGAACTTGTCCGACTTGAGCACCTTTGCGTTACAGGTGTATCCGCCAAGCTCGGCCCATTTTTCCTGGACATCGTCACGGATGAACCACTCGAGGAACTTCATTGATTCTTTCTGCTTCTTCGAATACTTGACGATCGATACGCCCTGCCCGCCGAGTGCTGCAAAGCGCTCACCACCGGGGCCTTTCGGATTCGCGAAGTAGCCGGTCACCTTGGCGTACTTGTTCGTCGCCGGGTTATCCAGAGCCGGGAAGAACGCGAAGAAGTTCATGCTCATCGCCGCCATGTTTTCGGTGATCGCCTGGTTGGATTCATGGAAGAAGGTCTTGCCCCAACCCGGAGGCGTGTACTGATAGAGTTCCTTGTACATCTCGAGCGCGGCTATGGCTTGCTTGGAATTGATATAGCCGTCTACTTCGTAGGTGCTGTAGTTGCCAAGATCGCCACCGTAGCTGAACAGGACATTCTCATATCCCATGATCAGCGCATCGTAGGAATTGTCCGTGTAGATCGCAACCCCGTAGCGCTTTTCACTTGGACGATGAAAGAACTCGGCGATGTCGCGCAACTGTGCCCAGGTATCCGGAACGTCGAGCTTGTAGCCGTACTTCTTCTTGAACGCGGCCATTTCCTTTGGATCTTCGAACCAGTCCTTGCGATATGCCCAGCCGTTCGCGTCACCCTCGAGCGGAATTGCCCAGTACTTCTTGCTGCCTTTCGGGTATTCAGCGTAGCCCTCTACTGTGGCCGGCGCCATCGTGTTGGCGACATTGTGTTTCTTGAAGAATGAAGTCAGATCGACGTAGTGACCACCGGTCGAACCGGCACCGAGCCACTGCGAGTCACCGACGACCATGTCGTAAGCATCCCCGCGTGCAGCAAACTCACGAAACGCCTTGGTCTGAAAATCCGGCCATGGCACGGTTTCAACCGTGACCCTGACGCCACTCTGCTTCTCGTAATCCTTGACGAGTTCCTGTAAATAATCTGCAGGATCCCATTGCGCCCACAAAATCGTGAGCTCATCTGCGGCGAGCGAAACCTGACTCGCGATTGCAAAGACTGCACCGGCCAGCAGGCCGGACCACTTCCTTTTACTCATGACGCTTTCCTCCACAAAAAAAATGAGTACTGGTCCCCACTGTTGCTACTTCCCGGTAACGGGATGCTCTTTGTGCCACCGGTATCCAACTACTTCTGCTCAAATACTTTTTGTTCAAATATTCTTTGTTCAAATACTCTTGTTCAAATACCCGCGGTCTTGTTGCCGCGTCAAAAATCTGTCAATCGCCGGTCAGCCAGGCCGCGGCATCATTTGGCGGGCTTCTTTCTCCCACGCCGTGCCGGAGCGCGGCGCGTGGCATCTGCCTCTTCGACTGCAGAACGAATCAGTGCATGGCACGTCCACAACGCGACCTCCTCTGCCTGCCTGCCGTCGAGCCCCCAGATATCCTTCAGCACTACAAATGCTTCGGTTCCAAAACTCAGCGATAGCGCTTGCGACAACCGCTCGAACTGCCGAGGACCAAGACTTTTCTTCAACGGTGCAATTGCCGACGCAAGCAACCTAATCCGATTTCCGCGTTTCATGGCCGCTTCTTCGCCCATTCGTCCGGCCCGCCGTCGCGCCCACTGGTCCAGGGCCAGCCTGAGCGCTGCCTTAAGCGACGCTTCGTACGTCTCCATACGCGGATACAGGAACGTCAGCAATTCGGACATTCGTTGATCCGCATCATCGGAATCCGACTGCCACGCGAGAATCGGCTCGAGCGCTTCATCAACGGTCGCCTGAATCAGTGCAGCCTGAGTCGGGTAATAACGATAGGCAGTAGCGCGCGAAACCTGTGCCTCTTCAGCAACATCAGTCACCGACGGAATCATCCCATCCTGCATCAACCGCATGGCTGCATCGAGCATGATTCGCTTGGTTCGGGCCCGTGGGCCGGTTTCGGTTTTCACTTTCTTCGCGTCGCCTTGCTGACGTTCCGCTTGACCTGAGACATCCATCTCAATATGATACCATAGTCTTATTAAAAGACAAGCGTCTCAAAAATATCCTTTATGCGGGATGCGAGGGAGACATATATGGAAGCCGTGCACATGCGCACATCAGGTCTTGTTGTCGAGCTCACCTGGCCAGGTGACCCTGGAAGCCACTGAGATGAAAAGCATTTTTGTCACAGGCACCGGCGATACTAAAGGTGTCGAGCTCGATTATTTGCGTAAACTGATTCGCGCTGCAGGCGGTGAAGTTGTGCTTGTCGATGTCGGTACCGGAGCGCCCGGCGTCGCAGCCGACATCCCGGCAACAGCCGTCGCCGGCCATCACCCTGATGGTATAGGCGCAGTGTTTGGCGGAGACGACCGGGGCAAAGCCGTTACCGCAATGAGCGAAGCATTTGCCCGCTTTGTTGAAAGTCGCGACGATATCGCCGGCATTATCGGTATTGGCGGCGGCACATCGATAGTGACCGCCGGCATGCGGCGGCTGCCAATTGGCCTGCCAAAAGTAATGGTGTCGACACTCGCCTCCGGCGATGTCGGTCCCTACGTCGGGCCGACCGATATCACAATGATGTATTCAGTTGCCGATATTGCCGGACTGAACAGCATCAGCCGCAAGGTTCTGGAAAATGCCGCGCACGCAATTGCCGGCATGGTCACGCATACTGTCGCACCTGTCGAAGACAAGCCGGCAATCGGGTTGACCATGTTCGGTGTTACTACTACTTGCGTCACCACTGTTGCCGACACGCTCAGAGACGAGTTCGACTGCCTGGTTTTCCACGCTACCGGCAGCGGCGGCCAGGCGATGGAAAAACTGGTCGACAGCGGCATGCTCCAAGCCGTGATCGACGTGACCACGACCGAGGTATGCGATCACCTGTTTGACGGCGTTCTGTCGGCCGGGCCGGGACGGCTCGATGCCATCGCTCGCACTGGCATACCTTATGTCGGGTCGGTCGGCGCACTGGACATGGTCAACTTCTGGGCAATGGACACCGTGCCCGCTGCGCTACGTAGCCGTAGCCTCTACGTGCACAATCCGCAAGTTACGCTGATGCGCACGACGGCAGATGAATGCCGACAGATCGGTCTTTGGATCGCAGACAAGCTCAATGCGTGCGAAGGCCCGGTGCGCTTGCTCATTCCGGAAAAAGGCGTGTCGGGACTGGATGCGCCCGGCAAGGCGTTCCATGATCCTGATGCTGATGCAGCACTATTCGATGCGCTTGAATCAACTTTGCAGCTAACCGATAAACGCCGGTTGATCCGTCTTCCGCTGCATATAAACGATTCCGCATTCGCTGACGCACTTGTCACGAATTTCAGGGAAGTCATTAGCCTCTAACCGATAAACCCAAACCTTCAGAAAGAAACCCACCCGATGCCCCAATTCGACAGAAAACAATTGCTGGATAAGTTCCAGGACATGGCGCGACGTCGCGTGCCAATTATCGGCGGTGGCGCAGGAAGCGGGCGGTATCGACCTGATCGTCATTTACAACTCCGGGCGTTATCGCATGGCCGGCCGCGGCTCTGCGTCGGGTTTGCTCGCCTACGGCAATGCCAACGACATCGTCAAGGAAATGGCGCTGGAAGTCCTGCCGGTCGTCAAAAAAACGCCGGTTCTCGCCAGCGTCAATGGCACGGACCCGTTTGTGTTGATGCCGCAGCTCCTTGCGGAACTGAAACAGATGGGGTTTGCCGGCATACAGAATTTCCCGACGATTGGACTGTTCGATGGTGTCATGCGCCAGAGCTTCGAGGAAACCGGAATGAGTTTCAGCCTCGAAGTCGACATGATTGCCCAGGCACGGTCACAGGAATTTTTTACGACACCCTACGTCTTCAATGCCGATGAGGCGGTTGCCATGACAAAAGCCGGCGCTGACATGCTGGTCGCGCACATGGGCGTAACCGTTAGCGGCAGCATCGGCGTCAAAGAGCCTTGATGAATGTGTCAAGGAGATTGACCTGATTTCGGCAGCCGCCAGGGGTGTACGCAAGGACATCATCATCCTTTGCCACGGCGGTCCGATCTCTTCACCGCAGGATGCGGAGTACATCCTGAAACTAACCCGTGATTGTCACGGGTTCTATGGGGCAAGCAGCGTGGAACGGCTACCGACTGAAACGGCCATTACTGACCAAACCCGACGCTTCAAGTCCATCACGTTATAGATCGCCTGAATAATACGGAGGCACTCCATGATCAAGGTATATCGCAGCGCAGTGTTGAATGCTTCGGCCGACAAGGTCTGGGCGCTGGTGCGCAACTTCAATGATTTGCCGAAATGGCATCCGGCCATCGCGTCGAGCGAGATCGAGCAAGACCTGCCGCCTGACAGTGTTGGTTGCGTACGGCGTTTTCAACTCGTCGACGATGGCGGAATGATTCGCGAACAACTTCTAGCACTCGCTGACGACACGCGCAGCTTCACCTACAGCATTCTCGAATCGCCAATGCCGGTGGACAACTACATCGCTGTAATGCGCTTCACGCCGATCACGATGGGCAACAAAATCTTCGCGGAATGGACGGCCGAGTTCGACGTAACGTCCGGTCCGCCGGAAGAAACCGAACAGCACATTGGTGACAACGTGTTCGCTGGCGGCTTTGATGCGCTCAACAAGAAGCTCGAGCAACGTTAGAGGGAGACTTCGATGACCAGGGTTTTCATCAGCGCCGTGATCAACGCACCGGTCAACAAGGTCTGGGACGTGGTGCGCGACTTCAACGGCATGCCGCAATGGCATCCGAGGTTTTCGCGCAGCCACATAGAAGATGATCTGCCGAGCGATCAGATTGGTTGCGTCAGGAATTTCGACATCGTTGACGGTGGTGGAACGATCCGCGAGCGGCTACTGAAATTGTCCGATGTCGCACACAGCTTTCGCTACTGCATCCTCGATTCGCCTTTGCCGGTGGAAAACTACCTGGCCGAACTGACCTTGTATCCGGTCACCGCAGACAACGCGACCGTAGGTATCTGGACCGCTGAGTTCGATGTCACCAACGACGATGAGGCTGGTGTCATGGATGCCGTCGGCAATGGCACGTTTGGCAAGGCGTTCGAGGTGCTGAACGAAATTCTCGACTCCAGGAAGTAATCACGACGTCGCACGCAATCCAGCACTTGTTGATCCAGTAAGGCGCAATAAGCGCAGCGCATTGCGCCGTATTGGAGCCAAGCGAACGGGAATCGCCACGTCTCGTCGGATTACGCTGCGTCAATCAGGCCTATAAGACGTCATCGTCGAAAGCCGCCGTTAGGCTCGTAGTCCCTGGAACCCCGCTGTTTGCGCAACACCGTCGGTCACAATCGTCCCCATTTTTTCCATCCCGATCTGCAGCTGACCCAACATTCCACCAGCAGAGTTGGAACAGGCGTACTATCGACGGTTGGAAGCGTCAACTATGGCGGCATGGCTCGAACAAACGAGTCTCCAGAATTCTCGGGGCGATTCAGACCGCCGATTTGTCAGTCGACAGACAAAATGGGGTACAAGTCATGAGAATATGCAAAATTCGCTGGTGCGGGTTGCTATGTTTCACTTTGGCTACATCATTGCCCGCACTCTACGTCGCGGCAGCTGAGCAGGTCGACGGTATTCGGGTAACCGATCATTTCATCAGTCACACCAGCAACGAACCTTTATACGCCGAGCACAAACTCCACGCGGGCGTCACCCTTCACGTGCGAGAAGTCGTGCTTGCTGGACGCGAGCGCACAGTGTCCTCGGACGGAAAGGTCTTGCTGTTGGTTCAGGGCTGGAGCTCTCCGGGTTCGGCCGCGTTCGATACGAACCATGAGAACTGCTCATTGATGCGCTACTTTGCGCTCGCAGGCTGGGATACATTCGCGTTGGACTTCGAAGGTTTCGGCCTAAGTACGCGGCCACCAATAATGGATAGCCCTGCTGCCTTTCCAGATAGCAAGGCACCCATACGCGCCGACGTGACAATGCGAAACATGGAGCGGGTAGTGGAATTTATCAGCGCATTGCGAGGGGTGGAGCAGG
>CATOSA010000059.1 GCA_951812315.1 uncultured Burkholderiales bacterium
GCCAGTGCATAATCGCCACGAGCTACATGAACCCCTTGGCCATCGGTAGATAACACATATCGCTCGCCCACACCTGGTTGGCCCGCGTGATTGTCATGTCCCTGAGCAAGTAAGGATAGATCTTGTGTCCCTTGTCTGGCGTGCTGGTGCGCCGCTTCGGCTACAGCGCCCTGATCTGCATCTGACGCATCAGCCGCTGTACGCGCTTACGATTGACCTGCAGCCCGCGTGTATCGAGTTCGTTGCGAATACGACGGCTTCCGTAGAACGGCAGCTCAAGGTCTTCGGCTGACACCTGTGCGCCGCGATAGTACGCTGTGCAGCGTGCCACTCCGAGTAACTCGCAGCGGCGTGCCCTGGACAGTTCGTGAGCGCTTTGAATCTGTGCTCGGCGCTCGCTCACCGGTCGCGCCCGAGAAACTTTGACAGAAAATCTTTCTCCATCGTCAGTTGCCCGACCTTGGCGTGCAGCCTCTCGATTTCGCGTTCGGTGTGTTGCGCCTCAACTGCGTTGCCACCGAACACGTCCTCGGCACTATCGACCAGACGTTTCTTCCAGTCCTGGATCTGATTCGGGTGAACGTCGAACTGTTCAGCCAGCTCGGCCAGTGTGTGCTCGCCACGCACTGCGCCCAGTGCTACTTTGGCCTTGAAGCTCGCCGTGTGATTTCTTCTCTTTACTACGTGTCATCTTCGGATCCTCTCTGTGTCGTAAAAGAATAATCCATAAGATTTCACTTATCAGCTATATTTTGGTGTCCAGCCGTTGGGGTCCACCTCTCAGGTTCCGCGTTTCGCATTGATACTGGCGTTGTCAGTAGTGTCGGTATTGCCGGACATCGATGTGCTGGCGTTTCAATTTGATATTCCCTATTCAGACCCGTTTGGTCATCGTGGTTTTACCCATTCGATTGCTTTCGCGGCACTGATTGCACCACTTTCGGCAAGCGTGTTTGCGCGATATGTAAAGCTGTTTGATCGTGACTGGTTCGTGCTGGTTGTGCTGTTTTTCCTCGCGTCGCTTTCGCACGGTATGCTGGACGCCTTTACCGACGCAGGTCATGGCATTGCGTTCTTCTGGCCTCTGGACAACACGCGATACTTCTTTCCCTGGCGACCATTGGAGACCTCACCGATAGGCATTACATCTTTCTTCATTGGCAATGTGCTTCACATACTCAAGAATGAGTTTTTGTGGGTCTGGGTTCCGGTGGGCAGCCTGTTTACCGCAATTCACCTGATCAGAAAACGGCTACTGCAGGCTTGAATTGCGGTGGCCATGCTACTGCCGAGTACGCGGCTGTGGGCTGCGGCGGGAGGAAAGGAGCTCGTCGTCAAGAACCCGCTTCGTATGATATGTTTGCCCTCCCACACTCAAGGAGCCTCTGAGTCCGTGAGGTGCTCAGAGGTTCCTTGATGCCAACGACTGCGGGAGAACGCCATGACTTCGCTAAGTTATCCGAACGAATCGCCCGAATACCGTGCCGCGCGTGACGCGCTACTCAAGGAAGAGTTGGCTCTGCGCGAGCAGATAGAACGTGTTGCCAAACAACGGCGTGCACTGCCACCCGGCGGTCTGGTAAAGGAAGACTACGTATTCGACGAGCGGGTTAATGGCAAGGACCTGCAGACGAAATTGTCTGAATTATTTGCGCCGAAGAAAGACACCCTGCTGCTGTACAGCTTCATGTACTCGCCGGACATGGCGGCGGCCTGCCCGATGTGCACAGGTTTTCTGGACGGACTGCACGGGCAGATCGTGCACCTGGATCAGAGTATCAATGTTGCGATTGTTGCAAAACATTCGCTGGACAAGATTCACGAGTTCGCTGCCTCGCGTGGCTGGGACGGGTTCCGTATGCTGTCGTCGGCGAACAATACCTACAACGCCGACTATTTCGGCGAGACTGACGCCGGCCAGACGACAATGGCCAATGTGTTCGTCAGGGACGGCAAGAAGGTTCGCCATTTCTGGGGCACGGAAATGAGTTTTGCGCACGCAATCGAGGGTGGCAACATGCGCCATCTCGATCAGGCATGGGCAATGTGGAATGTGCTGGATATGACACCCGGCGGACGCGGCGCACAGTTTTATCCGTCGTTGTCTTATTCGAACGAATAGCCGTAAACATCATCTTGTTCAATCCGTATTCTGACGGGTATATGAACAGTTCAAGAAACACAGGGGAAAAAATTATATGGGACGTCTTGACGGCAAGGTAGCGTTGATCACCGGCGCGGGCAGCGGCATTGGGCTCGCTACCGCACAGCGCTTTGTAAAGGAAGGTGCCAAAGTCATGCTCGCCGGCCGCCGGCGGGCGCTGTTGTCTGATCTCGCCCGCGAATTTGGCGAGACCAATGCAGCCTACGCAACAGCCGATGTGTCCAAGGAAGACGACAATGCCACGATCGTGAGACTTTGCGTTGATACCTTTGGCGGAATCGACGTGTTCGTGATCAACGCGGGGCTGGAAGGTGCCGCAGCGCCAATACCGGAGTATCCGACCGACGTGTTCGATGAACTGATGGCGGTGAATGTGCGCGGCGTATTTCTCGGACTCAAATACGCAATTCCGACAATGCAGGACAAGGGCGGCAGCATCGTGATTACGTCGTCCATTGCCGGACTGAAAGCGCGCGGTGTGGGAAATTCGGCCTACGTCGCAAGCAAACACGCCGAGATCGGTTTGATGAGAACGGCGGCCATGGAGTTTGCCGCGGACAACATTCGAGTCAATTGCGTACTTCCTGGCCCGACCGAGACACGCATGATGCGCACGATCGAAGAAAACCGGTCGCCCGGGGAGCCGGATAAAGCCCACGCGGAAGTTGTTGCGGGAATGCCTCTCGGGCGCTATGGCACACCGGAAGAAGTTGCAAATCTGATTCTGTTCCTGGGTTCGGACGAATCGAGTATTTGTACGGGTGGCGTGTATACAGCTGACAGCGGATTGTCTGCCGGCTGACTGGTTGTCTGGCGTAGCCCATGCGCTGCTCCGTATTACAAATTGCGCTGCTCCGTATCAAGAATGTCGTTGTCGCCACGCGTGGCGTGAAGCTGGCGAGCGAACGGCCGGTAGCGTGTGGCTGGAGATGAACAATGCAAGATCAGAGCTTCGAGTTCTCGCTAAACAAGCACTACGGTCGCGCGGGCCTGGGTGACGCGATTCTCGCCGCATTGCGCGAGACCGGCAAAGACCCGGAGAAGATTACGGTCGATGACCTGGCGCCGGTAGCGGAGTTTCACATTGGCGGATTGGGCGCGACCCTCGAACTGGCACAACTCGCCGGCACCGGCAAAGGCATGCGCATACTTGACCTGGGCAGTGGCCTGGGCGGACCGGCACGGACACTGGCCCAACACTTTGGATGTCACGTGACCGGGCTCGATCTTACCGAGGAGTTTTGCCAGGTCGCGTCGATGCTTAGCGCGCTCACCGGGATGCAGGACCGGGTGTCGTTTCAGCATGGCAACGCGCTCGAAATGCCTTTTGAAGATGCTTCGTTCGATCTCGTCTGGACGCAACAGGCGTCGATGAATATCGAAGACAAGGCGACAATGTACGCCGAAGCGCATCGCGTACTTGCCGTCGGCGGACGTCTGGTATTTCAGGACGTGCTTGCCGGTTCCGTTGCGCCGCCACATTTTCCGGTTCCGTGGGCGCGTGAAGCGGGCCTGAGTTATTTACAGCCGCCGGATGCAGTTCACGACTTGCTCGCGAAAGCCGGTTTTCGCGAAATGATCTGGCGCGATGTGACTGCCCAATATTTGGGCGAGTACCGTAAACTGGCAGCAAAGACAGCGGATCCCGGCGGACAAGCGCCGCTCGGCATTCACCTTATACTCGGTCCGGACGCTGGTGTGATGCGCAACAACGTCGTGCGCAATCTCGAAGAACAACGCATTGTGCTGGTCCAGTGCGTGTTGAAGAGGACGTAGTCATATTTGTAGCAAGTTTTTAGGGCAAGCCTGAGCGTGGCACCATTGGGTATGGACAGAAG
This sequence comes from uncultured Burkholderiales bacterium, assembly GCA_951812315.1. Lineage (GTDB taxonomy): Bacteria > Pseudomonadota > Gammaproteobacteria > Burkholderiales > Eutrophovitaceae > SG8-40. Next base: position 4,003 of record CATOSA010000059.1, read on the forward strand.
AACGTCAGCGCAAGCGCGCAACGCGAACTAAGGGGTGGATGAATGTCAGATACGGACAATACTGAAGGGCGCATAAACACGAAGTTGAAAGATGGCGTATTCCTGATCGGAATCGATCGGCCTGCCAAACTCAACGGTTTTACACCGGAAATGCTGCGCGGCCTTGTTGCGGCATATACGGCGTACGAAAACGATGCAGCGGCGCGTTGTGCACTGGTCTACGCAGAGGGAAAGCATTTCACCGCCGGGCTCGACTTGCCAAAAGTCGCACCGCACCTCGGTACGGACTGGCTTCTGGTCGAAGAAGGCGACATTGACCCGTTCGACCTGCGTCCGCCATTTCGAACCAAGCCGGTGGTATTTGCGGTTCAAGGTATTTGCTTCACGCTGGGAATCGAGGTCATGCTTGCCGCCGACATTGTGATTGCGGCATCGGATGCCCGGTTTTCACAACTTGAAGTCAAGCGTGGGCTCATGGCAACCGGTGGCGCGACGATCCGCATGGTCGAACGCGCTGGCTGGGGTAATGCAATGCGTTATTTGCTGACCGGTGACGAGTTCGACGCCGCCACGGCGTTGAGGCTTGGTTTCATACAGGAAGTGGTCGAACAGGGAGAACAGTTCGGTCGCGCACTGGAGCTCGCCAACGACATTGCCAGTCAGGCGCCACTGGCGGTTCGCGCGACAATTGACAGTGTCCGTCAAGCGCTTGCCGAAAGCCCGGGCGCTTCGGCAGCCAAGTTCGGGCAGATACAGAAAGGATTGCTTGCTTCAGATGATTTTCAGGAAGGCCTGAACAGTTTCAAGAGCAAGCGACCGGCAAAGTTTTCGGGAAAGTAGCTGTAATAGTTGGGATCTGACTTGTCGAGCACTGTCAGTAAATCCTTATCGCAGTCGTTTGTAGATACGTGCGCCGCATGTCTCTGACATGGCCATAGCCGCTATTTCGACTAATGAGCATTGACAGACCTTTTGTGCCAAGTCGCATCGCTGTGCCCCTATTCCTGGCTGCGCCCCTGTTCCTAATAGTGGCGAACCATTTCGCTTCCAATTCGAGAGAACGAGAGCATGGTTGAGGCCAAGCGAAAATTGGCAGCCATACTGTCCGCGGACGTGGCCGGTTATTCACGTCTCATGGGCGCCGACGAGGAACGTACCGTTGCCGCCCTCGATGCATGTCGTGCAATTTTCAAGCAAGCCATCGATAGTCACGACGGTGTTGTAATTGATACTGCTGGCGACAGCGTGTTGGCGACATTTGAAAGTGTCGTTCAAGCCGTGCGTTGTTCGGTTGAGGTCCAGAAAACGATAAGCGAGAGCAACTCCGCCATCCCCGAAGATCAACGCATGCGGTATCGCATTGGCGTAAATCTGGGCGACGTGATCATCAAGAGTGACGGCACAATCTATGGCGATGGCGTCAATGTCGCAGCACGTCTGGAAAGTCTCGCCGAACCGGGAGGCATCACTGTCTCTGGCACCATTTTCGATCATGCAGAAAACAAACTGCCGGTAACCTTCGAATTTTCCGGTGAGCAAAGCGTCAAGAACATCGCAAAACCGGTTCGAACATACCAGGTCAACCCCGGCAGCAATTCCGTCGTATCGCCAGATTCTGATAAATCGCTTGCGCTTCCGGACAAGCCCTCGATTGCCGTGCTGCCCTTTGAAAACCTGAGCGGGGATGCCGATCAGGATTACTTTGCAGATGGTATTGCAGAGGATTTGATCACCGCCTTATCGCGCATCCGATGGATGTTCGTCTCTGCACGCAACTCCAGTTTCGCGTACCGGGGCAAGTCACCCAACATACAACGGATCGGAACAGAGCTTGGTGTGCGCTATGCGGTGGAAGGAAGTGTACGCACGAGCGGCAACCACGTCTGGGCCGAGCGCTATGATCGCGAAATTGTTGACCTGTTTGATCTTCAGGACGAGATTACCGAGACATTGGTCGCGGCGCTCATTGGTGAAGTGGGTGAATTCGAGCGCGAAATCGCTCGTCGCAAGCCGCCGAGTAGTCTAGGCGCGTGGGACTCGTACCAACGTGGCATGTGGCATGTATGGCAACACAGCGCTGAGAATATTTCCGAGGCGTGCGGACTATTCGAGCGAGCGATCGAACTCGATCCTTATTTTGCACAAGCCTACGCGGCGTTTGGATATTCGCGCTACGTTCAAGTCATCAATGGCTACGCTGGTTCTCCGCGTGAATGCCTGGATGATGCCTTGCAGTTAGCGAACAAAGCTGTCGCTCTCGATGAAAAGGAATCGTTCGCACACGGTACCCTCGGTCGAGTTCGAAGCTTACGAGGTGAGCATGATGAAGCGATTGCTACATTGAAGACCGCAATCGATCTAAATCCCAGTTCGGTGCTTGCCCACTACGGGCTTGGCCAGGCGTTGGAATACTCCGGCAGTTTGGACGAAGCAATGTCGGAATTTGATTTGGCCATACGATTGAGTCTTCGCGGCGCGGGCGCGTGGTCGGCGTTCAGTTCCCGCGCCGGGCTGCACTTTCGTAATGGAAATTACGAGTCAGCAGTGGCAGATGCCCGGCGCGCAATTCGCCATTCGGCTTCAGCGTTCTGGCCGCACCTTAATCTTATGGCGGCCCTGGTATACCTTGACAGGCTCGAGGAGGCCAGAATCGCGCTAGAGAAACTGCTAGAGTTAAAACCTGACTTTAGCCTCGATGCCGTGCTTGCGGCTTTGTCCCCACTTGATCCTGATGCGCAGCGAACCTCGAGCCGGTGTTCGAAAGATTTCGTGAGGCGGGCCTCCACGTGTCCGGAGAGACAACGACGAGAAGTTTGTGAACGTTGCAATCGCGACAAATTCGCTTCGCATGTACTGGCGAAATTCCGGGGTCCGCCTCGAGTTTTCAGCGCATATCCGGAATCGCGAGGTAAAATGCGGTCAACGGTCATCGCCACGGTAGCGCAAGACAAGAAAGCAACTTCGCTCCCGCCGGCAAAATGGCGATGGTGAAATCAACCAAGAGGAGGCTTCAATGCGATTTGTTACACGTCCGCAGGCTCATTTAAGCGCAATACTGATACCTGTAGTGCTTGCCTTATCGCTATCCGCATGCGCTACTGGCAGTCAAGGTGTCGAGGAATTATCGCCTGACACGTACTTTTTGAGGTACCGCATGGCAGACGTTGACGGCGGTAGCGTAGAGGCAAAGCGACTGGCAGTGATTGAGGCTGAAGCGCATTGCGCCAGCGACGGCAGGTCATTCGAGTTAACGAAAGAAGAACTCGGTCCGGTAACTGCCGACATCTATTTCCGATGTAACACCTTTTAGCGTTGGTCTACTGTCGCGGCGCGCGCTGAAAAATCGCGCCGCGAAAGCAGATATCGAAAACAGATATACAGCCCTGATATAGCCCTATGGGGCAGTTGCGAAATCTTTGACAATCTCGGTCATGATTGTCACGCCTTGAATGCGTCGATGGTGATGCGCTCGTTGTTGCCGTGCACACCGGCTGATTGCGTCTCTGTTCTGAGGCTGGGAACGTAGCCGTAGCTGGCGATACCGATATCGCGGAAAAAGTGGCTGTCGGTGAACCCGGTAGATACTGCCGGCGCGATGCCTGCCGTCGGCAAGTGCGCGAGTGTTTTGTCCACCAGCAGTCGGTACAGCGGTGTGTCGGCGCCTGATTCTGCGGCACTAAACAGCATGATCTTTTCTATTTCGATTTGATCGTCGTTGACCCGCGAGCGAATCCCTTCCAGAAAGGCGCCGGAATCCTGATCGGGGAGTATCCGGCAGTCAAGCTCTGCCTGGGCGGTCGGCGATACGACGTTGATTTTCTGACTGCCCATGAGCACGGTAATCGAACACGTGTTGCGGATGAGCGCATGCAGGCCCGGCAGCTCCGCCTGAAAGTCCGAGACGAACTGTGGATCGAGAATCGCCTGATCGATATTTTGCAGAGGCGCGCGCCATTTCAGATCAACGTTGTCTGCGATCGCGGTAAACATGTCGCGCACCGGCTTTACGATTCGGGGCTCAAATGGCGTCTCGTGAATCCTTTGCAGCGCGGCGATCAATCTGGTCGTCGCCGAAGTGGGCAACGGGCTCGAACCATGGCCAGGTTCGTCAGTCGCGATCAATCGCAACCAGTATGGACGTTTTTGCGCAAGTTCAATTCGAACTGAAATCTTGCCACTGGAGCTGATGACGCTGCGCCCGTCTTCGTTCAGCAGGTATCCAGCGCCGTCAAAGATTTCCCGCCGGTTTTCCACTAACCAGCCGGCGCCAAAATAGCCACCCGCTTCCTCGTCGGCAGTCGCCATGAATATGACATCGCGATTCAAGGCTTGCCCGCTACGGTGGAGCGAAAGAAATGCCTCCAGATGCATGATGCCGAGGCCTTTCGTGTCGAGGGTACCGCGGCCGTACAGCTCGCCGTCGATCTCGACCGCTTTCAGCGGATCAGTGCGCCACGCGCTCCGTGTCGCCGGCACGACGTCGATGTGATGCAGGAGAATCAGCCCGGGCTTGTTGCCGCCTTTTAATCGCGCCCAGATGTTGCCGCGTCCTGGCGCTGACTCGGCCATTTCATGAGGAATGCCTTCGGCCTCGAAGATTGCGGCGAAAAACTCGGCGCCCCGGGTTTCGTTGCCCGGCGGATTCGTCGTGTCGATCTCGACATACGCCTTGAGGCGCTCGAGTGCAGTGGTCTGCGCGTGGACCGGTGACGCAAGTACGCCTATCAATAGCGCGGCGAGAAGTAGTTTAGTCATGTGTGTTCTTTTCAACCGGGTGCGGTTTGATTAGGGATTCAACGGCAGTGAGCGTTCTTCAGTATTGCAATCGTAGCGCACCCAGTTGTATTAGCGGAGCCCGATGGACTAGATGTCCCGGATGTATTGTGGGCAGTAGAATTGCGGCCGATTATTTCGGCAATCCGGCCTTGACCAGGTGATCGTGGAAGCGAGCCCGTTTGTCCGGGTCCCTGATCGCGCCGGTCAGAAACTCACTCGACATGCTCGGGTTAATACGCAGAATCTCGGCGACTTCATTTTGCGCAAGCGCTTCCTGTCCGGTTTCCATGTAGGCGACCGCTTGCCAGACATGGCACCAGATGAAATTCGGAATCTGGGAAATGCACTTTTCGTTTGCCGGAATGCCGGCTTCAGCGTTTCCCGCAAGAACATATGCGGTACCAATCACGTTCCAGTAAATAGGGGGTGGGTTGGGATTCAAGCGTAATGCGCTCTCCGCCATTTCAATCGCCCTTGGGTCCGTTGCCCAGGAGAGTGCAATAGCGAACCATGCGCGCGCGTCGGCGCCGTTCGGAGTAAGCGACACCGCTTTCGCACCGTCTGCGATCGCACCGTCCAGATTCCCCAGTAGCATTTTCGTCAGGCTCAGCAAGCTGTAGGCGGCGCCCAAGGTGTCGTCCAGCGCTATCGCGCGGCGGCCGTAGTCCATGGCCAACTCGAATGACGCTTCCCTTGACTCGCTCCATCCCAGGAAGGCCTCCTGATGATGTTCCCAACCCAGATAAACCATGGCCAATCCAAAATCTGGGTCAAGTTCAATGGCGCGCAACAACATGTCCCGCGCAACCGCATGATCTTCTTTATTGAACTTGAACAAGGTTTCCCGAGCCCGCAGAAACAAATCATAGGCTTGTGCGTTGTTGGTGTTGCGCCGCCATACCCTTACTTGTTCGCCCAACGCGAGTTTGACGTCCATTTCCTCCACGATGCTGTGTGTGATTTCGTCCTGTAGTTCGAAAATGTCGTCCAATGAGCGATCGTAGCGTTCTGCCCACAAATGATTCCCGCTCGTCGTATCGATTAACTGAGCATTGATTCTTAACTGCTGGCCCGCTTTTCGCACACTGCCTTCGAGCACATAGCGCACACCGAGCTCCTGACCAATCTGCCGTACGTCAGTGTGCTGTCCCTTGTATGCGAACGTCGAGTTGCGCGCGATGACTTTCAGATGTGAGAGTTTCGAGAGATCGGTGATGATGTCTTCGGTGATCCCATCGCTGAAATATTCCTGTTCCGGATCGCCGCTCATATTATCGAACGGCAACACGGCAATCGACGGGCCGGTAGGTAAGGTGGACAGTGGTTCACCATCGCTGGTGGCTGCCGTCTGATCCTCCGACGGGTCGCGCTCGAATTGCCACACTGAAAGACCAATGCTGATTACAGCGATCAGGATCGTAACGATGACCAGATAGGGTTTCCTGATTCCTCGACGAGTTGGCGTCCCCGGGCTCTTGTCTCGGTCACTGCGCACGCGGTATACCCGGACCGGTTTTTCGATGTTTTTGACTTTCTGCTCACCGGTGAACTCGAAGCCGAGGTCGAGCTTGCTTTCCACTTCTTCGAGCACTTTCGATGAAATGCAAATGCCGCCCACTTCGGCAAGTGCTTCCATGCGCGCCGCAATGTTCACGCCGTCGCCATAAATGGTGTCGTCCTTTTCCTCGATGACATCACCAAGATTGATGCCGATGCGAAAGCGCATGCGCCGATGTTCGGGCAGGTCGACGTTCCTGGTATCAATCGATTTCTGGATCTCGACAGCCGCCTGCACCGCACTGACTGCGCTCGCGAATTCAGCGAGGATATTGTCGCCCGGCGCGTTGACGATGCGGCCTTTGTGAGCATCGACAATTTCGCCAACGACCGCACGATACTGCTTGATCGTCGTAACGGTCGCGGCCTCGTCGTCGGCCATCAGCTTGCTATAGCCGACGACATCGGCGCTCAGGATTGCGGCTAACTTACGATTGACTGTGGTGCCGACCATACGGGTAACAAGTGATATTCCCAATCACCCATTGCGTGTTCTATAGTTGACGCCACTATACCGCCTAAACAATTCCGGGGCAGTATGCAGTGCTGCGGGATACTTTTCTTGTTTGCGCGCAATTCCGCTATTGAACGAAACGCCGATCGCGATGGTTTCGCGCAACGGACTGTCTACTACGTCCGAATATTGACAGTCTTCGATTGGCGATTAAGGTAAACCAATGCGGCTTTTGAATATCCGGAAAGTCTCGGGCGTTGCCGTTGCTTCAAACTGACTCAACAGAAGTCCGCCGTCCAGTCCGGCATATGCGGCGCTGCCATCAACACGGGCCAATTCGATCAATTGGCCGCCGTTTCGTCGTAACTGGTTCGAATCGACGCTAACGAGCTCGTACACCCGACAGCCGTTGTAACGATTTCCAGATGTCGTATTCACCGGAGTTGCGAGCAAGTACGTTTTCCCGTTTTTCTCGACGAGCGCCAGCGCCTGAAAATGATCGTCACCGGTAGCTGCTTGCGCGTCCGGCGAAGTTAACAGGCGTCCAACGTATTCCCAACTCGCCGCTGTTGTCATCGCGCAGGGACTGTTGCACCGAAAGTAAACCAGGTATTCGGTAATTGGCGCAGTGGAGGCATCGGCGCAGAATATCGCCAGATAGACGGCAGAATTGGTGGCATGCAGACCGGGTTCGGCAAATACGCACAAGTTCAGCTCTGCGAGGTTGGCTCCGCCTATGGACAGCGTCAGATCAGTGTTCAACTGAATCGCCGGTACGCCACCTGTGGGAGAAAATACCGGTGCACCAGTGTTACTACCGTCTGGCCGCAAACCTGCGCCACCAAATAGCTTGACCGGCGCCTCAGCTGCCAGATCCAGCGGCGTTGCCGCCATTTTCAAGGCGATCCAGCTGTGATCCGCAAAATAGGAATTCAAATTGGCATTCAGGTACTGAAACCAGATGAGTTTCCAACGTTGTGCCGGCGGCGCCGATGGATCGTAAATCAATGAAGATGTTTCGCTTTGCCAGATACCCTGGCTATTGGCGGCGATAGCGGGGGAAGCAGGCGCGACAGTCATTGGTCCCAGCAGGGACTCCACTTTAGGTGCCGCGACGACACCGGCGTCCTGCCAGCTTACGCCGTTGTCATCGGAGTAAGCGAGGCGAATGGATACTGCCCAGTAAAGTGAGGATGCATAGAAGGCGGATGTGTCCACTGACGAGTAGCTCATCCACAAACGGCCGGTTCCGGGGTCACGGGTCACTGACGGATCAAAAATCCCCAGATTGCCGCTACCTCCAAACACTACGCGCTCCGGCGATATCGATACTGCTGGGGCAGGCGAACTGCCACCGCCGCCACCGCAGGCATTGAGGAAAACCAGAATTAGAGTTGTGACCAGTAACTTCATTCTATTTCCGCCAGTGACGGGTAGTTAGACGCATAGCCCTATGGAACGAGTACATGAAAGCAATAAGAACACCCGTTTCTTCGCAGATGTAGTGATGATGCCAGTGGCGTGAAAGTTTACTCGCGTGCGGCAATAATCGTCGCGTTGTCGCTCTGCGGCGGGCTTGCCGTAGCCCGCTGCGTTGGCCGCCGGGATTGAGGATTTCCTACGGTTGAGTTTATAGGTCATACGCCCGGGCTAATTGCGAGAATCGCGTCGGGTCCACGATTTACATTTGATGCGCGACCAGACTAAACCGTAGTTGGAGTTCTTCGGCAACCTTGATCAACCCGCCGGCCGCACTATACGGCGTCAGGCCGAAGTCAGCGTGCTGTATGGTCATTTCTCCGCTGATAACGAGCCGGTCCGGTTCGACCTGAAGTTCGACCGGTACTTCGTAGCTGGCGGTCATTCCATGCAGTGTCATCGAGACGTTGAGCATCGGCGCATCGGACTGCGCGGCTTTGAAGCGGGCGCTGACCTCGACCCAGGGATAGACGCCGGACTCGAGAACCTTGTCCTGCATGTTTGTGGTTGTGCCGTTGATAGCCGACTCGGTCATTTCGCCTTCCAGGCCCATCTGTTCCCGGTATTCCATTTTGTCGACAACAAGAAGCGGTAGCGGTATCAGCAGATCTGCACGGGACTGTGCCGGGTCGTCGTGCAGCATCACCAGGCCCTCGACATTTTCGCTGGCAATGACGTGTTCGTGTCCCAGGTGTTTCATTCTTCCGTCACGCCCGACGCGAATCAGTACACGCGATTGCTCCGAGTCAACGCGGTAGACATTTGCGCCTTGGCGCGCAGCGTCCTCATAAACGGCTACCGGTAATTGTGGGCCTGCTGGTTCGACCGGTTCCGGAACCGGCTTTGCGCATCCTGCGAATACCAGAAACAATGGCCAGATCCACGCAGAACCAACTGGCGAGAACCGGTTCATCAAGTCAACCTCCCTGTTTCAGTGAAACGTCGAACTCGAGCCTCACGTCAATACCGATGGGATCGGCGCTTGCCCATTCACCGCTGCCGACATTGAAAAGGATGCGTTGTACGATGAACTCGCCGCGCATGTTTGCGCGCTTGCCTTTCGCGGTCCATGAAAACGGAACGGTGACCGGCTTGCTGACACCCTTGAGGGTCAGCGTTCCGGTGGCTACGTACTTTCCTGGTGCGCGCGCTTCTATTTTCCGGCTTTCAAAAACCGCCTTTGGATATTTGCTGACGTGGAACCAGTCGGTGTCCGCAATGCCTGCGTTCATATCCGGGTCACCCATATCCGCTGCTGTGAGATTCACGCTGACGCGCAGGCTACCTGCGTCGGGTTTCGCTGGATCAAGTTTCAGCATCACGTCAAAGCGTTTGAAATCTCCCGGCACGCCGACGCCTTCGAACGTGACTTCGAACGTGAACTTGCCGTCGCTTTGAGATCGCCATTCTGCCGCTTGCGCCGTCAGACCGGCGAGCACTAACACCATAAGGACTGCATAACGTACGAATTTCAACGGGTTTCTCCTCGCCAGGGCAGCATTCTGGACAGTATTTTATTGTGCATAAAGAAATGGTGCCGTAGTGCCGCCACAATATGAATCACGACGACCAGTAGCAGCAGCTTTGTCAGCGCCCCATGTACATCGGCGGCCAGATCGCTGATGTCGCGGTTTGCTGCGATCAGATCCGGCATTGGAACCAGCCAGAATGCCTTGAACGGAATTCTGGTGGCATCGCTGACCCACCAGCCGGACAATGGCACCGCCAACATCAACAGGTACAGCAGCGCGTGGCCAATACGCGCGGCAATCGTTTCCCAGGCCGGAATGCCGTCTGGCGGCGTGGGAGGCGGGTTGGTCAGGCGCCACACGACGCGCAAGATCACCAGTAGCAAAACGGTTACGCCGATGGACTTATGCCATACGAACAAGTCAAGTTTGGTTGGCGATAGCCGGTAACCCTCGGCAATATTGCCGAGCACCAGCTGGCTGAGTATAAGCAGCGCAATTATCCAGTGAAATGACTTTGCGATGGCGCCCCAGCTATTCGTTGTATTTCTGATGGTCATGGTTGTCGGAAATGTACTGCCTTCGGGGTTTATGCCGGATTGTCCGGAATGTCGAGCCCTGCTTTCTGCAATCCGTCAATGCTACGGCGAATCGTTTCATCCGGCGCATTCCATTTGCGGTACTCGTCCCACACGTGTTCCGCGAATTGCGGATAGAGCGTCAGTAGATTGTCGACCGCATCCTGTGCCTCACTGGTCCGTCCCAACTGGCCATACGCCGCAGCCAGTTGAACATGCGTCCAGAAGAAGTCCGGCATATTGATGCGCAACGCATAGTCCAATGCGGCATCGTAGCTCTCCTTCTGATATTCGGCGATCGTCAGCGCAAAGTAATACCACCCCGGATGATACGGGTTCAACGCTGCGGCTTTCCTGACCATTGCCGCGCCGCGATCGAATTCGCCGATGTTCACGAGGCTACTGCCAATGTCGGCCAGAACCGACGCATTGTTGGGATTGAGCGCGATCGCGCGTTCGCCTTCTGTTCGGAACCGGTCGAGATCGTGCTGGTTGAAATAGACGTTCGCGAGCACTCTTCGAGCGAGCTCATCATTTGCGTCCAGTTCTACCGCCCGCTGCGCGGCGGCCAACGCGCGCCGCAGCGGATTCGGGCGCGGGTTGAGGCCGTATCGAAATTCATCCAGGTAGGCCCAGGCGAGCGCAGTCCATGCGCGCGAATATTCGGGGTCGGACTCGACCGCGCGCTCCGCACAGTCGCGAAGTTCGAAGTGCAGGTCGGGCCTGCCAAACCCTTCATAGGTTTCCTGCCGCAAAGCGCATTCATACGCGTCGAGATCGTCGGTCGGTTTCCGGCGTGCACTGGCGAAGTCCGCTGTCGACAGGACTCCGCGTTCGTCGGCGATCGTTGCCGCGACTCTTGCCGTCATATCGTCCTGAATCTCGAAAATGCTGCCAGCGCTCAGATCGCGGTCATAGGTTTCGGCCCACAAGTGCGTGCCATCATCGCTATCGAGTAGCTGTGCGGTGACGCGGATTGACGCTCCCGACTTTCGGACACTTCCTTCGACAACGTAGCGTGCGCCGAGGTCACGCCCGATTTCGCGGACGTCAACGGCGCGGCCTTTGTACTGGTAAGTCGAATTGCGGGCGATGACGAAGAACCTTGGAAAATGCGATAGCCTGGTGATGAGGTCTTCGGTCAGTCCGTCGCTAAAGTACTCTTGCTCCGGATCGCCGCTCATGTTCTCGAACGGCAGCACGGCAATCGTCGGGCCGGTTGGCAGCGCGAGGGTCGGGTCGCTAATCTTGACGGGTATTGTGATTCGTTGCCAGGCAAACAAACCACCGAGCAGGAGCATCAGCGCGACGATGCCGCCAGCGATGATGCGGGTTTTCGGGGAACGGCCGGGTTGTTGACTTGCCGGCACTACCCGGCCGGGCGGCATCTTCACCCCCTCTGGCACTGAGACGTTAAACGCATGCACGATCTCGGACTTGACCTTCTGCTCTCCGATGTATTCGAACTCAAGCGGTAACTTGCCGCGCACCTGTTCGTGCACGCTGCGGGAAACGCACACGTTCCCCGGTTTCGCCAGACTTTCCAGCCGTCCGGCGATGTTCACGCCTTCGCCATAGAGCGTGCCGTCTTCTTCGAGGACGTCGCCAAGATTTACACCAATCCTGAAGCGCATGCGCCGGGCCTCAGCGAGCGACTCGTTCTGCCCGGCAATCTCCTGCTGAACGGCAACCGACGCGGCAACTGTATCGACTGCACTGTTGAAGGACGCCATGATGGCGTCGCCCTTGGCATCAAGGACTCGGCCCCTGCGTGATTCAATGTGATAGACAAAAATTTTGCGATACGCTCGGAGCGTACTGACAGTGTGTGGCTCGTCATCGGCCATCAACTCGCCGTAATGAGCCACGTCAGCCATAAGGATGGCGGCGAGCGTGCGTACGACTTCAGGCGACTTGGACACGGTTAGTCGTCACCGGGTATGTCGAGACCGGCTTTGCGTAGGCCTTCGAGTATCGTCTCAAGTTGCGGTCGGGATTTCTCCGGGTTGAGCGGCGAATAAGCCGCCAGCAGGGCATCCGGGCTAAAGTCCGGATATATTTCCCGCAAATTGTCGAGTGCAATCTTTGCATCTTCTTGTTTGCCAAGAAGCGCCAATGCTGCAACCAGTGTCGCGTGTGCCCAAATGGAGGCCGCCGGATTTCGGACCGCGTGTCGCGCGTCTTGAATTGCAGCGTCGTAGTCTCCGAGATACGTTCGGCCCCCGGCACGTACCGTGAAAACTGCCCATATGAGAGGGTCGCGTGGACTCATTCGAATCGCTGTGTCACATTCGGAGATGGCCTCGTCTGGTCGCCCAACCGCGCTTAGTGCGATAGCAAGTCCGAAATGTGCAAGCGCCATGCTTGGATTGAGTTCGATTGCGGTGCGCAATTCCTCGATCGCCGTATCGTATTCTCGTCGTGTGGTCTGGATTCTACCTAACGCAAAGTGGGCCATCGCTTCCTTGTCATCGAGAGCAAAAGCTTTATTTGCGCATCGCAATGCCTCCTCCAGGGTTTTAAGTGGTGACTCGTCGTAGGCATCACCGACGGAGCGAAGAAGCGTGTATGCCATTGCCGCGACGGGTTGCGCGAAATTCGGATCCTGCTCGGTGGCGCTTTGAAAAAATCTGCGCGCCTCGGCCAGATCTTCGGCACTGTTCATTCGCCATAGATGCCATAGGCCACGTTGGTAGTATTCCCACGCATCGAGACTTCCCGGTGCTTTGCGGTTGGCGCGTTCACTCTCGAATTCACCGACTTCCGTTTGCAGGGCTGCGGCCAGGGTCTCGGTAATCTCATCCTGAAGGTCGAACAGGTCAACAAGCTCACGATCGTAGCGTTCACCCCAGACGTGGTTGCCAGTGCTCGCGTCGATCAACTGCGCGCTGACGCGTACCCGCTTGCCACCCTTGCGTACGCTGCCTTCGAGTACATAGCGCACGCCGAGCTCTTTTCCGACCTGTCTGACGTCGGGCGATTGTCCTTTGTAGGCAAAGGTAGAGTTTCGCGCGGTGACAAACATCCAGCGGATACGCGACAACGCCGTGATCAAGTCCTCGGCAATACCATCGGCGAAATATTCCTGATCGGAATCGCCGCTCAGATTGTCGAAGGCAAGTACCGCGATCGAGGGTTTGTCCGGTAACGTCAGCGGCTTGTCAGAGGCGAGCAATGCGGCGGGGGCGGTCTCTGCATTGACGCGGAACACCCGCACTGGTTTGGCGATGTTCTTGACGGTGTGCTCACCTTGATAATCGAAACCGAAATCGAGCTTGCCCTCGACTGCCTCAACGATAGAGTTCGCGACGCAAACGCCGCCGGTGTCGGCAAGCGACTCGATGCGTGCGGCGATGTTCACGCCGTCACCGTAGATGGTGCCGTCGTCTTCTTCAATGATGTCTCCGAGGTTGACGCCGATGCGAAAATGCATGCGCCGGTCCTCGGGCAGTTCGGCGTTCCTTGTCTCGATAAGGTTCTGGATTTCTACCGCGCCTTGAACGGCTTCTACGGCGCTGGCGAACTCGGCAAGGATGTTGTCGCCGGGCGCATTTACTATGCGTCCGTCGTGGCCTTCAACGACGCCGGCAACGGCTGCGCGATGTTGTTTGAGTGTGGCGACGGTCGCGGCCTCGTCGTCGGCCATAAGCTTGCTATAGCCGACAACGTCCGCACTAAGAATTGCTGCCAGCTTTCGATTGATCCGTGTCTCAGCCATCTGGAGCAAAAATCCTGATCACCTGCGCTATGAATTACCCCAATATAGAAGGCACTATAGCGCGCTTACCGTTCCGGTTGTCTGACCTGTTGCAGTCGCTTTCTCAGGCTCTAGCGGTCACCCAGTGCATGCGCCAGAAGCGCGACGCTTTCGCGCAGTATCTCTTCCGAAATTCCGGAAATTCGCAATCTCGTTGCAATCATATGTGTCATTCCCAGACGGTCTTTGTATTCATTAATACGTGCGCGAACCTCATCTGGCGTGCCGACGATGGTCCAATCGTCAATTGATTCGCCATCTTTCAAACGGGTATTTTTGGTCTGCTCTGCGAGCATGTTTCGAACTTCTTTTGCCTGATTTGGATCTTCGCTGACGAACCATGCGCATCAGCGGGACCACGGCGGTCGCTTTTACACGTGCCTCTTCAGCAGCAGCAGCACGATACTGGCGGTAGTTTTCTTCCAGTGTCGCAAGGCTTTCCATCGGTGAGCCGAGGTAAGGCAGTCCAAGGCGGCCTGCCTGCGCCAGCGCTTTCGGGCCAAATGCGGCGATCCAGATTGGTGGTTCGGGCAATTGTGCCGGTCGCGGGAATACCTTGATCGCAGCCTCCTCGTCTCCGTCGAGGCAGACAGGTTTACCTGCCCAGGCATCGCGCATGAGACCGAGGGTCCACGCGAAAATTCTGCGTTTCTCCTTCTGAGGCACGCGGAAGGCTTTAAGCATGTCGGGGGCAAAGCCCCGGCCAACACCGAGTATCAGCCGCCCGCCACTCAATTGATCCAGCACCGCCACCTGCTCTGCCGCCAGCAGTGGGTTGCGCAAGGTTATCAAGTACGAAGTCGTTCCCAGGCGAATCGTCGAAGTTGCACCGGCGATCGTTGCGAGTAGCGTCAATGGATCGGGCAAGGCGTTTTCGCCGAAGTGATTTTCCGGCAACCAGATTGATTCGTAGCCCAGTGATTCTGCAAACGTTGCCTGATCGCACAACGACGGCGCGCTCAGGTCACGAAAATTCCAGGGCGTCAGGCCTAAATGCAGCTTCAAGTCGTACTCCTCCCGAAGGTTCACTTTAAACTACTGCAGGTCACTCGATAGCACTCGTTGTGGAAGGGTCGTACAAAAACCATCAAAAGCGTAGTGATTTGCTCCTGCTCGTCACGAAGTACCTGAGCCCGATGCATTACCTTGGGAACCGTGCGTTGCACATTCTCTTGGTCGGTTGCGCACAACTGCCACGGCCAATGCGTACAAGAGCAGCGCGATCAGCACGACGATTGAGAGTCCGAGCTCGATTGCGAGCAGAGTTTCCAGCGCCGTACTCAATACCTCGGCGAAGCGATTAATGCCCTATGCCCAGGAAATAAATCCGGGCGAGCGCTTTGCCAACCGGTTCAGTCTGATCGGGAGCGGCAAGCCCATGAAGAGTGCGAGGGGCGCGACGGGAAGAATAGACAACGCGAGCTTGTTATCCGCCCATTGTGATCGTCATCGTTTGCTCTCGCAGATCTCTCAGGCGGCCTGCCTCACGTTGCTGACGGTGGGCTCTTCAGGAATGTCCAGTCCGGCCTTGCGCAATCCGTCGCGGCTGCGGCGAATCAATGAGTCCTCCATATTGATTCGCCGATGCTCTTCCCAAAAATTTTCGGCGAAGTCCGGATACAAGGTCAACAACCGGTCAACTACTGCCTGAGCGTCTGCTGTTCGTCCCAGCTGTGCATATGCCATGGCGAGACGAACTTCGCTCCAGAATACTTTCGGCAGGTTAATTTTCTGCGCATAGTTTAGCGCGGCGTCGAAATCGCCACGCATGTACTCGGTAAACGACAGAGACAGGTTGTACCAACCCGGGTGGTTCGGATTCAGCGTCGCGGCCTTTCTCACCATTGCGAGCTGCGCACGATTTCTCCGGTATACGCAAGGTGGGCTCCTATGCCGGCCAGCACCCCGCAATTGTTGGGATTGAGCGCGATTGCCCGCTCAGCTTCTGTACGGAACGCGTCAAGATCGTGCTGGTGGTAATAGACCAGGGCGAGCACCCGGTGGGCAAGCGCATCGTCGCTGTCCAACTCGACTGCGCGTCGCGCCGCTTTCAACGCGCGTTGGAGTGCGTTTGGCCGCGCGTTAAAGCCGAAACGTGACTCATCCGTGTAGGCATAGGCCAGCGTTGTCCACGCACGCGAATAGTTAGGATTGCTTCTCACCGCGCGCTCGGCGCAGTTTCGGACGTCGAGATGCCGGTCAGCGGTAATGAAATCGTAATAGCTTACAAGCCGTAGCCAACATTCATAAGCGTCGAGATTTTCGGCCGGTTTTTCGCGAGAAGCCGCGTTGCCGGCTTGTACGATGATTCCGCGCGCATCGGCTATTGTCGCCGTTACGCTGTCGGTAATTTCGTCATGGATGTCAAAGAGATTGGCCGCTGTGAGATCGCGGTCATAAGTCTCTGCCCACAAATGGGTTCCATTTTCAGAATCAACCAGTTGAACCGTTACCCTGATCGAGTCGCCTGACTTGCGCACCCTGCCTTCGACGACGTACTTCGCACCGAGATCACGCCCGACCTGGCGTACATCAACCGCCTGTCCCTTGTACTGGTAAGTGGAGTTTCGGGCGATCACGAAAAAAGATGGAAAGCGGGTCAGGCGCGTGATGATGTCCTCGGTCAGGCCATCGCTGAAATACTCCTGCTCTGGATCACCGCTCATGTTTTCAAACGGCAGCACGGCGATCGACGGGCCAGTAGGCAGTGCCAGCGGATCGTACGACTCTTCGGCACTCGGCGCCGCTTCACCAGACTCTGGTGCGCGGCCGCCATTCCAGATCGCAATGCCGCCGACCACAACGACTACTGTTGCCACTGCCGCAATTGCGCCCCATTTACGCGACACCCGTGCTTTGGGCTTTTGACTTTCTGGAGCGCCGTCGACGAGCACTCGATATGCGCGTACCGGCTTTCGTATATTTTTTACCGTGTGCTCACCGGTAAATTCGAAGGTGACCGGGAGCTTGTTCTCGACATGATCGTGAACCGTGCTCGAAACATTGACGCCACCGGGTTGCGCCAGGCTTTCCAGTCTGGCGGCGATATTCACGCCATCGCCATACACGGTGTTGTCGTCGCGCGCGATCACATCTCCAAGGTTTATACCGATACGAAAATGCATGCGCCGGTCTTCGGCGAGACTGCGGTTGCGCTGCGCCAGTTCGGTCTGGATCTCGACGGCGGATTGCACTGCTTCTACAGGGCTGTCAAAGGTGGCGCGTACACTATCACCAGCTGTGTCTACTACCGTTCCGCGGTGACGTGATATGTGATCCTTGAACACTTCGCGATACTCGGTGAGCACACGGACCGTCGCGCTCTCGTCCTGCCCCATCAGGCGCGAGTAACCCACCACGTCGGCGGCAAGTATTGCGGCGAGCTTGCGGTTTTGTTGGGGTTCAGTCATTGGCATGACCGTGCAATCGCGAAGTTTCCAGTCTCCGCAACTTCCCGTTCAGTCCTTGTCCTGTTCGCAGTATTCCTTGAAGAGCTCAAGGTTTGTTTTCATCTTTGCCAGCATGCCATCTGCGGCAGGTTTGGGAAGCGCGATGCCGCGTGTTTCTCCGATCCCACAGAAAAAGCGCGTTTTTTCGGGCCCTAGTCGTTCGAATCTATAATCGATAATCCCTGTTACGCCCTGGTCGACAATTGTGAATTCTTCCGCGAAACGGATCGAGTCTTCAGCAATCTCCCGATCAGTCGGGACAATGCCTATCGTGACATCATCGAAGAAGCAAAGATGCTTCGCGTCGAGTCTGTCAGTGGGTTGCTCACCCTCGCCGCCACGAAGTCCCTCAACCCAGAAATGTCTTTTTTCAAAGTCGACCAGAATTTCATAAAGCTCTGACATTGGTGCCGCGATTTCCACCTGTAGTGTACGTTCATCCAGGTTAACAAGCGCTTGCGTCCTGTCAGGAGCCGGTGGCACCGAATCACGTACCGCGTTGAGGAGTGCATATTGATAAGGAATCGTTCCGACCGTGGGATATTCCTGGGACGACTTCTGCCAGCGCAGGTCAGTCGTTGACGCTTGTTGAGCACACTCATCGAAATACTTGTCGGTGATGAGAACATATTCGTTAGAGGGAACGTCGTTCTTCATCAGCCGGTGGGCAATAATCATATCAATCCCGGATGCCTTGACGAAATTGGAAATCCGGATCTCCTGGATTTCACCATAGTGGACAACGAATTTAAGTGACAGGTTTGAAGCGGTCTGGCATGCACCGCATTGGCAGATGGAATCGCGCTCGATGATCTTCAGGTGCGCATGAAAGTTAGAGAACATCTCGACAACCTGGCGGCTCATCTCAGCGAACGACAGCGGCTCACCGGTCCGGTAGAAAAGGAGTGCATCGCCTTCAATTTCGGCGAGCGTCAGGTCAGTGGAATTCGAATCCACGAGTACTTTCAGGAGCTCATTGATGATATGAGAACTATGTTCCAGCTCGGTGCTTGACAGGAACTCGGTGTAGCCGCTGATATCGGGAATGAAAATCGAAGCTTTGAGGGCCATAAGATGGATTAAATGAAGACTGAGAAGTTATGCGGACAGATGAACCGTCGGGTTAGGCGGTGCTTCGAAAAGGAAGTTCACGCCTTCAAAAACAAATCGCCATCAGTTGGCGAAATTTGATACGGCACGCTTGGTTCGGACTGCTGGTTTACAACTACTACTTATACACTAACGAACAATATTCGTTCAGACGAGCCGTCAAAGATTTTGATAGCGGGTGCGTCGGGTTCATCATATCCAGATCAGCTTGAACCGCGGCGCGGACTACCAAGCCAAAAGGTCGTTCCGGATGCCCGGGATCTTGAAATCAAGGCTTTGCCATGCAGAATCGATAGGCACCAGAACGATGGTTGCTACTCATATTCCCCTCTACCATCGGGGAATTGCTGCTCCCACTCGCGGCCATTGATCTGCGTTGTGGTCATTCCCTCTATCGTGTCCGGATCGAGGCAGCGGGCATTGACACTGAAACCGTCAGGGTGCGATCGCGGCACGTAAAAGGACTTGATGCCACAGACTGAACAGAACAAGTGCTTTGCCGTTGCGGTGTTGAACTGGTAGTTGGTCAGGTCATCTTTTCCGGATAACAGTTTGAAGCGGCCTGCCGGCACGATAAGGTGCAGGAAACCTGCCTTGCTGCATATGGAGCAATTGCACTCCGAGACCTGAAGTTTCGCTGGCGCGACAACCTCGAAGCTGACTCGGCCGCAGTGACAACTACCAGTGTGCGTAATCATCCGTTCTCCTGATAATCTGGTCGGGAAGTAGCAAAATGGCGCCTGGACAATGCTTTTGTCGCGGCGGCGTCGCAAGATTGCGGCGCGCTCCCACCTGAAATTTCAAACGCCGTTTGCGATTCTCGGAATCGCGCATGAAGTTCCTCGCGCAATCAATTCAAGGCTCTCAAGCACGCGTAGTTCTGTGCGGCAGTTGGGGATTCGATTTCTTCTTCCAGCAACTTCAGGCAGTCGGCATTCTTGAAGCCGGCACGGCGCAGCATTGCGATATGTTTTTCAATCTCGAACCGGCCTGGCTCATATTCGAATATGGCGTTGTCTGGTTTGATGAAGTCTCCGTTCAGAAATGTTCCGCCGTCGCTGAGCACTTGCGCACAACTTTTGTAGACTGCTGCAACCGTTTCCGGATTGGCAAGATCGTGAAGCGCCCAGGTTGAAACGATTGCATTGACAGGCGATCGAATACCGGCCCACCAGTTGTCGCTTACGAGATCTGCCTGCACGTAGGTGACTCGGGATGAATGCTGATCGAGTCTTTGCCGGGCAATGTCGAGCATCGGTTCGGAAAAGTCGACGCCGACGTATCGGATTTCGGAAAGTTCACCCAGGAGATGGTCTGCCAGAAAGCCAGGGCCAATTCCGAGTTCGACGACAACGCCATTCGAAGGGATACGCGGTTTTAGCTCCGACAGAAAGATATTAAACAACTCCAGGCGTTTGGGTGTCGGCGCGAAGCGATCCGCCCATCCTGCGACAAACTCTACGTCATGGAATTCGTGCTGTGCACCTATGACTTGATCCATTGTTCCAGTGTTTCCTGTTGCATAATTTGTTAAGGAGTCGCCGAGCGGTTTCGAATGCTGTCGTTCCCACGAATATCCTGTTTCCGGCGCGTCCAGCTCAAAGCTTGGCCCCTACGATTTATCCTCACTATCTCTCTTGCGCCATCCCTTCGCAGTCAGTTCGTCGAGGCGATTCCGGTAACGATCAACGTCGAACTTCCCTGTTCCGGCACTGAGCAGAGCTTGAATGTCCTCTGCCAATATCGCCCCAATAGCGTGAACGGCGTCATGACGGTCCAGACCCTCGCGAATAAGTCGCTCAATTGTTGCCGGTGCCGGTTCTTCTCCCAGTGCAACCTGATTCTCGACGGTTACGTGGAAAGCGGCATGCAATCGTTTTTCGGGTTGTGCTTGTTTGGCATCGCCGCCGTGGTGCTTCAGCACGAGGTCAATTCGCGTACCTTCGTCCAGTTCAAGCCACTCGGACGGGTCAGGTGCCTGATTCGGGTCGTATTCATCCATGATCTGAAGTCTCTGAGCTGTGTCGCGTTGTAAATTGCTTGCAAGCGCCGCCAAACGGCCGGACGTCTGACTGATTGTATTGGTAATGCGCCGGCAATTCAGTGAAGCCGATCCTGGTTAGCGCGATTGCCACCGACATAGCGGCCGTTCTCAAACCGGGAGAAGAATTGCCCGAGCATCGGGTGAGTGATCGGTTCGGCACTCTCGTCGCGCTCAAGATTCTTTTCAGCAACGTAGGTCGTGTGTGTCGCACCATGGACAAGCACGTGATACCAGGGCTCGTCTTTGGGCGGCCGCGATCTCGCGACTGTTTCATACCACTCCTCTGTCGACTGGAACGTCGGGTCGACATCGACGATTACGCCGCGATAGTCAAACAGTTGGTGGTGAATCAACTCGCCAACGGAGAATTTCGATCTCTTGATATTTGTTATGGTCGCCATAAGACGAAACAATACTCCTCTTCAGTGGCTGAAGCGTAGACCTCTTCGGTTGAATCGGCTACGGAACGTATCGAACCGGATCAGGCAACGGGTCTGCGCCTGAAAAACTCTGAATACCTGGAAAAGGCTGAGTACATTATTCGCGGTCGATCGCAATGCCTGTGATTCCCCTGCCGTTAGGCGTACCGCCTGTTGGCAGGCGCAGCAGCACGTCATTGTTCAGGACTCCGTTTGAATACCGGTCATTGCCGCCTTCGTCCAGCAGCGCCCCGAAACTGAAGACAGGATCTTCGGGCCGAAAGTGGTATGCGTTGTCTTCTGCCGCGCCTTGTGCAACCTTGCTCGAAGACCAGTACCAGTCGTCTCCGGAAAGGTCGTGCAGGAATGCTTTTGACTGTTGCGCGGCAGCGCCCTGACTCAACGTAGGGCCCCGGTACACGTCGTTGCCCTCCAGATCGAACAGCATCGCAATGGATTGATCCCAGGCTGCCGCCTGGCTGGCCGCAGTCATCGACCAGTAGGTGTCGTCGCCGGAAACATCAGTGAGCATGCCGAAAGCTTGATGTGCAGCGAACCCTTGTGCGTAGCGGTTGCCGTAATACAGATCGTTCCCGGATTCGTCAAAAAGCGCACCTACGTCCCAGTAGTATCCGCCGCCCTGGCTGAATTCCCCTCCCTCGTAGCGGTCGTCGCCACCAAGGTCAAGCAGCACGCCCACACCTCCGAAATCGTACGGCCGAATGCCGACACCTACGCCCTGGCTGAATGCCATGAACGAACCGGAAGTGTCGTATGCCGAACGCACCGGGCCATTGGCGCGATAAAGATCATTGCCGCCGTTATCGAGCAGTATGCCGATGCCGCGTGGCCCGCCCACGCCCTGACTGAATACCTGGGAGTGATAAGTATCGGTCTGGCGCCCCCGGTCTATGAGTATGCCAGCGCCATATAGTCCCGCGCCTGCCGACCACGCCGCACATTGGTATGTGTCATTGCCGGCGTCGTCGAACAGAAAACCGAAACCGAATGCGCCGGCGCCACACCCGCCGAGTTCGCTTTCGTAATGATCGGTACCCGCAAGATCGATCAGCACTGAAACGCCCAACCATCCGGCGCCAGGTCCGCCCGTCGTTGCTTTGTACAAATCGTCGCCAGCAATGTCGACAATGGTCTACGTTTCCCTCAGGACTTGCTCACTCCATACGTAAGTGTCATCGCCGTCGAGGTCGATCACCCCGTAGAGTAAATCCATTTGATAGCGATTGGGCCCGGGCCCGCCAATCACGATGAAGCCGTCGTCTATTTGAACAATAGTCAACTATTGCACCCTCCACCATGCCGTCAAGTTCTTCATACGGTTGGCGAAGGCCGGCCGGGGTTTCCGGAAGTTGCGCCGCGTTCGCCAGAAGCTGGTGCGCGGTCTCGAGAAGGGGGGCGAGATCAACCTGCATGCTCAGTTGCATTGCCTGGATGCCGCGTATGACGCCAGGCTGTGCAATGAGTGTCCGGTCTGCCGCAGTAGTTTTCATCAGGTAGTGCAAGTCAGCGTACGCTTGTGCCCTGTTCGCTTGCGCGGCATCGAAAACATTGCGTACAGCCTGATTGGCATCGCTGACAATCTGAGTGAAGGTTGCAAGAGAGGGCGTCCGCGTGTGTGTCGACTCCAAACTTTCCGGGCAGCTCAGGGCCAGCGTGTTACAAAGGACCGGTATTGCGCTGTCGCGCTCGTTCTGGAACGGACGGAGTTGCTCCGTGAGCGCATCCTGCCAGTCGGGCATCGATTCGGGTTGCATCATCGCGGATCGAATCAGCGGCAGCTTGTGATACCCGCTGTCGCTACGGGCAAGTTCAGCGAACATACGCTCGATGCGCGCGACAATTGGCTGAACCTGCGGTGCGACCAGTAAGTACTCATTGATCGGATGATCCGGGGACGTCTCGTCAACGCCGGGTTGTGCAATCGGCACTGCCGATACGAATGCTGATGGCCCCGACCAGCGGGCGCGATCCGCGATAATCAGAGTGATGGTCATCGGCGCAGCATCGCGAAAAATCTCCAGCTCGAGTCGCGTGCCGGGGGTAGACGACTGGATGATGGCGTGCGCGCTGGCCGCATCGATGTCCATGCCATCGATGCGTACGACATGATCACCGCCCTTCAGTCCCGCAAGCGCTGCCGGGCCGGCAACAATGCCGTGTACGACGGTCTCTCCACTCGAAGAATCGACGAGCCACAACCCGGCGAACGGTTCACCGTTCGCATCAGGCGCAGGGAGCAGCGATTCAACCGCTGGTTCGGCCTGCGTGCGTGGCGGGCTTTTGACCGTACTCGCACAGCCCGTGATGGCCATCAGGCAAAGCAGTGTTGCTGCGACTCCGGTTTTCATCCGCGCAGTCTAACTCGGTCGTGGACACTTGCTGTGCCGTATTGGGCGCGTGCCAACCCAGGGGAAAAAGGGAATTCATGGGGTTGGCTTCTTACTCGCTCGGCATTCGCTTTCATGTTCTCCAGCGAAACTCTAGAGTCGCGATTTTGCCCGGCTTGAAAGAAGATTTATGATCGCTGGATCCGACGTTTTCATTGCGTACTCGAGAATACTTCTGCCGCGAAACGTTGCTGAAGAATCGGCGTTGTTATCTAGCAGAAAACGTATTGTGGACAAGTCCCCGCCAAATACAGCGGCAAGAAGGGGTGGGGGTTCTTCGTGATTTTTGCCGTTTACATCTGCGCCCTCTGATATCAGTAACTGAACGACTGATGATTCTCCAACAGAAGTGGACCCCGAAACTTGGACCCCCGCTTAAGTGAAATCTCCATGGGGTTCAGGCCGCGCTCTTCAACGCCGTTTGTTCGAAGTACACCGCATCGGGGGGTACGCCGGTCAAGCCCAGTGTGAGGACGCCGGGTATTGTAAAAACGAAAGTATTTGTCCAGTCCGGCGCGTAATGCCGCCAGCGTTTCATACGCGCGCAGATACACGTCTTCGTACTTCACACTGCGCCACAACCGTTCGACGAACACG
The DNA here is from genome assembly GCA_951812315.1 of uncultured Burkholderiales bacterium. Lineage (GTDB taxonomy): Bacteria > Pseudomonadota > Gammaproteobacteria > Burkholderiales > Eutrophovitaceae > SG8-40. The sequence continues at coordinate 28,100 of CATOSA010000059.1, forward strand.
TTGTCGATCCAGCGAGCCTTGCCGTCCATGCTGATCGTCACTTCGTGGTCCTTGAGAACGCGGGTGAACGCATCGGCCGTGAACTGCGTGCCCTGATCGGTGTTGAATATCTCGGGTGTACCGTAGCCACGCAATGCCTCTTCGAGCGCCTCGACGCAAAAGTCGCTGTCCATCGTGTTCGACGCCCGCCACGAAAGCACCTTGCGCGTATGCCAGTGCATAATCGCCACGAGCTACATGAACCCCTTGGCCATCGGTAGATAACACATATCGCTCGCCCACACCTGGTTGGCCCGCGTGATTGTCATGTCCCTGAGCAAGTAAGGATAGATCTTGTGTCCCTTGTCTGGCGTGCTGGTGCGCCGCTTCGGCTACAGCGCCCTGATCTGCATCTGACGCATCAGCCGCTGTACGCGCTTACGATTGACCTGCAGCCCGCGTGTATCGAGTTCGTTGCGAATACGACGGCTTCCGTAGAACGGCAGCTCAAGGTGGATCTCGTCGATCAGGCGCATCAGCTCAAGGTCTTCGGCTGACACCTGTGCGCCGCGATAGTACGCTGTGCAGCGTGCCACTCCGAGTAACTCGCAGCGGCGTGCCCTGGACAGTTCGTGAGCGCTTTGAATCTGTGCTCGGCGCTCGCTCACCGGTCGCGCCCGAGAAACTTTGACAGAAAATCTTTCTCCATCGTCAGTTGCCCGACCTTGGCGTGCAGCTTCTCGATTTCGCGTTCGGTGTGTTGCGCCTCAACTGCGTTGCCACCGAACACGTCCTCGGCACTATCGACCAGACGTTTCTTCCAGTCCTGGATCTGATTCGGGTGAACGTCGAACTGTTCAGCCAGCTCGGCCAGTGTGTGCTCGCCACGCACTGCGCCCAGTGCTACTTTGGCCTTGAAGCTCGCCGTGTGATTTCTTCTCTTTCTACGTGTCATCTTCGGATCCTCTCTGTGTCGTAAAAGAATAATCCATAAGATTTCACTTATCAGCTATATTTTGGTGTCCAGCCGTTGGGGTCCACCTCTTCCTCCAGAAGAACGTATCCTTTCGTTAGCGCTTCGATTGCGGATTTCGTATTTATCAGGATGTGAATTTCCTGGTAGCGTGCGATCTCGTCCGCGGCATCCGTGCTTTGGTCGGAATGTGCTGCTGTCGACATGACCAGGCAAAGAGTCATTGAAGCGCAGAGCCGGACAAGATTGTCCAGAGTAAAGTATGGCGTCCGGATTAGCCGGGTGGTTTCCGCAATCAAACTGGCAGGTCTGGCAGCGAGAGCAAAGATCATATATGCCTCTTTCATGATTCTTGGAGCCTGTCGATAATTGGCCGGCTAACCGGTGTTGGCCGTACGATTGCCGTTATTGGCAGGGACTGAATATCCAGCAAGAAATGGAGGAGATATGCACGCAAGGTCGATGCCGACTTTGCAGCGCGCTGGCGACTGACTTGCAAGCGCGTTTCTTATCCTTATGGGCGTGCGGCAAGTACGCAGGATTAGCCGTCTGTTATGGATTAACGTCGATCTAATCGCTGCTGAAGTTGCTTGCGGCTTTGCTGGAGGTCGGGGCTCAGCCTCTTCTGAAACCGGTAGCGATGGCGAATGGCGGCGCCATATTCACTCTCGTTGCAACGAGCGGCACTGGCGTTGCCGGTATCGCGGCAGGGCTTGGCTGATATTGCCAGACGCAGTCTGCGTAGCGTCCGGTGCGCAATACGTACAGCAGGCTTACATCAGCATAAGGCGAGCTTGACGGATTCAGATCTGCCCACGAATCCAGTTGGCCAGTGTGTTGGCGTCCATTGCGCCGGATTTGCGGGCGACTTCCTGGCCGTTCTTGTAGACGATTAGTGTGGGGATGCTGCGGATATTGAACCGGGCGGATGTGTCTGGATTGGCGTCTGTATCGAGTTTTGCAAAGCGCACATGCGGTTCCAGATTACCGGCAACACTTTTGAAATGTGGTGCCATCATCTTGCACGGCCCGCACCAGTCTGCCCAGAAGTCGACCACTACCGGAATACTGCTGCGCTCTATATGGGCGGCGAAATTGGCGTCGGTAAGGTTGATTGGTGCGCCGGTAAACAGCGATTGTTTGCATTGCCCGCAGCTGGGGTTATCTCCCAGCCGCGTTTCCGGAATCCGGTTGACCGCATTGCAGTGCGGGCAGGCGACGTGGTTGTGATTGTCCATAGTGTGTGAATCCATTGCGTAGATTTACTGCAAATGGGGCAACATGTCCCAATTACAAGGTGCAGTTCTTGAGCCGCCCGATTTGGCGTGATACCGTTCAAGTCACCTTCTGACTTGCCGGCAATGAAAATTGTTGGCGCAACGGGATTAAAAAGTGACTGTAACTGCAACGAAATTCAGGTTTGTGGCATTGCTTGCCGGTATGTTTTCCCTGCTGGTTTGTCTTTCCCTGTTGCAAACGCGAACCGCGGTTGCGGCGGGAGCGGTGGAGATGCAAGTGGCGCGCATCGTCAAGTCAGCCGTTAACGGTTACAACGGCGCCATGCACTCGGGTGATGCGGACCGCTGGTTGAAGTACTTCACGGGCAATGTTCAGCGCAAGGGGCCGCAGTCGGCACAGGAAGGCAAAGAGGCATTCTCTGCGTATTATGAGCGGGAGTTCGAGACATTCAAGGCGCGCTGGATCACCAAGCAGATGGTGATCAGTGGCCGTTCCGGGGCGGTCGAATTCGAATGGGATGCGGTTCACAAAGCCAGCGGTACACCATTGAAGATTGATATGGTGGCCATCTTCCAGCTGGCATCAAGCGGAAAGTTCGAATCTGTGAGTTTCTATTTCGATACGGCGAAGCTGGGTCAGTATTCGGCATCGGACGAAGTTGCTGCGTCGAGCGGTACCGATTAGCGTGGTGGCCATGACGGTACTTCAGTGCAAGCTGGATTTCTGCCATCGAAATGTGACCTGGACCCGGTCCGCGAAGCATCCCGTGGCGCAGACCCGTACTCAGGAAAGTACTCAAGGTAGAGGGAACCGATGCGGCAGACTTTAACTGGATTTTCGATCGCTACGTTAATTGCGTTTGCGCTGCTGGTCGGCGCGACTACGAATTTGGCGACTGCCGGGGACGCGGCGTGCCCGGATGGTGACGAGTCGATGAAGTGCAAGGCCGAGGCCAGCGACAAATTTGCGCTCTACGTAGTGGGCAGAGAGGCGTATGAAGAGGCGCGCGAGTCCGGAGATTTTTCGGAGGCGTTGCGTCTGGCCCGCAAACTGGATGCAACCGGCGACAGGAACGGCGATCGCCTCGTGAAAATGGTCTACCTTCAATTGGGGTGGGGCGGACACAGCGATTACGTCGAGGCCTACGTCTGGTTGAACGAGGGCCTTGAGGGTGGTAAGGACTATCTTGACTCCTGGATCTCCCGGCTCGCTGACAAGATGACCGCGGAGCAACTTTCAGAGGCAAAGGCGCTGGTCGGTAGCTAGAGCGGATGTATCCCGCTCATGGCCGCGCCGATGCGCGAGTTGCCTACTGAGACGCCTGGTCTTCCTGCCGTAGCAGGCATGCCGGGGGTAGCCCGGCGGCTACTTACCTTTCTTGCGCGGCCAAGAAAGGTAAGCCAAAGAAGGCCGCCCCACTAAGCCGTCCCTTCGGGATTCCCTGCGTTACTCGAAGCGACAGGCGGCTGCGGAACTCGCCCGCGCGAGACGCGCGGACTCAGACAGTCCTCGCCGAATACCCCTGCCGTTCCTGCGTTACTCGGCGGCTCAGAAGGGGGGAAAGTACTTCTTTAGTGCGTAGGCCGGATTGCGCTGCGCTAATCCGACCTCGTACTGGTCGCGCCGATGCGCGAGCTGCCTATTGAGACGCCTGGTCTTCCAGCCTTAGGTCTTCGAGAATGAAGTCGGCAAGGGTTTCGATCTTGTATTCGTCAAGCAAATCCTGGAAGGCGGGCATTCCCTTGGGCATGCGGCCATAAGTGATGACGTGGATCAATTGGGCGCGTGTGAGCGTGGTCACCCGCAGATCGGCGCCATAGCCGCCTTCACTGGGTCCGCCTCGTCCGTCGTACTTGTGACAGAGCACGCAATCCTTGAACAGCACCCGTCCGCTTGCGCGCGGGACCTTGATAACAGGCCGTCCGCCGTTATCCGCAAACGCGGTTGACTCATGCGGAAGAGGAGACAACGAGAGTACTGCGAATAGAAGAAACCCGATTGACAGGATCCACAATTTTCTTGTTTGGATATTGATCATGCTGATAGCTATCTGATAACGATTGGTAGATCTGACCGCCGTAGGTGATTTTCGCTTTGCAAAGCACGTATGCGGCAGAGACTAAAAATGACTGCAGGACCGCGAACGGTCCTGCAGTGCATCTTGCTGGCATGCGCGCAAGCCAATGATCCGGCTTGCGCTAACAAGCCCGTTTACGGGAGCTCAAACACGTACAGCACGTTGCTCGGTACCTGTTCCTTGAGTTCCGGAGTGGCACTGACGAACCACTGCGGCCATGCACCGCCGAGTCCGACTTCGATCGCAACATACTGCTTGTTGCCGGACATGAATGTCATTGGCGGCGCGTTGATCGCCGATCCGGTTTCGAAGCGCCACATTTCTTCCAATGTGTTCGCGTCGAGTGCCACGACCTGGCCTTCGGCATAACCGGCAAATACCAATCCACCGGCAGTCGACAGCAAGCCACCGAGTTGCGGATGCTTGGTCCAGTGCTTTCTGACCACCTTGCCGGTCGAAACCTTGATCGCCGTGATGCTGCCCTTGATGCGGCCGCAGTCCGGATCATCATAGGTCGTGAACGGTGCACCGCCGAGGAACAAGTCACGTGGCTTGTGGGCACCGGGTACGGTTACTTCCGCGTACGCCTTGTTACAACCTTCAATGACCGGAATGTAATACATGCCGGTCTGTGGGCTGTAGGTCGTCGGAGGCCAGTTCTTGCCGCCCATGTGACCGGGCTCGAGCGTACCTTCGACCGTGCCGCGGCCTTCAGTCGCGGTACCGCGTCCGGCGGCAGTTCCCGGGTTGTACGTTTGAACGTCAACATTCGGGTTATAGGCAACCGGTCGTCCGTTCTCATCAAGGCCATCGGTCCAGTTCAGCTTGTCGACGAACTGCGTGCCCCAGATGAATTTGCCGGTTCCACGATCCAGCGCATAGGCGAAGCCGTTGCGGTTGGCGTGCAGTGTCGCCTTGACTTTCTTGCCGTTGATTCTTGTATCGACAAAAGTGTTTTCCGCAACGGAGTCGTAGTCATATGGATCGTTCGGTGTGTGCTGGAAACCCCAGACAATCTTGCCGGTATCTGCATCGAGCGCGATTGTGCTGTCGGTCCACAGGTTGTCTCCCGGACGATAGGCATTATCCCAGTCCGGTCCGGGATTGGCGGTTCCCCAGACGATGAGGTTCAACTGCGGGTCATATGAACCCGTAACCCATGTCGTTCCACCACCGGTTTTCCAGGCGCCGTGGTTGTCTTTCCACGTTTCGTGGCCAGGCTCGCCCGGTCCGGGAATCGTGTAGGTTCTCCAGCGTTGTGAACCGTCCTTGAGGTCGAGGGCCTCGATCCAGCCGCGCACGCCAAATTCGGCGCCGGCCATCCCGGTCACAACCATGTCCTTGACGATCAGCGGAGCGCCGGTGAAGACTTCGGCATTGCCCGGATCAGAGACCTGAACTTCCCAGTTGACCTTTCCGGTTACCTTGTCCAGGGAAACCACACGCCCGTCGATCACTTTCGTGATAACCGCATCACCGGCGAGTGCCACGCCGCGGTTGTTGATACCGCAGCAGGTCACGGTAATGGCATAGTCGCGGTCAGGTGCGGGGTCATACTTCCAGACCTGCTTCGGCACGCCACCGCGTGTGTCCAGCTTGGTCACTACGCCCCAACCGGTCGTCAGATACAGATAGCCGTCTTCGGCGATTGGCGTACCTTCCAGCCCGGCGAACGGAAATACGATCAGTTCCTTGCCGCCACCTTCGGTGCCGCCCATTGCCCAGGTAAATGCGACTCTCAGGTTCTTGACATTGGACTTGTTGATCTGCTTCAAGCCCGAGAAGCGGTGCGCTTCCAGATTGCCGTGGTGGTTGATCCAGTTTTGTGGCTCACGTTCACTATTGACCAGGCGGTCGGTCGTGACGTTGCCCGCGCTTGCACTCGCCGCAATCCCCAATCCTGCCAGGATCGCACCGAGTTGTACGATGGAACTCTTCCAACTCAATCTCATGATTACTCCCCCAAGCTACTGTTTGAATTTGATTTAGATGGACAATTCCGGGACGCGACTGATGCACTCACGGGTTAGAAATCAGTCCATCAAT
>CATOSA010000060.1 GCA_951812315.1 uncultured Burkholderiales bacterium
ACGCACATCGGTTGCTTTGGCGAGGGAATCTCCCGTGATCCATCAGCGGCTACGACCTCCGTATAAACGCTTGCAACAGGCGTCTCGGGACACGGGTGAATTGGTTTTCCCGTCTCCCGTTCGAACAAGTAGTACCAACCCGTTTTCCCGGCTGCGCCGACCGCCTTTACGACCTTCTTATCCTTGCCGCTACGATTGTTGTTTGAACGCGGATTACCCTTGCTCTTCGAGACCTCTACGTCAATCAGCAACGGAGCACTAGATTGATCCATGTCCCACAAATCATGATGCACTTCCTGGAAGTGCCATACCCGATCACCACTGGCAGCATCAAGCGCTATTACAGAAACGGAGAAAAGATTGTCGCCCGCCCGGTGCGTGCCATCGAGGTCCGGACCAGCATTGCCCGTACCGATAAATATCATGCCCGTTTCGGGATCGACCGCAGGATGCATCCACGGCGCTGCGCCGCCGCGATCGAACGGGTTGTCAAACGCACTGTCACCATTGTTGACCCACGTATCGCCGCCAAAATCACCAGGTCCCGGCACTGTAAAAAATCGCCACAGGAGTGCACCGGTGTCCGCATCGAAGGCGCTGAAATATCCGCGGGCGGCATTGTCACCACCTGCGATTCCGATGAGGATGACGTCATGGCCGCTTGCCGGCCCTCCCGGCGGAATCATCTCGGACGGAACGAATATCGGCGCAGCCGTCAAGTAGTAGCCAGCGTCCGCGTCACCGACCAGGACTGAGCCGGCATTGCCGGTACCATCGGTAAAGCCCGTTTCTATCTGGCCCGTAGTCGCATTTAGTGCCCACAACCGACCATCGAAAGTCGCCATGTAAATCCGGCCATTGCCATATGCCACCCCTTTGTGGGGCCGCGCCGCCAGAAAACTAACGTCCTGACTCGACGTCAACGGCAACGTGGCACGCCAAATAACATTGCCGGTCACCGCATTCAGTGCGAATACAGCCTGTTCCAAACTGAGAAACACACCGGGATCGGACACATACATAACACCGTCAATCACCAGTGGCGTCATATAGAATCCGGCCCCACTAGGTACGTACGCGGCACCTGTGTGAAATTCCCATTTGACTTCCAGAGTGTCAACGTTGTCGGCGTTGACGTCCGTCAGCTCGGAATAGCGCGTATTCTCATAGTCACCCCCAATGGTTGGCCAGTTATCGCCCGCACCCGCATTGGCTGGTAGGGATATACCAACCGCCGCAATTCCCGCAACAAGCGAACATATTGCGGGCAAACGCCCGAACGACGCAAAACGTCTTGTAGTTCCAAACAAAGACATACTTCCCTCCTCCTCTCGCTAACGCCAACGGCGGAATTAACCGGCATGGACCGGGTTCTATTTTGAGATGCCTGTCACAAAAGCTGACTCATTTGAGTCCAGCAATCAATGTTGATCCTCGCAACCTGACTAGCGCGTCTGCGCCACCAGCCATGCTCGTCATTACCTTGGATTTATCACCATCGCCTTGGCCACTCCACAAGACGTCGGCTGATCTCCACGTTTCGGGCATGGGCAGAAATCACATTCGTTGGTCGCATCTCGATAAACGACGAAACCGGTTGAACAAATTCGTGCATCTTTCTCGCATTGATTCGCCGCCGCGTCGCCACCAGTTATGTCTTCGTCTTGCGACCCCGCGTCCGGCGCATCGGAACTGGATGTACGAGTAGTCGCGCCAATCGAAAACAGCCCGGTCGCGCCGTCGCTAGCACCTCCTCCGCATCCGCTAACGAGTGCGCTAGTCAGGAGCAGTGAAATAAGGATACGAAAAAAATACGAACAACATTGTTGGTACCTGTCTGACCACAGATACAACGCTTCCTGAAGTCCTATTTCGCCCTCCCCGGTTTACCTTCTGTTTCCGTAACGGAACCTCATCGCAAGGACAGTGTTATTGAGGCCTCGACCGACCATCGATCGATCTTTCTCGAGAAAGTTCGGGTCATTTGTCAAGTTTCAGGACCGTACTTCGTGATTATTCTCTAATTTTAAAGATCGACCACGAAACTTGAATTGGGAATAGGAACGTGATAACTGCCTGCGCTATGTTGCGGCGCTCCGCTTCATTATGCCTTTGACATTGAGGTAGATAGATACTGTGCCTATCGAATTATTGTCGCAGCCAAATATTACAAAAATGTATAAACAAATAACGTCTGGTTATAAGTAGACGAGCATCTTGGTGACGCGAAACGATTCAGGCAATGCGATGACTTGAACAACAACAATGATGGACAACTCGCGCTTTCTCGTTGAAACAGCCATTAACGACAGGCTATGCCACCCCGAACCGTCCCGTTGGTACCGCTATAGTCATTTGCTAGACATCCGCGTCAATTTCACGAGAAGTAAAGACAATGCTCGAGATGACAGGAATCAATTGACTGGCGATTTTCGCAGCCACCGTTGTCGTATTCTTGTTCGGCAGCTTGTGGTACGGCATAAACTTCGGAAAGGCGTCGCTGACCGCCAGGTGAGAAACCCCGGACGATATCAAGCCAGGTCCTGCACCATTTATCATCAGCTTTTCCCATGCGCTGATTACCACGATCGTACTGTCCGCAAAGAATAGATAATGCAGCCGGTATCGGCACACATGGCGGCTGCTAGTCTTTCGTCACATAAGCGTAGTGGGGCTAGTTGCAACCGCAATGGCTTCTGACAGCGCGATTTTTCGGTTGGGGCATGCGGTTGTTCCCGATTCTGTCTGGTTGCCGGGTCCCCTACAGTAGTGTTATCAGCGTTAATCTGGCAGCCCGCACATGAAGAGATTAAATTCTTTTCCGCACATAAGGTGAAATAGGGAATGAGTGCAAAGGTAAAACGAGTTACTGATGAGAACAAACTGTCAGTTATCAAGCGCTATTACAACGGCTGCACCGCCGGCGATCTGGACATGCTGCATTCGACGTTGCACCAGGACGTGGTCCACTATTTTCTGGCGCTCAATGTTGGAACAAAGCCGGTCAAAGGCCGCGAACATCTGGCACGCTATTGGCGAAAAGTCACCCGCATGATCGACGCGCGCTGGGTCGTCGACCACGCCGTGACAATGGGTGACGAAGCAGTCATCGAATGGACGATGTTCTCGCGGCCGGCGCCCAACGCGCAGCGCATCGCCACGCGAGGTGCAGAATGGTTTGTGTTCCGCGATGGTTTGATATTCGAGATCCGGTCCTACTATCAGCAGCGCAACGAATCCACCGAACGGGATGCATTCGATTACGCAGGGCGCGGATACTCTTCGCTGAATAGTGAACGCAGCGCCATACACGCCGAAGCAGAGCAATTCGCCGCGCCAGAAAGTTCGGAGAGCATCCAGAATAAATAGCGGCCAGCTAGACAAACGATGGCTGCGCCTGGCCTGAAGTTCGAGAGCGGGCTGTCAACGAGCCGTCAAATACGTTCTGATCCCTCCCGCAGTCCGGACCAGACGCCGATGATATGATCGCGCCCGGCTGTGAAACTATTCTGTGAAGGAGATTATCAATGCGATTGAAACCCGGACGCGTCATCCAGTTGATGGCTGCCCTGCTGATGACTGCCGGCACGGCCGTCATGGCCGACGGACACGGCGAACAACTTATCGCCGCCTTGCGCGCGCAGCCCGCCGACGCAAGAGAAAGATTCGTCTACCGGCATCCGGCCCAGACTCTGGATTTCTTTGGCGTCAAACCGGGAATGACCCTGGTCGAGGTGTTGCCTGGCGGGGGTTGGTATACAAAGATCCTGCTGCCCTACCTGGGGCCTGACGGCCAATTGATCGGTGCCGACTATCCTTCCGATATTTACGCGCACCTGGGCTTCTTCAGTGACGAATGGCTGGAGAACAGAAAGACATGGATAGACACCTGGCCCCCGGAGGCCGAAACCTGGGGCGGCGAGAACGGCGCATCGGTCAACGCCTTCACGATTGGCGCCATGCCGGACTCGCTCAGAGGCAGCGTTGACACCGTGTTGCTGATCAGGGCGTTGCACAACCTGGCCAGATTCGAACAACGGGGCAACTATCTGAACACGGCCCTGAAAGACATGTACGACATTCTGAAACCCGGCGGCGTGGTCGGAGTCGTTCAGCATCATGCACGCAATGACCAGCCTGACGAATGGGCGAACGGCTCTAACGGTTATCTAAAGAAGAGTTTCGTCATCGCGCGAATGCAAGCGGCCGGCTTTGAGTTTGTTGGCGAATCAGATATCAACGCAAACCCGAAAGACCAGCCAGGCGATAGCGATTTCGTGTGGCGACTGCCGCCCACGCTCGTGACCAGCCGCCAGAATCCGCAATTGCGAGAGCAGTTGCAAGCCGTCGGCGAATCCAACCGCATGACCATGAAGTTCATCAAACCGATGTAGGTTCAAAACGCGCGACGGGTTCAACCTGTTGGTGCTTTGCGGTGCAATACGACGCTGTCCCCGATTTCTGGTTATAGTGGCAGCGCAGTACCATAGACGAACTGGCGGCCAGGCTCTTGACTGCGTGGCTGCCGGCATTTGTGCCAAGACTAAATAACCAAACTGGAGGATATGAATGTCATTGAAATCGATTCTTTCTGCCGCCGCGGCAGCAGTTCTCGGCTTAGCACTTGCGACTGGCGTACATGCCGGTCATCACGAGAAAACCAAACGCGTATTGACGCTCGATCTCGCCAAAGCAATTGCTGACGGCTGTGAAGCGCATTTCCAGAAACAGACTGATTGGCGCACCCTGATTATCGCAATCGTTGATGATGGCGGAAATCTCAAGCTGTTCAGGCGGATGGACAACTCCTTCCTTATCAGTATCGATGTTGCGACGTTGAAGGCGGGAACCTCGGCGCGCGTACCTTTCCCGACTCGTGTGGTCGGTGAACTCGCGTACGGCAAGGACGGAAACCCTGGCCCCCTGCCGGGTATCGCTGAGATTCCGGGTGTCGCGGCATTTCCCGGCGGCTTGCCCATCGTCACCAGCGACGGCCAGCATATCGGTGGTGTTGGTATCAGCGGTGCGACCGGCGATCAAGACGAAGAATGTGCAACAGCAGGTTTGGCCGCGGTCAAAGATCAGCTATAAGCTGAACACCTGAAAATGTAGTTGGCCAGATCGAGGCGGTGACTTGTTCACCGCCTCGATGTTTTTGCGCCATCGATTTTCGTTCCTTCTTGTCTGTTCATTTGCATGAATGGAGCTCACGATGAAATCCAGAATCCTGCTGACTGCGCTGCTCCTTATCAGTTCGCACGTGTTGGCCAATGATTTGTCAGTTGTGTATCAGGCTGCGAGCACTACGCCACTTGATAATCCACACGATCTGAAATTGTCTCCGGATGGCAAGTATCTGTTTGTCTCCGACCTCGGAAATAATCGTGTTGTTCTTCTGGACCCGCAAACCCTGGCATTCGTAAGTTCATTCGGATCAGATCATCAGTCCGGCACGCATGACGTCGATTTCGATGCAAAGGGACTGGCCTACGTTGCCGATACCCATAACAACCGCGTGACTATTTATCGCATGGGAGGGACCCGGGCGACGCTCACCGGTGAACTCACGGGACGCGTTCGTGGGCCTGAGGGAGTGCTCATCCATTCCAATGGACGTGTGTATGTTGCCGGCGCCTGGTCGGGCAACGCAGTGGCCTACGAAAACGGCAAGGTCGTGAAGGAACTGAAGGGTCTGTCTTCGCCGCACGATCTCGAGGAAACTGCCGATGGCAATATCTGGCTGTCCGACTCGGGCAACTCCCGCATTCTGTTGGTTTCACCTGACCTGGAAATCCTGCGTGAACTAAGCCGCAAGACTTATGACTTCAACGGCGTACGCTATCTGGACTTGCTCGATGATGGCACGCTGGTCGCCGCAGACAAGAACAGCCATCTAGTCAAATTCATTGCCGCTGACGGCAAACTGATACTGGTTTTGGGAAGCGGCAAACGAGACGAAGGGCCAGATAAATTTGCAACACCTGAAGGTGTTGAAGTCAGTGGCAATACCATCTGGTTTTCCGATTCCGGTAATGACCGCGTGGTCAAGTACTCCATAAATCGGCCTTAGAAAAAGGGGTCGGGAGTCTTTTTTCAGGACGAACTCCCAGACTGACAGCACTCTTTGTTGAATTACACAACTCAGCCGTGTAATTTGCGGCGAGGTAGCTGACATCATATGTGGCTTACTTCGTGCCCCATTTGTTGAACGGGTTCGCCAGCAAATTCACGTTGTAGTATCGCGCATCGCTGGTTACCTCGTCTGTGGTCCACGCGGGCATTTCAAACGCCTCTGCTTCGCTCCCAAGCTCTACCTCGGCTATTACAAGACCTTCATTCTCACCCTCAAAAATGTCCAGTTCCCAGTTGTGCTGACCGACCTGTATGTCATAGCGAACTTTTTCAATCAGCGGTGTCTGACACAAGTCGTTTAGCATTTCCAGAGCGTCGTTCTTGGGAATCGGGTATTCATACTCCGGCCTGACGGCGCCGACGTGCTCACCCTTGATCGTCAGAAACGCCTGTTCCTCGCGCACCCTTACCCGGACAACTGTTTTCACGCCTTGTGCAACCGGAAGATAGCCTTGCTTGATCACCCTTCCCTTTGCCGGAAGTTTGATTTTGTCCAGATCCACCATAAACTTTCGCTCGATTTCCTTCGCCATTGGCGTTCTCTCACTAAAAGGGGGTCGACTAAAAAGGGATCGGGAGTCTTTTTTCAAACTACGGAATCAACACAATAGATCCGGTCGTCTTTCTGGCTTCGATAAACCGATGTGCTTCGGCTGCTTCGCTGAGCGGGAACGTCTTGGCAATGTTGCTCTTGATGATTCCCTGCCTGAGTGCTCCGAAAAACCCATCGGAAGCGCGAAGCAACTCGCTGCGTGGCGTGATGTAGTGCCAGATTGCGGGGCGAGTGATGAACAATGAGCCTGGCACGCCAAGCTCCTCAATGATATCGACGGGCTCAGGCGCGCCGGAAGCATGTCCGTACGCGGCGCACATGCCACGCAAGCGAAGACATTGCAGTGACTGACGCAGCGTTGCCTTGCCGATTGATTCGTAAACCACATGTACGCCTTCACCGTTGGTGATGTCGCGCACGCGATCAACGAAGTCCTCGGTCGAATAGTTGATGGTGTGGTGGCAACCGAGATCTTGCGCAATTCGGGCTTTCTCAGCAGTGCTTACTGTTCCGATAACGGTGGCTCCGAGGTGGCGGGCCCACGGACACAACATATGTCCCATTCCGCCGGCAGCGGCATGGATTAGGACGTAGTCGCCCGGCTTCACCTGATAGGTTTCATGCAGCAAATACTGGGCGGTAACCCCCTTGAGGAGAACCGAAACAAGCTCCTCATCACGCAGTCCGAGATCGGCGGGGACTTTAACGAGTTTGTCGGCGGGATAGATCTGTTCCTCTGCGTACGCGCCAAGCGGCGGCTGAAAATGGCAGACCTTGTCACCGACAGCAAGTTCGCCAGCATTGGGGCCGGTTTCAACCACCGTGCCGACCGACTCGACGCCAACGATGACCGGAGGATCTCCAACGATCAACGGGTGCGGAATACCAGCGCGATGATAGGTATCTGCAAAGTTGACGCCGATTGCGAGATTTCGAATGCGAACCTCGCCTGCCTTCGGCGTGGCGATTTCCACATTCTCCCAGACGAAGTTCTCAGGTCCACCCTTCTCGTAAATCACTTGGGCCATTGCCATTATTTTCTCTCCGTGTGCTACCGCTTATTCAGTTATACAGGCTGACCCGCATTGCGTGGTAAGCGATTCCTCCAGCGGCCAGACGCGGGCTACGGGGCATGCGCATCTGTTGCTGAATGCTGTTAGAAAGGTCGAGCAAAGACTCCCGACACTTTTTTTGTTTCGACCCCTTTTTATCCAATTAACTTACTTTGGCGGGTGTGCGCGTACTGCTTTCTCGTTGACGTCGGCGCCCCAGCCTGGTCCCGTCGGCAGGATCAAATGACCGTCTTCGATGGTCGGCGGCATTGTCACCAGATCATCTTTCCAAGGCACATCGTCAATATCAATTTCCATGATCCGGAAGTTTGGAACGCTGGCGCAAAAATGGGCGCTCATCAGTGTCGACATATGGCCGTAGAAATTATGCGGCGCCACGTTCATTTCGTAGGCTTCGGCCATCGCAGCAATCTTCAGTGATTCGGCGAGGCCATTCCAGGGCACGTCAATGATTGCCACATCCATCGAATGATTCTCGAAATAGGGCACAAAACCGCGACGGCCGAACAGACTTTCACAACTGGCGATCGGAGTGCGGGTGGCGCGGCGAATGTCCTTCAACGCCACGGCATCAAAACTGTCAATCTCAAACCAACTCAGACCGCCATCATCCAGGGCGCGGGTGATCTGCAGGTAGCCTTCGGTCTTGAAGTTAAAGTTCAGATCCAGAAATATGTCCGCCTCGTCGCCAGCGCCGGAGCGGATCGCGCCAATCTGATCTTTCAGGCGGCCACACAATTCCCGGCTCCAGTTCAGTTCCGGCGAATTAAAGTCCCGCCCGAAGCCCGGCATATGCAGGTCGGGCTCACCATCACCGAACAGGAAGATGTTGGTTTTCATACCGGTAAAGCCGCGCTCGGTAACTTCCGCTGCCAGCGCTTCCAGACCAGCCAGATCGCGCAGTTGCTTGACACCCATGACGTCGGCATGATGCATACGATAGGTGCCGAAATGCGACCAATACAGGCGCAGGCGATCGCGTACCGGGCCGCGGAACATTTCATAGACCGGTATGCCCAGTGCCTTGGCCTTGACGTCGAGCAACGCGTTCTCGATTGCCGCTATCGCCTGTTGAATCAATCCCTCGGGAGCCTGGCGGGTACGCGCGTAGAGGTTTGCAATGAGACGATCGACCGGTCTCGGGTCCTGACCAACCAACAGGTGACCGAGCTTGTCGATCACCGCCGAAAGGCCGGGTGAGCCATAGCTTTCGTTGTACTCCGACCAGCCGACCAGCCCTTCATTCGTGCTGATTTTCAGAAACGAAAAATTTCGCCAGCCGGCATCGCAGTGGAGGCTTTCGATTGCAGTGATCTTCAACATATCTTTTCCTTTATTAGTGCCAGGGTTTGCTCGTTTTGTGCCTAGCTTAAACGGGCTTGTAAGGCACCGACAAGGCGCTCGGCCTCGCTGAGGTTATCATGCGTTGCATCCCGGACCCGCAGAGCGCCGAAAATCAACCATGATCAGGATGTACGTCTTTCCTCATATTCCATTCACCTCGCGGCACGCATCACAGACTTCAGTGAAAGGAACGCCACAATGACCGAGACCTCGTTCGGACAAAACCTGTCCGCCTGGGCAGCGAGCGATCCTGATCAGGTCGCAATCACGCACAACGACGAAGTCTGGACCGTGGACGCTTTCCACCGCTGGACCAATCGCCTCGCACGCGTCTACACCGAGCACGGTGTCAGGCACAACGATATGGTGACCATCGCACTTCCAAACGGCGCCGAGTTCTTGGCAGCGTGTTTTGCCGCGTGGAAGGCCGGCGCCATTCCACAACCGGTCTCGTCGCGATTGCCACGGGTAGAGCGCGACGCGATTATTGAACTGGCAGATGCCGCACTGGTGGTCGGCACCGCGGACACGCCTCCAAACGGCGCACCCATTCTGCCGATCGGCTACCGGCCCCCCAGCAAGGTGGACGACAGCGATCTGCCCGATATCATCGCCGATAACTGGAAAGCCCTGACTTCCGGCGGCAGTACCGGTCGGCCCAAGCTCATTGTTGACGCGAGCCCGCCAAAGTATGACTTTGATGCGGCAACGATGAACGGGCGCGACATTACCTGGCTGACGCAGCGGCCTTACGAAACCCACCTGGTCGTTGGCCCGCTCTATCACAACGCGCCGTTCGCCTTCGCGATTCATGCATTCTTGCGGCGCAACCACATCGTGATTGCCGACCGTTTCGATGCCGAGGAAACGCTGCGCCTGATCGAGCGGCACCGTGCAAACTGGATGATGATGGTGCCGACGATGATGCACCGTATCTGGCGGCTGCCTGAGTCAGTACGTAACGGTTACGACCTGTCCAGCCTGCGCATCATGCTGCACATCGCCGCACCGTGCCCAGCATGGCTCAAGGAAATCTGGATCAACTGGCTGGGTCCCGAGCGCATTCTGGAAGTCATGGGCGGCACTGAAGGCACGGGTGCAACGCGGATATTCGGGGAAGAATGGCTCGAGCACCGCGGATCAGTCGGCAAGCTTCTGCCGGGATCATCAATGAAGGTCTTTCGCGAGGACGGCAGCGAAGCGGCCCCGGGTGAGATCGGCGAGATCTACTTTTTGCCTGACGGCGGCCAGGGATCGACGTACAAGTACATCGGCGCCGATGCGAGAGCGATTGACGGCGGATGGGAAAGTCTTGGTGATATGGGCTACCTCGACGAGGACGGATTTTTGTACCTGACCGATCGCCGCGCCGACATGATCCTGTCTGGCGGTGCCAATATCTATCCGGCCGAGATTGAAGCTGCGGTCGAGTTGTTCCCCGGTGTTCGCTCGTGTGTGGTGATCGGGCTCCCGGATGACGACTTGGGAAACCGGGTACATGCGATAGTCGATGCCCCCGAAGCCATAGACGAAGAGGCACTGGCGGCGTTCCTGAGTGAACGCCTGGTGCGCTACAAGATTCCGCGAAGCTTCGAGCATACTGACGCGGGGCCGTTGCGCGATGACGCTGGCAAGGTTCGGCGCAAAGAGCTACAGGCCGCCCGGGTCACTCAGGCTAATACACGCTGACAGTCTCCAGTCAATCGATCCAGCCGTCGTGGAATTCCTGAAATCTACGAAACCGGCAACATTCAGCTACTTACTGTACTTCCCGGAAGCTTGCGGCGGAACAGGTTGAAGACCTTTCTCTTCGCGCTCGAGGCGTGTTTCGCGCGGCCAGGTACGCTTCAGATCATCCCGGATGTTGACCACGAGACGTCCAAGTCCTTCGGCTTCCAGCTCGATCACGTCACCGCCCTGAAACGGGTGCAGGCCGCGGTGATTCGTACCTGTTGCGACAATGTCGCCGGCATCCAGCGAGTGAATGGAAGTGATGTACTCGATGCAGGTGCCAATCTTGTGTGCCATGTCATCGGTATTGAAGTTCTGCATCAGATCACCGTTGTTGCGCAACTGAATCTGAAGATTCTGCGGGTCTGATATCTCGTCAGCGGTAACGATGGTCGGCCCGATTGGCGCAAACGTATCGCGCGACTTCATCGCATGAAATACGCTGTTTCCGCCAAGTCCGCGCGCGGAGCCATCAATAAAATTCGTATAGCCAAATATGTAATCGAAAGCATCCGCCGCGGCAACTTTGGTCGCCTTCTTGCCAATAACCAGTGCGAGTTCGGCTTCACCTTCAAATACTGTTGCCGGCGCGTCCGGCAGAACCATCGTGTCGCCCGGCCCAATGATCGCGTTAGGCGACTTCTGGAACACCTGCATCCGGGCTGGTTCCTCGCGAGTGCCATCCTCCATGTAGTTGACTGCCATACAGGCAATATTGGAAGGCTTCGGAAGCGGAGGACGAACACGAACGCTTGAGACCGGCACACCATCAGCGGAGCGAACGGCAGATCCGATATTTTGCCGATAGCTCGCAAAGTTTTCGATCAGTCCGCGAATCAACTGCTGGGGTTCAAGATTGGGAATGTCTGACACAGCGGCAGATACGTCTACGACGTTGTCGCCCTTCATCACACCCAATCGGTAGTCGTCAAAGAAAAGTAGCTTCATATCAATGTCTCAGTGCTCGCGTAGCTATCGTCAAGCTCAAGAAAAGACTCCCGACCCCTTTTTTTCAGCGTCAGCGATTTGACGCCGATGGCCGGAATCCGCTCGCGCGCTCATCGCGGCCGGTCGGAGCCAGTTCAGTTTCCGGATCACCTGCGATACGCGTGGCCTGCAAGATACGCGGCTCTGCAACATCGTACGGGCGAGCCCGGTGCAACACACAGCGGTTGTCCCAGATGATCAAATCGCCAACTTTCCACTTGTGTGTATACACGCGCGGTCCCTGGCAACTTCGCTCGATAAGATCATCGAGCAGTGCCTGCGCGTCTTTATCGCTCATACCCGGAATGCGGTATGCGTGGCGGCCGATGTAAAGGACCTTGCAGCCGGTGACCGGGTGAGTCTTGATGAGCGGGCGCAATGGCGCGCCCTTGTCGTGATAACCGTAGGCAGCTCCGGTTTCAATGGCGTACCCCAATTTCGCCTGTGATGCGTACAGCGAATGGTATGCACTCAGTTCGCTGATGCGTTTCAGGGTGACTTCGTCCAGTGCGTCGTATGCGGCGCGCATATCTGCCAGCTCGGTTTCGCCGCCCGATGACGGGAGCTCGATTGCGGAAAGCAAGCCGGCCTTCGCGGCCAATGGCATATAGGTGCTATCCATATGCCATCCTTCGTTGCCTCGCAGTGTCTTGAAGCGTAAATCTTCTGCGCCAAGAAACGTGCCGTCAGGATTCTTGTTGCTGATTTGCACCGCATCAGTGTTTTCGCGCAACACCTCTAATTCACCGAAGCGCTTCCCGAACGCCACTTGGGCCGCCTCACCCAGAAACTGGCCTGGAAACACCAGCGCAGCGTGTTCAAGGAATGCGCGCTCAATAACCGCCCACGCTGCCGGTTCAATTGTATTGAGGTCGACATCGGTGACAACGGCACCAAACGTCGTATCGGTAAAAGGGGAAACGGTTGGTTTCACAGTGCTGAACTCCTTCACAGATGGCCGCTATAGCGGCCTCGTCGTGCAACGAAGACTAACGTGTGCAGGCGCCTCTGGTCCCTCCCGGCGAGGAGCGTAACGTGTCGCCCGTTTCATCAAGAGTACAACAAATTTGGACCCGGTTCTCGTCCTGCCTAAAGTCAGCGCCGGTACAAGAAGTTACTGGCATAACTGGCTGTCCGACAGGGGCTCGAGCCACTTTTCGCATGGTGTCTCGCGCTTCCCGTGCACCAACGCGCGTCAGGCGGTTATAGTCGACAATAAATTCGGGCGCATTGCGATTCGATCGAGTCACCGCGATGCACCGCCTGGTCTACCAACAAATCAGCGGGAGGAAATATGAACGGTTTCGATCTGATTGCACAGTGCCTGAAGGCCGAAGGTGTCACCTGGATGGGTTGCTTCCCCGCAAACCCGCTCATCGAGTCCGCGGCCAAAGTCGGCATCCGGCCAATCGTGTTTCGCCAGGAGCGTGGCGCAATCAACGCTGTCGACGCCTATTCGCGGCAAATGCGAGGTACGGTTCCCGGCGTCTATGCATCGCAATCCGGGCCGGGCACGGAGAATTCCTTCGGCGGCATCGCCCAGGCTTACGGCGAAGCCGTGCCAATGATCTACCTTCCGCTGGGCGCCGGATTGAGCAAGTACGACGTCGCGCCCAACTTTTCGGCAACGAGGAACTTCGCGCACATCACCAAGCTCGCGTTGTCAATTGACCGGGCAGACCGTACGACGATGCAGATTCAGCGCGCATTTCACGCGGTCAAACACGGCCGGCCGGGACCGGTTCTGGTCGAGATGCACCGGGATGCACTGGGTCAGGAGTTTCCAAAGGAGGCAATGGACTACCAAGCCACCAAAACATTCAAGTACGCACCGAGCGCTGGCGATGTGAAAGACGCTGTCAAAGCACTTCTGGCAGCGAAGCGTCCGGTCATCTGGGCCGGTCAGGGCGTGCTCTATGCTGACGCGACCGACCAATTGAGAGAACTGGCCGAACTCACGCAAATCCCGGTCATCACCACCATGCAGGGAAAAAGCGCGTTTCCCGACGATCATCCGATGGCGCTGGGTTCGGCAAACCGGACGGCACCACGCAACGTGTTCAAGTGGCTCGGCGAGTCCGACGTAGTGTTTGCGATCGGATCGGGACTTACGCGAACGACATTCGGCATCGACATACCGCCGGGAAAAACGCTCATTCAATCCACTGTGTCAGGCGAAGACATCAACAAGGACTACACCGTTGATATAGGTCTGATCGGCGATGCCGGCTTGACGCTCGACATGGTGATCGATGAGGTCAAGGCACAGGTTGGCGAAAACGGACGCGCGACTGATACTGCTCTCGCTGAAGAAATTGCAACTGGCCGCGCACAGTGGCTTTCGGAATGGGAGCCATTGCTCAACTCCGACGAGGCGCCAATCAATCCGTATCGCGTTATCAACGAGATCAACAAGGCCATCGATCACGAGAATTCAGTTGTCACCCACGACGCCGGCAATCCACGCGATCAGATCATGCCTTTCTACAAGGCAACTACGCCGCTTGGTTACATCGGCTGGGGCAAAACCACACACCTGGGCTACGGCATACCGCTGATGATCGGCGCCAAGATCGCAGATCCATCGAAGTTCTGCATGAACTTCATGGGTGATCTCGCCTTCGGTCATACCGGACTGGATATCGAGACCGCCGTGCGCGCCGAAGTACCAATTACCACGGTGGTTATCAACAACTTCACCATGGGCGGCTATGACCAGAGCATGCCAACGGCAATGGAGAAATACGGCTCGGGAAATCAAACCGGTAACTACGCAGACGTCGCCAAAGCGCTCGGCGCCGAAGCCGTGAAGGTGGAAAAGCCGGAGGGAATCGCCCCGGCACTGAAGAACGCCCAGATTGCCAACAAGGAAGGCAAGACCGCGGTGATCGAAATCATCACGCGACAGGACACGCGCTTTTCCTGGTACAACGATTTGCTAAAAGTCACTTAACAACAATGTATTGTCCGTCTCAGATCCCGAGTCGACAAAGCAAGCATCCATTCGCGCATAAAGTCGCAGGGCAATTTGCAAGATATGTTACTGCTGCAAACGCGCCGCGTGCAACACTGGTTGAAGGTTGTTCTGGTTACGTCGCGCATGGCCGCATATTGCTGATACTTGTCAGGGCAAGTTAGCGTGAGTGAAAAGCATTCGATCACGTCGAAGAATACAAATCGTGCGGGTAGCAGACTTCGCCGCATCCTGCTATGGACAACGGCAGGATTGCTATCACTCGGCCTGATCGTGGTACTTGGGGCGCTGTACGTGACCTTTATTGGCGTAACCATTGACGCAGGCGTATTGCGCGATCGCGTCGCAGACACATTCAGCGAAAGCATTGGCCGTGAGGTGCGTTTCGACGGCCCACTGGAGATGCACATCTCGAGCCGGCCGAGACTGCGAATCGGCGGCCTGCATATTGCCAATGCGCCGGGTTTCGGCGGCGGTGATTTTGCCAGTCTGGGTGAAGCAAGACTCGCTCTTGATTTGTGGCACCTGCTATTTGAGAAACAACTACGCATCGACGAGTTGTCAGGGAACAACGTTCACGCAAGGCTTCAGGTCACAGCGGACGGCAGTAACAACTGGTCATTGTTCACGCGACGCACTCCCACCGACTCAAGGGAAGGCGGGCTCAGCCGTGCCAGAGGAATGATCGAGCAGCCCCTGGCCAGAGTCGACATACAACAAATATCGCTCTCGACACTCGAAGTGGATTTCATTAGTTCGCGCAACAAGGATTACCACTTTTATCTGGATTCGCTTTCGGCCCGTTCTCCCGGGGACGCGCCGGTAGAAATGACCCTCAATGGCAAAGTCGACAGGGAATTTCCGTACAAGATGGATTTCAAGGGCGGCAAGCTGGCTGACCTGGCGAGCGACGAGCCCTGGCCGGTTGCATTCACGCTCAGCTTTCTCAGCACGACCTTGTCGGTTAACGGCAGCGTTAGTGGCCGCGGGCACGGCGAAGTGAAATTCGGCCTCGGTACTGGAGATCTGAGCGAATTCGAGCGCATGTTCCAAACCGAGTTGCCTGACGTTGGAGCGGCAGGCATTGCGGCCAAGCTGAAATTCTCACCTCTGCAAGTCTCCATGAGCGAATTGGCGGGAGCGATGGGCCGCACCACGTTTACCGGCAACCTCGACTTTGATGCGAGGAACGAGATACCCAATCTGACCGGATCTCTTATTGCGACAACGCTCGACTTGCGTCCATTCCTGGGCGAACCGACAGAGCAAAACGAGCCTGTTGCAGCCGATCAAACCGAACCAGAGCCTGGAGATGCCTCGGACACGCGTAGTTTTGCCGACCTGTACAAGGGAATAGCGTCAGCTACGTTCGATCTCGAACGTTTGAACTCGATGAATGCTGACATCACCATGGGTGTTGATCGGTGGCTGAGTATCCCCGGCAACGCCGAGCAAGCCCGATTGCAAATTCACGCACAGGATGGACAGCTACACGTGCCGCTCACTGCGACGATGGCGGGTGTATCCCTTGCCGGCCAAGTCGACGTTGACGCAACAGAAAAGCCACCAAAGTTCAGCATGAATCTTGGAACTGAAAATTCCGATCTTGGAGGACTGGCAGAGTTGTTTCTTGGCGCTCGAGGCGTCAAGGGACATCTCGGGCGCTTCGAGTTTGCACTTGGCGCAACCGGCGCGAGTGGAAAGGAACTGGTGAGCAGCCTGGATGTAATACTGGACGTCGAGCGCAGCCGCTTCAGTTACGGCAATTTCGAAGGTGGCCGGCCGGTGAACTTTACTCTTGACGAAATGGAGATGCGTTTACCGCCGGGCAAACCACTCACTGGGAAAATGCGCGGCGCTTTATTGGGCAATCGCTTTTCTGCGAGCCTCGCGGGCGGCGCGCTCGAACCCATGATGCGGCAAGTGCGAACACCTGTTGATCTGCGCCTTCGTTCCGGTGCCGCACAAGCACGCGTTCATGGCTTGATCGAGAAGCCCGCAACCGATCGCGGCCCGCAAATCGAGTTCGAGTTCTCGTCACCTCGCGCGGGCGATCTCGCGGCGTGGCTCGGCTTGACACCAGGCGCGCAGGCGCCAGTGGCAATTTCCGGTGTCGGACACCTTTTCGCGTCGTCGTGGCAAGTGCGCAACCTCCTCCTTGAACTCGGCCGTTCGACGTTGCGCATCGATGCATCGCAATCCACCACTAACAACTCGAAATTACTGAAGGTTTCGCTCGCGGCGGATGAAATCGACATCGAGCAACTCGAAACGATGTTGCCAACGTCGGACAAACCGAAGCCGGCAGGCTCAACCCCGGCGCTCAATGTCCCGTTGCTGCCAAAGCAAATCGATCTCGCCGATGCTGACATTGCGGTCAGGGTCGGAAACTTCGCTGGCGTGCCTGTCAAAGTAAGCGATGTTTCGTTCGATGGGCGTATTCGGGACGCATACATGAATCCATCGCCGTTTTCGGCAAATGTGGCGGATGCCGAATTCAACGGTGCTGTACTGCTTGACCTTCGCGGCACCGAACCGATGGCTGGATTGTGGTTGCACGCCTCCGACCTCAATGTTGGAAACGTGCTGAAAACGCTCGGGGTCGCGCGCGATCTTGACGCCGATTTCGAAGAGTTTGCGATCAGCTTGATCGCACGCTCGAGCCGGGTCAGTGACATGTTGGCACGCTCCGAACTGCTTGGAACAATCGGTGGCGGACACATCGTGTTGCGCGACGCCAATACCGGAGGTAAGGCCCACATTACGTTAAGCGAAGCGAATTTGCGTGCCGATCCCGGGCGGCCAATACGATTTAACATGGAAGGCGCACTCGATGGCGTACCGATTGAATTCTCAATCGATACCGCAAGTGCTGCAAATTTGGTGAATCCGCAATTGCCATTGCGTTTCGCTCTTGCTGCCAATACATCAAACACCCGTGTGAAACTCGGTGGCGAAATCGCTCGCCCTGTTGGCAGCGAGATAGAACTCACTCTCGAAGCGAACGGCGAACGTTTTTCTGATCTTGACCAGCTCACTCGCGCGTCGCTTCCTCCGTGGGGCCCATGGTCAGCCGCAGGAAAATTTCGAATGTCATCGCGATGGTTACGAAGTCAACGGCCTGCGCTTGCAAGTCGGGGAAAGTCTGCTCAATGGATTCGGCCGTTATGAAACACACACTGGCCGCCCTCAGATTAATGTCGCATTGAACTCACCGGTTATTCAGCTCGACGATTTCAGATTCGGCGACTGGTCGCCAGTGGAAGAGAAACCGGAGGAGGAAACAGACGCAATGTCGCTGGAGGAGGCGAGCCAGAAAGCCGCCGAAGTCAGCGACGAGGCGCAGAAGCTTTTGAGTCCCGAAATGTTGAGTCGCCAGGACGCCTCTATCGTCGTTGAGGTCGAACAAGTGCTGTCGGGACAGGACAAACTGGGCCAGGGAAGGTTTCAGGCAACTCTGGCAAATGGCCGGGCTGACATCGGACCAATCGAGGTCAAGGTGCCTGGCGGCGAAGCTGCGATGAAACTAGGATACGAGCCAACTCAAACCGATGTCGCGGTTGACTTTCAACTCAATGTCGAAAAATTCGACTATGGCATTCTCGCCCGCCGCACCCAGCCCGACGCGGACATTAGCGGAACGTTTAGTGTGATTATGGACGTTGATTCGCGCGCACGTTACTTGTCCGATATTTTGCGCCACGGTAGCGGACGAATCGAATTCGGGGTGTGGCCGCAAGACATGAAGGCTGGCATCTTCGATCTGTGGGCCGTCAACGTATTTGTCGCTCTCGCGCCGGAAGTCGACCCTGACAAAGCGTCAAAAGTTAACTGCGCAATTGCTCGATTCAAGCTCGATGACGGAAAGCTGATCGAAAGATTCATCATGATGGATACCAGCAGAATGCGCGTGTCGGGTACGGGTAGCGCAGATTTCACCGAAGAGAATTTCGCATTGAGGATGAGTCCCCAGGTCAAGACCCCGCAAATGTTCAGTCTTGCAACCCCGATTGAAGTCAGCGGGCCTTTCGATGATTTCAGCATAAGGGCATCACCTGGTGAAGTCATCGGAACCGCCACGAAGTTTTTGACATCGATTTTCTGGGTTCCCATCAAGAAACTCTCGGGCGAAAAGATTCCTGCGGATGGTGCCGATGTTTGCAATGTGTCCCTGCAAACCATTCCCGAGAGCTGACGCTGCAGTACAGACGAGCCCATAAGATTTAGCGCAGCCCAACCGGCGAATAGACATGAACAGCGATTCAGCAACCGAACCCCACCGCAAATCGACATACGCGTTCGCGTTTGCAGCAATTGTCTTCGCATTGCTTGTCGCTGCGTTGCTGCATTTCACACAGCCCTTGCCGCCACGGGTTCTTGTCATGGCAACGGGCCCGGAAGCAATCGGATTTGATGCGATTGGTCAACGCTATCGAGACATTTTTGCAAAGCACGGCGTCGTCCTTGAGCTAAAACGGACCAACGGATCTGTTGACAACATTGAATTGCTCAACGATCCCTCATCGGGCGTTTCTGTTGCACTTGCCGAAAGCGGCGTTACCAATTTGTCGGAATCGCCGGATCTGGTCTCGCTCGGAACTTTGTTCTACGAACCATTCTGGTTATTCACCAACAAGAAGCTGAAACTGACAAGCAACGTGTCAGAGCGACGGGCAATACTTGAGGAACTTCGGCTCTCGTTTGGAACGCCGGGCAGCGGCACGTACAAAATTGGGCGCGAAATTACAGCTCAGATTGGTTTGAATTCACCTAACGTCGAAATGGTGGACCTCAATCCACGAGACGCTGTTGACGCGCTGCTTAGTGATCATGTGCAGTTTATCGGCCTGGCACTTCCGTGGGACGCGCCTGTAGTCCAGCGCCTGCTGCATGAGGAGAGCGTTTATCCTCTCGAATGGATGAGAGCGGACGCGCACGTTGCATTGCGTCCCTACCTGAGCAAGCTCATTTTGCCCCGTGGTATCGCTGACCTTAAAGCGGATCGACCACCGAAAGACTTGAAGCTGATCGCGACAAAAGTAAGCCCTGTCGCGCACGCCGATTTGCATCCAGCTCTGCAACATCTTTTTCTGGACGCGGCCTCGAAAATTCATGGTGGCCCCGGCGTGTTCAACAAAGCTGGCGAGTTTCCCGCTGCCGAGCCTATCGACTTACCACTTAGCGACGTAGCGCACGACTATTATCGAAACGGCCGCCCGTTACTTCAACGTTATTTGCCATTCTGGTTGGCAGCGTTGGTCTCGCGGACGTTCATTCTTCTGATTCCCGTAGTCGGGGTTGCGTATCCGCTATTTCGGCTACTTCCCGCCATAATTGGATGGTCCATGCGACGTCGCATTTTCAGGCTCTACGGCGAGCTCAAGTTCCTCGAGGTAGAAATTGCAAGAGCAAGCGGCGAGAGGCCAGGGCATTTAGCTGAACAACTCGATCGGCTCGAAGAACGTGCCAATCGAATGCGTGTTCCCATCGCATAAGCGCAGCTGCTCTATACCGTAAAGCAGCATATTGCTTTGGTTCGCGCCCGCGTTAACGACTAGGCGATAGCAGATTCCAGCGCAGCGCTTCACTAGTCGCCGTTTCCAAGTAGACGCACTTCACGCTGCGGAAACGGAATGGCAACTCCTCGCTCGCGAAACGCTTCTACTACGGCCTTGTTGATTTCACCCGGCGCCAATACGTAATCGGAAACATCGACCCACGGACAAACCGAAATGTTGATCGAGGAGTCTGCAAGCGTCGTTACCTGGATTATCGGTTCCGGATCTTTCAGGACGCGCTTGTTGGCGCCCAGGACGTCATTGACAGCGGACAGGGCATTGTTGAGATCGGTATCGTAGGCGACGCCAACCACGACATTGAGTTGTCGAATACGCCCGTAATTATGCATGACCTCACCGACGATCAAACGGTTGGGCACTACAACGCGCGACATGTCGTAATGGGTCAACACGGTATTGAACAACGTGATCGTATTGACCTCACCTTCTTCGCCACCGATCGACACGTATTCACCAACCCGGAACGGATTGGTGAAAATGATTGTCAGGCCTGCCGCAAGATTTCCCAATACGCCTTGCATGGCCAGTGCAACACCAGCGCCGACAACACCCAAACCCGCAATCAAGGGCAGCAATTCCACGCCAAGATTCTGCAGTGCCATGATGCCGAACAAGCCCAACACCAGCGCATGGACAACTCGATTGAGCAACTACTTGACCGGCGGTTCCAGGTTGAATCTGTCGAGCAGGCGCTCGGCCGTTTTGCCGCACCAGCGACCGGCCACCATGCCAAGTCCGATAATGATCACTGCGACCAACAGTTTGGGACCAAACCTCACCGCTGAGTCGACCGCGGTTGCTTGAATCTGTTGCAGTGTTTCGAGTTGTTCGTCCATGCCTTTTTCTCCGGATGATTCGGCCCTGCTACTTAAATATTTTCGTCACAGGCACTCGGCTTGTTGCGAAGTTACGTATGCGTACGCAACCTGTGGTGTGTAACCCCTGCTTCGAGAAGTTTGCGCGCCGCAAATCATGCCACAAGAAACGATTCAACCCGGTGCGACTCCACAACGCCCACGCGATCCCCCAAAAATCCCAAAGTCGGCACCTTGATTACCTTTTCGACAAACTTGTCTGGAGATATGCATGCTCGGCGAAGATTTCACTCGCGACGAACGCAGCAATCCGGGTACTTTCGCTGCCGTTGCACCCCATTTGGGCGGAATCTGGTGCGGCGTTCCACTGGCTGCGAAACACATGGTTGGGCCATCAAACGCAAGTACCAACGAATGAGAGCGGTATGCCGGGATGCTGCTCTGTTTTCTGATCCTCTGATCGACAGTTTCGGTTGGACGAAGGCCAATCTGGCGCGCCAAATATTTCACCGACGCCGATATCGAACGAAATTTCTGGTACCGTGTTCAGAGCATTAGATTCGGGAAGGGGAATGGAAGCCATCAAACATTGCGAGGTTTGCGGAAACGCCGATCTCGAACCCGTGCTGGACCTTGGAGCGCATCCTTTGTGCGACGACCTGGTGCCGTTTGGCAGTGATCGTCATTGCAAGGAATATCCAATCGAAATTGTTTTTTGCAACGTTTGCAGGACGGCGCACCAGCGGTACCAGGTCCCCAAGCGGGAGTTGTTCACCAAGGATTATCACTATCGCGCCAGGATGGCCGGCAGCGTGCTGGTCGGAATGTCGGACCTGGTTGACAGCTGCGAAACGCTGCTGGGCAATCTGGCAGGCAAGACCGTCCTCGACATCGGCTGCAATGATGGCAGCCTTCTCAACTTCTTTGAGGAAAGAGGTTGCAAGACGATCGGGGTCGAGCCCACCGGCGCAGCAGCGGATTCGCGCCATCGTACCTTGTGCACTTTTTTCGATCGCGAGGCGGCGCAAGCCATCCTTGATGAAGTCGGCTCCCCTGACATCATTACCTTTACAAACGTGTTCGCTCACATCGAGCAGTTGCAGGAACTGCTGGCGAACGTAAAGTTGCTGATCGGCCCCGAGACGGTCGTCGTCATTGAGAATCACTACCTCGGCGACATCTTCAAGCGCGGGCAATTTGACACTTTCTATCACGAACATCCGCGCACCTACAGTCGCAAGTCGTTCGACCATGTCGCCGCCGCGCTAGGCACTGAAGTCTTGTCGGTGCAATTTGTCAGCCGGTATGGCGGCAATATCCGGGTGTTTCTCGGCAAGGGCACGCCAACCACGCTCGACGTTGACGAAAACCACTTCGCTTCGGAGTTTGCCAGAATGCGGGCCGATCTCGACGAGTGGCGCAAGAGCACGCGCGCAATGATCGAGGACCTTGTGAAGGAGCACGGGCCGATCCGCGCCAAGGCGTTTCCCGGCCGGACGGCAATCCTGATAAAGCTCCTTGACCTGGACCATACGCATTTATCTGCCGTCTACGAGATCAAGGGCTCGATCAAGGTTGGCCATTACGTCCCCGGAACCCGCATTCCGATCTTGCCCGAGGCGGAGTTGTATCGCCTGGACAAGACCTTGCCGATTCTGAACCTTGCGTGGCATATTCCCTCCGAAGTGAGGGCCAATCTCGAGGGCCATGGCTATACCGGACGTGTCATCGACATCAAGGAAATCTGAACGCCGTGCTGCAGGAATAATTCGACGATGATTCCTTTTCTCGATGTAAAAGGCATCAATCTTTCGAACGCTTCCGAACTGTCTGAAGCCTTCAATCGCGTATTGCAATCGAGCTCGCTGATTCTGGGCCAGGAAGTGGCCGCCTTCGAGGAAGAATTTGCCGCGCACTCCGGTACCCGTCATTGCATTGGTGTCGGCAACGGTCTGGAGGGATTGCATCTGATCCTGCGCGGCTATGGCATCGGTCACAATGACGAAGTAATCGTTCCTTCCAATACATACATCGCGACCTGGCTGGCGATCAGCAGCGCGGGCGCTACGCCGGTGCCGGTTGAACCGGTGGTGGCTACCTACAACCTTGATCCGGAGTTGATAGAGGCGAAGATCACGCCGCGAACACGCGCCATCATGGCGGTTCACCTGTATGGCCAGACCGCGGACATGGAGCGCATCAACGCGATTGCAGCGTCCCATGGTCTGAAAGTAATCGAGGACGCGGCTCAGGCGTATGGCGCCACCTGTCGTGGAACAAAGGCGGGAGCGCTGGGCGACGCCGCCGCATTCAGCTTTTATCCGGGCAAGAACCTTGGCGCGCTTGGGGATGCCGGCGGCGTGACGACCGACGATGCGCAACTGGCCGAACAGATCCGAGTTCTTCGCAACTACGGCTCGAAGACCAAGTACCACAACGAGGTCAAAGGCTTCAATTCGAGACTGGACGAATTGCAGGCCGCGTTTCTGCGTGTAAAACTCAAGGTTCTGGACCGGCAAAATGCGCAGCGCCGCGAAGTCGCAACCATGTACCTGGGCGCACTTGCCGGCGTTCCCGGCTTGGTGCTACCCGAGGTGCCCGCATGGGCGGAGCCGGTTTGGCATCTGTTCGTTATTCGCGTTGCGGAGCGAGAGCGCATGCTCAAACATCTCGCCGACAATGACATCGGCGCTCTTATCCACTACCCCATCCCTCCACACTTGCAACCGGCATATGCCGATGCAGGTCTGACCAAAGGAGATTTGCCGATTTCCGAGACAATCCACAGCGAGGTACTGAGCCTGCCGATGTGGCCAGGCATGCAGCGCAGCGACGTGGATACTGTCGTCAAGGCTTTGCGTGGTGGCCTGGAGAAATCCAGTGCATAAGTCGAGATCTTTCACGCCAGCGCGATTTCGCGTTGACGCAAGCGGGCGCTTCAGCACACAAATCAGCGAGTGAAAACGAATCATGGAGAAAAAGCGCATCTCGATCATTCTGCCGGTGTACTACAACGAAATGAATATCGCCGACACTGTCGAAAGCTTGATGTTGTTACCACCGCAGCGGCCGGACCTCGATTTCGAGTTCATGTTCGTCGACGACGGTTCCGGGGATTCTTCGTACGCGCTGTTGCAGGAATTTCAGAAGCAGTATCCCGAACATATTCGACTGGTTAAACTGACCCGCAATTTCGGGTCAATGGCCGCCATTCAGGCCGGTTTCTCGCAATGCACAGGCGACTATGCCGGGTTCATTGCAGCCGACTTGCAGGATCCACCCGAACTGTTCCTCGATATGCTCAAACACCTTGAGCAAGGCAGCAAGGTCTGTATGGCAACGCGTTCGGACCGCGGCGATCCGTTTCTCCAAAGCAAGCTCGCAAATGCCTTCTATTATCTGCTGCGCAAGTTTGCACTCAAGGACTACCCGGCGGGAGGATTCGATTTTCTGCTGGTCAAGCGTGAAGTCGTCGACAGCATCAACCGCATTGGCGAGAAAAACGCCAACGTCATGAACCTGATATTCTGGATGGGCTACCCGTGTACGTTGATCCCGTATGTGCGGCGTGCGCGAACGAAAGGGAAATCACGCTGGACTTTCGGCAAGCGTTTCAAACTGTTCGTCGATTCATTCGTCGGGTACTCGTATTTTCCGATTCGCTTTATCTCGATATCCGGCATAATTTTCGCATTCAGCTCGTTCGCCTACCTGATTTTTGTATTGGCCAACCGGTTCTTCGGGAACATCCCCGTGCGTGGCTTCACCACGATCATGGTATTCGTCGCGTTTGTTTCGGGTACGCAAATGCTGATGCTCGGCATCCTCGGTGAATACCTTTGGCGTTCGCTCGATGAATCACGCAAACGGCCGCCGTTCATCATTGACGAGATATCCTGAAATTCTTTTACAACATTCCATCCGTGGCCGCTGGGCCAGAGGAACGGCAGATTTCAATATGAGAGTTAGCATGAACAGTCGGGCCACCATGCCGCCACAGGAAAGCGGGGTGTACATTCATCCAAAAGCGCTTTGTGAGACCAAGGCCGTCGGAGAAGGAACGCGAGTCTGGGCATTTGCCCATGTGCTGCCGCAAGCGCGCATTGGCCAGGATTGCAATATCTGCGATGGCGTCTTTATCGAAAACGACGTTTTGCTCGGCGACCGGGTCACCATCAAATGCGGTGTGCAGTTATGGGACGGCATTACGCTGGAGGACGATGCTTTCGTGGGACCGAATGCGACCTTCACCAATACGATGTTTCCACGTAGCCGGGCCTACCAGAAGGAATTCTTGCGCACGGTTGTGCGCAAGAACGCCTCCATCGGAGCGAACGCTACCATCCTGCCTGGTCTGGACATCGGGCCCAACGCAATGGTCGGCGCAGGCGCGGTCGTGACGCAGTCGGTGCCTGCCAACGCGATCGTGTTCGGCAATCCTGCGCAAATCGTCGGATATGTGGATGCAATGGAGCCCTTGCACACGGCCGACGGGTCTGAAAACACCGGGACAACACAAGCAGCCGTGACGCAAACTGGCATGGAAGGCGTGACACTCCATCGGGTCAACGGGCCCACCGACACACGATTCGAAGACGACATTCCTTTGCTGCCAAAGAGCTATGCAACGGTTTCCGGTGCAACGGGTGAAAAGACTGACGAACAGTGCGCCCATCGGACTGCGCAGCAGTTCATCGTCTGCCTGCGCGGATCATGCACGGTCGTAGTAGACGATGGAAAAAGGCGTCGGGAAATTGTGCTCGCCAGTCCGGACATCGGGTTGTATGTCCCGGCGATGACCTGGAGCGGCGCATGCAAACTCAGCGATGACGGGTTGCTGCTTGTGTTCGCGTCGGACGACTTGTCGGCCCCGATTGCGGACTACAGCCAGTTTCAGCGCGAAACTGATCGGTGAACTGCGTCTAGTGGGTGAACCGGGTTCGCACCGCAAGGAGATTCCGCGTTTCCTGGTCGCCGGGGTTGTCAATACCGGGCTGACCTACGCAATATATTTGCTGTTCCAAATTGTGATCGGCTATCAGGCTGCCTACGCCATTGCGTACGTGGCCGGCATTGCGATTTCCTACCACCTGAACTCGCGCTACGTCTTTCAGGTAGCCGGATCATGGAAAACGTTCGTCCGTTATCCGCTGGTATACGTGGCGCAATACCTGGCTGGCGCCGGCTTGCTGGAAATACTGGTTCGCTGGTGGAAAGTGCCGCCCAGCGTAGCACCTCTGTTCGTCCTGGTGCTGACCGTGCCAATGACTTTTGTGTTGAGCAAAACAATACTCCGTGGCGGTGGTCAGCGCACGTAGTGGACGATCACATGGACTAGCGGTCTGCCGGACTCAAGCGCCGCAACGCAGAATGCGATTGCGTTCCGGAGGCTCGACCGAATCAAGTACATAGACTGCATCGACCGAGCGATTGCGCGCGATTTCGCACAACTGCTCGTCTGACAGCTCACGAGTGCGATGCATATCCTGATGTTTACCGAAGCCGTAAAGACCTGCGAATGGCGAGCAACCCGTCTCGTACTTGAGCGGCGCAATACCAAAAATCATCGGAATCCCGGTTTGCGAAGGGATCATGAGGTGTGGCTGCATGCACCAGTATGGATTGGTTCCGCCAACTTTCAGACGGGTCCAGAAGTCTTCGACAGCCGGCGGCACGAACACCTGCATACTGCCGGCGCTCGCTTGTCGCAGTGACCGCAACAACTCCGCCCACTGAGTATTTTGCACCTGAAGCCGCAGCGTCCCAAACGGTGTTCCTGACTGTCGCAGTGAGTCCGCAATAACCAGCTTGGACAATCCGTCGCCGTCGTGAGCATTTCGATATTCCGGAGCGGTAAGTTGCTGCGCGCCATGTGTGATCGAACCAATTGTATTGACCAGCGTGAAGGCGAACCCGCCGGATAGATAAACGCAACAAAGCGTAGCGGTCACAATCAGAATTCGACGCCCGCCGCTACCTGGCGCACAGGCGGCACTTAGCCAGGTAGGAGAGATCAATGCCGGCAGAATCAGAAGCACATATGAGAAGTAGAACATACCGGCACCGATCGGCACGGTTACAAGCACCAGCAAGCAAGCAGCCAGGCACAGCGCATGTAACTGCACCAGCCCATCGGCGCGCATCAGGCGCTGAAACCAACTCGAGTGCGCTGTGTCACTTATGTAGTGGATGTGTAACTGCGTTTGCTCGCCATCGTCGCCGCCGACTCTTGTCGCCTTGACACCCAGCCCTGCCACACACGCCCACACGACGAAGGCAGGGAGCAAGTAGCTCATGAGTGCCGTCATGGTCGCGTATTGAGCATACGAGGCAAGCAGAACCCGGAGCCCGGTTTCTGCCAGCGATTGTTCGAATGGGAGGACAAACGACACCGTAATCAAACCAAGGATGACCGCGCCCACGGCAAGCAGCATGACATCAGCAAGATTCCCGCGTCTGCGCCAGGCCATCAGAGCCAGCGATGCGCCGACGAAATAGCCAACCGACACTTTGGCTGCAGCGCATGCGATGGCCGCCAGCAAAACTGTTGGCAAGCCGGATCTGAATGCATTCGTTTTCTGATCGTCCCTGGAGATCATCGTGCAGATCAATGGGACTGCGCCGACGAAGACAGCAATGGCCAGCATGAAGCTTTCGCTTTCGAGGGGACACAACAGCAGGAACAAGGTCGCGTAAGCAATCGACGGCAACAGCAGCGTCCGCTGCTTGCCCATCATCGTGGCGGCAAGCCAGAATGCCCAAAGCGCCTGCACTTTCAGGAGAACAGCACCCCAGTAAACGTATATCAGGGCGGCACTCGAGTCCGACGCTGCAGAAAGCCCCGCTGCAGCCAGGTGCGATCCGAAGTGATAGTGCTGCAGCGTCAGACCATCGCCGCCGGTGGACGGAATCGAAAATTGCGCCGCAATCTGTGCGATGGCGACATGGAACAACGTGTCGGCTTGCGCGATGCCCAGGGTGATCGCTTCGGGGATGAACAAGCGCCACGGGGCGCCGGCAGCGACGACTACAATCGCCAACACCAGGCCGGCTGCCAGCGTGCTCGCCAGCGCTTCGACGGGCTTCGGTGAAAAGGCCGCTGCCAGATCTTTCCGTCGCAGCAGCAGTACCAGTACAACACCAACACCCGCAAGCCACGTAGCAGCCTGACCCAGCGCAAGCCCGACGGAAGTATCGGACCCGCGACCAGTAGAAAGTGAGTAACACCGTGTTCACCTGACTCACCGGACGCCACATCATCGGCTAACTTGATCGCAAACAGAGGCAACCAAATAGCAGCCAGACCAAATACCGCCGTTGCGAAAAGAACGAAAATACCGTCACCAAGGCCAGAGCGGATCGTGGCAATAGTCAACAACGACCAGAGCAGCGCGAACGAGAAGATCAGCGCAGCACGAAATACCGAGTCCTTTCTTGCCGATGTAGTGACAGCAGATTGCATTCTGAATAAGTTAGCGGACGGTGCGCTCATCTTGCGCTGATCCGGGAGTATAGAAGATATATACCCGAATTCCCGGTCCGGCGGCTCTGATTGACAACAAATGCGCTGCGTACTTCTCCGTCACTTACGCGCCCGGCATGTGCATTGGAAACAAAATATTCTTTGCGAATGCGTCAACCTCGACGACGCATACGCGCGACGGAACCGGATCATCTACGAAATCAACAAGGCGAGAGATCACAAAAACTTCCATTGTCACGCACGACTCCGGCACGCATGGCGGTTGAGACGAGACCACGAAACCAGGTTGTCGCGTCTCGTTGATGCACAGAAGTGGACCCCGAAACTTGGACCCCCGCTTAAGTGAAATCTCCATGGGGTTCAGGCCGCGCTCTTCAACGCCGTTTGTTCGAAGTACACCGCATCGGGGGTACGCCGGTCAAGCCCAGTGTGACGACGCCGGGTATTGTAAAAACGAAAGTATTTGTCCAGTCCGGCGCGTAATGCCGCCGGCGTTTCATACGCGCGCAGATACACGTCTTCGTACTTCACACTGCGCCACAACCGTTCGACGAACACGTTGTCGATCCAGCGAGCCTTGCCGTCCATGCTGATCGTCACTTCGTGGTCCTTGAGAACGCGGGTGAACGCATCGGCCGTGAACTGCGTGCCCTGATCGGTGTTGAATATCTCGGGTGTACCGTAGCCACGCAATGCCTCTTCGAGCGCCTCGACGCAAAAGTCGCTGTCCATCGTGTTCGACGCCCGCCACGAAAGCACCTTGCGCGTATGCCAGTGCATAATCGCCACGAGCTACATGAACCCCTTGGCCATCGGTAGATAACACATATCGCTCGCCCACACCTGGTTGGCCCGCGTGATTGTCATGTCCCTGAGCAAGTAAGGATAGATCTTGTGTCCCTTGTCTGGCGTGCTGGTGCGCCGCTTCGGCTACAGCGCCCTGATCTGCATCTGACGCATCAGCCGCTGTACGCGCTTACGATTGACCTGCAGCCCGCGTGTATCGAGTTCGTTGCGAATACGACGGCTTCCGTAGAACGGCAGCTCAAGGTGGATCTCGTCGATCAGGCGCATCAGCTCAAGGTCTTCGGCTGACACCTGTGCGCCGCGATAGTACGCTGTGCAGCGTGCCACTCCGAGTAACTCGCAGCGGCGTGCCCTGGACAGTTCGTGAGCGCTTTGAATCTGTGCTCGGCGCTCGCTCACCGGTCGCGCCCGAGAAACTTTGACAGAAAATCTTTCTCCATCGTCAGTTGCCCGACCTTGGCGTGCAGCTTCTCGATTTCGCGTTCGGTGTGTTGCGCCTCAACTGCGTTGCCACCGAACACGTCCTCGGCACTATCGACCAGACGTTTCTTCCAGTCCTGGATCTGATTCGGGTGAACGTCGAACTGTTCAGCCAGCTCGGCCAGTGTGTGCTCGCCACGCACTGCGCCCAGTGCTACTTTGGCCTTGAAGCTCGCCGTGTGATTTCTTCTCTTTCTACGTGTCATCTTCGGATCCTCTCTGTGTCGTAAAAGAATAATCCATAAGATTTCACTTATCAGCTATATTTTGGTGTCCAGCCGTTGGGGTCCACCTCTTCTGTAAGTCCATTCTGTGGCACTGTAATTGACGCTTGAAGGTGTAGCTGCAGGGCCAGGATTGCGCGACTGACAAAGCTCGATTTGCATCGTCAGCACCCCTGCCTTCAAGTACCTAACTGCATTTGGTACAGATGCTTGTCAAGACCTGACCTGGGTTCAGGCGTAGGGCCGCAACTGACCGATGCAATGCGACTAGCGTATTACCAAAGATAAATAGTTATTATGGCGCTTGGCGAGCGCGCTCTTCAGGTTACGTGTTGCCGGCCGGGTTGCTTCGCAAGATCAGGGTCTGAGCGGCGCAACTGGTGAAGAGGTTGGGCGTCGCAAATTGCTGGTTGGCGGGCATTGAGCAGCGAGGCTGCCGACAATTCGATATTGGCGGGTCGCGTCACAGCCGTGTATCGGTGACGTTCAATGCGGGGGTGCGGCGCATGCCGCTTTCGATCGGGAGCTTGTCACAATCGTCGCGTGCGCATGTGGGCGCGATTTGTGCGAAGACAGAATCTGTCTACAGCCTCGTTAGAGCCGGAAGAATGAATACAGGAGCGAATGAATGAATCTTGATGGTGCGGCCGGTGTAGCGAAACAAGTCCTGCCCAAGAGAATTCAACGTTCCCTAAAGCTGCTTCTCACGAGAATGCGCGTGCTGGTCACCAGACCCGGAATTTCGATCGCCAATCCGCCCAGGAGCGTGCCTGAAAGCCCGTTCTCGTTTCCTGTATCCAGAGACAACATTCTGGAAGAGCTCGGAGAAAAATACCGGCCAACAAAACGAACGCACAACTATCTGCCCTACTACTGGATGCATTTTCGGGATATTCGTCTTGACGTGAAGAAGGTCGTAGAGATCGGCGTGCAAACGGATCATTCCATTCGAATGTGGGAGGAGTTCTTTCCCAACGCAACGATATACGGCCTGGATATTGACCCCAAGTGCAAAGAGTTCGAGGGCGGAAGACGGAGAATATTTATCGGAGATCAAAGCAGCGCGGAGTTTTGTAATCAGGTAATTCGGGAAACAGGCGGAGACTTCGCCATCATCATTGATGATGGCAGTCATCGTATCGAACACCAGTTAAAGTCATTCAACCTGTTGTTTCCGGCGCTGACTGATCACGGTATTTACGTCGTAGAAGATACCGGCGGCATCGTAGGAGACCAGGAACTGGTGACGGTAAACGCACTAAAGGATCTCGTTGACAACATCATGTACTGGCCGAAGGACTTCGACCCGGTTGACTGGCCCTATCTGGCAGACTTTCCCGATCAGGCGAACTGGATGGACAGAAATATTATCGGCGTTGCGTTCTATCGCTGGATCGCATTCGTGATGCGCGGGAAAAATCCCCAGGACAACGCTTACCTGAAACCACGCCCGTCCCGAAGCTAACTGCGCTCGCAGTACGCTTGCGCTACTAGCCCGCATATTTCACGAAGACGGTTGGGTACACAACTGATTCGCGAAACAAATCAAATTCATAGCAGCATTTTTCAGCAACGCCTCACGGTAGCAGTTTGTACCTATTCACTTTCAGGAAAAATCTGCCGTCACAGCTTGAACGATCACGCTACATGGAATGAATCCG
This sequence comes from uncultured Burkholderiales bacterium, assembly GCA_951812315.1. GTDB lineage: Bacteria > Pseudomonadota > Gammaproteobacteria > Burkholderiales > Eutrophovitaceae > SG8-40. The sequence continues at coordinate 31,844 of CATOSA010000060.1, forward strand.
GCGCAATAGTCTAGCTATTCCTCTGCGGCCGATCGTCGCAATCTATTTAGGCACATTTCCCCTGAAAGCGAATCCTTCGCGAAACATGCGGGCTAGTTGAGAATCAACTGGTGATGGCTGCTGCCTTTATTCCGCCCCTGAATCCAGTTGGCGTTCAAACAATGTTGTCAATTCGGCAAGCCTGACCGCGTCCGCTGGAAACTCGCCGAAACGTTCAGGGAATGTCCTTGAAGACGAAATTCGAGAATTCACTTTGTTGACCATCAGAGGTATAGGCGATCACCGCAAACCAGTAGCGCTTCCCGCCCGAGAGATCTCTTAGCGTATGTGTCGTCGCATCGCCGACATCAACGACTGTTCCAAGGGCAACAAGATACTGGAGTTCTTCAAAAGTGTAGTACAAACGGTACCCACTGAGGTCGTCGTGAGTCACGGGGTCCCATGTCAGCTTTGCGTCGTTTGGTCCAATCTGGTCGGCGTCTTTGGGCGTTGCCCGATTCTCCTCGCGAGTTGAGGCGGTGTCGGCTGGCTCCGGCGCGACGCTGCTGCAAGCAAGCATTGCGGTGGATATCGCTCCGAGCAACACCATAGCCAAATTGCGGCGTAAGGCGGGAGTCGCTATTCTGAAGATTGTTTTGAATATGAATATCACCGTTAGCGGGACTCGAATTACAACTGCAAGGTCAGATTATGAACGAAGAGTTTCCTAGTTTCGTCGAATAGCATCTTCGCCGTATAGCGCTCTGATCGAAGGTAACATCGAATCGACTGTTGTAGAAGCCCGCCCGGGAAGGAGGCAAAGAATGTGTCGAAACACTAAAACGCTTTTCAACTTTGATCCACCGGCAACCGACGAGGAAGTTCGAGCTTCGGCTGTACAGTTTGTGCGCAAGCTCAGTGGATCGGCCCGGCCTTCGAAAGCAAATGAAGCCGCGTTCGAATTGGCAGTCGACAAGGTTGAAGCAGCGGCGCGTGAGCTCATCGACTCGCTGGTCACCTCGGCGCCGCCCCGAAACAGGGAACTGGAAGCTGCCAAAGCCAGGCTACGGTCGGCGAACAGATTTGGCACGACCTAATCCGCGAGCAAAGACAGTTAGCCGGGAATGCCCCCGATAGGCAATCGTGCAACGGACATCCACCATGAATTCGGCATGTATCAAGCATTCGAGACTCGCGGCAAGGCGGCAAATTCTGCAAATATTGCGTGTTAGTTGTCGATTTCAGGACTAGTATGTCCCCAAGGGAGGAGATGGTTCTGCACACGTAACGGATGCACGGAAGAACGCACCGTTTCTTATGAGGGCTATCTACAATGACATTAGAGAAAGTTGCAGGCTTCATGGCCATGGACCTGTCGGATGTTCTACTGGACGCAGTCGTTGTTGTTGACAAACGCGGCCGCATCCTTCGCGCGAACAGCGCGAGCGAAAGCTTGTTCGGCTATACGAACGAACAACTTCTGTCGTTGGCTCTCAAAGACCTCGTTGCCACCGACGACCAGAATCAAGTCGCACAGATAATCAGATCCTGCTTTGCGTCGAACCCGGCTAGTCCGGAGGATGCGGGCCTTGATCTGGCCGCCAGGACCAAGGATGGCCAGAAGATGACGGTCGATTTGCGACTGAGCAAATTCGACGAAGGTGCCAGGTCATACGCGGTCGTAGTTATCCGCGACGTGACCGATCAGCGCCAGCTTGCGAACGAGGTCGCCGCGAGCGACTCGCGGCTTCGCGCACTCTCGGTGCTATCCGCTGACTGGTACTGGGAGCAGGATGCCAGTCTGCGATTCACGTTAGTCTCAAGCGACAAGAATGGCGAGCGCTTCCCTCCTGACGACGCGATCGGGAAAACCCGTAGCGAGTTGCCATACAACTGGGACTCTCCGCAGGCGCGCGCGGCGCACGAGCGAGTGCTCGATGCACGCAAGCCATTCCGCAATCTGTTGCTGCACAACCCTGCCAACGACCGCTTTGCCCTCGTGTCGGGCGAACCGGTTTTGACGCCAAGGGAAAGTTCACCGGCTACCGGGGCATCAGCCGAAACGTAACCGCGGAGAAACACGCCGAGCGCGCGCTTCGCGAAAGTGAAAGTCATTTCCGTTCCCTGACCGCATTGTCATCAGACTGGTATTGGTAGTCGGATGACAATCATCGTTTCACGTTCATGCACGGCGAGAATCGCGAATCCCAACTGATCAACGTCGATGACATATACGGCAAGACGCGATTCGAACTACCCTATGAATGGGAATCGGAGGAGGCGCGCTCCGAACACGAACGCTTGCTCGCCGAGCACAAACTGTTTCGAAATCTGCTGCTGCACAATCCGGAGAATGACCGCTATGCGTTGACCAGCGGAGAGCCACTGTTCGACAGGAACGGGGCTTTCGTCGGTTACCAGGGCGTGAGCCGGGATGTCACCATCGAAAAGCGCAGCGAGCGGGCGCTGCGCCAGAGTGAAGCGCGTTTCCGCGCACTTACGGCACTGTCATATGACTGGTATTGGGAGCAGGACGCTGACCTGCGCTTTACCGTGATGTCAGGTGTAACGGAAACCACATACCTGACCACGGTGGAGACGGTGCAAGGCAAGACGCGTTTCGATCTACCGTACAGGTGGGAATCGAAAGCTGCGCGCGAAGAACACGAGAAAGATCTGGCCGAGCGCAAACCATTTAGCGATCTCCTGTTGCACAACATGGAAAATGACCGTTTCGCGCTCGTGTCCGGCGAACCGATGTTTGACGAACGTGGAAAGTTCGCAGGTTACCAGGGCGTGAGCCGGGATGTGACCACGCAAATGCGCGCCGAGCGATCTTTGCGACAAAGTGAAACACGTTTCCGTGCACTGACGGCGTTGTCGTCAGACTGGTACTGGGAACAGGATGCCGACCTGCGCTTCACGTTCATTTCCGGCGTGAATGACGAGACCCATCTCACCACAATTGAGCAGGTAATCGGGAAAACCCGTTTGGAGTTGCCATACACCTGGGAATCACCGGCGATTCGCGCCAGGCACGAAAAACTTCTTGCCGAACGCAAATCGTTTCGCGACCTGTTACTGCAAAATCCCCAAAATGACCGCTTTGCGTTGATCACCGGCGAGCCGGCGTTTGACGAAAACGGTGAGTTCACCGGCTATCAGGGCGTAAGCCGCGATATCACCACCGAGAAACGCTCGGAGCGTGCCGTACGCGAAAGCGAAGCGCGCTTCCGTGCACTGACGGCATTGTCGTCGGACTGGTACTGGGAGCAGGATGATCAGTTCGGGTTTATCTATTCTTCCCCGACAGCAGTGAATCACGCGAAACTGGAAGTTGGTTCTCTGGTCGGGCGCACCCGCTTCGATCTGCCCGTCGTCTGGGAATCCGAAGCGGCCAAACAGCAACACCGCGAAGCGCTGGAAGGATGCCTTCCTTTTCGTGACCTGCTGTTGGGAACACCGTCTGGCGATCAGTATGTCCTTGTCAGCGGCGAGCCAATTTTCGGGGAACACGGCGGGCTCAAGGGATATCGCGGCATCGCCAAGGATGTGACTGCCCAGAAGGCCGCGGAGGCCCAGGCACTGAGGCTTGCGACGTATGACCCATTGACCGGTCTACCCAATCGAACCCTGCTGGTTGACCGGATCGATCGCGCAATTGCGCACGCTCGCCGCAAGTCCAGTTGTGTCGCAGTGCTGTTCGTTGATCTGGACCGGTTCAAGACATTGAATGATTCGTACGGTCACGGCGCCGTTGACAAGCTGCTGAATCAGTTTTCCCGCCGCCTGAGCGATTCACTGCCAGCTGGTGACACGCTTTGCCGGTTCGGCGGTGACGAATTCGTCGCCGTACTGGAGGACGTCAATAGCGTCGCCGAAATCGAAGCCATCGCCCCCCGGATTCTTGACGTACTGTCACAGTCGGCGGACATCGATGGTGTTCCGTACCAGACCACCGCAAGTCTCGGCATCAGCTTGTATCCGGAAGATGCCAGCGACGTAGAAAAGCTGTTGCGCAATGCCGACCTGGCGATGTACGAAGCCAAAGCCACCGGCGGCGGTCGTTTCAGTTTTTACGACGACGAAATGAATCGCCGCGTTGCCGCTCGCGCCAAACTCGACCGCGAACTCAGACGCGCGATCCGTGAGGAAGAATTTGATATCTACCTCCAGCCCCAGTTTGACATTGCAACCGGCAAGTCCATGGGTGCCGAGGTATTGCTGCGCTGGCATCACCCCGAGCGCGGCATCGTCTCGCCGGGTGAGTTCATCGGCGTCGCCGAAGAAGGCGGATTGATTGTCCAGATCGAATATCTCGTCCTTGAACGTACGTTCAGCATGATTGCCTACTGGCGCAGCATGGGTGTTGTGCCACCGCGCATTGCGGTCAACATATCGGCCCAGCAACTGCTCGAAGGCGAGGCGCTGCTCGCACGCATCAAGACCTTGCTGGAAACGACAGACGTACCGCCGGAAATGATTGAAATCGAGATCACCGAATCACTGCTCATACCGAGCGAAGAGCACAGCATGACCACAGTGCTCGAGAAGCTGGGGAAAATGGGCGTGCGTCTTGCCATCGACGATTCCGGTACCGGTTACTCGTCGCTAAGCTATCTGAAGAGGCTTCCTGTCAATGCGGTGAAAATTGATCAGTCGTTTGTCCGCGATCTGGAGGACAACGAGGAAAGTACCGCCATCGTGCGTGCCGTCGTTGGTATTGCCCAGAGCATGCAACTCGAGGTCGTGACAGAAGGCGTAGAGACTGACCAGCAGCTTGAGATTTTGCGAAACGCCGGCTGCGATACCTATCAGGGATTTCTCCACGGAAGGCCGATGCCGCGCTGCGAATACGAGGAGAAATTGCTCGGTGTTCGAGTCAGGGAAGCGCAGCGATGTCACCCGTTGTGCGGATGTACAGGCCTGAATGTGAGTAGCGCGGGTACTGTCAATTTCGAGGTATGGCAGGAATTTCAGCACGAGACGCTGGTCGCGAATCGCCGCGCGGAAAAACCCGGTACAGGCAAAAAGCAAGAGAAGGAGAAAGTGAAAGAGAAAGGCAAAGAGGAAAAGCGGCGCTCTGGCTAGCGTTACCAGAGCCTGGGGAGGCACCAGCTCCCTCTTTGACGGAATGAAAATCCAGACTCGCCACACCGGTTGAAGGCAACCGCGTTGGCCGGTCAGAAAATCTTCAGCTCACCGCTACACTTTGCCAGGCAGGTATAGGCGGAGTACCCATACTCGGCGTAACGTCGTTTACCGAACAGAAACTTCTTCATGGCTTGCCTCAACGGCAACGCGAATATTTTCATTTCATTCAGAATCGATTTCTTGCGGCCCATGTTCTTGTACCAGTTAAAGCGGATAACATCAGGGGCGGTACTGGTCAGCCGCTCGCCAAGAACTTCATAGCCTTCTGATTTCAGCAAAAACCTGAACAAGGTCGGCGTGTAAATGTTGATGTGTCCATAGGACAGGAATTGCTGAATATTTGTGTCCGCACCGACCGAGTAATCCAGCGGTATTTCGAATACCTGATACTTGCTGACTCGACCCAGTTCCCTGAGGAGCAATCTGGGATGCTCGACATGTTCGATCACGTGTGAGCAGTACGCCATGTCGAACTTCTTGTCCGGGTACGGAATTTCGTAGCCGTTGAATTTCCTTAATTCCGCCACGCTGGCGATATTTCGTTTCCGGATTTGCTCGATACCACTGTCGGATATCTCAACTGCATAGAGTTCGGGAAACACTCCGGATTTATCGAGCGCTTCGAGAATGCTGCCCTCACCTGCGCCGCATTCGAGAACGCTGGAGAAAGATTTCCCTTCACTGACACTGAGGATGTTCTGCGCCTTGTGCCGCCCACCGAGTTCGCGCCACTCGGAAATATCGTCCGTGTACATCTCATCGTACGCGGACTGCAGCGTTTTTCCGACTTTGTCTATGGTCTGACTCATGGTTTGATTTCAGCGCGTCTTCGACATTGCATCGTCACACGCCGTTTCAAGCGAGCACACTCCGGGCCAGCAAACGTAGCGAGGCAAATCCATCCAATCGCGCGAAGCGCGGAAAGCTGATCAGACCAGAAAAATCGTCGCGAGCCCGAGAAAAATCAGAAACCCCATGCTGTCGGTACTGAAGGTCAGCAGCACGGAAGAGCCAATCGCGGGGTCGCGATTCATTTTCTGCAACAGCAGTGGCGCCAGCATACCAATCGCCGCGCCAACCAGAAGGTTCAGCATCATCGCGCCAACCATGACCAGGCCGAGCCCGATATTGCCATAGAGCACCCACGCAAAAGCGCCGGCAATACTTCCCCATATCAGTCCGTTGACAAACGCAACGGACAATTCCTTGAGCAATAGTCGTCTGGCCTTGTCGCGGTCGATTTCGCCGAAGGCGAGCGCGCGCACAATCAGCGCAACGGTCTGGTTGCCGGAATTGCCGGCAATCGCGACAACAATGGGCATCAGCGCCGCCAGCGCGACGAGTTTTTCGATCGAGCCTTCGAACAGGCCAATCACGCGCGAAGCGAAGAATGCGGTGAGCAGGTTGATCGAAAGCCAGAGCCAGCGGTTCCTCGCACTTTTCCATACGGATGAGAAAAGATCCTCGTCACGAAGACCAACTTTGCCGAGCATTTCGGTTTCGGCGTCCTCGCGAATGTAGTCGATGATGTCCGAAACGCTCACGCGGCCGACGATCCGGTTGCGCGCATCCACAACCGGCGCCGACACCAGGTCATAGCGGTCCACTGCCTGCGCTGCCTCGTCGGCCTTGTCTTCCGGCTGAAACGACACGAAGTCGGTCGTCATGACGTCCGAAACCAGCCGGTCGGTGTCAGACACGATCAGCGCATTGATCGGAAGAACGCCGCGCAGGGATTCGCGCCGGTCCACTACAAACAGCTGGTCGGTATTGTCCGGCAATTCATCAAGGCGCCTGAGGTAGCGCAGAACAACTTCGAGTGTGACGTCTTCACGCACGGTGACCATCTCGAAATCCATCAACGCGCCAACGGTATCTTCCGGGTAGGACAATGCCGCGTGCAGTTGTTCGCGCTCTTCGACTGACAACGAGCGGAACACATCCGCAATGACCTCTTGCGGCAGGTCAGGCGCAAGGTCAGCGATTTCATCGGTATCAAGTTGCTCGGTGGCGGCAAGCAACTCGCCCGGATCCATGTCGGCAATCAGTGTTTCGCGAACCGCATCCGACACTTCCAGCAAAACGTCGCCATCCAGATCGGTCTTGACCAGATTCCAGACCGCCAGACGCTCGTCGAGCGGCAGTTGTTCGAGAACCGCTGCAATGTCGGCCGGGTGCAAGGTATCGAGTTTGTTCTGCAGCTCGGCAATGTTCTGCTTGTGCACCAGGCCTTCAACAAGTTCGTGGCGCGGCATGTCCTGCATATGCACCAGCCCTTCGACGAGCTTGTGCTTTTGCACAATCGATCGCACCTGCGCGAGCGCCTCCTGGACGCTGTCAGCACGCTTGCGCTTATGTTCTTTCTGATTCTCGGCCATTGATTGCCACTACTGGTGCTATTGGAGCCCGTCGAATTGTAGAGGCTCCCATTCGCATCATCCAGACATAGAAAAATAAAACGGCGGACACAGCCGCCGTTTTTGCGAATGCAACCGCGAGAAGATGATTAATGCGGCACGATCAGCTTTGTTGTTTCTCGCAATAGGTGACGGTGACGGTGACGGGCGCAAGGTTTCACTATTGTGGTTTCAGGAATGCAAACGGCGTCGGTTCACAGCGTATCCGGTCTCTCCTCACGCTGGCTTCATACAGCTGCAGCTCGCCACGTCTCCATGCGTATCCGTAGAAACGTTTGCCGTCAGGGCTTTCCAGATCTTCTGCCTCAAAGTACTCGCATTTGGCAGTCTTGTCGTTAATCGACAGCTCGTAATAGAAAGACTTGTCCGGAAAGCTTGCCTTGCCGTTATCTTCGAAAGACCATTCACGTCCTTTGCGGTCCTTGTACTTGCCGGAGAGCACGATACTGTTAACGGCTGGCCCCAATTCCAATCCGATGTGTTCATAGTCGGCCCACTGCCCGTTCATCATGAACAATTCCTTGATCGCCAGTTTATCGAACTTGTTTTCTGCGTTTCGCTTGCCCTTGAACCAGACATAACTGGCTTCGTCGCTGGAAGTCGGCTGGTTCTTCTTGCCGAGCACCAGCCGGAACGAGTCTGGCTTGAGGTCCGGTTCGACATCCAGCACCACCATCAGCGCCGCCTTTTCGAAATCCGTCGAAACAAACGGATAGACCCGCCCTTCGCGCTTGATGGCAACGACCACGGGGCGTTGCTTTTTCGCTGACTGGTGCGGCATCCGGCTCGCCCTCAGTTCCTTGAGATAGGCTTCGTTCATCCAGATGCCTTCCAGATCGCGAATAAACACGCGATCGCTACGCGCCTGGTTCTGTGCCAAACCGGTAACACTCCAGGCCAGACCGAGGAACGTGCATACAATCAGTATCAATCTTCTTTTCATGATCTAGAGCTTCGCCTTTAGTTGCTTAGTTGCTTTCGCTTGGTTATTTTTCAGGTGATTCAATCAGGCGGCGTTCGCCGCCGGCTATTTTTGCAGGAAATCCGGCCGTTGCTTCCAGTAGCCGGTCTCACGTTCGAACGCATGGCCGAGCTGCAACACGCCGAAATCGTCACGATAACGCCCGACAATCTGCAATCCGACCGGCCGCCCGTCGCGAGAGAACCCGCATGGTACAGACAACGCCGGCTGTCCAGTCACGCTGATGCGGCAGCAGGAACTCATCCAGTCGATATACGTTTGCATCTGCTCGCCATTGATTTCGGTTACGTAGGGCTGGTCCACGTCAAACGGAAGAACCTGTACGACGGGCGCCACCAAAAAGTCGCAATTGTCCATGAATTCGCGCATGCGGTGAAACAGTTGCGTTCGTTTGCGCTCGGCGCTGCCGACCTGGGGCCCGGACAACTTCATCCCTTTTTCTATGTTCCAGACAACCGTGTCTTTCATCTGTTCGCGTTCGGTTTTCAGCAAGTCACCATAGGCCAATTCAAAATTCCAGGCGCGCATGACCTGAAAAATTTCGTCAGCGTCACGCAGGTCCGGCTCGGCATCCACAACGGTGCAGCCCAGTTTTTCGAATACGCCGCGATGCGCTTCGAGTACGCGCGTGACTTCGGCGTCGACCGGCAAGCCCCCAAGGTCACGACTCCAGGCTATACGCAAACCCTTGCAGTCGCGTTGCAGAGGCCGGGAAAACAGCTCTGCCGGCTCTTCAATAGAGATCGGCGACCGTGGGTCGGGCCCGGCGATAACTGACATTTGCAGCGCAATATCGTCGATAGTGCGTCCCATCGGGCCCTGAACAGCCATTGGAAACCACCCTGAATAAGTTGGCCAGACAGGCACCCTGCCTGCAGACGGACGCAAACCAGCAACGTTGCAAAAACTCGCAGGATTTCGCAGTGAACCCCCGAGGTCCGAACCATCGGCGATCGGAATCATGCCGCTGGCAAGCGCTGCAGCCGCTCCGCCGCTCGAACCGCCGCAGGTCTTGTCAGTTGCGTAAGGATTACGCGTGGCACCGAACACGGCATTGAATGTTTGTGAGCCGGCACCAAACTCAGGTGTGTTGGTCTTGCCGATGGTGAGCGCGCCGCCGCCTTTGAGCCGTTCTACAATCAGCGCGTCCTGATCGGGAACGAAATCGGAAAAGATCGGCGACCCACGCGTCGTGCGAATACCTTTGGTGTCCGCCAGATCCTTGTGCGCGACAGGCAAGCCGCACAGCGGGCCTGACACCTCACCACGCGCCAACCGGGCATCCATATCATGGGCTTGTTCGAGGGCCTGTTCCGGCAGCAAAGTGACAATTGCATTGATGTGCGGGTTGGTTCGCTCGATCTGATCCAGATGCGCCTGCATGACGTCGAGCCCGGACACCTCACGCTCGCGAATCATTCGCGCGAGTTCGACTGCGGGCAGGAAACAGAGGTCTTGAGCGTTCATAGCGTCAGATGTTAACCGAGAACGCCATCGCGTCCCGGCAATGGGTCAACGCGGGCAATCTGAAGGCTTACCACTGAAGGCTACCGCGGCACCATGATGGCGTTGCGATATCGTGCTGCCGGTCCGTCGACGAAGATCGGATGCCCGCCCAGTATTCGAACGCCGAGTCTTTCGTACATCGTCTCGTAATCCGGAAACGGCCGCGCCTTGAGTTGTTCCTCTACCAGGTCCGAGAACACGCTGGTTCCCGAGGACGCATCGAGTCTGGCGACAAGATCCACGGCGCTCCACCGGTAGTTTCCGTTCAGACAGCATTGGCGAATCTCGAGCAGCGCAGTCGCGAACTCCGCTGCACCGTTGCTGAGTTCACGAAGGCGCAAGTCCGCGGCGAGCATATAGGCGGCACCACCCCAGTACACACGACGGTACAGACCGCGCTTGCCGATGCGGCTTGCGGCCTCGAACACGGTGTACTTGCTGCCAACGTTTTTCGCAGATTCAAAGCCGGCATACATACGCCGCCAGGCTTCCTCGGGACCGATGAGTCCGCCACGCGCCATGACGACGTTCTGAAAATACGTCGGCAATCCTTCAGCGAGCCAGGCGTCACCCCATTGCAGGTAGGGAAGAAACAAATGCGACATTTCGTGGACGACGCTCCAGTCGCGCATGAATTCGGACTCATTGTGGTGCGGACGTACGAACAGATGCACCGCTGATCCACCGCCGCGCGAGACGTATGCCCACGGCACGGGCTTGCTGCCGCGCGATGTCGGCGCGACGATGACCTGCAGTTCAGGAACGGGAAACACGCCGTAAATCGTTGTTACCGCAAGTGCAGCCCGTTCGATCCAGCGCAGAAACATGTCGCGCAATGCCGGCCGCGGACTATCGATCATGACTAATTGCAGGCGCGCGCCGGGGACGGTGATCTCGACGGGCGAGAATCCGCCGAAGGCGACAACTCCCTGCCACTTTCGAGGCGTTGAACCGACGCGGAACACCCGTGCGCTGTTTCCCACGGCTGTCCAGGGCGCCGACACTGACACCCCGTCAGGCAGTTCAAAGCGGACTTCTATATCAGTTTCTGCCGGCATGGCGACGGGCCGCCAGAACCAGTCGCCGATCGCAGTCAACAGATCGCGGCCGATACGACGAGTCTGTGGTCCGCCTTGTTGCGCGCCTGTGGTTACAGGCCGAAGCTTCACATCGTAATCAACGCACGCATTGTCTGGCAGGTCCGACAAGGTCGCCTCCCAGCCGGAAATCTCGAGACTGCCCTGGCCGGCATCGCGCAACCGTATCTCGTCGATGTACAGACTGGCGGTATCCTCGGCCACCAGCTTTTGCGGCGCACGGCCGTCGAAGCACGCCGAGACACTCAGATATTCAAGCGTCGAATCAACCCGGACAACGTACTTGTGAAGTGCCGCGGCACAAGCCGGCAGGCCAGACGCGAGGGCGACAACCCCGCTCAGACAAACAAGCCAAAATTTCAACTCGCGCTCAATTGCGTACCGATGCCGCGTCCGGCCAGAGATGCAGCCAGCGGAATGACGAGCAACAGGATCAGTTCAAAAATGACATAACGCCGGACGAGCGGAATGAGACTGGCGTCCACTAGCGCCAGTGCCGGTTTCTGAGCTCATTGCATCCCGGTGCCACTGATGAATGACTCTTGCAGGCGTGATCGCGATCAGCAGCATCGCAATGAATTGGTACCCGTATCTTCGGCCCGGTAACTCGTGACTTGCAGGCGTGATCGCGATCAGCAGCATCGCAATGAAGACGGCGAGTTTGATGTAGAACACGGGATTGTGAAAATAGAACGCTGCGCCCTGATCGCTCCAGATCAGCAGCGCAATCCCGCTGACCAGGGCCAGCACCGCGGACGTTGCAACACCCAGGGAAAGCATCCGGAATCTGAACAATCCGGATTTTTCGTGAAGCAAGTCGAATGTGAGCATCAATGCGAAAAGCATTGCGCCCAGCGCAATCATCGACAGCGTATGAACATAGGCGAATAGCGCGGAAATCGTCAATTTACGTTATCTGGTCGATGCGCTTGTGAACTGGCTGGAATTGCCGCTCATGATGGCGTCGCGCACGTGCGCGAGCGGCGCATCCGATGCAAGATCAATATCACCGCCCAACGGGATCAGACCAAGTTCGCGATACGCCATCGTCAGATCGGGAAACTGTCTCGAATCCGTGTGCTCATTTAGCAAATCCGCAAATACGCTCGATTGCGTAATTTCGTCGAGTTTTGCGAACAATTCGGCGGCCGTCCATGCTTTGTCTGGCTGACCACAGCACTGGTTCAGCGCGTCAAGCGCTGTATCCAGCGACTGCAATCCACCGCTCATGCGCCGCAAGCGCAGATCCGCGAGCAACATCATTGCAGCTCCGCTCCAGTAGACACGCATGTAATGTCCGCCGCGATGCATTCCATGCGTTGCCTGCGCAAGGGTAAGACCTTTTGCGTCTGCTTCTCCACGCCCGAATCCGGCATGCAAGTGCGACCACGCGTCCTCTACCGAAAGCCGCCCTCCGCGCGCGCCCAATACATTCTGGTAGTAGGTTGCGATACCTTCGGACAACCACGCGTCGTCAGAATCCACGAACGGCAAGAACAGATGTGAGAATTCGTGCATCGCCGTCCAGTCACTGTAGAACTCTTCTATCGGCCGTCGCTGGTTGATCACAAAATGAACAGCAGGACTGCCACCTCTGACCACGAAAGCCCACGGTGTCGGTTCGCGCATTCTCGAATTGGGCACCACCATGACCTGAGCCTGTGGAAAGGGAAAACGCCCGTACATGTCGGCGACGGCATTGGCGCTGCCTGCGACCCAGCCCGCGATCTGCTCAACGTCTACCGGCGGGGAGCCATCCAGTACTGCCAGGCGCAACTGTGACCCTCTTACATCGATTGTCTTTACGGTAAAGCGGCCAAATGCGGCCCAGGCCGGCCAGTCATATGGTGTGTGACCAAGGCGGAACGTGGGTTTGGAAGTTCCGTCAACCGGGGCCCACGGTACTGAAACGGCGTAGCCATCGGGCAAGTTGAAAACGAGTAGCACGTCTTCATCATCGGCAAGCTGCTCGGGCCGCCAGAACCATAGACCGACTGCTGCTGCCAGGTCCTTACCGACACGGCGAATCTTGCCGCCGGTACGGTCGTGCAATTTTATCGGCCGCGAAACGTCTGCCTTGTAGGTGATGCAGCCGCTGTCTGGCACAGATTTCAGCGGGATGTATCCACGCGGGGTAATTGATTTTCCGGTTGCCTCGTCCCACGCGCCGATCAGCGCAATTGCCGCGTCGAGCGACTCGGCGACGAGCCGTTCGGGCGGCTGCCCGTCAAAACAGGCACGTACGTCGATCTGTGTGAGCTGCGGATTGATCGCGATTACGAATCGATGCAGGCGCTGCGCATTTGCCACATTGCAAAATGCGATCGCCGTGATCAGCAACAACCAGCGGCTGAAACCCCGAGAGCGGCCTGAACGTTCCATCGAATCACCCATAGTCAATCGGGCATTATGCTACCGCACTGACGCCGCGAAGTCGCGGCGCTGGCGTTGAAGCACTGGTGTCGAAGCACTGGTGTCCAAGCGCAGACTCAGGCTGTCAATTTACGCAGCGATTGCGGGCGCTGCCTCATAGGCCAGATTCGAACCCAGCCAGCGTTCAACTTCTTCGACCGGCATGCCGCGGCGCCGCGCATAGTCCTCGACCTGATCCCGGTCGATTCGAGCCACCGCGAAATATCGCGCTTCCGGATGCGAGAAATAAAATCCACTGACGGCCGCTGCCGGCAACATCGCATACGATTCGGTCAGCTCGATTCCGGTGTTGCGGCTCGCTGCAAGAAGTCTGAACAGCGCGCCTTTTTCGGTATGGTCCGGACAGGCGGGATAGCCCGGCGCGGGGCGAATACCTCGATAGTTTTCCGCTGTCAGGTCACCGACCGGCAAATTTTCGTCCGGCGCATACGCCCACAAGCGGGTACGTATGTGCATGTGCAGCAGTTCGGCAAACCCCTCGGCCATACGGTCCGCCAGGGACTTGAGCATGATCGCGTTGTAGTCATCGTGCTTCGCCTCATATTCAGCGACGCGTTCGTCGATGCCGACGCCGGAGGTCACCGCAAAAGCACCCAGGTAATCGGCTACGTCGGTATGTTTCGGGGCGACATAGTCAGCGAGGCAATGATTGAAGCGATCAGCGGGCTTGACCATCTGCTGGCGCAAGAAATGGAAGCGAGTGCTCACTGCAGTGCGAGATTCGTCCGTGTACACCTCGATATCGTCGCTGACGCTGTTGGCCGGATATAGGCCTGCGACCGCGTTTGCGGTAAGCCACTTTTCGTCGATGATGCGCGTAAGCATCTTTTGCGCGTCTTCGAACAGGTTGCGCGCAGTTTCTCCAACGACCTCGTCGCGCAGAATTTTTGGATAGCGCCCGGCCAGCTCCCAGGTCCGAAAGAACGGCGTCCAGTCGATCACTTTCGCAATCTCGGCCAACGGGTAGTCTCGCAATACGTGCGTTCCGGGTTGTGCCGGTACCGGTGGAACATATTTCGTCCAGTCGGTCTTGACGCCATGCTCGCGTGCGGCCGCAATTGAATGGCGCGGGCCCTGACCCTTCTTGCCGTGATGCTGGGCGCGCGTTCTGGCCGTATCGGACTTGACCTTGCGAATGTAGTCCTCGCGCATTTCATCAGATAGCAAACTCGTGCATACACCTACGGAGCGCGACGCATCCGGCACCCACACTGTCGGGCCTTCATAGTTGGGTTCGATCTTGACTGCGGTGTGTACGCGCGATGTCGTTGCTCCGCCGATCAGAAGCGGGATCGCAAAATTCTGGCGCTGCATTTCGCCGGCAACCCTTGCCATTTCCTCGAGGGATGGCGTGATCAATCCTGACAGTCCGATAATGTCCGCCTTCTCTTCGAGGGCCGTCTTGAGAATCCGGTCTGCCGGTACCATCACGCCAAGATTGACGACTTCAAAGTTGTTGCACTGAAGGACGACTGCGACGATGTTCTTGCCGATGTCGTGCACGTCACCTTTTACCGTGGCCAGTACGATCTTGCCCTTTGGCTTGGCGGCTTCGCCGGCGCTCTTTTTTTCCTCTTCAATGTAGGGCACGAGATGGGCAACCGCTTCCTTCATCACGCGCGCCGATTTCACGACCTGCGGCAAGAACATCTTTCCCTCACCAAACAGATCACCTACGACATTCATGCCGTCCATCAACGGTCCTTCGATCACTTCGATCGAATGTGCGGCCGCCTGTCTTGCTTCTTCCGCATCCTCAACGATGTACTTGGTGATGCCCTTGACCAGCGCATGGGTAATGCGCTCGCCGACCGAGCCTTCACGCCACGATAAATCCTCGCGCTGGACTTTTTTCTCGGCGGTGTAGCTTTCTGCGAACGCAACCAGCCGTTCGGTCGCATCTTCTCGCCGGTTGAAAATGATGTCTTCCACCCGTTCGAGCAGTTCCTTGGGAATATCCTCGTAAACGCCGAGTTGCCCGGCATTGACGATGCCCATCGTCATTCCTGCCTTGATGGCGTGATACAGGAACGCCGTGTGAATGGCCTCGCGAATGGGATCGTTGCCACGGAACGAAAACGAAACATTCGACACTCCGCCAGACAAGCGCGCGTGCGGCAGCAAACGACGCACTTCCTTGACCGCTTCTATGAAATCAACCGCGTAATTGGCATGCTCCTCGATTCCCGTCGCGATCGCAAAAATGTTCGGATCGAAAATGATGTCCTCAGGCGGGAAATCTGCCTTGTCCACGAGCAGTCGGTAAGCGCGCTCGCAAATGTCGATTCGGCGGCTCAAGGAATCAGCCTGCCCCTCTTCGTCGAACGCCATAACAATTGCCGCGGCGCCGTAGCGGCGCACCAGCTTCGCCTGACGCAGAAATTCCGCTTCACCTTCTTTCAGGCTGATCGAGTTCACCACCGGCTTGCCTTGCACGCATTTCAATCCTGATTCGATCACGTCCCACTTCGACGAATCGATCATGGCCGGTACTCTGGAAATATCGGGCTCGGATGCAATCAGGTTCATGAACTTCGTCATGGTCGCTGCGGAATCAAGCATCGCCTCGTCCATGTTGACGTCAATGACTTGTGCGCCGTTCTCTACCTGTTGGCGCGCGACCGACAACGCCTGCGTGAAATCATCGGCCAGAATCATGCGCGCGAATGCGCGTGATCCAGTGACATTGGTGCGTTCGCCGACGTTGACAAACAGGGACTCGTCCCCAATGTTGAGGGGTTCCAGACCTGACAGGCGCAGCTTCTTTTCAATTTCCGGCGGCGTGCGCGGCACGATCCCGTCGAGCCGGTTTGCTATTTCCCGAATGTGCGCAGGCGTAGTGCCGCAACAACCGCCGGCAATGTTCAGATATCCGGCGCGCGCATACTCTTCGAGAACTGATGCAGTGAACTCAGGCGTTTCGTCGTACTCGCCAAACGCATTGGGCAAGCCCGCGTTCGGGTGCAAACTGGTACGCACGTTAGCCGTGCCGGACAGTTCTTCGATATGTGGACGCAAATCCTTTGCGCCGAGCGCACAATTGAGTCCGACGCAAAAAGGTTTTGCGTGCGACACCGAATTCCAGAACGCTTCGGGTGTCTGGCCGCTCAGCGTGCGGCCGCTGGCATCGGTTATCGTTGCCGACACCATCACCGGCAAAATGATGCCGCGCGCGTCAAAGAAACTGTCGATTGCAAACAACGCCGCCTTGCAATTAAGCGTATCGAAAATGGTTTCGACCATCAGCATGTCGACGCCGCCTTCAACCAGCCCGAGCACGCATTCGCTGTAGCAGGCGACCAACTCATCAAAACTGACATTACGAAAACCCGGATCATTGACGTCCGGCGAAATCGACGCCGTGGCATTGGTTGGCCCTAATACACCGGCAACGAAACGCGGTTTTGCCGGCGTCTTGCTGCTCCACGCCTTGGTACGCTCACGTGCGAGAAGCGCCGCCTCGCGGTTCAACTCGACAACTTTATCGGTCATGCCATAGTCGGCCATCGACACCGAATTGGAGTTAAACGTGTTTGTTTCGACTATGTCAGAGCCGGCTTCGAGGAATGCGTCGTGAATGCCGGAAATGATCTTCGGTTGCGTCAGCGTCAGCAGATCATTGTTGCCGGTCTGGTCGCATTCATGGTCATGGAAGTGGGCGCCATGATAGTGCTCGTGCTGCAGTTTATGCCCCTGGATCATGGTGCCCATGGCACCGTCCAGAATAAGGATGCGCTCGGCGAGGCGCTCTGAGAGAATTCTGCTACTGTCTTCCGACGTCAAAAATAAGTCCCCTGAAAAACAAAAAACCCGGCTGCTAAAGCAGTCGGGTTTTTGCTCCCACGCTTTAGCCGTATTTTTTAACGCGCCCGCAAGCTGAGATCAAATCGGTGCAACAAACCGCAAGATAACCCGTACAGACGGAATTGTCAATCTGGAAACGGTTTCGGGCGCGATGGCAAGAAACTCGTCACAGTGAATTTGACATAGGCACGGCCGGAATCGAAGCCTCCGCAGACAGGCGTTCGCCTTAGTACATTGGCATGACGCAAACGGGTAGCACGGCAATTCATTGGCGGCGAGACACATTGGCCCCGGGACCCGCATACCCGGACTAGGCCTCGAGCGTGAAATTTGCTTTCACCCATTCCATCGGAGGAGACCACACCACCGACATGTTCGACGTTCCAACCATCGACACTAGACATCACGTTATGACCCGTTCGACATTCGCGCGCGTTCTCGCGGCACTGCTCCTTTCGACACTGGTCGGTTGCAAAGGTGACTTTCCGGCCGACAAACCAGCGCTTGCGGCCGCAGAGAATGTTTATGACATTGAACTGCTGCGCAGGAGCCTCGAAGAAATTGAGGCATGGCACATCAAGAACAATACGGGTGTCGTAAATGTGCTCGGCGCCGGCAGGGACGTATCGGAAATCGAGTCAGAGTTCACCTCGCCACAATGTCAGCCGACAGAGGAGTTAAAGACTTTGTGGTCCTGGCGCGACGGCGGCTTCAGCGCGACACCGTTCGTGTGGTATCACGATTACCTGCCGCTGGAGGATGCCGTGTCTCAACGGCAATGGCTCAGATTCAATCCACTGGTGCAATGGGACCCCCGCTACATCCCCGTATTTGCATTTGAGGGCGAGTGGTTTGCAGCTTACTGTGGCAAAGGGTCCAGCAAGGCCGGGCCAATCGTCCATTACTTCCTCGAAGACGAGCCGCGCATCAGTTACGTCAACCTCACGGTCTTCCTGGCCGGGATCGCAGAAGCATTACGTACCGGAGCCATTCAGTGGGAGAACAATGCAGTGAAGGACGATGTCAGGAAGATGCATTCCATTCATCAAAAACGTAATCCCGGATATCCATTCCCCTACCACGTGCCCGAAGGCACCTGAGCACTTTTTGAAACGGATGCGCGCGATGTCGAAGGCTCTTCTCCCCCCGCCGTTTTCGTCATATGGTCTTGTGAGCGATCGAGAACAAACGTGGCGCGCAACAGGTTACGATAGTTCAAATCGTTCACGCTGGAAAAGAACCTTGATTATGAACAGGGAAATACATGGAAGTTGTCTGTGCAGGAAAGTGAAGAGCACTATTCGCGGTCCGTTTCAGAAGTTCTATCAATGCTTTTGCGAACGTTGCCAGAAGAGAACCGGGTCGGCATTTGCCGCTCTCGTCGTAACTTCACGAGACAATATTAGCTGGCAATCGGGCAAAGATCTGGTCAAGAGGTTTGATTTGCCGGAAGCCGCGCTGTATAGCAGTTGTTTTTGTTCCGAATGCGGCTCGCAGGTTCCGTATGTCGGTCGGGGCGGAAAAGTTCTGATCGTTCCGGCCGGATATCTTTCAGATGATCCTGAAATCAGGCCTGGCGGAAACATTTTTTGGGAGGAGAGAGCCTGCTGGTTTGATGAAGGCCAGTCCGCTAGAACCTATAGCGGTTATCCCTGATTAGTTTGCAGAACCAAGGCGATGAACGAAAGCCCTCGCCGTCTTTGGTGTCGTTACTAGTGAAGCACTGCTCTAGCCGAGAGCAACGCCCAGTATTCGACCAATCAAATACGTCAAGGTGCCTGCGGCAGCACCAATAGCCAGCATGCGAAGACCGCCGAGCAATGCGCCGCGGCCGATGAAAAGACTCAAGGTTGCACCGACAGAAAACAAAGCGACCCCGGTCATTGCAATCGATAACGGCAACGCGTCGCTCGCGCCGGTTACAAGAAACGGTAATAGCGGAATCAGTGCGCCGCCAGAGAACGCGAGAAAAGACGACGTCGACGCGCCCCACGGTGAACCGAGTTCATCCGGGTTGAGTCCCAGTTCCTCGCGTGCCAACGCATCCAGGGCGCGATCCGGGTCGGCAATGATATCGTTAGCCATACGCTGTGCCGTTTGCCGTTCGACGCCCCGCGCCTCGTAAATTAACGCCAGTTCGCCGGCTTCCTCCTCAGGATACTGTTCAAGCTCGTCTGCCTCGAGACCAATCTGGTATTCGTACATCTCGCGCTGCGAACGCACCGAAACGTACTCCCCGGCTGCCATCGAAAACGCGCCGGCGAGCAAGCCGGCAATGCCGGCCAGTACGACGACACCGGCGTCAGCAGCTGCACCGGTCACACCGAGAATCAGGCTTGCGTTGGATACGAGACCATCGTTCACGCCAAACACCGCCGCGCGCAAATTGCCGCCGCCCGATAGTCCTGCGTGTCTTCCTTCCGACCCTGACGCGGCACCCGGAACGAAATGCCGTGGGTCGGACACGGCATACAGTGACATGCCCCGCACCTTCATTGCAGTAAGCACAGTACGAGTCGATCGGGGTCCGAACTTGCGGGTAAGTGCGGCTACGATATTGCTGCGCAGATCAGGCTTGTATGTCGCCGGTGCCTGCAAACCGCTTGCGCGCATTTTGTCGACCCATATTTGCGCCTGATTTTCTGCCTCGACGGCCAGCTGCTTGAACAGCCCCTCGCGCGCAGTTCCCGCCTCACACGCTGCCACCACTTTGTAGAGGTAGGCCGAACGCATTTCTTCTTTCCAGCTTTCGAGGTCATTCATTTGATTGGCCCAGTCCAACCTTTATTTTGTTCAACGGCGATTCCCACCACGGGGACACAGTGGTGATTATGCATTCGTCAATTCCCCGCGAAACGGCGATATTGTATGGCTTCTCCGATATGCACCGCGTTGACACGCGCGCTTCCGGCGAGATCAGCAATGGTACGACCCAGCCTCAGTACGCGATGATAGGCGCGCGCCGACAATCCGAGCCGGGTCAGCGCTGACCGGAGCAAGCGCTCGCCTTCCTTGTCGGGCGCGCAATATTCCTCGGTTTCATTCACGCTCAGCAGTGCATTGGTCTTGCCCTGGCGCGCCAGCTGCGTCTGCCGCGCAGCGCTGGTGCGCTCGCGGATTGCAGCACTCGATTCCCCCAATTGCCTGGCGGCAATTTCCTTTTCCGGCACGGCCGGCAACTCGATCTGTATGTCGATGCGATCCATCAGCGGCCCCGAGATTCGCCCACGGTAGCGCGCTACCTGTTCCGGCGAACAACGGCAACGCCCCAGATAATGACCGAGATACCCGCACGGACAAGGATTCATTGCCGCGACAAGTTGAAAGCGTGCCGGAAATTCAACCTGTCTTGCCGCCCGGGACACGACAATACGCCCCGATTCGAGTGGTTCGCGCAATACTTCGAGCACGTTGCGCGCGAACTCCGGTAGCTCGTCCAGAAACAAAACGCCGTGCATCGCCATTGATATTTCGCCCGGTCGCGGCTGACTGCCGCCGCCAACCAACGCGACGCCGGAAGCTGTGTGATGGGGTGCGCGATAGGGCCGCTGTTTCCACTTGCTTACCTCGAAGGCCTGTGACCCGAGCGACTGGATCGCGGCTGATTCCAGAGCCTCGCTATCGGTCATTGGCGGAAGAATGCCGGCGAGGCGTTCGGCCAACATGGTCTTGCCGGTTCCCGGCGGACCCGCCATCAGAATACTATGGCCCCCTGCTGCGGCAACCTCGAGCGCGCGCTTGGCTTCGAGTTGACCTTTGACATCCGCCATGTCGGCGACCGCCATCACTTGCGAAGTTTGCGGCGCAACGTGCCGGGCGAGTTGCTCGCCCTCGGCGAGATGTGCGCAGACTTCAAGCAAACTGCGCGCACCATGAACGACTGCGTCGCCGACCAATGCGGCCTCGTCAGCATTTGCACCGGGCAATACAAATGCTCTTCCCGAACTGTGGGCGTGGTAGGTCATTGCGAGTCCGCCACGAATTGGCCGCAACTCTCCCGTCAGCGCCAGTTCGCCGGCAAACTCGTAGCGGTCGAGCGCATCTTTGGGAAGCTGGCCTGACGCAGCAAGAATACCGATCGCGATCGGCAGATCGAATCTCCCGCTTTCCTTGGGCAGATCAGCGGGTGCAAGATTGACGGTAATACGCTTCGCAGGGAAGTCGAACTGGCAGTTAACGAGCGCGGAACGCACGCGGTCGCGCGCTTCCTTGACTTCGGCTTCAGGCAGGCCAACGATCGTAAAACTCGGCAGCCCGGAAGCAAGGTGAACCTCTGTGGTGACCAGCGGCGCTTCCATGCCGGCAAGTGCCCGGCTGTAGAGTACGGCTAGCGACACAGCGGACGACCGAGCCCTAATCTTCGCCGGTTCGGCTAATCGATTGTTCCAGTTCGGATACGCGCGCCTCCATCCCCGCCAGCCTTTCGCGCGTGCGTTGCAGCACTGCCTGCTGAACGTCGAACTCTTCGCGCGTCACAAGGTCGAGACGCGAAAACCAGCTCGTCATGAGTGCGCGCAGATTTCTTTGAATGTCCTCGACCGGTGTATTCGCAACCAGTTCCTGAACACGCTTGCTGATCTCGTCGATGCCTTTGGTATCCAAGTGTCCTCCTGCCCTTCGTCACCGAGTGTAACAAACATGACTATCCGGGCCCGCATGCACGGGACCGGTGCACCACCGAAATGATCTGCACCAATCGCGAGCTGCATTGCATCATTCTACTTACTCCAAAATATATAACGCTTTGATAATAATTGTCATCTATCTTCTGTACGGATTGTGCGATTGCAACATGTGTAGTTCCTTTCTGTTTACACTCTATGAGGAAGATTCACATGTTCCGGAACCGAAACAAGATACTGACCCTGGCGATCGCAGGCGCCGTTTGCTCGCATGGTACTGCGCTGGCACAGGAGGAGCCTATACCAATCAGCGCGAACCTCACCTTTACGACAGACTATGTTTGGCGAGGCCTTTCGCTAAGTAACGACAGTTTTGCGGTTCAGGGTGGCTTTGACTGGGAAAGTCAAAGCACCGGTATCTATCTGGGCACCTGGGCTTCAAACGTCAGCCTTGCGCAAGCCGACGTTGAAGTCGACTTCTACGGTGGCTGGGCCAAGAGTTGGGGCGACTGGGGCGCAGACATTGGCATCATTCACTAAGATTATCCTGCCGAGAGCCGGCTCAACACAGACGAAGTCTATGTGACCGGTTCGTGGAAATGGCTCTCCGCCAGCTACTACAGTACGGTAAGCAGCGAATACTTCGGGCTGACCGACGGGCGAGGTTCTTCTTACTTTACAGCGGTGGCCGCTTACACATTCCCGATCAAACTGACCCTCGGAGGTAGCTACGGGGTCACAAGATTGAGCGGTACTACGGCGGGCGTCCCGAATGACAGCCTGGACTATGACGACTACAAAATCTGGCTCGGGTACAGCTATACCGGGCTCGATTTCGAGCTTGCCTGGACCGATACCGATATCAACAATCCGGGACCATTGGCTGAAGACCGCGTCTTCTTCTCAATAACGAAAAACTTCTAGGCTCATCCCGGGAAAACGCAAAAGCGCCGATCACCGCGGAAAGCCAATGGTCGGCGCTTCTACGGTTGACCAGTCAAGCGACCGCCCTCCAGAAGGCAATACTGACCGCCCCACATCAGTGCGGACCGCCCGCACGACGCACCGTTATGGTGCATATTCTGGATGAAAACGCAGTAATTATAATATAACTTGTTGATTTTACAAATACATATTGTCTGGCACGGTAACTGCGAAAAGGTGGTCGCTAATTTGACGCAATCCATGTCGTTCACTCACTCGGGCGGCGCAATTCATCTCTTCCTGGCCACGGGCCGGGACGCATAGAAGAACTAATGGAGACAACATGAAACTCGTAAGTGCTGTTATCAAGCCGTTCAAGCTTGACGAGGTGCGTGAGGCCCTGTCCATGATCGGCGTACAGGGCATTACCGTTACCGAGGTCAAGGGGTTCGGACGGCAAAAAGGCCACACCGAGCTGTACCGTGGTGCTGAATATGTCGTGGACTTTCTGCCAAAAGTAAAGATCGACGTGGCGATCAAGGAGGACGTTCTCGATCAAGTCATCGAAGCGATCGAAAAATCAGCGAACACCGGAAAAATTGGTGACGGAAAGATTTTCGTCTTCGAGCTGGAACAAGTCGTACGCATCCGTACCGGTGAAACCGGCTCGGAAGCTCTTTAAGGGAGGACGAAATGCTCAAAAAAATAGGCTCAATTTCAATGCTGGCCGCGATTCTTGCAGCGGCCACGCCGGCACTTGCTCAGGATGTACTGGATTCGGGCGATACCAGCTGGATGATCGTCGCTACCGTGCTCGTCATCATGATGACGATTCCCGGACTTGCCCTGTTCTACGGCGGCCTGGTGCGCACAAAGAACATGCTGTCGGTGCTGATGCAGGTGTTCGCCACGTTTGCACTGATGTCAATACTGTGGGCGATGTTCGGCTATAGCCTGACGTTTACCGAAGGAACGTTTAATTCCATATGGGGCGGTTTCAGCAAGTCCTTCCTGTCCGGAATAACACCAGACTCGCTAAGCGGCACCATTCCCGAGTACGTGTTCGTCACATTCCAGTTGACGTTTGCCTGCATTACGCCGGCGCTGATCGTCGGTGCGTTTGCGGAACGGATCAAATTCTCAGCCGTGCTGTGGTTCCTGTCGCTGTGGCTGTTCCTGTGCTACATCCCGATCGCGCACATGGTCTGGGGCGGTGGATTCCTCAGCGCAGGACTCGAAGGAATGGGAATGGCAGCTGCAATGGACTTTGCCGGCGGTACCGTCGTACACATCAACGCCGGAATCGCGGCGCTGGTCGGCTGTATTGTTCTGGGCAAGCGAATCGGCTACGGACGCGAAGCAATGCCGCCGCACAATCTGACATTTACGATGGTCGG
This sequence comes from uncultured Burkholderiales bacterium, assembly GCA_951812315.1. Taxonomy (GTDB): domain Bacteria; phylum Pseudomonadota; class Gammaproteobacteria; order Burkholderiales; family Eutrophovitaceae; genus SG8-40. The sequence goes on from CATOSA010000060.1 coordinate 56,159, forward strand.
CGCATCATTGCTGTGGGTTGGCTGGTACGGCTTCAACGTCGGCAGTGAACTCGCCGCCGATGGTACCGCCGGGCTGGTGCTGATCAACACGCAACTGTGTACCGCAGCGGCCGTACTCGGCTGGTTGTTCATCGAATGGATGGTCCGCGGCAAGCCAACCATGCTTGGCGGCGCCTCGGGCGCGGTTGCCGGCCTGGTCGCGATTACACCCGCGTGCGCTTTCGTTGGACCCATGGGCGCGATCGTTCTCGGAATCATTTCCGGAATCGTGTGCTTCTGGGCCGTGACATCCCTGAAATCGATGTTCGGATACGACGACTCTCTGGACGTGTTCGGCGTACACGGTGTAGGCGGCATCATCGGCGCAATCGGTACCGGATTCCTTGCCTCGACCAGTCTTGGTGGCGGCGGTTACGGTGAAGGCGTCACGATGGGCGGTCAGGTGACGACACAGATCGTCAGCGTGCTGGTCACGATTGTCTGGACAGGCATTATCAGTTTCATCCTGTTCAAGATTATCGACGCGATCATCGGACTGCGCGTGCCGGAAGATGAAGAGCGCGAAGGCCTCGACTCGACCCAGCACGGCGAAGCCGCTTATCACCTGTAATCGAGCGACAGTCACTTCTCCCCGTTATTCGGGCGCCCTTGCGGGCGCCCTTTTTTTTCGGTTAAAAGCGCGGATGCCTTCCCCGGAAAAAAGCGATCATCGCGCTGATACAATCGGCAAACCGCCAGACAATACGAGCCGTCTCTTGCGACCAGAACAAACCACGCAATCAGGGGCCGGGGGAGAGATGGGTGAGGAGGACGCACGGGTGCTGAGTGACTTGCAACGCGAGCAATGGGCAATAGATGGCTATCTTCACCTCGAAGGTGTTCTCAATGCCGATGAAGTCGGTTTTTTTGCCGACCAGGTTGATCGCATTCGAACCTTGCCGGGCTACGAACCGTCGCGTGACCAGATGCCGCTGGGACACTACGCCTGGGTTGATCATGCCGACCCCGACCCGGAAGCCTTCATGGATCGGCGCGATCTGTTAGCGTATCACCAGGCCTTTATCGACCTCGTCGACCGTCCCGGGCTGTTCGATCTTGTCCTGGACATCATGGGACCGTACATCCAGTTTTCGATGTCGCAGGCGATCGTGCGAGAGTCCGGAGACAGTTTCCCCGGCTACACGCATACCGACGGCGGCGAGGCGCAGCGCCATGTTCGGGTCACCGAGACTAGCCGGCCAATCGCGGTCAAGGCAATGTACTTGCTGACCGACATCACCGCGAAAGACAGCGGCGCGTTCACCGTGTTTCCCGGCAGCCACATGCGGCCATTTCCCCAGAACAGCGAGCGCCGGCCACACCCTCACGCGCCTGGCGCCGTTCAGCTAATGGGAAAGGCCGGCGATTGTTTTCTGTTTCCCCATGCACTGTGGCACGGACCGGCGCCCAACCGGTCAGGAACCGCGCGCAAGACCTTGTTATATAACTATTGTCAGATGTTCGTGCGCTGGTACGACTTCGGCGCACCGCCGCAGGAAGTCATGGACCGCTGCACCCCGCGCCAACGTCGCCTGCTTGGCGACCTGGGCTACGATTTCCGGCCCGGATCGTTTTTCTATGCTCCGCAGGACCAGGAAGCAGTGATGCATCAATCCTCATGAAAATTCTGTTCATCCTCGATCCGCTCGACAGCCTCAAGGTCTACAAAGATACCTCGTACGCGATGATGCAAGAGGCCGCCTCTCGAGGCCATGGCCTCGCCGCCATGCAGCAGGAAGACCTGATCTGGAAAAGCGGCAAAGTGGTCTGCTACACGCAGGATCTCGAACTGACCGGAAGCGACAAACCCTGGTATCGCGCCGGCGAACGCAGCGCCGGGGCGCTCACGGACTTTGACTGCGTCGTCATGCGCAAAGACCCTCCGGTCGACATAGAATTTATTTACAGCACCTACCTGCTGGAAATGGGCGAACGCGAGGGCGCGCGTGTATTCAACCGGCCCGGCGCAATCCGCGATTTCAACGAGAAACTGTCGATCGCGAGATTCCCTCAGTTCACGGTGCCGACACTGGTTACCCGGCAGGAAACGCTGATACGTGAATTTGCGGAAGAACACGGCGATATTGTCCTTAAGCCGCTCGACGGGATGGGCGGCGCTTCTGTCTTTCGCTTGAAACGCAATGATCCCAATCTCGGCGTGGTAATCGAGACGCTGACTCAACTCGGTGCTCGCACGGCGATGGTGCAGCGATTTATTCCCGGCATCAGTGAAGGCGACAAGCGCGTACTCGTCATCGATGGCGAACCGGCGCCGTACACATTGGCGCGGATTCCAAAGCCAGGGGAAAACCGCGGCAATCTTGCTGCCGGCGGGCGCGGCGTAGCAATGCCGATTACACAACGCGAGCGCGAAATCGCGGAAACGCTGGGCCCGGAGCTGAAGACGCAAGGATTAATGCTCGTCGGTCTTGACGTCATCGGCGGATTTCTCACAGAGGTAAATGTCACCAGCCCAACGTGTATACGCGAGATCCATGACCAGGCCGGCTGCAATGTGGCAGCTCTGTTCATTGACGCGCTTGAACGCAGTGTTAACGGCTAGCAGTCTGTCGGACTCAGGATAATTCGGCTGCAACGGTGGGAGAGCGGCCCATATTTCACGATGGTGTATGAAATTCAGGCATCTGTCTGAGTGACTGACGGTGCAATCCTCAGGGTACAATCCTGACATGCCCGGCTCAGCATCGGCCTCACATAACTTGGTTGGGATTCTTCTGATCACGCACGGCACGCTTGGTGAAACCCTTATTCACTGCGCGAGTCACGCAATGGGTGAAAGGCCGCCGTATGTCATGCAAATTGGCGTCACACCACATGACGACCCGGAACGCGTTCTTCCGCAGGCAATCAAGCTGCTGCGCACCCTCGATCAGGGAAGCGGCGTGCTGGTGTTCTCGGACATTTATGGCGCAACGCCATGCAACATCGCGAGCCGTCTTTTGATACCGTGCAAAGTCGAGGGCGTGGCCGGTGTTAATCTTCCCATGCTCATACGCGCCCTTACGTATAGAAATGAGCCACTTTCAACAGTGGTCAACAAGGCACTTTCCGGAGGTGCGGAGGGCATCATGCATATGCCTTTTAGCCAAATGCGCAATGCTGCGACAGGAAATAGAAATCGTTAACCGGCTTGGCTTGCACGCGCGCGCGTCAGCCAAGCTTACCCAACTCGCTGGCAGCTACGACAGCGAAGTGTGGATGGAGCGCGACGGACGCCGCGTGAATGCCAAAAGCATCATGGGCGTAATGATGCTGGCCGCGGCACAAGGAACAAACGTCGAGTTTGAGATTGACGGTCCCGACGAACAAGCGGCAATGGATGCCATCGTCGCATTGATCAATGACAAATTCGGAGAAGGGGAATAGGCATTTGCAATTGAGGCGCGGCACTATTGCCTCAAATGCCATCTCTGAATTACTCGGGCCTTGCCTAGGGTCTTCTTACCAGCATGGGGCCTTCTTACCAGCATGGGGCCTTCTTACCAGCATATTGACCAAGGCGTTGAAAGTTTTATGAGCTTCGCAATTCAATGAGCTTCACAGTACACGGCGTAGGTGTTTCCGGCGGCATCGCGATCGGGCGCGCCCAGCTGATATCGCATGCGCAACTCGAGGTCGCGCACTACGACATTCCGAAGTCGCGGGTAAAGAGTGAACAGGCGCGCTTCGACGCCGCGATTGCGAAAGTACGAAATGAGTTGGTCGAACTCACTGACCATATTCCTGCAGGTGCGCCATCGGCCGAGATAGAAGCCCTACTGAATCTGCATCGCATGATTCTCGAGGATTCGACCCTGTCGGAAGCACCCAAGCAGCTCATCGAGTCCATGAAGTGCAACGCCGAGTGGGCGCTGAAACTCCAGATGGACGAATTGGTGGACCAGTTCGCGCGCATCGAGGACAGCTATCTGCGCGAACGCAACGCCGACATCAAGCAAGTTGTCGAACGCGTATTAAAAGCCCTGCTGGGCAGTCCGGGGTACAGCGTTCGTCACACGCCTGAAGAAAATGCGATTCTGGTTGCACATGACCTGTCTCCCGCCGATGTAATCGTTTTCAAGCAGCATCATTTCGCCAGTTTCATCACTGACCTCGGCGGCGCCACTTCGCACACCGCAATCGTCGCGCGCAGTCTGAACATACCGTCGGTGGTGGCGTTGCATCAGGCACGCTCACTCATCCGGGAAAACGAAACATTGATCGTCGATGGCACGAACGGCGTCGTCATAGTCAATCCGGACAGCTCGATCCTTACCGAATACAAGCTCCGCCAGGATCAATGGCGGCTGGAGCGCAAGAAGCTCAAGCGCCTGAAACGAACAAAAACAACGACGCTCGATGGAATGGACGTCGAACTGCATGCCAATATCGAATTGCCCGAAGACGTTGCCGTGGCGCAGGAGAACGGCGCAACCGGCATCGGTCTGTTCCGCACCGAGTTTCTGTTCTTGAACCGTGGCGACCTGCCCAGCGAGGATGAGCAGTTCGAAGCGTATCGCAGGGTTGCGGTCGACATGAAGGGCATACCGGTAACGATCCGCACCTTCGATCTGGGCGCAGACAAGCAAGTCGAGAATTTCGGCAGAGTCGCGCCAAACCCGGCGTTAGGCCTGCGTGCCATCCGGCTTTGTCTTGCCGAGCCACGCCTGTTTCATTTTCAGCTTCGCGCAGTACTGCGCGCATCGCACTACGGCAAGATCAGAATCCTCATTCCAATGCTGTCGTCGATGCACGAAATCGAGCAGGCACAGCACCTGATCGGCGAAGCAAAAGAATCGCTCGATACCGACGGAATACCCTACGACGAGAACGTGGAAGTCGGCGGAATGATTGAAGTGCCGGCCGCCGCGCTGTCGGTAAACTCGTTCATGCGCAAGCTCGACTTCGTGTCGATCGGTACCAACGACCTGATTCAATACACGTTGGCAATCGACCGTAGCGACGACTCTGTGGCACACCTTTACGATCCATTGCACCCGGCAGTGCTTGAACTCGTGTCGCACATTATCCGCAGTGCGACTCGCGCCGGAAAACCGGTAGCCGTGTGCGGCGAAATGGCGGGTGACACGCGCCTGACACGGCTGCTGCTCGGGTTCGGATTACGGCAGTTTTCCATGCACCCGGCGCATTTGCTGGCGGTCAAACAAGTCGTTCTGAAGTCCGGCATTGCCGATCTTTCGAATGTGACCCAGCGAATTCTAAGAAGCCACGTTTCGGACCGCATCGAGAACCTCCTTCAACGCATGAACGAGTGACCAGATGCGTTTTGATTCCGAACAGCTTCCGAACAGACTGAAGCACGAACTCGCCTCGTTTTACGTGGTGTTCGGCGACGAGCTGCTGCTTTCACTTGAAGCGGCAGATCGAATTCGCGCCGCAGCCTCGGCGTCGGGGTACGAAGAGCGCGAGGTGTTGATCGCCGACACCGGCTTCGACTGGGCTGAACTTCGCCAGGCCCGGCAAAGCCTTTCCCTGTTTGCGAGCAAACGCATTATCGACTTGCGCATTCCCAATGGAAAACCCGGTAAAACGGGTGCTGATGCCCTGGTGGACTACTGCGAAAATCTGCCGGAGGACACACTTACACTTGTCAGCCTGCCGGCGCTGGATCGCCAGGCACTGGCGACGCGCTGGTTTGGCGCACTCGAAAAATCCGGCGAAACGGTACACGCGAAAGCGGTTTCCCGCGACCAGTTACCTGCATGGATCACAAAGCGTCTGGCGCGACAGCAACAAAGTGCGTCCGCCGAAACCGTTGCATTCATCAGTGGGAGAGTGGAAGGCAATCTGATGGCGGCACACCAGGAAGTGCAGAAACTGGCGTTGCTTTTCCCGCCAGGGGAATTGCCATTTGAAGAAGTTAAGAATGCCGTGCTTGATGTCGCGCGCTTCGATGTGTTCGAACTTGGCGCAACAATCTTGCGAGGCGATCGCGAACACTACTTGCGCATGCTCGACGGTTTGCAAGGCGAAGGCGCCGCGCCACCGCTGGTGTTGTGGGCGATTTCCGAAGAAGCACGGGCGATTGCGCGAGTTCGAAGCCTTACTGATGGCGGCGTACCGGTTGCCCGGGCGATGCGCGATGCACGCGTCTGGGGGACGCGGCAGAAACTGCTTCCGCAAGCGCTTCGCAAGCTCGATCAGCGACAGTTGTTGCGCGCCCTCGCGAAGGCGGCGGAAATCGACCGGATGGTCAAAGGCCTCGCCAAAGGCGATGTGTGGGACTCGCTGCTCGATCTCGGCATGTCGCTCATGCCACAACGCTAACGGTCTGTCGGACAGAGGATGATTCGGCCGCAACGGCGCGAGCGCGGCCCATATTCCCCCGAAGGAGGGAATCCTTCGTCAAGCGTGCAGGGTGACCTGCGACGCTGCTTTTGGCGGTAGAATCGTCCGATACATTTGAGCGCGCACGCTGCGCGAAGCAATCATACTGAGTACGTATCGTGGATATTCAATCGTACATGCACACCGTTGGCCGCACCGCGCGCGACGCCTCGAGGCAAATCGCGCGAGCGGACTCACGCGCCAAAGACACTGCCCTCGATGCAATGGCAACCGCGATCGAGCGTGACAGCGCGCGCTTGCTTGAAGCTAACGGCAAGGATGTTGACGCAGCCAAACGCAAGGGGCTCGAAGCGGCCATGGTCGATCGCCTCAGCCTCAACCAGAAAGGCATCGCGGCAATGGCGGAAGGATTGCGCCAGATCGCCCGGTTACCGGATCCAATTGGCGAGATCAGCGATATGCGTTATCGGCCGACCGGCATCCAGGTGGGCCGCATGCGCGTCCCGCTGGGCGTCATCGGGATCATCTATGAATCGCGCCCGAACGTAACCGCAGATGCGGCCGGGCTGTGTCTGAAAGCGGGCAATGCGGCGATCCTGCGTGGCGGCTCGGAAGCGATTCACTCGAATCAGGCGATCGGTGCCTGTGTGCACGAAGGCTTACGCGCCGCCGGCTTGCCCGAAGATGCCCTGCAGGTGATTGAAACGACCGATCGTGCGGCGGTTGGCGAGCTGATTACCATGCGCGAGCACGTCGACATCATCGTCCCGCGGGGCGGCAAGGGCCTGATCGAACGGGTGTCCAGCGAATCGCGCATTCCGGTGTTGAAGCACCTCGATGGCGTGTGTCACGTCTATATCGACAGTCGCGCTGACCCCGACAAAGCCATCCGTATCGCTGACAACGCCAAAACGCAACGTTACGGAACCTGTAATACGCTTGAAACGCTGCTGGTGCACCGGGAGATTGCGCCGGACGTTTTACCCAGGCTCGCAACGATATATCTTGAGAAAGGCGTGGAATTGCGCGGCGACGAAGATGCCCGCGCGCTGGTGCCGGAAATGATTTCCGCGTCGGAGGAAGACTGGTTTACGGAATATCTCGCGGCAGTGCTTGCCGTTCGCATTGTCGACAGTATGGACGATGCAATCGAGCACATTACGAAATACGGGTCGCAGCACACCGATACCATCGTCACGGAAGACTGGACGAAGGCACGCCGTTTTCTTCGCGAAGTCGACTCCAGTTCCGTAATGGTCAATGCCTCGACCCGATTTGCCGATGGATTTGAATACGGGCTCGGCGCCGAGATTGGAATTTCGACCGACAAGTTGCACGCGCGCGGCCCGGTCGGACTGGAAGGGCTAACGTCTCTGAAGTGGATCGTATTTGGTGACGGGCATGTGCGCAGCTGAACGACCGTACTGGTAATCTGCGCATTCGACAACGCCGCATCCTGAAATCAAGGACAATAAGAAGCTAACGAATACGCGAATCGAACAATAACTTGGGCACGCGCAGAACCAATTATTTTGCGCCGTGTTTGTTAGCAGCGTAGTACATACAAACGTAAGTGAACCACCACTGGAGATGTGCCTGTACATGGCGCCTCCACCGGGATTTTTTTCCAGCAGCAATTTCATTGTTGAGATTTTGCGAATCCGATGCAATTTCGAACCAATCGAATCGCGATAGGGCCACAAACACGATATGCCACTGATTGAAGTGAAGGTTCCGGACATTGGCGATTTCAAGGACGTCCCTGTCATTGAAATACTGGTCAAGCCGGGCGATCGCGTTGAAGAAGAAGATTCTCTGGTAACGCTTGAATCCGAGAAGGCGACGATGGATGTCCCCTCCCCAGGTGCGGGCGTTATCAAGGAACTGAAAGTCAATGTTGACGACAAGGTGTCTCAGGACAGTGTCATTCTCGTTCTCGACGCCGCCGGCTCGGACTCCGCCAGCCCGGAACCCGGGAGCCCGGACGGGGCCGGCAAAGAAGCGGCCGCCGCCGCGGCTGCCACATCGAGCCAAACTGCAAGTCAAACTGCGAAGCCGGCGTCCACTGGCGGCGAACAACCGGCTGCACCTGCGACAGCGCCGGCGGCAGGTGAGAAAGGTGATATTCACGCGCAGGTTGTCGTGCTTGGTTCCGGACCGGGGGGCTACACGGCCGCGTTCCGCGCCGCCGATCTCGGCCTTCAGGTCGTGCTCATCGAACGCTACGAGTCACTCGGCGGCGTATGTCTGAACGTTGGCTGCATCCCCTCCAAGGCGTTGCTGCACGCTGCGCGCGTTATATCCGAAGCCGAAGAAATGAGCGAGTTCGGAATCGCATTTGCCAAGCCGAAAATTGAAATCGACAAATTGCGCGGCTGGAAGAACAGCATCGTTGAGCGCCTGACGCGCGGTCTTGACGGCCTGGCAAAGCAGCGCAAGGTCACGGTCGTTCGCGGTAGCGGCGAGTTCGTGTCGCCGCACATGATCAAGGTCGAATCAGACGACCGCGTCAAGTCCGTATCGTTTGACTCGGCGATTATCGCCGCTGGCTCGCAGGTCACCCGAATACCGGGTTTCCCTTACAACGACACGCGCCTCATGGACTCCACCGACGCGCTAAAGCTCACCGAATTGCCCAAGCGCATGCTGGTTATCGGCGGCGGCATCATCGGGCTTGAAATGGCGACCGTTTACGACGCACTCGGCACCAAGATTTCAGTTGTGGAAATGGAGGGCACCTTGATACCCGGGGCGGATCCGGATCTGATCCGGCCGCTGCAAAAGCGGCTCGAGAAAAGCTACGACCAGATTTACCTCAAGACCAAGGTTGCATCGCTCAGTGCGCAAAAGAACGGACTCAAGGCAACTTTTGAAGGCGCCAACGCGCCCGATCCACAAGTCTACGACCGGGTACTACTCGCAGTCGGTCGCCGCCCGAATGGCCCCTTGATCGGCGCCGATTCGGCAGGCGTGAATGTAGACGAACGCGGTTTCATTCCGGTAGACAATCAGATGCGCACCAACGTTGCGCACATTTACGCCATTGGTGACATTGTTGGCGAACCGATGCTAGCGCACAAGGCAACACACGAAGGCAAGCTCGCCGCCGAAGTCATCGCAGGACACAAGCGCACATTTGATGCGCGTACGATTCCCTCAGTTGCCTACACAGACCCCGAGGTCGCCTGGATGGGCATGACGGAAATTCAGGCCAAGGCCGAAGGCATTGCGTTTGAAAAAGCAGTATTCCCATGGGCGGCAAGCGGCCGCGCACAGGCGACCGCACGCGACGAGGGCATGACCAAGCTGCTGTTCGACAAGACCAGCAAGCGCCTTCTCGGGGCCGGAATTGTCGGACCGAATGCCGGCGAACTGATTGCTGAAACAGTGCTCGCTCTGGAGATGGGTGCCGATGCCGAAGACATCGGCCTGACGATACATCCGCACCCGACGCTTTCGGAAACCGTTTTCTTTGCGGCCGAGATGGCGGAAGGGTCGATCACCGACCTGATGCCGCCGAAGAAGAAGCGCTGAGTCCATGGCATTGATGTGGCAGAAAATGTCATTCGCGGCTGACGCGCGACTGCGTGCCACATCCGGATGGCGAATGGGCGAACGACAATGATGATTCTTTCCGCGCCGGAACATTTCTTCGCATCCTGCGCTGCGCCGGAGCGCCTTGATAAACCGGCGCTGTGGTTTATCTACTGCGGCAGCCGGATGCTGGTTTTAAGCGATGACGCCGGCACACAAGTTCCGGCCACATATAGCCCGCTCGACCTCGGTCTCGCCGCCGATACGCGAGCAATACCTGGGTACTCTGGCCGGCCGCCATTGCTTTTCGGCAGAGGTTGGCGAATCGACCCCGCTCCCCCAAGGAGCAGACTGGTCGGGATTGCGCGCGCTGTACGGCGCATTGGATGACACTATCTTCGCCCTCGCGGGACGTGGTTTCCAGATCATGGACTGGGACCGTTCGCACCAGTTCTGCGGGCGCTGCGGAACGGCAACTGTACAAAAACCCGGTGAGCGCTCACGCGCCTGCCCTTCGTGCAAGCAAGTGCACTATCCGCGCATCGCGCCTGCCGTCATGGTGCTGGTGCGGCGTGGACGAGAGTTCCTGATGGCGCGTTCGCCGCATTTTCCACCCGGAATGTATTCCGCTCTTGCCGGATTCACCGAACCGGGCGAGACACTCGAACAGACTCTGATCCGCGAAGTGCGC
>CATOSA010000061.1 GCA_951812315.1 uncultured Burkholderiales bacterium
GACCGAACTAGCCATGTCCCCACTCTGTCTTTCTGAGCGTCGATTTGGGAAGCAGCGGCAAGTGTTTACGCACCTGACCGCCGATAGAAACAAGCTAACGCGGCAAAGACAGCCCCCCTCGGCACGTTTAAGTGTACGGCGATACGGGCGGCTTGAGCACGGCGTTGTCCATGTATGCAGCCGTTGTTGCCATTGGCCGTGGAAGTGGAGCTTACATGTCTGATTCACACAAGAGCATCGAAGTCATCGGCGCGGACATTAGCCAGTGCGAAATCGTTATTGCCTGGGCGCGCTCGCAGCGACCTTGCCAGCGTATTGCCAATAAGCGCGAGGCCATTGTGGTCTGGCTCAAACAACTTCCCGCAGGCTGTGTTATCGGCATGGAGGCCACGGGCCGGTTACATCAGCAGCTGGCTGATCTGGCTGCAGGACATGGACACGTCGTGTACGTCCTTAACCCCAAGCATGTAGCGTCTTACGCCAGGGGCGTGGGCCAGCGCGGCAAGACCGATCCAATGGACGCGGGCGTGATTGCCCGTTATGTCGATCGCGAACGTGATGGGCTACATCGTTATGTCGTACCCAGCGCCTTGCAGCGCACGCTGCGTGATTTGATCAGCCAACGCGCGAGCGTCGTGCGTCATACTACGGCGCTGCGCCAGAGCATCCGGGCTACGGGCACGCGGTCCAACCGCGCCTTAAAGCGCGCGCATCAAGGCGCCTTGAAGAGCCTGAATACGCTGCTCGCCGAGCTCAACAACGAGCTCAAACGCGTCATTGCACACAACGATGAACTGGAGAACAAACGCAAGCAACTGCAGCGCATTCGCGGCATTGGCTTTATCAACAGCGCGGCGTTGACCCATCGCTTCGATCACACGCCCTTTGCCAATAGCGATGCGGTGGTGGCCGCCTACGGATTGGACCCGCGCCCGAAGGATTCTGGTACTCATCAGGGCAAGCGGCGCCTGACCAAACAGGGCAATGCGGAGGATCGGCGGCTGATCTACCTGGCTGGGCAGGCAGCGGCAAAGACAAAATTGTTCAAACCAATTTATCGCGCACTACTAGCCAGGGGCTTGGCAACCACCGAGGCCATTGTGATCCTGGCCAGAAAGCTACTGCGCATCGCCTTTGCCATCTGGACTTCAGGACAACCGTTCAAGCCTGATATGGTCGGAAAAAAAACCTTGCTAAAAACCATAGGAACTAGCCAAACCGGGAATATTTTCGCGTCGAGTGGCGCATTTGCGCGCATGAGCGTCGAGGCGATCGTCGAGTCCGCTGCGCCCGCAGGTATTTCGCACATTGAACTTGCATCGGGTACCCGGCACGAAAGTGGCGGCGATCTTGCGGTTACGCTCGAGGCTGCACGCAAGAACGGATATGTCTTTCTGGTACACAACTATTTCCCGGTGCCGGCGAAACCGTTCGTGCTCAATCTGGCGTCTGCTGATCCAGCTACGCTTGAGCGCAGTATCGGCCATGTCAGGTCTGCGCTCGAACTTGCAGCAGCGATTGGATCGCCTTTCTATAGCGTTCACTGCGGCTTCTGCATTGACCCGGCACCGGACGAGCTGGGCAAGGCGCTCCACGGCCGCGCGCTACCACTTGAACAGGCCCTGGAAACATTCATCGATAGTGTTAAACAGCTTGCAGGTTACGCGCAGGCGCAGGGTGTCGATCTGCTCCTTGAGAACAACGTCCTTTCAACGATTAATGCCGGGCGAGTTGAATTGCTCGGGGTGACAGCGGAGGACATTGAATCGATTTTGCGAGAAATCGATCGGGCAAATGTCGGGCTATTGCTCGATGTTGCCCACCTCAAGGTTTCGGCGAAAACCCTGGGCTTTGATCCGAAAATGGCCGCGGCACGGCTCGCGCCCCTGATTCGCTGTTGTCACCTTAGCGACAATGACGGTGATGCAGATACCAATGAACCCGTTTCTGCCAATGCATGGTTCTGGGAACCGATACTCGCGAACCTGACGCAGCAGCCGGTCTGGGTGCTCGAAGCATATGACTTGCCGCTACCGGTAATACGCGACCAGCTTGAACTCATCGAAAGTTGCGTTGGCACGCAAACCGGGCGCAGTGGTGTTCACGCGGTGGTCAACGGGAAATGACCAGAACAGTCGCAGCGAACTTGATGCGTGAGGATGCGACCTTGCGACAAGTCATGCAACGTCTCAATGAAGGCGTGTTCGGCGTTGTTTTCATGGTTGATCGCGAAAACCGCGTGCAGGGAATGCTTACCGACGGGGATGTGCGCCGTGCCTTGCTCGCGGGTTCGCAGCTCAGCGACGCTGCCGCTCCGGGCATGAATCGCAATTTCGTCGTTGGGCGATCATCAGCGCCGCACGCGGAAAACATCGCGTTGCTCAGCGACCGGATTCGGCACGTGCCGGTACTTGACGAAAAGGGGCGGCTGGTCGATTTGTTGTCCTGGGCGGAGATGTTGCGCATTCCGCTGATGCAGCCATCTCTGGGCGGTGACGAACTGAAAAATGTCTCCGATTGCATCACCAGTGGGTGGATTTCATCGCAAGGCGACTACGTACGCCGATTCGAAGACCAGTTTGCGCAATCTCATAGCGGTGGACATGCAATTGCGGTATCCAGCGGCACGGCGGCACTTCATCTTGCGCTCAAGGCGGTTGGTGTTGGCGCAGGCGATGAAGTGATCGTGCCGGATCTGACCTTCGCGGCAGTTGCCAATGTCGTTATCCATTGCGGTGCTGTTCCGGTGCTGGCCGACGTTGACGCCGAAACATGGACGCTGGATGTCCAGCAAGTAGCCGGCAAAATTTCGAGCCGGACCCGAGCGGTGATTCCGGTTCATCTTTACGGGCACCCTTGTGAAATGGACGGCTTGCGCGATCTGGCCGAACAGCATCGGCTGCGAGTGATCGAGGACTGTGCCGAAGCACAGGGCGCCTTGTTCCGCGACCGGCAGGTCGGCACGATCGGAGATGTGGGTTGCTTCAGTTTCTTTTCGAACAAGGTGATCACGACCGGAGAGGGCGGAATGGTAACGACGTCGGATCCGGACATTGCCGAAAAGGTGCGCACCCTCAGGGATCATGGCATGCGCCCGGGCAAGCGTTACTGGCATGACCACGCTGGATTCAACTACCGAATGACGAATCTTCAGGCGGCAGTTGGTGTCGCCCAGATGGAACGTGTAGACAATTTCCTGCGTCGCCGTCATCAAATCGGTGAACGATACATCGAACGGCTCGGCAACGTGCCGGGTCTCATCATGCCGCCGCGACAACCGTGGGCGAGAACCATTTTCTGGATTTTTTCGATGCTGGTCGATTCGGATCAGGCTGGCATGACGCGTGATCAATTATGCGAGTAGTTACAGCAGCGCGGTATAGAGACGCGGCCGTTCTTTCACCCGCTGCATGAACAGCCGCCGTACAAGTCGACCAAACAGTTCCCGGTATCTAGCCGTCTGTCGGCTCAGGGCATCAGCCTTCCCTCCGGAAATGAGATATCTGACGCCGAGATTGACCGGGTTTGTGCTGAAGTAACCCGGATATTGGCGCATCATAAGAAATTGGCGCACCATAAAAAGGTGATTCATGAATGATGATCGGGATGCCACGATAGGCTTGATACTGGCGCGTGCCGAACAAGAACACACGCCTGTTGAACGGCCGTCCGTTGATCGCGTATACCGTCGATGCCGCGATCGCGGCCGAGTGCTTCGCGTCGATTGTCGTTGTCTACCGATGACGCGCGCGTAGCGCAAATTGCACGCGATGCCGGTGTTGCCGTTGACGAGCGCCCGGCCAGTCTTTGCGGTGATACCGTGCGTGCGGTCGAAGTCGTTGAAGAGTATTTGCAGCGAACGGATGCTGGCAACAGATTCTCGAATGTCGCGATGCTGCTGCCAACCTGCCCGTTCAGAACAGTTGACGACATTCGCGGCGCGATGCGGCACTTCCAGCGCCAGGACGGACAAAGAATACCGCTGATCACAGTGGCGCAATATGCGTTTCCGCCGCAACTTGCCCTCGAGCCCGACGACCATGACGCTCACGACGCGCAATCCGGACAGATGCGCATGTGTCAACCGGTTGCATATGCGACGACTACGCGCAGCCAGGCGATCCCGGCGCGCTATCATCCGAACGGCGGCATGTACGTTGCGGCCATCGACATGTTTCTCAGCGAGAGCAGTTTTTTTACCGAGCGCATGCTGACTTACATCATGCCGGCCGAGCGCTCGTTCGATATTGATTATCCGTGGCAGTTCGATCTTGCCGAGCATTGGGCGCGGCAGGTTCAATCAACAGGACGCTAGCCGAAAATTTCCCATATCACACGGAATGACTGGCTTGCACTTGGCACCATGATGAACGCAAACCCCAGCGCTGAATAGAGAACAGTAGTCGCAGTGCCGAGCGCGTATGCCATCGGGGTAGACAGTTGATGCTTCAGCCACGCGGCGAGCGGGGTGCGGCGCCATCTTCCATAGAACCAGATGCCGGATGCGTGCCACATTCCCCAGCATAACCACGTCAGGCTGATCTGGTGCCACATGCCCATGACGATAAAACTGCTGAACAGCGCAAGCGTCGGCTTGCGCGTCTTGCCTAGCACGGGCATGTATATATTGTTTCGGCACCAGTTTGACAGGGATATGTGCCAGCAGCGCCAGTACTCAGCAAGGTTGGGACGCAGCAGCGGGTAGTTCATGTTTTCCATGATGCGATAGCCGAATAGCCTGCTGGATCCGATGGCGATGTCGGCGTAGGCTGAAAGATCGAGATACGCATAGATCAGCGCCGCAATCAGAAACCAGACCAGAGTGTGCGTGCTGATCGTCGCCAGATCCTGACCGAACGCAATCTGCTGAAACAATGGTCCATATGCGATCGGCTGGAGAAGCACGCCGAGCAACACGATCTTTTTGAAGAATCCTACGCTCACGCGAGCCAGTCCCGCGATGATGTCGGTAGACGTGATCGACGAAGAGCGCAGTTCAACGAATTCCTGAAAGCGCTGAATGGGACCAGCCGGGAAGATCGGTACGAACAATACGAATACCATCAGGTCCAGTAGCGATGGATTCCTGATCTCGCCGCGGTATACATCAAGAGCGAATGCAATCAGCTTGAAGGTCAGGTAGGAAATGCCGAGAGGCACCAGGTATGTTCTTGCCAGCTCGGGTGCGTCCAGATGCAAGGCAATGAGAAACTCGGGCAGATATCTGAACGTGATCAGCGCGGTGACGAGGGAGGCGACGACCAGGGTTGCCAACCTGATGTTTCGTTTCTGCTCCAGTGCGCGCGCGCAGGCATGAATCAACGCGACCAGGATGATCAGGAAAACGGTGAATTTTGGCTGGATCGCAAGCAGCACCGCAGTGCTGACCGCAAGCAGGAACAATGACCTGAACGATTGCGGAATAGCCCAGAACACCATGCTGCTGATCAGCAGTGCAGGGATGAACCAGGGCGAGAATATGATGGTCATTCCTTCTCCGCCACCAAATCGCGATGCATCAGAGGCACCAGCAAGTCAGCCAGGATGGACGCGAATTTTTCGCGCCCGGCCGGTGACAGGTGATGGGTGTCAAAGAAGTCGATTTTCGTCCATGTGCTTCTCGACTGGGGTTGGAGGTAGTCGACGGAATAGTCGTTAACAATGCGCTCGACTCTTTGCCGGCAATCTGCGCGAATCGGATCGAACAGTCCTAGCAGGGCCGCGTCGTTGGGTATTTCGACCAGTGCGACGCGATTGCCCGACGTAGTTGCGGTTCGAATGGTTTCTCGCCTGAACGCTTCGTTTGCGTCGGCACTGGTCCAGTATTTCTTGATGAACTTGTCGGCGACGTCCTCATAGTCGAGATCGCGGTATTTGCGAATCCTGTGACGGTGCAGCGATGTCGGCCCTTCGCGCAGTGCCCGCGCTGTTGCCTGTTTCAGCGCGCGTGGCGCAACCTGCCAGAACTGGAGAACATCTGACAGCACAGTGACGTTCACCCCTGCGTCATGGGCAATGCGGCGCAGCTGTGCCGGTATGGGAAGGTAGAAGTATCCGTTTCCACCTTGCTCCCCTGGTCGGGCCTGGCCTGAAACTGCCGATCAGGCGCCTTGGAGAAAAACACCGGCTCGGTGCCGAGGATCAGTATTCCGTCGAATGCGCCGAGCGCGTGTGCTATGCGGGCTTCATCGGCGAAGTTCTGATACGGAGAGCAAACGCTTACGAAGCGCGCCGGTGTGCTGAGGCGAGTCGTGAGCGTGCTCGACATCCAGTCATCAGACGGCAGGCTTTCCATGCAAACTGAACCGCCGACGTAGACGACATTTGTCGTCTTGCGCGTGTCGCTTTCACGTAGCGAGTAAATGGAAAAGGCGTTGAACAACCAGTTGTCGCGCGGATGCCGAAGCAGGTATTCCTGCAGTTCGGTCAATCGCCATGGCCATCCGTGCAGACCGGCAATCGTTGAAAGGGCGACGATCAGTACAAACCAGGTCAGGAACCAGCCGAGGATGCGGTACGGCCGAGCGTCGGCGCCAACAAGCCGATCGTAGTCCATGGTCGATAAGGGTCAGCAGTCGCGCAGGGCGGCGTGGATCACCCTCGAGACAAGCCGGCAACAGGCTGGCCGGCCATGCCTAATTGGTGACGAGTTTGCGTTCAATGAGGCCAGCGATTCTGCTCACGGTATCGAGGTTGTCAATGGACACCTCGGATGGTGCGACCTTGATTCCGAAGCGGGTCTCAACGAATGTGATCAGTTCGACCAGATTCAAACTGTCCAGGACCTGGTCCTGGAACAGTGATGTTTCGGCGTCGACCGCAATATTGTTGGTTGCGGCGAAATTTCCGGTGATGTATTGCAGCAGTTCGGATGTATGGTCCATGTTCCTGGCTCTGTATTGCGCAATCGTTAGTCTGGATCAATATGCATGATGTGTGCTCGTTCAAGCGGCAGCGCGCAATTCCTTGCGCGCCACTTTTCCGGATGTCGTTCTTGGCAATGCGTCGATCCTGATCAGCCGAACCGGCATGTGGTTGGACGGAAGTGTCTTGCGTAAATGGGCCTTGATCCGGTTGCCAATGTCCTGTTGGTCGGCGCTGACGTAGTACAGCCACGGCACGGTTCCCATGCGCGCGTCATCTACAGCGACTGCGGCACATTCGTCGATTCCGGGCAGCGCACAGGCCGCTGACTCGATTGCCAGTGTGCTGACTTTCTCGCCGCCGACCTTGATAACGTCATCTGCGCGGCCAACGAGAAACAGGTCACCGTCGCTGTCCAGCCGGCCGAAATCTCCGGTCGCGAAACCGGATCGGGTCAGGACCGCGTTTGCGCTTTCGTTATTCAAGTAGCCCGTCATCAGATTGGCGCCAGAGACGTGAACTTCACCGGTCACGCCATGCGGCAGTTGTCGACCATTCTCGTCCAGCACCTCGATTGTCATTCCGGCAAGCGGTTGGCCGACAGAGCCCGGTTTGTGATCGACTTTTTCCGGATCGAGGATGCACAGTCGGCCGGCGACCTCGGTCAGGCCGTAAGCGCAGAATATCTGTATGCCGGGCCATTTCGAACGCAGCAACTGGAGGATCGGTACCGGCAGATGCTCGCCGGAATTCATCAGGAATCGCAGGCCGGTTGGAGGCGGTGTCTCATCCGCAACACTTGCCAGGCGAATAAAATTTGCCGGGACGCCGCCGAAACCGGAGCAATTGTGTTTCTCCAGAATGGACAGGACGGCGCTGCCAAACATGAAGCCGCGCTCGACGACGATGCTGGCACCCACCGACAACATCGTTAGCAAATGGATCAGGGAGCTGGTTGTGTACAGTGGCGTGGTGATGAGAATTCGGTCGGATGAGTGAGCGCCGAGGCGTTGCGCAGTGGACAGCGCATTGTTCGCCAGTTGCCGGTTTGACAACGGTATCGCCTTCGGCAGGCCGGATGATCCGGACGTAAACAGCACCACCGATATCGCATCGTCGTCCTGTTTCACCGGGGTAAAACCGCTGTCATCGTTCGGTTCAAAGACCAGTTTCTGCATCGGAAAAGGACGTTTCCGGACCGGGGAGAAAGTGCCCGAGTACAGGCCAAGGTCCGGTGTAATCGTGTCTTCCATCGCATTCAGCGCTGAATCGACATAGCTGATGTTCAAGGGAATTGCGGTCGCACC
This sequence comes from uncultured Burkholderiales bacterium, assembly GCA_951812315.1. Taxonomy (GTDB): domain Bacteria; phylum Pseudomonadota; class Gammaproteobacteria; order Burkholderiales; family Eutrophovitaceae; genus SG8-40. The sequence goes on from CATOSA010000061.1 coordinate 8,172, forward strand.
GACGCTCCAGATCGCGCCGTACGCCCGGCAAAGATCGAAGTCGTCGTCGCTGTAAATCGCCACCCTGCTGCCGGGGCCGATTCCGTGACCAGCCAGGGATTGCGCCGTCGAGTTGATCGCACCGAGTAATTGTGCGTGTGTGAACTTGCGATCGCCGAATATTGCAGCGGCTGCAGCCGGCATTCGGGATGCGTTGCGGGCAAAGAACCCGAGCGGATTCGCGACGCTCATGGCACGTCCTCGACCAGTTCGATCAGGACGTTTGCCGTTTGCTGCGGATCGAGGAAGACCACGCGCTGGCTTTCGGCATTGCGCGAAATTCCGGACGGGAGCGGATGTATGCCGTCGCGTGACAATCGATCAAGCTCGCCATCCAGATCCCCGGTTCTCAGGCAGATGTGATGCAATCCCTGGCCGTGCCGGGCAATGAAAGACCGGATCGGATTGGGCAACAACGGCATTGTCGGAGAGTGTTCCGTGGTGCCTTCCACAAGCTCTATTTCGGCACCGCCAAGGTTGAGGAATGCGGATTTCACACCCTGGGTATCGACGTCTTGAGGACTGGAAAAATCAGTTCCGAAGATTTTCTCCAGCCGGGACCTTGTTTCGGCAATGTCGGAAACGGCGACCGCGATGTGGGCAATTTTCAATGCCGCCATTTCAGAATCCGACGTAGCGGAAATCGACCACTCCGGTGTCGCTTCCGAGCAATAGCGCGATTGAAATAAACACAATCACGGCCCAGATCAGGCCGGTTCCCGCTTCCGTTGTGATGTTGTGAATTCTCCTGCCAACAGGCTTGCACGAAGCTTGCGAGGTTCTGATCGGATCGTTTTCTTCGGGGCTCAAAGGACTCCAGCCTTGTAGAACTCGGGAAGTGTTCACTGACCACCTGCGTTCATAACAACAGGCAAAACAGATTCGCTTGCACGATTGACGGCAGGTGGGCAACTTGCACAGGGATGACTACGGCATCGAAACCGCTATCGCCACCGGCAAGCGCCTCGGCGCATGCCTGAGGCAGCAGGAGCTTGGCGGCCAGGTTCGGCTCGATGGGACGATCCGTATCGGCGTGTGGATGCTGCAGGATGTCGTGACCAGGCGCGGTCTCGACTACGTCACCAACCTGTGCGCGCAAATCGAGTCCGATGTGCCTGGCGTTTCGTTTGATATTCGCGATTTCAGCCAGGCGGAGATCTATCGCTGTATTGCTTGCGATGTTTGCCCGATAAAGCTTGGCTCGCACGAAGAATATCGATGCATTATCCAATCCGAAAAAGACTTGTTCGTCGAGCAGCATCACAATCTTGTTGGCGTTGATGCGCTGCTTCTGGGCGCGTACAGTCCGACAAATCGCGGCAGCGTGAACTCCGTCTATCAGCGCTTTATCGAAAGAACGCGCTACCTGCGCCGTGACGACTACGCACTGGCGGACCGGCTTGCGGCGCCGCTTGTTATCAGCGAGGTCGGTTCGAATCAGAACCTGCACATTCGCATGTTGACCTCGCTGGTCAGACATCAAACGATACTTCATCATCCAATCCTCGGATTCGAACATGGCGGTGAGCTCTTGACGCACGATCGCATGATCGAGGATGCAACCAGCTTCGCGAAGTGCGCGGTGCAGCTGACCGCCGGCAGGGTGGCGCGCACGGGTGCCGAAGCATCGGACAATGCCTACAACCCGGTGGGATATCAAGTCAGTGCGGCTGCGCTGGCCGAACAGCAAGCAGCCGGCGTTGTGGCTCGTCTGAGAAGCGAGCGCAGCGAACGCCATGATGAAGAGCAGGCACAGCGTATCATTGCCGCCAGTACAGGGCATTGAACATGACCACAAGCTTGCAATCGCAGTTTCATGATCGCGTCAACGGAACAGTTGTACCCGTGTTGGCGATGTTCACGGAAAACGGATCGCTGGATGAAGAAGCGATTTCGAGCTATGTCGAGTTCCTGATCGGTAGCGGGGTCCAGACGCTCATGTGCACGGTTGGCACCAGCCGCTACGACGTGCTGACCGCTGATGAAATGATGCGGGTGAACGCTATCGTGGCGCAGACCGCGAAAGGTCGCGCAACGGTGATCGTGACGACGCCGAGCATCGGACAGACCGGCCAGGCGATTAAGTTTGCCAGTGCCGCGTCACGCGATGGCGCGGACGCGATCATTGCCGTTTTTCCCGACCGTTACTACGGCGACGAGCCCATCGCCCGGTTTTTCCAGGAAGTCGGCGATTCTACGAACATCGGTGTGATGATCCACGAAATGCCGGTACGCGCCGGCCGTGCATTCGAAGCGCCTTCCGTTCAGTATTCCACTTCGCTGGTGGAGCGGATTCTCGGCTATCGCAACCTGGTCGGGCTGAAAGAAGAAAGTGGCGATGCCGGCGTGATCGAGCAACTCAACAACTCGTTCGCACATCGCTGCGCGCTCATCGGCGGGCGTGGCGGCATGGGCGCGCATCTGGATGCACGCAAGTACGGTCAGGTTGCCTACCTGGCCGGCATCGGAAACTTTGCGCCGGCCGTCGAACTCGCGTTTGCACGACTGGCCGCTTCCGGCCGAAGCGACGAAGCGCGAGAAATTGTAGAGACCTGTGAGAAACCCTTCTTTGACGTTGCGGTGAATATTGGCTGGCATCCGGCGCTGCGTGAGGCAATGGCGATAGCTGGCCTGTGTCCGCCTTTTGAGCGCCAGCCAATGATGCGGGTCGTTCCCGAAGAGCGCCGCAAGCTCGAAGCGATCACGAAGAAGATCGTCGAATTCGGTGAAGCATGTGTTGCGAGCGAAGAGGCAGCCAGCGCATGATTGGTCCTGCGAGACCGGACCACAGGATAGAGGTTGCCGGCAAGACGATACAGGATGGTGCGGTGTTTATCATCGCGGAGATGGCTTGTGCCCATGATGGAGATTTTGGCAAAGCGAAGGAATTGATCTCTGTCGCCGCGGACGCCGGTGTTGATGCCGTGCAGCTGCAGATGTTTCACGCGCCGGCCAACGTTGTTGACCACCATCCCGCCATGCGGCTAGTATAGCATCATAAATCAGAGGTGATGACATGACGCAAAAAGCACCCGGACGCTCGCACCGCAACGGCATGACGGTCATAGAACTCTTGCAGATGTTCCCTGACGATGTCAGCGCAGAAAAATGGTTTGAAGAACAACGGTGGCCGGAAGGCCGGTTTTGCATGGACTGTGGATCAACCAATACTGCTGTCGTTGCCAGTCGTAAACCCATGCCCTATCGTTGCCGGGACTGCCGGGGACATTTCTCGGTCCGTAAAGGGACCGCGATGCAGTCCGCCAAGATCGGTTTCCAAAAGTGGGCAATCGCTTTCTACATGATGACCACTGGCATCAAGGGTACATCGAGCATGAAACTCTATCGGGAGCTTGGTATCCGTCAGGCTACGGCTTGGTTCATGATGCAGCGTATCCGCGAAGGCTTTATGGGCGGCCTTGACAAGCCTTTCCCCGGCCCTGTAGAAGCCGACGAAACCGCCGTTGGTGGAAAACGTAAGAACATGCACACCAAGAAGCGGAAGCATCTCACCGGGCGCGGAAACGCAGGCAAGGCGATTGTCGCGGGGGTGAAGGACCGTAAGACCAAGACCGTAAGACCAAGATGGTGAGCGCGGCAGTCGTGGACCACACGGACGCAGCGACGCTGCAAAGATTCGTCATGGACCGAACCGAGGAAACGGCGATGGTTCACACGGACGAGCTGACAGTCTACAAGGGGATTGATCGCCATCATGAGACAGTCAACCACGGTGCGGGCAAATATGTCAGGGATGACGTGACAGTGAATAGCATTGAGGGGTTCTGGAGCCTGTTCAAGCGCGGCTACCATGGAACATTTCACCATCTTTCGGAAAAGCATCTTAACCGCTATGTCGCCGAGTTCTCGGGACGGAACAACATTCGTGATTTGGACACCCTAGACCAGATGGCGTTTCTCGCCCGTGGCGTTGTGGGAAAGCGGTGCCACTATGTGAGCCTGACATCATGAGTGGCGCGGCGCAAGCCTTAGCCTACAACCCGTCAGAGGATTGGACCTATCGCACGGCAAACACGAAGCAGATCACGCATGGGATTCATCAGTATCCCGCAATGATGATCCCGCAGATAGCGCAACGCCTTATCCAAACCTACGGAAGCGACGGTGCCTTCTTGTTCGATCCTTATTGCGGTTCGGGAACAACGCTGCTTGAAGGGCTGCTTGCCGGCGTAACCACGGCGGGAACAGACCTAAACCCACTAGCACGCCTGATTGCCCGTGTGAAGACAACGCCAATCGCCATCACTTTGTTAGATCGCGAACTTGCCCGTTTCCCCTGCAAAGCTCCCCGCGCAGACTTTCCCGTTCCTAACATTTCAAACATCGACTATTGGTTTTCGGCGCAAGTGCAACGCGATCTTGCGACCATAAGGCAACATATTAACAGCATCTCGGATGCCAAGATCGCTGACGTGTTTCGTGTCGCTTTCAGTCTGACAGTCCGAAATGCGTCATGGACGCGCAAGTCAGAATTTAAGCTATATCGAATGCCGCAAAGCCAGATGGACAAGCATGACCCACGGACTTTCGAGTTGATGACTCAGATGCTTGTCCGTATTCGACAGGCGTTAAGTCGCTCAACCGTATGGTGTCGAGCAAAGCAACCCTTCCGGCTGTGCATGAGTTCGACACAGTTTCTGGTGTCCCTGACAAAATAATCACGCATGGTTCTATCAATCTAGTGGTTACATCGCCACCGTACGGAGACTCGCGCACAACGGTTGCCTATGGCCAGTTCTGCCGCTTGTCGTCACAATGGCTAGGCTATACCGAAGCAAGCCGTGTGGACAATATGCTTATGGGCGGCGCCAATATTGCCAAGTTGCCACGGTTCGGATTTGAAAAACTGGATAGCGTCATTGACAACATTGCGAATATAGACAAATGCCGCGCTCTCAAAGTCGCGTCGTTCTTTAAAGATTACCAGGCGTCAATAGGCAACGTGGCATCTGTAATGGCGCGTGGAGGCTATGCTTGTTATGTCGTAGGCAATCGAACTGTGAAAGGTTACGTGGTGCCCACAGCCCAAGCTACAGCGGCCTTCTTCGAGAAAAACGGCTTTAAGACAGTAGACGTCTGCACTCGCGCCATCCCCAACAAAAGAATGCCCGCAGTCAATTCGCCTAGCAACGTATCTGGTGAAGTTGGCCAAACCATGGCAACGGAGCAAATTATCATTTGTCGTAAGGTCGCATAGTCATGCGCTTGCCGGAGTTACGACAGTTGTTACGCGAATTGAATGAAGTCGGTTTTGTTAAGTCTGAACGTGTCGGACCGACAGGCATAGGCTACACGTTGGAGGAATGGCTTGGCGTGTCAGAGAACAATCTGTCCATTCCCGACATTGGTGGGCGCGTGGAGATAAAGGCAACACGTAGCGCAGCGAACAATCTCATTACGCTGTTCACATTCAATAAGTCGGTTTGGCAGCACCATCAGGCAGATATTATCAAGCGATGGGGGTATATAGACGAGAAAAGGAACAGGCCTGCGCTATATAGTACCGTTTTCGCATTAGAAGCAAACCCGCAGGGATTGCAAATCCATGTGCCAAACGATACTGAAACGGTTTCCGTAGTTGACGCCAAATCGGGTGAGGTTCTTGCGTCGTGGGATCTGTTCCATATAGCATATAGTCGGCCAAGTTCATGGCGAAGTTCGAGCGGCTGTTGCTTGTCCACGCTGTAACTCGTAGGGTGAACGGTGACGAGGAATTCCATTACAACGCCGCGTGGATGTTATCTGAACCCAGTTCAAAGACGTTTCGAGACGGCTTCACGACTGGCAAGGCTTTGATCGACATTCGAATGCACCTACCGCTTGATAAGGCAGTGCGCAATCACGGCACAGGTTTCAGAGTTCACGAACAAGACCTGCCTAGTCTGTTCGGACGCATTGACGACCTACTAGGAACGGAGTGACACATGACCAAGAAGAAACAGGCACTAGAGCACAAGCCGAGGGGTCGTCCGTCAACGCGGGTTATTAAACTCAATGCCACACCGGAACAGACGGCGCGGGCGTTCTTCTCAAACGTGAAACAACCTGATCCGTCTCTACGGAGGACAAAGCGAAAAGTATCAGCATAATCCATTGTTTAAGCGTTATTGGCTAGTTAAGCGTATAAGCCCCCTTTTTTGCGGTTGACGGTGCGCGCGCTGACCGGCCGGGCGAGCGCGAACAAGTTGCAGCGGTTCAGAAGCTGGCCGATACGATTGACTGGAATTGCGATGTCAGGACGCTGTTCAGGGATGTGAATCTCGGCTGCAAAGTCGCAGTGAGCGAAGCGATCAGCTGGTTTTTCGATCAGGTCGAAACAGGCATCGTGCTCGAGGATGACTGTGTTGCACACCCGTCATTCTTCTCCTTTGCCGCGGAGTTGCTTGATCACTACCGTGATGACGAACGCGTTTGCATGATTTCAGGCGACAATTTTCAGCTTGGCAGGCAACGTTCGCCCTACAGCTATTATCCGTCGCGCTTTACCCATATCTGGGGCTGGGCGAGCTGGCGGCGGGCCTGGCGGCTTTACGATCACGCAATGTCGCAATGGCCGCAGCAACGGGCTGCTGGCTGGTTGCAGCAGTATCTCGGCGACAAGCAGGCGGCGCAGTACTGGACGCGAGTTTTTGACGATACGCATGGCGAGCGTAATTCGTCATGGGCATACCGCTGGACTTACTCCGCCTGGAAGAACGACGCGCTGACGTTGATTCCGGAGGCCAACCTGGTCTCCAACATCGGTTTTGGTGAACAAGCCACCCATACCTTGAGCAAGAGAAACCGGTTTGCTGCGCTGCCGCTGGAGCCCATCAGTCTGCCGCTGAGACATCCTCCCGAACTGAATCCCAATGTAATGGCGGACGCTTTTACCCAGAAGACCATGTTTCGTCGGCCGCCGATGTGGAAACGCTTCGGCAGCCGGGTGCTACGCAGAGTCAGAAACATGAGTGTGACAGCAGGTAATTGAAAACAGACCATTGAGAATTATGACCGGACGAAAGCTACAGGACTGACATGAGCAGCAAGGTCTACAAGCGGATAGTTGAACAATGCAGGCAGGTCGTGCAACGCATGGGCTTTGACGTGGTGCGTTATTACGCGCTGCCACGAGACCTTGATCCCGAGATTGCGCAAATCGTGCGGTCTGTCAGTGAGTACACGATGACGTCGGCCCAGCGTGTCGCGGCACTTTGCGAATCGGTCAAATACATTGTAGACAATCGCATCGAGGGCGACATTGTCGAGTGCGGCGTATGGCGCGGCGGCAGCATGATGGCAGTCGCAAAAACGCTGCGCTGGCTTGGCGACGACAGTCGCACGCTGCGTCTGTTTGATACGTTCGAGGGCATGACGCCGCCTACGGATAGCGATGTTGAATTTGATGGACAGACTGCCAGCGTACTTCTGGCATCGAGCGACAAGAACGAGGCCGAGTCGGTCTGGTGTAATGCCCCGCTTGAGGGTGTCAGGTCGGTGTTGTCGCAAACCGGTTACGAGCAGAACAAACTGGACTTCGTCCAGGGACGGGTGGAGGACACATTGCCCGGATCGGCGCCTGAACGCATTGCGCTGTTGCGGCTCGATACCGATTGGTATGAGTCGACGCGACATGAACTTGAACATCTCTACCCGCGGCTGGTGCCGGCGGCGTGCTGATCATCGACGACTATGGCCATTGGCAAGGGGCGCGAAAAGCCGTCGATGAATACATTCGCGAACAGCAACTGCCAATATTTCTGCACCGAATAGACTATTCGGGGCGATGCGCAATCAAGCCCAGGTGAATGCGAGGCGCAAGCACCTCCGATGGGCGGTGGGCGCTGATGCGTGCATTACTGATAAACAGCGAGGATAGGCGCGGCGGCGCGGCGCGAGCCACCCATAGGCTGCATCGAGCACTGCGAAGCGCTGACGTTGACTGTCACATGCTGGTTCAGGTCAAGCACGGGGACGACTCGACCGTGATCGGTCCGAACGGTGTGCTGCGTGCCATGACAATGCCATTGAGGACGGCGCTGGACGTGTTGCCAATTCTTGCCTATCGGAACCGCAAGCAAAGCACAACCTTCTATCCTGGATGGCTGCCTGATCGTATCAAGCCACGGGTGGACGCGTTTGCGCCGGACCTGGTGCACTTGCACTGGATTACCGGTGGCACGTTTAACGTACGATCAATGCGAAAACTTGGCCGCCCTATGGTGTGGACACTGCACGACATGTGGGCGTTTACCGGCGGGTGCCACTATGACGACGACTGTGGCCGTTACCGAAAAGGTTGTGGCTTTTGTCCCGCACTGGGGTCAGGGCGCGAATCGGATTTGTCTGCGTTTGGCTGGCGGCGCAAGAGCCGGGCTTACCGCGATCTTGAGTTGACTATTGTGACGCCGAGCAAGTGGCTCGGTGGGCTTGCCAGTAACAGCCCATTGCTCAGCGACTTTCCGGTGAAAGTCATCCCGAATGCGATTGACGTCGATATCTACCGGCCCATCGACGTGACTGCGGCCGGCGAAACCACATGGTGCGGTTTCGCCAAAGCGATTATGGAACTTAAAGAAATTCGAACACCAGTAGTGCCTATCAGTGGGTCGGAGTACCCGGTTGCTGCCGCCCGGCCTGCAAACTCGATTTTGTCGAATTCGAAGTTGCTTGGTATGTTTGGCTTTTCATTGCCGGACTGGTCGACTGGATTGCGGCGCTGCCTGGCTGCTCAGTGAGGGAGATTATTCGTTGCTATGCGCATTTCGTCCGGGTCAGGTCATAATGGGGCGATTGTTTCTTCGGATCCAGTCTCGTGCGGCGGCTCAGATATCTGTCGGGCACCGCGACTGGAAAGGCTGCTGTGCGAACGACGACGAATGTGATTAAGGTCGGCTGCCGCCGATTGCCAGGCCTCAAATTGATGCATGGCCCGGCTAAGAGAACCGCTTCCAAGGTGCGGTTGGTACCTTGATGCCGGCCAACCAGTCATCCGATCCGAGAAACCTGAAGACGAGGACGGTTCCGGTCTTCATTCAGGCGCGCATGTCATCGCGGCGACTTCCGGGAAAGATTCTGCGTGAAGCGCACGGACGGCCAATGATTCATTACCTCATCGAGCGTTTGCAGCATTGTGAAATGCTGTCCTCGATAACAGTTGCCACTTCCGCAGATCAATCAGATGATGCTGTGTCTGCTTTCTGCGAAAATTACACATTGATGTGCGTACGCGGCGAACTCGAGAACGTCGTTGGGCGCTTGCTGGGCGCTGCGCAACTTGCAGGGACGAGCGCGTTCGTACGTATTAGTGGGGATAGCCCGCTAATCGATCCTGGAATAGTTGATGAGGCGGTGCGGTTGTTCGATCCGGCATCGGTTGACATCGTCACAAACGTGCATCCGCGCTCATTTCCCAAGGGGCAATCGGTAGAAGTGATTTCCGTTGAAAGCTTGATGCGGGTTGCCGCGGAAAGTTCGAGTAGCCATGACCTGGAGCACGTGACGCCGTACATATATAGAAATCCGCAACAGTTCCGCATCAGAAACTTCAGCCGTTCAAGTGACGATTCGGGAATTCAGATGTCTGTCGATGACGAAAGCGATTTTGTCGCCTTCGTTTCAATGCTGAAACAGATGACAAGGCCGCACTGGCAGTATTCGCTTGACGACTTGCTTGCCGTGTATAAGGATGCGTCGCCCCAGTGAAGCTAATGATTAAAACGGCATTGTCTGCCGCCAACTTTTCCTAGAGGCATTGTAAATTTATGTCGAGAAATATCTCTTTTGGTGCGCCGATGATCGGGCAGGAAGAGCGCACAGCGGTCCTGGATGTGCTGTCCGGCCCCATTCTCGTGCACGGTCCCAGAGTAACTGAGTTCGAGCAAGGCTTTGCCGAATTCACTGAGTCACCACACGCCGTTAGCGTTTCGTCCTGTACAGCGGGGATGCATCTGGTCTGGTTTACGCTCGGGTTTGGACCGGGCGACGAAGTTATCGTCCCGGCACAGACGCATACAGCGACGGCGCATGCGATCGAATTTACCGGTGCGAAACCGGTATTCGTTGATGCTGACGTAACGACCGGCAACATTGATATCGCCGCCATGGAAGCTGCAATCACGCCTCGCACGCGAGCTGTAGCGGTGGTCCATTTTCTTGGAATGCCGGTTGATATGTCTACTTTTCTCGAGGTTTCCAGAAGGCACAAGCTTTTCGTGCTGGAAGACTGTGCGCTCGCAGTCGGGACAAAACTAGACGGTGTTCACGCAGGCCTGATGGGCGACGTCGGCGTGTTTTCGTTTTATCCTGTCAAGCACATGACGACGGCCGAAGGCGGCATGGTCATTACCCGGGACGCTGATCTGGCAGCGCGTCTGAAGCTACGAAAAGCGTTTGGCGTGGACCGGACGCATGGGGAGCGCAAGATACCGGGAACCTATGACGTTGTCGCGCTCGGTTTCAACTATCGAATGAGCGAGATACACGCGGCAATTGGCGTCGAGCAAGTGAAGAAGCTCCCCTCCTTTCTTTCCAAACGTGCTGACAATTACCAGGCGCTTTCAACCCGCCTGAGGAAAGTGGAAGGAATAGAACAACTCGCTTCTTCCGACGGTCGTTTTGTGAGCAGTTATTACTGCTTGTCGGTGATACTCGATAGCCAGTTTGCGCCGCGCCGCGCCGAAATAATGGAGATGCTGAAGACGCGCGGCGTTGGCACAAGTGTCTACTACCCCCATCCGGTGCCGCGGATGACCTACTACCGTGAAAAGTATGGCTGGAAAGACGGCAGCTTTCCCCGTGCCGAACGCATCAGCGACAACTCGATCGCGCTTTCAGTCGGTCCGCATCTTGATCAGGAAGATATGGATTACATTGCAGACGCCCTGTCGGACACACTTGAGGAACTCCGCTAGTGAACGATGTCAACTTGAAAGGGAAAAAAGTCGCACTCATTGGCGGCGCGGGCTTCATTGGGCACAACCTGGCTATGAAGCTAACTCGGTTGGGCGCCACAGTGGATATCATTGATGGCCTTCAGGTCAATAACCTGGGTGCATTTTCGAACGTTTATGGCGATTCGAGCAAAAGCCTTTATTTGCACCTTATTAATAAAAGGCTCAGCATACTTCGCGAAGCGGGGATTCCGTTACATGTGATTGATGCGCGCGACTATCAAATACTTTCGCGTTGCTTGAGCGACATTCAGCCTGATGTGGTCGTCCAGCTAGCGGCAATTGCTCATGCCAACCGCGCAAACAAGGATCCGTTCAGCACATTTGATCATAGTTTTCGCACTCTTGAGAATGCGCTGGACTGTGCACGCGACAGAAACCGACATTTCGTTTACTTCTCGTCGTCCATGGTTTATGGAAACTTTGACGGCGAGACGGCAGACGAGGACCAGCGCTGTGAGCCCATGGGTATTTACGGGGCCTTGAAGTATGGCGGTGAAAAACTTGTAATCGCATATAACCAGGTGTTCGATTTGCCGTATACCATTGTCCGGCCGTCTGCGTTGTACGGTGAGCGCTGCGTAAGCCGCAGGGTCGGTCAGGCGTTCATCGAGAATGCGTTGCGGGGCAAGGGCCTCACCGTCAATGGTGACGGTTCTGACGCGCTGGATTTCACCTATATCGAGGACCTTGTCCATGGTCTGGTGCTCGCGATTGGACGGGACGAGGCAAAGAATCAGACATTCAATCTCACATATGGAGGCGCGCGAAGCTTGAACCAGATGATTGAGATTATGCGCGAGCAGTTCCCTGGCATAGAGGTGACCTACCATCCGCGGGACAAGCTCATGCCAGAGCGCGGAACGCTGTCCGTTGAAAAGGCAAAACGTTTGCTAGGCTACGCACCCGCTTATCCGCTTGAGAAAGGTTTCGTGAACTACATCAACTGGTACAAGCAACTTGCAAAAGATCATCCTGACTTCTTTGCGGCGGAAGCCGAGTCGACCTGATAAACGGAGACCCAGTTGCAGCTTTTCGGAAAAGATCTTGATCAAGAGGTTGTTGTGGTCGCAGAAATTGGCGTCAATCACGAAGGTGACGTCGAGGCGGCGGAGCGAATGATAACCTTGGCGCACGAGTCTGGCGCCGATGCCATCAAGCTGCAGAGTTATACGCCGGAGCGTTTCGCGTCTTCAGCCGACCAGGCACGTCTCGAGCGCGTCAGGCGCTTCTGTCTGGACCAGGCCGCACACGAGCGGCTGGCAGAGCAAGCACGACGTATCGGGGCGACCCTGTTCTCGACATGTGTGAGTGAGGATGTGATTCCGATGCTGGCCGCGTTGTTCCCTGCAATAAAAATTGCAAGCGGTGACATCGATTTCGAAGTTCTCGTGCGTAATGCCGTGCGCACTGGAAAGCCGGTCATTTTATCGACGGGTAATGCTGATCTCGAAGAGATCGATCGTGCAATCAGTTGGTGCAAGGAAGAAGCGGCTGGGGATATCGCGAACCGCATTGCGATACTTCACTGTGTCGCTGCCTACCCCGCACCGGTCGACCAGGCGAATGTTTTGAGCGTTCCGTTTTTGAAGCAACGTTATGGCTTAGCGACCGGATATTCCAATCATGTGCTTGGACCTGAAGCCAGCCTGGCCGCAGTCGCGCTCGGCGCCCAGATCCTGGAAGTGCACTTTACTGATCAACGCGAAGGTCGCCAATTCCACGACCATGCGCTTTCGTTCGAGCCGGCCGAGTTGACGGCGTTAGTGAACAGTGTTGCGAATGTCAGGAACGCGCTGGGACAACAGGGTAAATCGCTTCAATCAGCGGAACTCCAGATCCGCACTGCCATGCGAAAGGGCGTAGTTGCCGCGCGCGATCTGCCGACGGGGACAATTTTGACGGAAGCGGATCTGATGTACGCACGACCGGCCAGCGAGTTTCGTGCCGCGGAGTTGCCGTCGCTGGTTGGCAGAAAGCTCACAACGCCTGTGCCGACTGGACAATTGATACCAAGAGCCGGCGTCACCAGCGTTTAATCATGATATGTCATTGAGTTCGCTGCGCGCGGCAGTCGTGGGTCTTGGTGTTGGGGAGAAACTGGCCGAATCGCTGGCCGCGCATCCGGATTGCGAACTGGTTGCAATTTGCGATTTCGATGAAGTGAAGCTTGCTCGAGTCGCCGCGCGATTTCCTTCTGCGCGGTCAACGGTTCAGGCTGAAGCTGTTCTGGCCGATCCCGCGATCGATCTCGTTTGCATAGCGAGTTACGACGATCACCACTTCAGTCAAACAATGCTAGCGCTCGAGCACGGCAAGCATGTGTTCGTGGAGAAGCCATTCGTTTTGCGGGAGTCCGAGGCAGTGGCGGTACGCGACGCGCTTCGCGCGCAACAGGGACCACGCCTGTCGTCCAATCTCATTCTGCGAGAATCACCGCGTTTTACCGATTTGCGTCGACGCATCGGCGCTGGTGACCTGGGGCAGATCTACCATCTTGAAGGCGACTACAAATACGGGCGTTTGCACAAACTGCTGGAAGGCTGGCGCGGCAAGCTCGAGTATTACTCCGTGGTGCACGGCGGTGGTGTGCATATTGCGGATCTGCTGATGTGGCTCGCGGGCGACAGAATCGTGGAAGTTCACGCGGTCGGAAATGCGATCGCGGGTGAAGGCTCAGGATTTGGCAATTTTGACAACGTTACTTCCGTGGTGCGGTTTGCAGGTGGCGCGACCGGTAAGATCGGCGTGAATTTTGGCTGTGTGTTCCCCCACTTCCACTCGCTGGCTTGTTTCGGAACGCGTGCGACATTTATGAATGGAACGAATCACGCACAACTGTATACATCGCGTGATCCGGAACGTGCACCTATGATCATCGACACGGACTATCCGGGAACGCATAAGGGCGATCTGCTGCCGGGATTCGTCGATGCGATTCTCGGCCGCGGAGAGCCTGAGGTCAGTGAATCGAACGTGTTTGACAGCCTTGCCGTGTGCTTCGCAATCGAGAGGAGCGCACATGGCGGCTTGCCGGTCAAGGTTGATTACATTTGGGACCAGCGTTGATTATGGTGGAAGTGGCGCCCGATACCTGGTTGCAACAGTTCCTCGGCAAACCGGCTTTTCGGATAAGTGTAGACGCTGAGCAACAGAGCACAATCGAAAACGATTTAAAATCGATTACTTGCCAACGCGCGTTCGCATACGCACGCATTCCAACTGCGAATACGCGATCGGTAAACATGCTCGAGGCTGCCGGATTTCGGGTCGTAGACGTCAGTATAACTTTGGAAACTGCTGAGCTACCGCCTGCCGAAGTGGACGATGCCAAGCGAGTGCGTTTTGCGCGAGCGGATGATGCAGAATCCATCGAAAAAATCGCTCGAGAAGGATTTAAGCTGTCACGATTTCATCTCGACTCGCACATCGGCAGCCACGTGGCGGGCGAGATCAAGGAATGTTGGGCGGCGAATTTTTTCAAGGACTTGCGTGGCGATTTCATGGTGGTTGCTGCTACTCGCAGCGAACCACAAGGATTCCTGCAATTGCTTGCAGGCAAGGACGGTGTGCTGACAATTGATCTCGTGGCGGTCGCAGCTTCGCAGCGGCGCAAGGGGCTGGCTGCCGCGATGATTCGCTTCGCCGCGCACGGTTGTCCGAACGTGAAGCGCTTGCGCGTCGGTACACAAGCGGCAAACGTTGATTCGTTGCGTCTGTATCAAAGGCTTGGTTTTGTCATTCGCAATACCGACTACGTCCTTCATTTTCATGGCCCTGCCGGTGGTTAGGGAAAGCGCGAAACTATAGTGTGTGGCATTGCAGGATTCGTCGGCGATCGTAACATTCCCGATTCGGCAGTAGCAGAATGTCTGCGGCGCATGCAACGGCGCGGTCCGGATGCTAACGGGCAACGGCGCTTCACTTCGCCGTTGGGCAAGCAGGTGGTTATGGTCCATTCGCGACTGTCAATAATCGACCTGGACCCGCGCTCAAATCAGCCTTTTAACGTCGGTACGCGGTGGATCGCGTTTAATGGCGAGTTGTACAACTACGTTGAGATGGGCCAGCGCCTGCGGCGCGAAGGCGTGCAGTTTCAGACCCGGTCAGATACCGAAGTCTTTCTGACCGCGATTGATAGAGACGGCTGGGACGTCCTCGACGAAGCGGAAGGCATGTGGGCACTTGCTGTCTACGACGAGGCCGATGGCAGTGTGACCTTGTCGCGCGACCGCTTCGGTGAGAAGCCGCTGTATATAGTGCGTACGCCAGAGGGTATCTACTTTGGCTCCGAACCGAAGTTCATCTTTGCCCTCATGGGGCGTCAACTGCCCGTCGATCGCGAACATCTGTGCCGCTACCTGGTGAACGGCTACAAGTCTATCTATAAAGTCCCCGCAAATTTCTTCGAAGGACTGGAGGAGGTCGCGCCGGCATCATGTCTGCGAATTGACGACAGCGGTGTAACTGAGCAGGCTGGTTACTGGACGCCGGCTTATCACCCGCGCGACGAAATGACCTATGCGGAGGCGGTTGGCGGTGTGCGCGATCGCCTCGAACTCTCGGTACAATTACGCTTGCGCAGTGATGTGCCATTGGCATTTTTGATGAGTGGCGGTGTGGATTCCAATGCGTTGATCAGCATTGCGAAGCGGTCACTGGATTACGACGTGCACGGCTTTACGATCGTCAATGAGGACGAGCGCTACGACGAACTCGACCTCGTGCTCCAATCAGTTCAGGACCTGGGCATTCGTCATGAGCAGGTTCCAATTTCGCCGGAGAACTTTGTTGAGCGGCTGCGAGATCTTGTGCAGTACCACGATGCGCCCGTTTTCACAATCACGTATTACGTGCAGTGGTTGCTAATGCAGCAAGTGAAGCAGCATGGGTACAAGATATCAATCAGCGGAACGGGCGCGGACGAGATGTTGACGGGATACTACGATCACCACCTCATGCATCTGGCCGAGACGAAGAACTCGCCGCAATACAACGAAACGCTCGCTGCCTGGCGGGCACATATACAACCGCTGGTTCGTAACCCATATCTGAGCGATCCCGATCTGTTCATCAATGACCCTGACTTCCGTGATCACATCTTTCTGAATAACGAGGGGTTTTCGGCCTACCTGACCGAACCGTTCCAGGAGCCGTTTGCCGAAGAACGCTACGCAAAGTCGCTGCTTCGCAACCGGATGATGAACGAAATGTTCCACGAATCGGTGCGTGTCATTTTGCATGAAGATGATCTCAATGCAATGCATTGTTCGATAGAAAACCGTTCTCCGTTTCTCGATCGCGATCTGTTCGAGTTTTGCTACACCATCCCGACCCGGCATCTGATTCGTGACGGTTTCAACAAAGTGGTGCTGCGCGACAGTGTTCGAGGCATAGCGCCTGACTGTATCGTGGACGAGCGCAAGAAAGTCGGATTTAACGCACCAGTGGAGTCGTTTCTTGATTTGCGAAATGCCAAAGTACGGGGCGAGCTGCTCGTTGACAGTCCGGTGTTTGATATAATCGGGCGCGATAAAATCGCCAATTTGCTCGAAAAGGGAAATCTTCCTAACAGCGAAAGCAAGTTTCTCTTCTATTTCGTCAACGCAAAAATATTCTTGGAGGAATACGGGGCTTGAGCAGTGCCTCCGACCTTGTCACGAAATCTGATGTGACGTCTTCAGATGTGAATTCATCGGATGTGACACCAACTGAGCCGGCAATGCGTTGGTGTCAGCGGTGCGTGTTGCCTGACACGCGGCCAAATCTTTCGCTTGATGAAGATGGTATTTGCGCCGCTTGCCGCTCGCATGATTCCAGACCGCAGATAGACTGGCCCGCGCGTGCACGTGATTTTTCCGAACTTGTCAAACAACTGAAAAAGCGTTCCGCCGGCTATGACTGTTTGATCCCGGTCAGCGGCGGCAAGGACAGCACGTGGCAAGTCGTAAAATGCCTCGAATACGGGTTACGGCCATTGGCTGTTACCTGGAAGACACCGGCACGAACTTTGGTCGGGCAGCGCAATCTCGATAATCTCGTCTCTTTAGGTGTTGATCACATCGACTACCAGGTCAGCCCGAAGGTCGAAAGTCGCTTCATGCTCAAGGCACTGGAGCGTTTTGGCAGTACTGCTATTCCGATGCATCTGGCGTTGTTCAACATCCCATTGAACATTGCCGTCCGTTTTCAGATTCCTCTGGTTATCTGGGGCGAAAATTCCGCCTTTGAATATGGCAGTGCCAACGAGGCGCACACGGGATTCAAGCTTGACCGTACGTGGTATCGGACCTACGGTGTGACACATGGAACGACGGCTGCCGACTGGGTTGACGCCGACTTGAGCGAGAACGATCTCGCCGCGTACTTCGGTCCCGATCAGGATGATCTCGAAACGCAAGGCGTACGCGCGGTGTTTCTGGGCTGGTACTTCTCGTGGGACCCGGAGACCAGCCTGTCTGTCGCCAAAGCCAGTGGTTTCCAGTCCAATGAAAATGGCGCGCGCACCGGCTACTACGATTACGCGGACATCGACGACGATTTTATTTCCATTCACCACTGGCTAAAGTGGTACAAGTTCGGTTTCACACGCTTGTTCGATAATTTGTCGATCGAAATCAGAAACCGTCGAATGACGCGGGAGCGCGCGCTGGGGATTATTCAACGAGCCGGCGACCAGACGCCGCTGGCGGACATTGAGAAGTTCTGCTCATTTGCAGGAATTTCGGTGGCGCATTTCTTCGAAATCTGTGAGCGCTTTCGCAACCGGAAAATTTGGCAAAAGGAAGGTGGCACGTGGAAGATTCGCGACTTCCTGATCAGCGATTGGCGGTGGGCGTGAAATTTGAGATCAAGTATCCGCCTCGTCGGTTCATCGTTGGCAATAGCGTCAAGTTCGACATGAACGATTGCGGCACGCTGGAACTCGCCGCGGACGAACAGGTGACGTTCGTCACGGAAGACGGCGCTGAATACGATGTTGCCAGAAAAGATTGGGGTTTTTACGCCACGCCGTCGTTAAATGGGAGGCTCGAGCAATTCGGTCTGCGGTGTGTTTTGGTCAAGAATCGGGATACCGGGCGTTATTTTGTGCTTTTGGTGCAACGCGGGCGTGAGCCTCAGTTCGATGACTACTGCTTGCAGGAGAACCTGGCGTTGATCGCCTGGCTGGACAACACTGAACAACTCGATGGATTGGCAGCGAAGTTGAGTGCGAGCAATTGACTGCCCCGACGTTACATTGTCCTTGCGAACGTCGATACGATGCACCGGCTTTCGTATACGACGCGCCGCCGGTCGGTGAAACGACCTTTGATCTTGGTGATCAGCCTTATCACAGGGCCTACAGCCGTTGTCAGGCGTGCGGTCACTGGTATTCAGAAAACGCGATGGATCTGTCGGAACTGTATAGCGGCGTTTATGTTGATACCACATACGGTGATCGAATGCGGGTGACGTTCGATCGTATCCTCGCCCTGCCGGCAGGGTCGTCTGACAATGCGGGACGTGTGAACTGTGTACTGGAGTTTGCCGCCCGCTGGTTTCGTTCCGGCAAGGTGCCGAACCTGCTTGATGTGGGCTCCGGTCTGGGCGTGTTTCCGTATCGGATGAAAGAGGCAGGCTGGCGTTGCACAGCACTCGACCCTGATGCGCGGGCAGGAGAGCATGCTCGAAACGTCGTGGGCGTGAGCGCGATCGTCGGCGATTTTTTGGCAATCCCGTCGGAACAGCTTGGCCGCTTTGATGTGATTTCGTTCAATAAGGTCCTGGAACACGTGCCTGACCCCTCGGCTATGTTGGGCAGGGCCGCGGGCCACCTTTCGGAGGGCGGGTTTGTGTACATTGAAGTGCCCGATGCGGCTGCGTCGGCAGATGGATCCGGGCGCGAAGAATTTTTTATTGAGCATCTGCATGTTTTTAGCCCGGCGTCGCTAGCCATGCTCGTCGAACGCAGCGGTTTTTCACCGGTGGAAATCGAGCGATTGCGTGAACCGAGTAGCAAGTACACGATTCGCGCGTTTTTATCCCGGGACAGTATGTTATGAAATTGCGCCGTATCGCTTACGCTGTACCGGACGAGCGCTTCTCGAGCGAAGAAGTTGCGTCCTGGGCGGATCTCGATGCGACATTCGTCCGCGAGAAAGTAGGCATTGAAAGCCGCGCTTTCCTGAGTGAGGACGAAACGCCGTTGCAACTTGCGGTAGAAGCGTGCGAGCGGCTGTTCGAGTCCGCGCCCGAATTGGATAAAGGGCAGATCAAGTTGGTGGTGCTGGTCACTCAAAATCCCGACTACAAATTGCCGCACACGTCCGCACTCCTGCAGCACGCGCTTGAATTGCCCAGCGACGTCGCGTGCTTTGACGTAAATCTCGGGTGCTCCGGGTATGTCTACGCGCTGTCGGTCGCGAAAGGATTCATGGCGACCGAAGGGGTGAACGATGCGCTGGTCGTGACTTGCGATCCTTATTCTCGGATCATGGGGCGCGCCGACCGCGACACCATTGCGTTGTTCGGTGACGCCGCCAGCGCAAGTTGGCTGTCGGCGGAGGCCGGCGGTGAAATAGGCAAACTTGATTTCGGGACTGATGGCGCCGGCGCCGAGAACCTGATTGTGCGCGCTGGAGGTGCGGCGCAGCCAATGTCCAGCGTGCACAAAGAGGCGCTACCCGACATTGCTGCCCGTGATTACCGCCTCGCGATGAATGGTCGGGGCATTTTCAATTTCATGATGCAACGGATCCCGGCGTCGGTCGAACGCTGCCTGGAGAAGAACGACCTGTCGACTGACGCGATTGATTCTTTTGTATTTCACCAAGGCAGTAAATTCCTGCTTGACAATCTTCGGAAGAAGCTCGGCCTTGACGCAAGCAAGATCCCCAGTAATGTGCGCAATCTTGGGAACACCGTTTCGTCCTCGGTGCCAATTCTGCTCGCGGATCTCGACGCGCAACTGGAGTTACAAGGGCAGCGCGTGCTGGTTTCGGGTTTTGGGGTAGGGCTCTCCTGGGCCACAAATGTGATTCATTTCTGAGAGGTGCGTATGACCAACCAAGAGGCGCTCGATGCGATCAACGTGTCCCTGCGCAAGGCGCTCGACGACGATGCTGCAAGCGCGCAACCGGGGACTGATTTGGTAGAAGAGGGAATACTGGACTCGTTGGACGGCATGGTGTTTATCATGGAATTGTCCGGCCACACCGAGAAGAAATTTCCTGACGAGGATCTGGTAGATCTGGGCTTCTACAATGTCGACAAGTTAGTCGAGTTTCTGACAACGCCTTGAACAGTGTGGCACGGTCCTTCGACTCGAGAACGTAATGCGTAAATTGAGCTATGAACAGCTTGTTCTCGGATTGCGCGCTTCCGGAATCGAGCGTGGCGATATCGTGCATGTGCAAAGCGACTTGTTGCGTATAGGCCCGATCGATTGCGCACCCGGGCGCGAGCAAATGCTCGAGTTTTATTTGAATGCGTTCCACGAAGTATTGGGCGACGAGGGCACGTTAACGACTTGTACGGCATTCGAAGACTACGGTCGCTACGGCACGTCATATGTGCGCGAGCAATCGCCATCACGGCTCGGCGCTTTCAGTGAATACATCCGCCTGCGCCCAGGTGCAGTACGTTCGTTGCACCCGATCGTGTCAGTTACCGGATTGGGCCCGCGTGCCGAGGAATTGTGCGGTGGCAACCATTTCGATGGTTTCGGCTATGCATCACCGTGGGGTCGGCTGCACCAGGCCAATGCGAAGATTCTGACGCTTGGAATGGGAGTCAGAGGCGGCGGAACGACGTTTTTTCACTATGTCGAGAATTTATACGGCGTACCCTACCAATATACCAAGCTGTTTGTTTACCCGGTCTTTTCGCAGGGCGCGCAGGTGTCTGGTCCGTTTACGATGTCGGTGAGATATCTTGATTACGGAGTCGTGAATACGCCGATACGCGTGAAGACCAGGATGGTCGAGTTGGGAGAAGCCGCAGAAATTGTTATTGGGCGGGCGCCCTCCTGGTGTGCTTCGGCACAGACAATAGTCGGGCGGATGATGCAAATGTTCGATGAGGATCGCTGGACGATGCTGGAGGAACCACCGCGATTTCGGGCAGGCGAGATTCCGATGGACGGTATTACCGGCGAAATGCAAGTTTATTATGACGGCGCAGACCCGCAAGGTCTCAAGGAAATACGGCAGAGTACCAGTGACCTCGGTTGAGTTGACCCTGCCGTTCCTGGAGCAGCGCCAGTACCTTCACGGCACGACATTGTTCGAAGCCTTGCGAAAGCACGTTCCATCGGAGGCCGCGCTCACTTTCAAGGTTTCTCAAATCATCAAAAGCAACTGCATTCGCATTGAGGCGGCAGACGATGCCAACGAAAGAAATTCGCATTCAGCGGCGTCACTCGCATGGAAGAACGGAGAAGGTCGCGGTTCCCTGGCTGTGGTACCCCTTGACCCAACGCACCCGATCGAACGGCATTCGTATGATGAGTCGCTGGTAACGCAAAAGTGTTCGTTAAGCGGCCAGTCGGTTGAACTGGATGTGGCGCCGCCTTTCACATTCGTTGCAACACTGATTCCGATGTTCAAGACCTTACTCAAGTCAGCCCACCCGATGGAGCAGCCAGGTCAATGGATGTTTACCCGGCTGGAACTTGACCGGCATCCGGATACAATCATTGCGCTAGGCCTTTCGCTTGATGGTGTGGTGGGAGGCTCGCTTGCCCGTAGCCGAATTATGCTCGGGGGTAAGTCGATTGGCGCGCTCTATTACTCTTGGGTGAACTAGGAATGGCCTTTTTTCGATTGGAGCCTTACGACCCGTGCCCGCCTGCGCAGACAGGAGCGCTTGACGCGTCTACCGCGGAAGATCAAGTTGTTTCTCTGGATATTCAGTCCAAGTACCTGTTCGTCGACGAATACGTCGTGCCAGGTACGCCGGACGTTCAGAACTGTGGCGGCTACGTCGACAAAGTTATTCAATACCGAAATCCAGAACTTCTGGCCTATCTGTCTTCCCAGCGGGTATCGGCAGAGGCGTTTTCTAACAGCCCTTTCCCGATATTGCAGACGCGTTCTCCGCAACTCGATCTGATTCTGTTTGCGCTGATTGAGCGCCTGCGCAAGGGCCGGCCCGACGGACGGGTCAGCTTGCTCGATCACGGTTGTACCGTGGCGGAGCACTACGACTTGCTGGATGCGATGTTACAAGCTAGCTCCGGTGCGGCGCGCACCGCCCCCAATACGCTGAACTACTGCGGCCTCGACAAATCTTCCATGCTGCTCTCAATTGCCCGCATGCTCCATTCAAAGGTGCAAGAGGAGCACTTCCGGTTAGTGCGGGCCGAAGGCTCGGCGTTCGAATTCCGCGATCAGGAGTTTGATCTTTCACTGAGCGTAGGCGTGATCAACCATGTGGCGCAGCCGCTGGAAGCATTGAAAAAACTGCTGGCCGCGACGCGCGTCGCGTGCGTACTCGCCATTTGGGTGACGCTGGAAGGTGATGGCTTCTGGGCATTCAACCATTCTGGAGTGCCAAATTATTTCTTCTCGCGCGATGATCTTGCCCGGCTTCGCGATTCCCGACCCGGCATGCGTGCTTTTACTGCGGGCTTCACGCCAGAGATGGAGGCCAGCCAGAAGCGAAGCTATGTAGGAATTGGCGAAGAAAAGACCAGCGCGCTTGGCTCCTACCATCTGGTCTTCAGCACCCTTGATGAGTTGCCATTTGAGGCACAGGAGGCGCCGCTTTGAAGCCTGTTTCAGAAGAAGTGCATTCCACTGTCGTCCCAACCAATCTGCGCTGGTGTGTGGGCAAATTTGTATACATGCGTGGCGCTAGCCATCCAATGCATTTCATGCCACTCGAGCGCTTTATCATTGACGACGCGGTGGACTTCAGTCATTTGTTCTATCTCCGTGGGCTTCGGGCGCAATTGCCCGGGGAACAGGAACTGGATGAATCATTGAAAAAATGGATGGTAAGGTACCGCCGTAAAGCTTCTGGCCGAAACCGTCGTCGAACTCATGAATCGGTCAGCAGATATCAGAGCCTTACGCGAGTTCTATCCTGGCGTGGGACTCACCGGCGAGTATGTGAAACTGTTGTTGCATCAAGAAGCGCCTGTTGGGGGTGCCGGCACAAAGACCTTGGGCCGCTATCAAGGTTGTGGCCTGACAACGGAGCGTGACAAGTTGCTTGTGCTGCATGCGGACGAGGAGTGCACAACTTCCTATGCCGATGAGGCAGACGCGGAACTGCTGCTGGCTGAAGCCCCCGATACAGTGATGATATTCAACCATAACCAGTCCTTGCGTTACGATCAGGATCCTGCGATTACTCTGGAACGCTTTCTCTCACAACGCAGAGGGCCTGCAGTTATCGCGGTTCGCGCGACTGCTGGCGAAGCGGACGAAGAGCACATGACGGTTAAAGGTCGGCTGGTCACGTTGCCAAGCGTGCGCCGGGTAATGGATCTTTGCCACAGTTCGGGTGGCATATGGTTCTCACGTTTCCTTGCCGGATTCGACGCCGGATTCTTTTTGCCGGACGGTACAGGCCCGACCGGTTTGTTGATCGGCGTCTGCGGAACTGAATCCGGGATGGCGGGCTTCGAGGCAGTGGTCTGACCAGGGTGTCGCTGCCATTGGCAACAGGTGCGTCAATGATCGAGCTTTCGCGCGACCTGTGCGCGTTTGCCACCGGAGTCGTCGCTGACGACAACCAGGAACTGTTCGCGCGAATCGCGCAAGAACTGCCGTTGACGTTGCACCGATATGCCTCCGGTGACACTTACAACGGGTGGTTGGTGCCGGACAACTGGCGCGTAAAGAAGGCGCAGATACGTCAGGATGGCAACGTCGTGTTTGACGGCATGGCCCATACTTTGGGCGTTGCCCGTTACTCGCGCTCATTCAGTGGAACGCTCGATTGGGAGCAACTCAAGCCGCGGCTGGTCACGAATCCCGATTTGCCGGGCGCGTACGTGTTTCACTGTATGTGGCAATATCGCCCATGGACGGCGGATTGGGCGCTATCGGTGCCTTACGAGGTCTACCGCACGCTGGGCCCCGGGCGTTACGAAGTGGATCTGGTTACCGAGTATTCGAAAGGCGAGATGCTGGTTGCGCACCACGACAAGACGGGGAGCAGCGGCAAGATTGTCGTATTCCATTCAAACTCTTGTCACCCGCACATGGCTAATGACGGTTTCGCGGGCACGGCCGTGTTGATTCGTTTGTTGCAGTGGTTCCAGGGGCAGGACACCTACTACACCTATCGACTGGTGATAGGTCCCGAGCATTTGGGAACCGTGTTCTACCTGCGAGATATGCCGCGCGAGGAATTGGACCGAATCGTGTGCGGCGTGTTCGAGGAGATGCCCGGAACTCAAGGGCCGCTCAAAGTCGCGTCCAGCTTCCTCGGAAATCAATTGATCGACCGCGCTTTCGCAAACGTTGTGCGCCATAACACGCAACGCCATGAGCTTGTGCCGTGGCGACAGGGTGCCGGCAACGACGAGACAGTTTGGGAAGCGCCTGGCTATGAGGTGCCATTTGTCGAAGCGACGCGTTCCGAGGCGTTGATGGCACCTTACCGCGAGTATCACACCAGCCTGGATACGCCGGATCTGATGGTCCCGGAGCAACTTGAAGAATTTCTCGCTGTCCTCAAGAAGGTTGTCGAAGTTCTGGAGAACGATGCGCGCGTTGAGCGGACATTCGATGGGCTCATTTGTTTGTCCAACCCGGAATACGACCTTTACATGGAGCGCAAGGACCCGGCGGTAGAAAAAGACCTGCCGGAAGACTCGGAGAAATGGGGTTACCTGCTTGACTGTATCCTGCGCTATTTTGATGGATCGATGACAGTTCTCGACATTGCGCAGAAGCATGACTTGCCTTTTGACCGGGTATTACGCTACATCAGGCAGTTCGAGGAGAAAGGCCTCGTAACGTTGGAATTCGTGCCGATGGAACGCGGCCAGGTGGAGCGTAAGGCATAACAGTGATTGCATTGGTCGATCTCAACATTGGAAATCTTGGTTCAATCATGGAGGCGTTCCGCCGCGTGGGTGCGCCGTCGACCGAGAAGGCTACGGCGGAAAACGTTGGCAGTTGTAAGGCCGTTCTGTTGCCGGGAGTTGGGGCATTCGGAGACGGAATGGCGAGTCTTCGAGAGCAGGGTCTGGAAGAGCCCATCCGTTCTGCAGCGGCGCGCGGCGTACCGGTACTTGGCATTTGCCTGGGCATACAGTTGCTTGCCATGACTAGCGAGGAACATGGTTTGCATCGAGGCCTCGGCTTGATTCGCGGGAAGGTCGTGAAGCTAAATCCGACCGGGCCCGGGTTTCGCGTGCCGAATATTGGCTGGTGTGATGTCACGCCATCGCGGGAAAGCGTGCTATTCCCGGACGCGCGGCCTGGATGTTTCTATCATGTTCACAGTTTTCACCTTCGCACCGATGAGCCCGCTGATGTTGCAGCGTCGATGCAGTATAGCGACGAGCCTGTTACATGCGCTGTAGAGCAAGGCAACGTGATGGGCGTGCAATTCCATCCTGAAAAAAGTCAGGATGACGGACTGCGCTTGCTGGACCAATTCTTTGATTATTTGCGCCGCAACGGCCGCGCCTGAAGGGATACCGTGAGCCGCCCGCGCCTGATCCCGATTCTGTTGCTCAAGCACGGTGTAATCGTGCGCAGCCAGCTGTTCAAGGTGCACCAGGTCATCGGCAACCCGATGAGTACGGTAGAGCGCTATTCCAACTGGAATGTCGACGAGTTGATCCTTCTGGACATCAGTGCGGATGACTTTCACGATCTTCGCCGCGATGATCTGCAGCAGCGCTACCAGGGTACGCGCGCTCTGGATGTGCTTCGCGAAGTTGCCAGGGTTTGTTTCATGCCGCTTACTTTCGGAGGGCGGGTACGTACGCTCGATGATTTCAGTTTGCGGCTTGCGGCCGGCGCCGACAAGGTAGTCATCAATACGGCGGCCGTGGATGATCCGGGATTTATCGAGGCCGCATCGCGGCGATTTGGCGCGCAATGCGTGGTCGTTTCAATCGATGCCAAGCGTCACGCTGACGGCCGCTACGAAGTCTATGCGGGCGACGGAAAGCGCCCGACAGGAATGTCACCGGAACAATGGGCGCAACAGGCAGAGGAGCTGGGAGCCGGCGAGATCTTTCTCAATTCAATTGACCGGGACGGGTCTGCACTCGGATATGACCTTGATCTGGTGTGCATGATAGCTGACGCCGTAACAATTCCGGTTGTTACTTGCGGAGGTGTGGGCAAGTATTCAGATTTCGCGCCCGGCGTTGTTGAAGGCGGCGCGTCTGCTGTGGCGGCTGCCAACATATTTCATTTCTACGAGTTGTCATACCCGTTCGCGAAGCAGGCCTGTCTGGACGCAGGCATACCGATGCGCCCGGTCAAGCTCGATAGCCGCTGGCAGCGACGCGATCCCGTATACGACAAGGCGGCAGAGGACAAGCGCTTAGAAGAACGGATGCGACGCGCAGACGAGCGCGACTACGTTGCGGCGACGCCGCGCCCGGTCAAGCAGAATATTCGTTGGTGTACACGCTGTGTGTATCCCTCGATCAGCGCGGCGCCGATGGAGTTTGACGAGCACGGCGTATGCATGGGCTGTCGAATGGCAGAGGTGAAGGCAGCCATTCCACAATCGGAATGGCGCCGCCGCCGTGAATTGTTGCGAGAGATTCTCGAGAATTACCGCTGCCGAGACGGCAGCCGCCATGATGTTGTCATTGCCGTGAGTGGCGGCAAGGACAGCTATTATCAGGCGCATGTGATAAAGCACGAGTTCGGATTGAACCCGCTGCTCGTAACTTACGACGGAAACAACTGGACGCCTCCGGGCTGGCGTAACATGATTCACATGCGCGAGGCCTTCGACGTGGACCACATAGTCGTGCGTCCGTCCGTAGAGGTGTTGCGCAAGCTCAACCGCCTGGCATTTGTCGTGATGGGTGACATGAACTGGCATGCTCATGTAGGCATCACAACGGTACCCTGCCGGGTGGCAGTGCAAAATCGCGTGCCGCTCGTGATCTGGGGCGAGCACGGTTATCTGGATCTGTGCGGCCAGTTCTCAATGGACGATTTTCCGGAAATGAGCTATCGCGACCGGCTCGAGCATTTTGCGCGTGGCTACGAATGGAATTACTTTGCCGGGCGAGACGGACTGACGAGCGCGGACCTGATCCCCTGGAAATATCCCGGCGATCAGGAGATATTCGATATCGATTTACGAGGAATTTATCTGGGAAATTATGTGTATTGGGAAGCGAACGAGCACGCCGACATGGTGGTGGAAAAGTATGGTTTTGAGACCAGCGACGTACGCTTCGAACGTACCTACCGCCGTATGTCCAATCTCGACGACATGCATGAGAATGGCATTCACGACTACCTGAAGTTCATCAAGTTTGGCTACGGGCGTTGCACCGACCACGTGTGCAAAGACATTCGCGCAGGATTGATGACGCGCGAGCGTGGCCTGGAACTGGTGCGCAGCATGGACCACGTCAAATCCAGCGATCTGAAGCGCTGGCTCGACTACGCGGGAATGACCGAGGACGAGTATGACCGCATCGCCGATACGTTCAGGGACCCGCGCGTGTGGCGCGTCGAGGATGGGGCCTGGGTCAAGGACGAGCCTTGGTCGGCACCAAAAGAGGTGCATCGATGAGTACGCAAGGTGGAATCGAGCTAGGAGAACGGCTCAGCGAGAAGGAACTGTGCCCGGAGGATTTGCTCGCAGGGCAGGAGGCGGCATTCGCGCGGGATATCGCGAGACTGCATGCGCGCGAAGACGAGTTTCGGGAAGTGCCGTGCCCGGCGTGTGGCGCCGACGAGGCCGCCCCGGCCTTTGAGAAGTTTGGTTTCCGTTTCGCGGCTTGCCGCAATTGCGGCACGCTATACATGACGCCCCGTCCGTCACCAGCGGTGATGGCAGATTACTATGCGAATTCCGAAAACTATGCCTACTGGGCAAAATACATCTTTCCGTCTTCGGAAGCGTCGCGACGCGAGAAAATCCACAAGCCGTGGTTCGAGAGGGTGATTGGCTATTGCGACCAATACGACATTAACCGCGGCACCCTTGTTGAAATCGGACCCGGTTTCGGAACTTTTGCGGTTGTGGCGACCGAGTCGCAGCGCTTCGAGCGTGTATTCGCGGTAGAACCAACGCCCGAGATGGCACAATCTTGCCGGGACCGTGGCGTGCAAGTCATACAAAAGCGCGTGGAGGATATAGACGACGAACTCGACGGGGCAGATGTGCTGGTGTCGTTCGAAGTCATCGAACATCTGTTTGACCCGGCAGCTTTTCTTGCGCAGTGCGCGCGCCTGGTTCGTCCCGGCGGATTGCTCGTGTTGTCGTGCCCGAACGGGCAAGGATTCGATATTGCAATGCTGGGTTCTGCAGCGTTGGCGGTCGACGCCGAGCACGTTAACTTATTTAATCCCGACTCGCTTTCCGCACTATTGCGCAGGTCGGCATTCGAGGTGCTTCAAGTGAGCACGCCGGGCAGGCTCGATGCGGAATTTGTGCGCGAAGCTGCGCTCAAAGGTGAAATCGACCTGTCGGAAGATGCGTTTCTGCGCCGGGTGCTGATTGACGAGTGGGACCGCCTAGGTTGGCCATTTCAGCAGTTTTTGGCGGACAACGGATTGTCTTCACATATGTGGCTGGCAGCGCGCCGGCAACCGGAGCGGGAATGAACGACGAAGAACGCCGACGTGCAGCCGAAGCCGCAGTCAAGGACTGCTATTCCACCTGGGCGCAGAGTTACCACACTGACTATTACTCGGGCCAGGCAGCTTATCCACCAGTACATCAGGGTTTGCTTCATAGCTGGTTGGCCGACAGCGGCGCGCGCAGCGTTCTGGACGCGGGTTGCGGCCCTGCTTCGATGCTGCGCCATCTCGCGGATTTGCAGGCCGACTTGTATGGTTTTGACCTTACGCCGGAGATGGTGAACGAAGCGCGTCGCGTGATGAAACCGCTCGGTACGCCGCCAGAGCGAATCTGGGAAGGCAGCGTTACAGACCCTGCTGCGTTTCGGCGTCCGAATCGCGGCAGCTTTGATGCTGCAATCTGCATCGGTGTGCTACCTCATGTTCCGTCTGAGTGTGATGAGACTGTCATTCACAACTTGCGCGATAGCGTGCGCCGTGGAGGATTGATTGCGCTTGAGGCTCGTAACCAGTTGTTTGCGTTGTTTACGCTTAATAGATACTCGTACGATTTCTTTACGAACGAGTTGGCACAGACCGAACAGCTCAAGCGAGCAGAAAATGCAGGACTGGAGGCCGTTCTGTCAGGATTACAGGACCGGTTTCGGATGGATCTGCCACCGGTGCGCAGTGGCAAGAGCGGTGAGCCGGGCTATGACGAGGTGCTATCGCGAACCCACAATCCACTTTTGCTCAAACAGCAATTCGAAGATGCGGGCCTGAGCCAGGTTGAGGTGTTGTTTTACCATTTTCACTGCCTGCCGCCGATGTTTGAGGAAAAATTGCCTGAATTCTTTCGGACGCAAAGCCTTGCGATGGAAAATCCGAGAGATTGGCGCGGGTATTTCATGGCGTCGGCATTCATCGTGGTGGGAAAACGAACGTGATCAGTGCCGATGGGTGGCAGCATTACTGCATCTGGGAGCACAGCTCGGACGTGCGTGACCTGTATGCGCGTCGTTGTCGTGGCGAGGAAGAGGAAATGACCGCGCATGCACAAGCTGCGGAGTTGCTTGAAGCGCGTATGCGCGACGGCGAATCGGTGCTTGATGCGGGTTGCGGCAGTGGTTATTTCTGGCATTCGTTGCGACGGCGGCACATATCCGCCGAGTATTGGGGGGTTGATGCGGCTCCCAGTTTGATCGACGTGGGCCGCAGTATCTTGCCCGAATTTGGCTTGCCAGCGGAACGTCTGCAGGTGCGGCGTATCGAGGATCTCGACGGCGAAGCGGATCATGTTGTCTGTATCAACGTATTGAGCAACATAGACAACTATCATCGTCCGCTGGAACGCCTGCTGCGGATAGCGCGCTGCAGCCTGATTTTGCGAGAATCTCTCAAACCGGGGGCAGAGTATCACTATGTCAAAGATCGTTTCCTTGATCCAGGCGTCGATCTGAATGTACACGTCAATCACTACGACCTGCAGGAGGTGGCAGCGTTTGTCCAATCCTATGGCTTCAGTGCCGAGATCGTGACCGACCGGCGTGCCGGCGGAGAACCCGAGCAGGTAATCGGCTATCCGCACTACTGGACGTTTCTTGTCGCGGACCGCGCTCCTATGCACCGCGAAGCAAAAGGCGGTGAACAATGAGTCGTATCGCGGGCCTCACATCGCGCGAGCCTGATGGCAGTGCTGCGCGACTGCTCGCACCGATACTTGGTCAGGTTACGCTTGAAGGTTGGCGCGAAGAGCAGGCGAGTGTGGGTCTCGCTGCACTTGCCCATACAGGATGGCGTGATCCCGTCGTTGCGACTGACGCCAATCTTCTCGCAGTAGTAGATGGCACGTTTTACAACCGTGACGAGCTGCAAACAGACGCCGAGTGCGATGCCGCCACGTTGTTGAAGCTTTACCGGCGTCACGGTTTCGAAGCGGCGTTACAGCGAATAAATGGGGACTTCGTGGTGGCGCTTTACGATTCGGTGGACGGCTCGATATGGCTCGGTCGTGATCGCGTTGGTCACAAGCCGTTGTACTACGCGCAATCGAATGGAATGTTTGCGTTCGCGTCTCAGCCGCGCGCATTGCTGTCGTTGCACGGTCTTTCAAGGTCGATCAATCGTCGGTTCGCAGCCGTGTTCGCCGGTTCGCATTACCGCTACATCGATAATCGGCCGGAAGAATCCCCTTATGAAGCTGTCTCGCAGCTGCCCGCCGCAAACGTCCTTCGTTTCAAAAACGGCACAGTCACGCGCGCCCGCTACTGGTCCCTCGACGATCTGCCGGAGTTCACTGACGATGAGCCAACTCTGGCGCGGCAATATCGGGACCTGCTATTGGATGCCGTACGACGGCGCATCGGTAACGAGGAGCGCGCGGCGTTCACGCTCTCCGGAGGGATGGACAGTTCTTCTGTGGTGTCCTGTGCAGTAGAAGCGACCGGGCGGAAACTTCAGGCGTTCTCGTCCGTGTACAGCGACAAGACTTACGATGAGAGCGAGGACATCAAGTCATTCCTCGATCATAAAGTCGAGCAGTGGCATGCTGTGCCGATCGAGGGTTTTGATCTGATGAACACGGTGCGAGAAATGGTGCGGGTACACGAAGAACCGGTGGCCACCGCAACCTGGCTGTCGCATTTTCTGCTATGCAAAACGGTGCGCGATAGCGGGTTTGAGACCTTGTTTGGCGGATTGGGTGGTGACGAACTCAATGCGGGCGAATACGAGTATTTCATTTTCCACTTCGCCG
Source organism: uncultured Burkholderiales bacterium (assembly GCA_951812315.1). GTDB lineage: Bacteria > Pseudomonadota > Gammaproteobacteria > Burkholderiales > Eutrophovitaceae > SG8-40. The sequence goes on from CATOSA010000061.1 coordinate 39,632, forward strand.
ACCTCGCGAGATCGGGCGAGTCACAGGCATTGGCGCATGAGATCGAAGCCTGGGCACGCCATCATGACCATCCGATCTATCGAAAACATGCAGCGGCGGCCAAGGAGGCCATGGCGCGCATGACCGATCCGTCGCAGCCGGGGACAGTTCGGTTGGACCGGAGCCGGCTAACGCGTTACTACCCGGCCGTATCGAAGGGCTTCTACGACTTGTCGCACTTCGAACCGGTGATGGATCATGTGTTCGGTTCGTGGCTCAAGAACCGGACCCATCAGGATATTTTCCGCGAGACGGCACCGTGTTGCCTGCGTGCAGAGGACCGCAATTGTTCGGCTTTTGGCCTGGAGCACGCTGATCCTTTCTTCGATCACCGTTTGATCGAGTTCATGTTTCGGGTTCCGGGCTATATGAAGATCAGGGACGGTGTGACCAAGCGCCTGTTGCGGGAGGCGATGAAGGGAATTGTTCCGGAGGAGACGCGCACCCGCGTGCAAAAAACCGGCTGGAATGCACCGGCTCACCTATGGTTTTCCATGGATGCCCGAACACAGCTGCGTGATATGGTTAACTCGCGCTCTTTCCGGGAGCGCGGCATTTATGACATCGCGGAAGTTGTACGTTTAATCGACGAACACGAGCAGATTGTCGCGTCCGGTGCCCAACAGGAGAATCACATGATGTTCCTGTGGCAGCTCACCAACCTGGAAGCATGGTTGGAATGGCACGAACAAACTCCGGTAACTTTGGAGACTTCCATCCATGCGTAGTTGCAACATGCCGAAATTGCAGGAACGCATGGGCCGCACCTCGACTGCAATGCGTCAATGAGCGCGAATACGTTCCGAAAATCAGTTAGTCTGGTCAGATCGTCCTTGCGCATGGCACTGGGCGCACTGGTCTATGTATGGCGCGGTGTCACGCCGGCATACGCCTACCAGAGCATGATCCAGCTCTTCTGCTTGACCCGTGGCCGATCCAACGACCTCTTGGCGCGGGCGCATGGTTTTGTTCGCCCCCCTACCGCCTGCCACCTGCGCGTGGGGTGCTTGGAGACCTTGAGAACGGTGAGATGGCGCGGGTGGAGAGCGCATTGAAAAAATCCGGCTTTCACGTATTCGAGCAGCGCCTTCCGGAGGAAACGTGCAAGCGACTGATGCAGTTCGCTCTGACCCAGCCTTGCACTGTGCGCCCACCCGACCCGAAGCCGGGTCAGCGGCCAGGCGCGGCGAAAGTTACTGTTTATGAAGCGGACAATCCGCTAGGTGTTGTGTACGACTTTGACCCTCAGGATCTGGTTAACCATCCTGACGTGCAGGCGCTGATCTGCGATCCATCCATCCTGGCCGTGGCCCAGCAATATGTTGGCGCCAGACCGGTTCTGGATGAGATAAATCTGTGGTGGAGCACGGCGTACTCTTCGAAGGCGGATGCGAGTGCCGCGCAGCTATACCACTTCGATATGGATCGCATTCGCTGGCTTAAGTTCTTCATCTATTTGACGGACATCACGACCCAGAGCGGGCCGCATTGTTTCGTCGCGGGTTCGCACCGGACCGGAGGTATTCCCGCTCATTTCCTTGACCGGGGTTATGCCCGTATTCCTGACGACGAGGTGCGCGAGGCGTATCCGCCGGAAGACTTGATCGAGTTCACCGGATGTAGTGGAACAATCCTTGCCGAAGACACCCGCGGCTTACACAAGGGTAAACCGCTGCTCGAAGGACATCGCCTTGTGTTGGAGTTCAGCTCAAGCATGTTCGGTGCGACACCGCTCAACCAGAGCCAGCTCACCAATTTCCATGCACCAAATTTCCAGTCGTGGATCCTGGCACATCGGCGTCTGTACGGCCGGTGGCTGAAATCTGCATGAGCGCACAGGTTGCCACACCTCATGACACGGGCCTCCCGCCCGTCAGCAAGGTATTGGGCTTGTTTACAAAGCGCGAGAAAGTTCGTCTCGGTTGGCTGATGGTCGCCGTGCTGGTGATGGGTTTCATGGACGTGCTGGGCGTATCGTCGATCCTGCCATTCCTGGCCGTAGTGGCCAAGCCCGACGTCATCCAGACAGTGCCAACGCTTCAGGCCGTCTACGAAGGTCTCGGATTTTCTTCCGTGAGCAGGTTCCTGTTTTTCCTGGGGTCACTGTCCCTGGGCGCGATCCTCGCCAGCAGTGCTGTGACATTCGCTGTGAGCTGGGGCATTCTTTGGTATGCCCACTCTCTGGGCCACGCACTTTCAGTGCGGATCCTTCGGAACTACCTGGCTCAGCCGTACACCTTTTTCCTCAACCACAATAGCTCGAAGTTGGCGCTCACTGTTACGGACGAAGTAGAGGGGGTGGTGAATGGCGTGGTATTGCAGATGATCCAGGCGGTCGCAAGGGCGATTGTCGCAGCTTGTTTATTGTTGCTGGTATTTGTCGTAGACCCGTTGCTAGCTAGTGCGTTTGTCGTTGTGGTGGGCGGCGCCTATCTCGTGATCTTTTCCCAGACGCGTTCCAAAGTAGCCGAACTCGGATACCAAAGTCAGGACGCGCGGCATGTTCGCTTCCGCGGTTCGGTCGAGGCGTTTGGAGGAATCAAGGACTTGATGCTGATGGGACGACAAGGCTTTTTTTTCAATCGGTTCTCCGAGGCTTCGCAGCGCTATGCCCGAAATCAGTCGCGTCACGGTGCAATTGCACTGATTCCCCGATCTGCCCTCGAAGCAATTTCGTTTGGGGCAATCTTGCTGATTGTTCTCTATCTACTAGGAACATCGGCGGACATGTCCAAGGCGCTACCTCTTTTGGCGCTGTATGCGTTTACCGGCTACCGCCTCATGCCGGCACTGCAACAGATCTTTCAGAGCGTCACGACCATCAGGTTCAACTGGCCGTCAGTGGAACTGGTGAGCGATGAACTGGGCGAGCCGGGGACAACCCACGAGCCGGTTGCGTCTGGAAGGGCTGCGATAGTGCCGACTTTAAAGCTCGAACACGCCATTGCGCTCAAGGAGATATCTTTTGCGTACCCGGGTGCCGCCTCAAATGTTCTCGACCGATTCAAACTAACCATCGCGAAGAATACGACCGTTGGTTTGGTCGGCAGCACCGGCTCAGGGAAAACAACGCTCGTGGACATCATAATGGGTTTGCTAATTCCGCAGCCTGGCACTTTGCTAATAGATGGCACGCCGGTCACCGCGGAGAATCGGCGCGCCTGGCAAAACAATATCGGCTATGTACCGCAGCAGATATTTCTCTCCGACGACACGATCGCCCGTAACATTGCGTTCGGGCTGCCAGACGAAGCGATCGATATGGACCGGGTATACGATGCGGCTCGTACCGCGAACATTCACAAATTCATTGGCGAGGATCTGCCGCTTGGCTATGACACTGTGGTTGGGGAGCGTGGAATCCGCTTGAGCGGTGGCCAGAGACAGCGGATTGGAATCGCGCGTGCGGTTTACCACGATCCGCACGTTCTGATAATGGACGAGGCTACTAGCGCGCTCGACGGGATTACTGAGGATGCAATCATAGAGGCGATACACGAGTTGTCACACGAGAAGACGATTATTACGATCGCCCACCGACTTAGCACCGTACGGGACTGCGATGTGATTGTCCTGCTCGAGGGTGGGCGTGCCGTTGATCAAGGCACCTATGCGGAACTGATGGTGCGAAGCCAAACGTTTCGTGGGATGGCGAAACTTGCGGGGTGAACATTGTGAACACTCGCGCCCGGACTTGGTAGACAGCGATCAAACGGTGGCAGGCAAGGCTCACTCCCCGTTGAAGGTCGTCTTCTTCGCGCCGCATGCGGAACTATGGGTGCATGCGTTTCCGGAAGCACTTGTCGCCGAGGCGCTGGTGCAGAGCGGCCATGAGGTGTTGTACGTCGGCTGCGACCGGCAGTTTTCCCGGTTCTGCGTACCGATGCGTGCAAACAAACTGGAGCCGGATGCGCCCCTTAACGAAAAATCCAATGTGTGCGAACGATGCGAGCGTAACAAGACGCTCGTTCGCGAGCAGTTCGGCTTCGGTGGCTATGACATCGGCGCCATTTTGACACAAGAGGATCGCTCCGAGGTTGAGCGTATCGTCACGGCTGCGTCCCCGAAAAACTTTCTCGATATCATAATTGACTCGATTGAGATCGGGCGTGCCGCGCTATCGACCTATCTGTTGGTTTTCAAGAAAAGCGACCTGGACTTCTCCCCATCAGAATGGGCTGTATTCTCGCTCGAACTGCGCAACACGCTTTATTCGTTCTTCGCTTGCAGGCGTGTGCTTGACCGCGAACGCCCTGACCGCGTGATGTTGTACTCGTCGGGTTATTCTGTGAACCTCGTGTGGTGCCTGCTATCTGAAAATCGCGACATTCCTTTTTACTACATGAATTCAGGCGCAAACCTGTCCGACAGGCTGCAGAAACTGGTGATCTCTCGCGGTCATTCCTTGCAACGACGTCTGTTGAACTATTGGGACCTCTACCGCGACAAGCCGTGCTCGACGGCTACATTGCACTACGTAACCGACCACCTTGTCGAGGTCATGAAGGGCCGGAGTCCGTTTGTATACTCAATCGGAGGCGTCCTGGAAGGTGACGCTGTACGCCGGTACTTCGGCGTGTCAGCTCAACAGAAGGTATTGTTGGCGACTTTAAGCAGTTACGACGAATTGTTTGCATCTCAGGTGACAGGCCTTTTTCCTTCTGACTTTGAATTGTTGTTCCCGCGCCAGGTCGACTGGATCCGTGCCTGCATAGACTGGGTGGCGCTTAGGCCAGAGCTATTCCTGATTGCCCGGGTCCACCCGCGGGAGTTTCCCAACAAGCGCGACGCGGTAAAGTCCGACCACGCGCGCGAGTTGGAAGCCGCGTTTGCTGAACTGCCAGGCAACGTGCGTATCAACTGGCCATCGGACAATGTCTCTTTCTACGACCTCGCGAAAATCGTTGACGTTGGTTTGAATGGTTGGTCGACGGTTGGTAAGGAACTGAGCTTGCTGGGTATTCCTGTCGTGATCTACACACAGGACTTGATATTTTATGCACCCGATCTCAATTTACTTGGCACTGACCATGAGAGCTACTTCGGTTGCATTGAAGCTGCACTGGACGAGGGCTGGAGTGCCGAACGTATGCGGCGCGCTTTCCGTTGGCAAGCCCTCGAGGACCGCTACTCGAGAATCGATATCTCTGACGGATTTCATTTCAAGGAACATCAGCCTGGACCGCTTTGGCGCCGCGCCGCCAACCGGCTTCGCCGCAGCATAGACCCGGTCGCGATGCAAAAAATGGACTGCCGCAGGCGGCCTGCTGTGCTGGGTGCGCGCCCGGTGATTGCCGGCTTGGTAGAGGGTGCCGAGCATTCGGTTCTGGACATGGTTGGACCTGACGACTTCGAGCCTGGCGATATCGAGGCGGAAACAAACGGTTTACGCGAGCAGGCGTTGCGGTTATACGCTGCCCTGTACCCAGACCAGTCTGCAACTGAGGGCCTCGGTGAGAATTTATGGCGATTTGCACAACAGCGATGATGGCTGGGGTTGTCCAACATTCGACGCGAGCAGAGGCTCTGCAATCATAATGGCGGGCAACTTGCGTGACAGTAAACGCCAGTTGACTCAGTTTGTCAGGCGTTTTACTTCGGGCGGTGCACCGCGCCTTGTCTGGCGTCTGATCAGGTTGTTGGATCCGTATGTGGTCGCGTCGTACTCTCAGGAAGGCGAGGACATGGTCATCCGGCGTATTTTCGATGGTGTCGAAGATGGCTTTTATGTCGATGTTGGCACGCATCACCCAATGCGATATTCGAACACCTGCTTTTTTTATCAGCGCGGATGGCGTGGGATAAATATCGATGCAGACGCGGGTGCGTTAGCCGCTTTCCAGCGCGCGCGGCCGAACGATGTCAATCTTGCGGTCGGCGTGTCCGATGAAGTTGGCACACTTGACTTCAACGTATTCAGCGACCCCGCGCTGAATACCTTTGACTCGCGATTGGCTGACGAGCGCGCTTGCCAGGTTATCGCCGTGTTGCAACTGTGAGCGTCCAGGTGCGCCGTCTTGCCGATGTGCTTGACGAGAACCTTCCCAAAATGCAACCTACTCACCTGCTGAACATCGACGCAGAGGGTTTCGACTTGAAAGTGCTTCGATCCAACGACTGGACCCGCTATCGACCAAAGTGTGCCCTCGTCGAAGCGCTGGAAATGTCATTGGAATATTTGCAGAATAGCGATGTGCATCGCTTTATGCCCTCTGCAAATTACGAACTGTTTGCCAAAGGGGCGAAGACACTGATCTACGTCGATTCGAATGGTGGTGATCGTTGAGTCCAGCGCCAATTGCGTTGTTCGCCTATAACCGTCCAGAGCACTTGCGCCGGGTGGTTGAAAGCCTGCGCCAGGATCCACTGGCGGTCGCCAGCGATCTACATGTGTTTTGCGATGCGCCGCGTAAGCCTGAACACGCACCGGCGGTAGCCGAAGTGAGGCGCTACGTGCGGAAAATCGACGGATTTCATTCTGTCACGATAATTGAACGCGAGCACAATTTTGGCCTGGCGCGATCGATCCAGGACGGTGTGACAAGATTGTGCGATGCGCATGGCTGTGCGGTCGTCGTGGAGGATGACCTGCAAGTGGCGCCCGACTTCCTTGGCTTTCTGAACAGGGGGCTCGATCGCTATGCAGGCGAGACCGGTGTTTATCAGATTTCCGCTTACATGTATCCGTGCGAATATGGCAACCGCAGTGACGCATTGTTTCTGCCGATGATTTCCTGCTGGGGCTGGGCGACGTGGAAACGCGCGTGGGACAATTACGATCCGACACTCAGCGGCTACGCGCAGATTAGCGCTGATGCCACGCTACGCCAACGATTCGATTTGAACGGGGCATATGATTACTTCGAGATGGCAACGCAACAACGCAAAGGGACAATCGATTCCTGGGGAATATGCTGGCACATGAGCGTATTCATCCGTGATGGGCTGGTCCTGTATCCACGCCGAACACTGGTCCAGAACATCGGAGTGGACGCCTCCGGGACGCATGGCGGCGGCCACTCGGAATTGCAATTGACTCTCGGTGACGAGCGAGTCGACACCGCGATGTTGCGATTTCCGTCGACCGTTCAAGTCGACAAGCCCGCCCTCAGGCAGGTCGAACATCTGCTACGTTCGATGAAGCCGGGATTGATCAAGCGGTTTTTGAATTGGATTAGAAAATGAAAGAGTTGGCCCGGAATCTGTGTCCTCCGGTACTTTGGCGTGCGATGTCGAGTGCGCGCAGGGTACTGCTCCCGCCCAAGGCCGCGGGCCATCCTGGCGGTCAGGATCTGGAGTTGTACTGGGATGAAGAAATGGCCCAGATGTTGGAGACCTGGGGTGATGGCAATGCGTGGAGCGAAATCCAGTTTGTGATGGCTAACTGCAAAGGAAGTGTACTTGATGTCGCTTGTGGTACCGGCAAGGTCATGAGCATATTGAGTGATGCGCCAGCACTTGAGTTGCATGGTTGCGACATATCCGACATGTTGATCGGCAAAGCGCGTGAACGGGGCATCGCCCAGGATCGGCTGAAGGTATGCGATGCGACACAGCTTCCATATCCGGACAATTCGTTTGATTTTTCTTACTCGATCGGATCCCTGGAGCATTTTACGGAGGACGGTATTGACAAGGCAATATCGGAAATGGCGCGTGTAACGAGAACCGGATCATTTCACATGATGCCGACATCGCGATCTCTTCGAGACGAAGGCTGGCTCAAGACGTATCAGAGTTTCCACAATTGCTCACCGGGGTGGTGGGTGCCCCGGTTTGCTCGAAATTTTGGCGACGTTCGCGTGTTTTCATCAAGCTGGGAGGATCCTATCTCCGTAGGCAGCTGGTTTCTCTGTTGGCATTAAGGCAGACATATTGCTCGCTCGGATAGCATATGGGTTGTTGTCTTTACCTCAGCGAATGCGTGACCGGCTTTACTGCGCGCGGCTGCGGGAATATTGCGTTGCCGCGGCCAATGCAACATTTGTAGCGCAGACCCGTATTCACAATCCGATTGACCCCGGTGCGATCGTAGTCGGGAATCAGTCACTGTGCATGGGCGAGCTGCTTGTGATTGCACCTTCCGGGCGAATTGCCATAGGTGACTGGTGCTACCTCGGCCCCGATTCCCAGCTCTGGTCGCTTGAGTCGATTGAGGTTGGCGACCGGGTGTACGTCTCACACGGAGCCAAGGTATTTGATAACAACTCGCACAGTCTCTCCGCAGGTGAACGGCATGCGCGTTACCGGGAACTCCGTACGAAGGGCCGGCACCTGATTCCGGAAGAAGTGACACATCGGCCGGTACGTATTGAAAACGATGTGTGGATTGGATTCAATGCAGCCGTGCTCAAAGGCGTAACGTTGGGACGCGGCGCAGTAATAGGGGCTGCGGCAGTCGTGACTCACGATGTACCGCCGTATACCGTGGTCGTCGGAAATCCGGCCCGGAAGGTCGGCGAGAGCCTGCCGTGATCAATCTGTTGCGGACTTGGCGTGGTGCGTTACGGCAGCGCCGCAACCGGACATTGCTGTCGAGTTGCGGTGCAGGAACGCGGCTTACAGGTTTTGTTGAGAAGCGCGCTCAAGCGGCGTCGATCGAGGTGGGGCAGAGTTGCCTTATGCAGGGCCAATTGGTCGTCGAGCGCGACCAGAGCCGCCTCAAGCTTGGGGATCGCGTGCTTGTCGGCGGAGGCACAGTGATAGACTGTGCCCTGTCAATTACGGTGGAAGACGATGTGCTGATTAGCTATCAATGCGTTCTTGCAGACTCGGACAATCACAGTTTATATCCTGAATTGCGAAGTGGTGATCTGGCAACCTGGATGGACGGGCGACGACATAATTGGAGCCATAGTGCAATGGCACCAATCCGGATATGCCGTGGTGTCTGGATTGGCGCACGAAGTATCATCCTGAAGGGTGTGACGGTCGGGCGAGGCGCGGTTGTTGGAATGGGAAGCGTAGTAACTCATGATGTCCCGGAAGGCGTTGTCGTAGCCGGAAATCCGGCACGGGTAATCAGGGAGATTGGCGCGCCACCGAACGAAGGTCTGGAGCCAGGCATGCCAAACGTGCCAATCCAGTAAATGGCTGGATGAGAATATGAGTTACGAAGTCATCGAACGCGACGGCACTTTATATGCCGAAGTTATTTGGGCAGATACCCGGGTCGAAACGACCCGTTTCTTTTCTTCAGCCGAATCGTCTTTCCAGTTCGGTTTACTTGCCCATGAGGCGGGTTTCGTCGAGGCGCCGCACTATCATCATTCGGTAGAACGCGAGATCAACGATCTGCAGCAAATGTTCGTAGTGCAGAGAGGGGTCGTCGCGGTGGAGTTCTACGACCCTGACGGGGAGATGTTTCGTGAAGTTGTGTTAGAGACTGGCGATGCAATCAATCTGATTCATGGTGCCCACTCAGTCCGAGTAATAGAAGATATGCAGTGCATCAGCGTAAAGCAGGGACCTTTCCTTGGTGATCAACTGGATAAAGTGAATGTCGGAACAGAATAGGATTCCGGTACATGAACCGGAAATTGGTGATGACGAAGTGGCGTCCGTTGTCGCTGCGCTGCGTAGAGGCGAGATTTCGGGTTCGTTTGGAACAGCCTTGCCGGAGTTCGAGCAGTCGTTCGCGGCGTATGTCGGCTGCAAGCATGGTATCGCAGTCACGAGTGGCACTGCCGCCCTGCATCTTGCAGTTCAGGCGGCAGGAATTGGCGCTGGCGATGAAGTGCTGATGAGCGCATCGACCAATATTGCGACCGCCTTGGCCGCGTTCAACAATAATGCGGTGTCGCTGCCGGTTGACTCCGAAGAAACGACTTGGAACCTTGATCCTGACTTAATCGAGTCGCTCGTCACGCGGCGAACGAGGGCGATCATCCCGGTACATCTATTCGGCCATCCGTGCGAGATGGACCGGATTATGGATATTGCCGGCAGACACAATTTGACGATCATTGAGGACTGTGCCGAGTCTCACGGTGCTTCGTGGAAAGGTCGAATGACTGGCAGCTTCGGCGACATGGGCTGTTTCAGCTTCTACGCAAACAAGGTAATAACGACCGGTGAGGGGGGTATGGTCGTTACGAATAATGAGAAGCTTGCGGCAACGTTGCGATCGCTGCGTAACATGGCGTTCGGAAAGCCGCGTTTCTTTCACGAGGTTGCCGGACACAATTTCCGGATGACCGGGTTCCAGGCAGCGATGGGCCTGGCGCAACTTGGAAAGATTGATCGCATTCTCGCAGACAAGCGCCGCATCGCGCACACCTATAATCGATTTCTAGAGGATGTGCCGGGATTGCAGTTGCCTGCCGAATTACCTGGTGCGGTTAATGTGTACTGGATGTACGCAGTGGTGGTCAGGCCTGAGTTTGGTATTTCCCGAGATGAGTTGGCAGGTCACTTGAGCGCGCGCGGTATCGAATCGCGGACTTTTTTCTGTCCGCTGAATCAACAACCGTTTCTGAGGGATCAGGCAGGATTTCGCGAGGTGCCGTGTCCAGTCGCGGATTCTCTCTGGGAGACCGGTTTGTATCTTCCTTCGGCCAATCATCTTGACGAGCCGACGATCGCACGGGTTTGCGAGGCGATTCGTGACATGTCGACAAGTGGCGCCAAAGGTAAGGCGGCGGTTACTCATTCGGCAGGATGAGAGTTGGTGCGTTTGTTGCGGGCTATACCCCGGACGCCGGTGGCGGCTACACATTTGAGACCGATATTCTCGATGGTCTGATTGATCTGGCGGACGAGACCCCGCATGAATTTAAGGTTCTGTCGCCGCCGGACTCAGTTCATTCGCTGCAACGGCGCTTGGCGGGGTCTAATCTCACAGCGCACTCACTCAGGACTGGCCCCTTTGACCGATTGAAAACCGCGATGCTTCGCAAGATGCCGATGTTACGCGCACATTGGCGGCGCAAAAGCGCGCTGGATCGGGTAGCACGTGAAGCCGGCGTTGACTTGATCTGGTTCCTGGGTGCCGGCGCTCACTTGACCGATCTACCCTACATAACTGTCGTGTGGGATTTGCAGCATCGCGCCACACCGTGGTTTCCGGAAATGAGCGCGTCCGGTATGTGGGATAGCCGGGAACTGGCAAATGATTGGTTCCTGCGTCGAGCAACTGCCGTGGTTACTGGGACCCAGGCTGGCCGGGAAGAACTGGAACGTTTCTATCAGTTGCAACCAGAGTCGATTCGAATCCTCCCTCACCCGACGCCGCGGTTTGCGATGCAAAAACAGGCGCCGCGCGAAGCTGCCGCTCGTGTACTGCGCCGGCTCGGCATTCGCGGCGATTATCTTCTCTATCCGGCACAGTTCTGGCCGCACAAGAATCACGTGAATCTCTTGCACGCGGTGGAGCTTCTTCGGTCGCGTCATGGCCTGGACTTCGAGCTGGCATTGGTCGGTTCCGACAAAGGTAGCCGTCAACATGTGGAATCAGTCGCGCGCAAGCTTGGCATTGCCTCGGAGGTTCATTTCCTCGGGTTTGTGGCGAGAGAAGATCTCGTCGCACTCTATCAATCGGCGGTGGCATTGACATACGTATCCTGGTGCGGCCCCGAGAACTTGCCACCACTTGAGGCGTTTGCTCTGGATTGTCCTGTCGTCGCGACCAGGATTCCCGGCGCAGAGGAACAGATGGGAAGTGCCGCCTTGTTGGTCGATCCGTCGAATCCTGAAGACATTGCCAATGGCATTGCAAATGTCTATCGAGATCAGGAGTTACGCAGCAAACTCATCTCGGCAGGCAGCGCGCGGGCAAGGAAATGGACAGCGCGGGATTATGTGCGCGGCGTGTTTTCCATACTGGACGAGTTTGAGCCGGTTGTACGGTGCTGGCGACCGGCGTAGCCGGGTGGCGCCTGCGTGAGCATGAGTATTTCTGTCGTCACGCCCAACTTCAACATGGGACGTTTTCTGGGCGAAACCATATCGTCGGTACTGGCCAACCTACAGCCCGGAGATGAATACTTCGTCATCGATGGTGGCTCGACCGACGGCAGCGTTGACCTGATCCGGCAGCATGCGCAACACCTATCCGGATGGGTAAGTGAACCGGACGATGGCTATGCGGATGCATTGCGAAAGGGCTTCGAGCGGGCCAGCGGCGACATCTACTGCTGGATCAATTCAGGGGATCTGCTCTTGCTTGGAGCGTTGGATGCTGCGCGACAGGCATTGGCGCGCACTGGCGCTGATATAATCTTTGGTGATGACTTTTATGTCGACGAAAACAGCCGGGTGATTTCGTTCAGTCGCGGTTATGTTAAAGACCTGACATCCGCCATGCTCTATGGTGGCTGGACGCCACTTCAAGACGCCTGTTTCTGGCGGCGCAGTCTCTACGAAGACGTCGGTGGTATTAATCCCGATCTCGAATACGCGGCGGACTACGATCTGTTTATGCGAATGGCCTTGCGCGGCAGAATCGAGTATGTGCCGTCGGTTTTCAGTGCCTTTCGTCGTCATCCGGGCCAGAAGTCAATTGCCGGCTCTGCCGGATACAGAGTTGAACGGGAAAAGGTGAGAAGACGCGAATTGAATCACGCGCCGGGCTCCAAGGCAGGAAAGGCGCTACGCAGCTTCTGGCATGGCGCGGCAATTCGCTGGCGAGTTCATGTTTCGCAGCGGCGATGGACCCGGCCCGACCTGGCAGGCAGGTCTGTTGCAGAACTCGCATGCGACCGATACTGGCCTGCAGCGCAAATCCCGCAATGACTACGGGCTTGAGAAAACTCGCCCGGAGCTGGGTTTTCCCATTTGTAGACCCGCGACGAATCCTGTCGCTGGCATTTATGCCGAGATTTTTTCGGGAGTTGCACGAGTACCGCAGCCGGTCCGCGCAGGAGCGCGTCAAGCTGGTCGATGCTTACCCATGTCTGACCGATCGTGTTTCCCACACGCCGTTCGATCCGCACTACGTTTACCAGGGCGCATGGCTGGCGCGGAGACTAAAACACGATGCACCTGAACGTCACTTCGACGTCGGCTCGAGCGTGTTGTCGGCGCAAGTGCCGACATGTTTTGTCGACTATCGCCCGCTGCAAACGGATCTGCCGGGACTTCGTTGCATTGCCGCCAATATAACCAGTTTGCCCTTCGCCGATAGCAGTATCGAGTCGCTCTCAAGCCTTCATGTGATCGAGCACATAGGACTTGGTCGCTACGGTGATCCTCTCGATCCCGATGGCAGTGCGAAGGCGGCTGGCGAGTTTCTGAGAGTGCTGAAGCCCGGCGGGCGCCTTTTTGTATCGGTTCCGGTCGGGGGTGAACGTGTGTGTTTCAATGCACATCGCGTGTTTGATCCGCACAGCATTGTGCGCATGTTCGATGGCCTGGAGATTTCAAATTTCTCTTTGGTTGACGATTCCGGACATTTCACTGAATCGGCTGATATTAATATGGCGGCCGGACTCGACTATGGATGCGGTATGTTCGAATTCCTAAAGAACGATGGCAATGATTGAGGCGCATCGACACGCGCCGGGTGGTGGCTGCAATTCCCGGTCGGTTGCCGCCCCAACGAAACGAAGACGACGACGAAGACGTAACGTTCAGGAATGAAGATTCTTTGCGTATTCGGCCAATACAACTATGGACAGGAATCCCGTGGAACCGGGTATGAGTATCGTCATTTCATTCCGGCCCTGAAGAATCTCGGCCACGAAGTTGTCTTCTTTGATTCGTGGGATCGTTCGGCGTACGCCGATTTTGCGGCACTGAACCGGGCACTATTGGAAACCGTCCGCCGTGAGCAGCCGGATGTCGTGTTTTGTGTGCTCATGCTCTACGAGATCTGGACGGAAACGCTGGACCTGATTCGTTCTGCTTTCCCGAATCAGATCGTGAATTGGGGAACCGATGATTCCTGGAAATATGATCAGTTTGCCCGATACATCGCGCCGCACGTGGACCTGTACTCAACCACATATGCGACTGCAATTAGCAGTGCACGTGAGCACGGGTTGACCAACTTGTTTCGCACGCAATGGGCGGCCGATAGCAGCGGGTTGGCCGCACCCTTGCCAGCCGCGGAATGTCGTTACCAGGTATCGTTTGTCGGCTCCGCATACGGAAACAGAAGAAAGTGGATTGAGGCGTTGCGAACGCGCGGCGTTACCGTTGAGTGTTTCGGGCATGGCTGGGAGGGCGGGGTGCTCAGCGATGAGCAACTGGCAGACGTCATCAGGCAGTCCGTGATCAGTCTGAATTTTGCCGATTCACCCGCGCAGGTGTCGGGAGCCAACAGACGCTACAATCGCCAGCTAAAGGCGAGAACATTCGAGGTTCCTGGTGCCGGTGGATTTCTTCTGACAGAAAGTGCCGAAGGCATTGAGGATTATTATCTTCCCGATCGTGAAATCGCCCTGTTTCAGAACCTCGACGGGCTGGTAGATCGTATCCGCTACTTTCTCGACAATCCGGTCGAGCGCGACAGAATTGCGAATGCGGGATTCAGGCGGACAGTCTCGGATCACGTTTACGAAAAGCGGTTCGCGTCACTCTTGCAGGCATTGTCCCCCCCATCACAAACTGTGACTGCATCATCCAGTGATGCTGCTCGCAACGACGTGATGACGGCGTTCGAGAAGTTGGCAGAACAACACCGGCAGAATTTCCTTACGCGCTTGGTGAAGATGCTTTTGATCGCGCCAAGTGTTCTGATATGGGGCGGGCAACGTGGGCCGCGGGCGGCCCGGCGCGCGCTGTTCGAGATCAGTTGGCGACTGGCGGGCGCGAAAGTCTATTCGGCCAGTGGTTGGCCGGGACGAATGTTTTATCGCCAGAGCTAACCATGCAAATGACGTCGCGGTCTGATGACGAGCCTCTTGTGACAATCGCGCTGCCAGCGTTCAATGCGGAAAAGACAATTCGGATTGCGCTCGCATCGATTCGTGCGCAAACCTATACGAACTGGGAACTGCTCGTTCTTGACGATGGTTCGACCGATAATACCGCGCAAATCGTAAAGGGTATTGGGGACGATCGCATTCAGTTGATCGCTGACGGTCAGAATCGAGGCCTTCCTGTGCGGCTGAATCAGGCGATTGATCTTGCAAAGGGTGAACTGTTCGCGCGGCTGGACGCGGATGACGTCGCTTATCCGGAACGACTGCAAAAGCAAGTAGGGTATCTCCTGTCGCATCCCGACGTGGATCTGCTCGCGAGCGGAATGATGGTCTTCAGCGAAGGTGGTCACCCGGTTGGCTTGTATCCGAGCCGCACTTCGCACGAAGAAATCTGCGCCGATCCGAAGTCCGGTTTTTACGTCGCACATCCGACATGGATGGGACGCGTGCGGTGGTTTCGCAACTGGCGCTATGATCCTTTATGCCGCAAAGCTCAGGATCAGGATATTCTCTTGCGCGCCTACCGTACAAGCCGTTACGCGGCATTGGCGGAGCCGCTGGTTGGTTACCGGCGGGAGCATATTTCCGTGCGTAAGTCTGTCCTGGGCCGGTTCTATTTCTCGCGCGCGATTGTCAAGGTGACACGCAACGAAGGCAGCCTGGTTGTTGCGGTGCCCGCCATCCTGATGCAGATTGCCAAAGGTGTGATCGACGCGATCGCGATTGCGTCCGGACTCGAAAGGTATTTCCTGAGACACCGGGCGCAGCCACACTTGCCGGAACAGGCCGAAACCTGGAAATCTGTGTGGGCCCAGTGCTCGGCGCAAGCGGCACTTCAACAATGATGCTTGGTCTTGCTTCGCAGCAAAGCGCGGTTGTGCCGCGCCTCAGGCCGCGACTGACAAAGGGGAAATGTTTGACATCTCGCAGAGCGAGGACGATGTGTTGACGCGCCTTGCTACGATTGATGCAGCCGCACGGGCCGATGCGCAAATCGGCATCGCGCTGAAGGAGAATTTCATGAGTTTGCGCATTTCGCCAAGGTCCCTGGAGAAATTCGCGGGCTCAGTCGCTGGCGATCAGGGTAGAGGAACGGCGTGCGTTGTTTCCGCTGTATCCTGATCTTTATGGCGGCTTGTGTGGCCATTGCTGCTTTGGTTGCCTGGGCGATAGTGTTGTTCGTGGCTGACTGGCTGGTCCGCAGTGACGAACTGCAGCCTGCCGATCGCATCGTGGTGCTGGCAGGCGCACACGAGCGCGCACTCTACGCAGGCGATCTGTATGTGAAGCAGTATGCTCCAATCGTCCTTGTAAGCTGGCCAGCACAGCACCCCAGTCAACAATTGTTGTCTCAATACGGTTTGGAGTTGCAGCAGGAGGTGGATATGAATCGGGCATTGCTCCTGGCGAAACCTGTGCCCGAAACCGCGATCGAGATTTTCGGCACCGGTTCGCTCAGCACGGTCGACGAGATGGCTGTCCTGAAAGAGCGTTTTGTGAATCAGCAGATGAAATTACTTATTGTCACTTCCCCGTTGCATACACGCCGTGCGCGACTGGCAGCGCGAGCAGCTTTAAGCGAAACTGACATTGTGCCGATCGTGGTTGCGACACCCTATGAGCCCTTGCTCGAGCGCTGGTGGGCGGACCAACATACCGCGCGCGGTGTGGTCCTGGAGGTGATGAAAACGGTGTTCTGGTTGCTTGGCGGCCAGTTCAGGTCTACCTAGATGTGTGGCATTGCCGGTTTGTGGCGGCCGGGCTCTGGCTCATTGCAAGAGTCCGAAGCAATTGCGCGACGCATGGCCGACGCGCTCGTGCACCGCGGTCCGGACGATAGCGGCGTGTGGTCCGACCCGGGCGCCGGAATCGTACTGGCACACAAGCGATTGTCCATTCTCGACCTGTCTCCTGAAGGCCACCAACCGATGCGCTCAGCGAGTGGGCGTTATGTCATCGTGTTCAACGGTGAGATCTACAATTTCGCCGACCTGCGGCGCGAGCTGCAATCCGACGGCGGGCTCGCGTGGCGCGGTCACTCGGATACTGAAGTCATGTTGGCCGCCTTCGAGTGTTGGGGCGTGCAGCGCGCTGTGCAGCGCTTTGTGGGAATGTTCGCGTTTGCACTTTGGGACACGGTTGAACACGTTCTGCATCTTGGACGCGACCGTCTGGGCGAGAAGCCGTTGTACTACGGCTGGGCCGGAGATACGCTGCTGTTCGGGTCGGAACTGAAGGCATTGCATGCGCATCCCGAGTTCCAGACAACGATCGATCGTGACTCACTGGCGCTGTACTTGCGCTACGCCTGCGTGCCGGCAACTTATTCTATCTATTCCGGTACGAATAAATTGCTGCCGGGCACATTGCTCTCCCTGACGCAGCAGGCGTTGCTCGCACGGCGGCGGCCGTCGGTGCAACCTTACTGGACGCTCGGCAACGCTGTAGTAGATGGCGCCCGACTAAACAGCAATGCGCGAGCGGCGGATCTCGTCGACGAACTGGACGATGTGCTGCGAAAGGCAATCGCAGGTCAGATGGTGGCGGACGTTCCACTTGGCGCTTTTCTCTCGGGCGGGATTGACTCCTCCGCGGTAGTCGCGTTGATGCAGACGCAGAGCGCGCGTCCGGTGAGGACGTTTACCATCGGCTTTGCCGAGGCCGAGTACAACGAGGCCGAGCATGCCAAACGGGTAGCCCGTCATCTTGGCACTGATCATACGGAGCTGTACGTCACACCGCAGGATGCGCTGGATGTGGTGCCGAGGCTGACTGAAATGTATGACGAGCCGTTTGCGGATTCGTCCCAGGTACCGACTTATCTGGTCTCACAGCTCGCACGCCAACATGTAACCGTCGCGCTTTCCGGTGATGGCGGCGACGAGTTGTTCGGAGGTTACAACCGCTACCGTTGGGGAAAGAAAATACGTCGTTTTACAGGGTGGATGCCGGACTTGTTGCAGGATCATCTTGTGTCGCGGCTGGAACGGCATAGTGCCGAACAGTGGGACGCGACCTTCGAACGCTGGTCGTGGGCAATGCCGGCCCGTTTACGCTACAAGGCGCCGGGCGACAAGCTGCACAAGCTGGCACGCTTGCTGACTGCGGGCAGCGATGAGGAGTTGTATCAGCGCCTGGTCTCGTTCTGGCCGGACGGTGTTGCAATTCGCGAAGCGGGCTATAGCGTCCCTCCTGGCTGGATTAGTTACGACACGCCGTCGGCGCTGCGCACCTTGCCCGAACGCATGATGTATCTCGATGCAATGGGCTATTTGCCTGACGATATACTGGTGAAAGTTGACCGGGCCGCGATGAGCACGAGTCTGGAAACACGCGTTCCGATGCTCGACCATCGCGTCGTCGAGTTCGCCTGGCGCCTGGCAGCTCGCCATAGGGTCAGTGGAGGTCAGGGCAAGTGGCTGCTGCGCCAGGTGCTTGACCGATATGTGCCGCGTACGTTGCTCGAGCGGCCCAAACAGGGATTTTCGATTCCGCTGGACTCCTGGCTGCGCGGGCCGTTGCGCGATTGGGCTGAATCGCTGTTGAATGAACGACGTCTGGCAGAAGAGGGTTTTTTTGATCCGGGTCCAATTCGCCAGCGCTGGAAGGCGCATTTGTCTGGCGCTCGCAATTGGCAGAACCATTTGTGGATTGTCCTGATGTTCCAGGCATGGCTGGACCGCTGGGGCGGGCGGCCGGGCGCGTGAAGCGTCTGCTGTATCTGGTTACAGAGGACTGGTATTTCTGCAGTCACCGGTTGCCGCTCGCCGTTGCTGCGCGTGAAGCTGGCTACGACGTGGTAGTGGCAACGCGCGTTGGAGATCACGCCGAGCAGATTCGAGCCGCTGGTTTGGAACTCGTGCCGTTGGGATTGTCCCGGTGCGGGCAGAATCCTTTGCGCGAGATCGGCAGTGTGCGTGAAATTCTCAGTGTGTACCGGGTCGTACGGCCGGACATCGTGCATCACGTTGCACTCAAACCGGTGCTGTACGGGTCTCTGGCCGCGCGTCTGGCAGGCGTTCACGCGGTGGTAAATGCGCTGGCCGGGCTTGGCTATGTGTTCTCGTCTTCCGATCTGAAAGCGCGCGCGTTGCAGCCATTTATTCGCGCCGCCTACCATTTACTGCTGGACGGTTCCGGTCGGCGCCTGATTGTTCAGAACCCGGACGATCAGGATTTGTTTTTGCGCCGGGGACTGGTTGATCCGGCGCGCATTCGCTTGATTCAGGGATCTGGTGTAGACGTGAAACGGTTCGCCGCCACTGCGGAGCCGGCTGGATTGCCGCTGGTGGTATTGCCTGTCCGCCTGCTTCGCGACAAAGGTGTTGAAGAGTTCGTGGCCGCTGCACGCCGCCTCAAAAACGAAGGGGTCGCGGCACGCTTTGCGTTGGTTGGCGATCCTGACCCGGAGAATCCGGCGGCGATCGATGCGGAATTGCTTCGCACCTGGCAAAGTGAGGGTGTCGTCGAGTATTGGGGTTGGCGCGAAGACATGCCTGAGGTGTTTGCGCAATGCCATATTGTGTGTCTGCCCTCGTACCGCGAAGGTCTGCCCAAATCGCTGATTGACGCTGCCGCGAGTGCGCGCGCTATTGTCACCTGCGACGTTCCCGGTTGCAGGGAAGTAGTGGCCGACGGTGACAACGGTTTGTTGGTGCCGCCACGAAATAGCGCGGCGCTTGCCGCCGCGTTGCGTCGACTCATCGAAGACCCGCAGTTGCGGGTGCGCATGGGCGTGCGCGGGCGTGAGCGTGCAGTCGCCCAGTTTTCGTTGGAACGCGTGATTTCGGATACGCTGTCGGTTTACCGGGAGCTGCAGCAACCATGAAGCCGCGGTTGCCGAAGCGGCTGCAATGTGTAGCGCTAAGTGACTAAGCCAATGATTCTGGTGACAGGTGCCTCCGGTTTCGTTGGCCGATCCTTGTGCGACCGCCTCTCACGCGAAGGTCTTCGCGTGCGCAAGGTACTGAGGCCGGGATATTCCTTGCGGCCCGGCATTGATATCGCCATCGACGATATCGGACCGTCCACGGACTGGAGCGCGGCGCTTGAGGGCGTGGAAGCCGTCGTGCATCTTGCGGCACGCGTTCATGTGATGCGCGATCAGAGTGCGGACCCGCTTGCCTCGTTTCGGCAAACCAACGTTCTCGGTACTGAACGCCTTGCCGTGGCGGCAGCGCGTGCCGGTGTTCGCCGCTTTGTGTTTGCGAGCAGCATCAAGGCAATGGCTGAGCGAACGCTGGCACGGCCTTTAACGGAATCTGATGAGGCGCGCCCGGAGGACGCTTACGGCGTCTCCAAACTCGAAGCAGAGCAGTCGCTGCACAAGATTGCCGCAAATTCAAACATGCCGGTCACGATACTGCGGCTGCCTTTGGTCTATGGGCCAGGCGTCAAGGGCAACTTCCTCAGCCTGCTGAAGCTGTGCGCGCGCGGCATTCCGTTGCCGATCGCCTCCATCGACAATCGTCGCAGCCTGCTCGGGCTGGACAATCTCGTGAGTGCCGTTCATCGTTGTCTGGTCGACTCACGTGCCGGCGGAAATACCTACTTGCTGAGCGATGACGACGACATTTCTACACCTGATCTCGCCAGGCGACTGTCCCGTTTTTGTGATCGACGACCCCGAGTGATCCCGTTTCCTCTTGGCATTCTGGAATATGGCTGCCGGGTGTTGGGGCGTTATGGCGCCTATCAGCGACTTACCGGGTCTTTGCAGGTCGACAGCCGGGCAATTACTGCCGAGTTGGGTTGGCGGCAGGGCGTTTCTCTGAACGACGGTCTGCGAAAGACGGCGAACTGGTTCATGGCGCGGCAAGGCTGACTGGGCCAAGTCCGATTCTTGAGCGGATACAAGGTTGTTTCGCCTATAATTTGACTGCATGGAAACTCCGTTCATCCCGGTTTCGCGAACTTCGTCAATAATCTTTACCGCGACAATGCCGGTTGCGTACTTTGCGAAACCGGTTGGTGAAGCGCTTCACGCTGTTCCAGGCTCGAGACGAGTTCTGGTTTCGCGACCTGTGCCCGAACTGGTAGGATGGGTGTGTTCCAGGTTTCTCCGATGAGACAAATGATCTCGGAGCTTGCATTCCTGCTTTGCAGTATCGCCGTGCCGGTGGCGTGGTGATTCCGGCTGGCTGTGTTCGCGTCTATTTCATGGACGCGGGAGCGCTGCAATTAAATCGGGCCGTGGCAGAGGAAATATGATGCTACCGCGATTTAGCGTGCGCTCAATGCTTGCTTTTGCCCACGATGTATCTGCGGCCGGTGTGGCGTGGCTGGCTGCGTTCTGGCTGCGCTTCAATTTTGATATTCCGCCTGAACAAATCGCACCGATGTGGAAGACGGTGGGCGGTGTCGTAGCGGTGGATGCCGCATGTTTTCTCGGCTTCGGCCTGTACCGCGGCATGTGGCGCTATGCCAGCCTTCCTGACCTTCGGCTGATTCTCATTGCAGTCGCCGTGGCGGCAACGGTTTTCCCGGCGGTCGTGATACTGGTGCAGCCGGCATTCGTCGTGCCGCGTTCGGTGTACATTCTCCATCCGCTTTTACTGCTCTTCTTTATGGGTGGCAGCCGGCTGGCATACCGTGCCTGGAATGACCGCAACATCGGCAAACTGGGCGCGCTGAACGGCAAGCCGGTACTGATTCTTGGGGCCGGAGAGGCAGGACTATCGCTATTGAAGACGCTTGCGCGCAGTACGGAGTGGCGCGTGGTTGGACTGCTCGATGACGATTTGACGATGACCGGCAGGCGCATCCTCGGTGCCACGGTAATTGGGCCGACAAGTATGTTGCCCGACACGGCAAAGCGTTATGGTGTTCAGGACGCGATCATCGCCATGCCTTCGACATCTCATCAGGTTCGCAAACGGCTGGTTGACCTGTGTCAGCGGGCCCACGTAAAGCCTCTCACGGTGCCGTCGTTTACGGACCTGATGGGCGGCAAAGTCGAAGTATCGCAAATCCGCAAGGTTGAGCCCGATGACCTACTTGGACGCGACCCGGTCGTCCTGAATAATGCCGGTCTGCGTCGCTTGCTCGACGGCCGCACGGTATTGGTCACCGGGGCTGGGGGGTCAATTGGCTCGGAACTGTGTCGGCAGATTGCGGCGTTCCTGCCGAGCCAGCTGGTTTTTCTTGAGCAATCGGAGCTTGCGCTATACGAGATCGAGCAGGAGTTCGGAGAAAAGTTTTCCAACATCCCGATTGTCTGCGTTATCGGCGATGTGAAGCACGAGGAAGGGGTGGCATCTGTGTTTGCACGGTTCAAACCAGACGTGGTTTTTCATGCAGCAGCGTACAAGCATGTTCCGCTGATGGAGCGTGTAAACACGTGGGAGACAGTACGCAACAATGTGATTGGAACGCGCGTCGTTGCCCGGGCCGCGCTGAAATTCGGAGCCGAAAAGTTTGTCCTGATTTCCACTGACAAGGCAGTGAACCCGACAAATGTAATGGGTGCGAGCAAGCGCCTCGCGGAGATGGTTTGTCAGCGCTTGCAGGGAGGCAACAGCACGCGCTTTGTTGTGGTCCGGTTCGGAAATGTTCTCGGGAGTACTGGCAGTGTGATCCCGAAGTTTCAGCGCCAAATAGTGGCCGGTGGCCCGGTTACAGTTACCCACCCGGAGGTCACGCGTTACTTCATGACGATCCCCGAAGCGGCGCAGTTGGTGTTGCAGGCCGGTCTGATGGGGCAAGGCGGTGAAATATTTGTGCTCGATATGGGTGAACCGGTGCGTATCGCAGATCTTGCAACCGATATGATCCGCCTTTCGGGCTTGGCAGAAGAGGACGTCAAGATTGCATTCACAGGGTTGCGGCCAGGCGAGAAACTCTACGAGGAAATTCTGTTCGACGGCGAAGAGACAATAGAGACGCCGCATCCGAAGTTACGCATTGCCAAGTCCCGGCCAGTACGGTCGGACCTCGATGCACAACTCGATGCCTGGCTTGAGAGTGTGGAAGATAAATCCGACGATGCGGTACGCGACGGCTTGCGAGCGTGGGTTCCCGAGTATCAGCCTCAATCATAATCAGTGGCCGATGATGGATCTGGCCACCGGTTCCTTGTTGCAGCAAGAGGGCATTGCAAGTGACTGACAGAGCCTGGCTGATCATTTCGCACGCTTTCAACATGGATGGCCGTGCGGCCAGCCACACCATCACGGACAAGATCCCGCACTTGATTGCGAACGGCATCGAGCCAATCGTGTTGAGCGCAGTGACCGGGCGGCGCGACACGGATGTTGAGCATCATCAACTATTGCCGGTCTCGCCCGCAGGTCTTCGCTTCGACATTCGATACATTCTGCGGCGGCGTATTTCGAGCAAGCCCTTATACAACCTGATGGTGGGTTTGATGACACTGTTGATGCTGCCGTTTTATGTTCTCGAGAAGATCTGCATCCGCCTCGAGCCGCAGTGGTCCTGGTTCATTCCAGCCTATTTTTCCGGTGCCAGGATTATTCGCTCCCGCAAGCCCGCAGTCATTTATTCAACCGGCGGTGCCAATTCGGCGCACCTGGCGGGCTATCTGCTCGCCAGACGCTACCGCCTGCCCTGGATTGCGGAAGTACATGATCCGATGATCTTCGCATCGTATGAGCGTTCATGGATGGCATATCGCTTTGCAGCGTGGCTGGAGGGCAAGATCTGTCGCTATGCGGACGTTCCTTTCTGGTTCGTGGAGACTGCTCTTGCGCGCGCACGGCAACGGCATCCGGAAATGGGCGATCGCGGGCGTGTGTTGATCCCGGGTGCTGACCGGCCAGCTTTTGGAAAGGTGGCTTACGAGCGGGGAAACAAGATGGTGATCGGGCATTTCGGTTCGCTGTCGGTTACGCGCAATCTCGAATGTTTTCTGGAGGCAATGGGCCGGCTGATCGAACGCCGTCCTGAAGCGCGCGAGATGGTGTGCCTCGAGGTATATGGCAGTGGTGCCGATTCTATATCAGCGGCAGCGATCGCGAGGTTTCCTGCCCCGGAAATGATTCGGCAGTTCGGGCGCATCGAACATGATCCGGAAACCGGCGAGAGCGGGCGTGAACGCGTGCTAAAGCGTATGAACACCGTTGACTGCCTGCTTCTTTTGCATGGAACAGAAGTGTTCTGTGAGGAGTACATTCCTTCAAAATTCTACGAATATATGTGGACCCAACGACCTATTCTCGGGTTGGTGTGGCGTAATCCGCATCTCGACCGGTTGTTGCGAGAAAACCACCACCTGGCAGTTGAGGCAGATGACGCAGAAGCGATAGTTTCCGCGCTGTCGGATTTGCTGGATAGATGGGAAAACGATGACCTTGCAGACTCGGGGCGTGATTCGGCTTATACGGCACAGGCCGCAACAGAACGGTTGGTTGCTTGGGCGCGAGATGTTGAGGTGGGCAAATCCAGGGTGCAGAGCGCACCGCGCAAGTGATGTCTTCCGGAGTCAGTTGCAAAAAGCACATGCCTGCATTTTGTTGCGGCCACCGGGACCTCGCCCTTGATGATGCTGATTTCCCCGGAACAGATCAACACTAGAAAAGTGCTCGACTTTTCAGGGCGCGCAGATTGCCTGATTATTTGAGCGTGCGAACAATCGAAAGTGGCGTTGTCGCATGAGTCAGGCGCGACCTGCAGCGAGGCTTAAGATCAAACTCGGGCGGATACGTAACGAAGCATGAGATGAAATCTCGCCATCTTTTGCGCCATTAATCGTTACTTACTACATCAGCTTTGCGCACAGGTCTCCTACCGACGAGGCTTGGGAAGATTCGGGTTTCCGGCGGAATTCGCCATCGCTCCCGACCCGGGAAAGTTCTTGGGAGAATTGACTAATGAAATGGTCCTTGGTTCCACATGACTATAGGAGTGAGTGGCAATGCGTCTGCCGATAATTTTTTCACACTATGAGGTCAGCGATTACTTGTTTCAAACATTGCAATGCGCGACGTTGACGAATTCCTCCTCTAGAAGAGTTTTGCTAGGTGATCGTAGTAATCGCTCGTTAGCTGAAGATGCTGGATGGGAACATGTTGACGAAGACAAGATTCGGTCAGCGCTTCGTAGTGATTTTCTTGAACACTTTCAGGAGATTTCTGGAAAAGATCACCAGAATTTCAAGAATGGCTCAAGTTGGTTACGTTATGTCTCGGAGCGTTGGTTTATCGTAGAAGGATTTTGCAGGCAAAACGGTATTGATCGCTTTTGGCATTTCGATTCAGATACGATGATCGTCGAAGATCTTTCAAAAATAGAAAACAAACTGGTTTCAATGAATATTACGCACACGACACAGAGTTTTGGTTGCGCGCTAAGCGGATACATAACCATTGACATGCTGACCGAGTATTGTCGGTTCATGGTATCGATATACCGTGATGAGGACAAAGCTCCATTTAGAAAGTCTGAAAGAGACCGCGTAGATCGTTTGGAGCCCGGTGGCGCGCTAACTGAGATAATTGCCTATATTGAGTTTGACAAGGAACGAAAACTGAATGCGCCGCATCTTGAACGTGTCCTTGAAGGTTGGTGGTTTGATGATTGCATATGCCAGTCTCATGGTCTTGAAATGACGAGAATGAATTTCGTGGGAAGGCTTGTAAAAGAAGTCGAGTTTGATGGAAATGGCTTTTATGGAATAAGAGACGGGAAGCGGGAAAAATTCGCGACAATTAATTGTTCGTGGGTCCCAAATGGAATATTTGCATTCATTCTTCGATGCGTTGAGTCGCGGTCGGAAGGAAAATTGGTTCCGCGCTCATTGTCGCGCCAGTGGCTTGGTCTGCGTCATTTTATCTTGGCAGGAGGTAGACGACTTTGTATTTATCTGAAACTCATCGAACAATGAAGGCTGGATGCTTGATCCGCGGTGGGCTCACTTTACAAACTGCTTTCTTACGTGATTGTTTATAGCAACTTCAAATATGGTTCTTCACTTTGCGGCGTTCAATCAAGTGCGCACGTACACGCTGTTGCGGTCGGGCATTTACTTTGATCATCGTTTTGCTCGAATCTGGGCGGTGCAAGTAACTCGTCCGTCTGCCCAGACCGCGGTTCACGTTTCCGACGACAATCTTTGCAAGCGCGGTGCGATGCCGTTCTTGACCCGTCAGTCGCTCCAGGTTTGCCTTGATTTGCATCGGATTTTCTGACAACGGACGTGGACGGAGATGGGGTTTGCGAGTACGTATGTGGCGACTCATCGCGATGGAAAATCCCAGGAAATCAAAGCTAGTTTCAGGGGTGTCCACGATGAGCGTCATTGTCTCGTCAGATTGTATTGAACCGAACGTGCCCGAAGAGCGCTACCCAAACCCGAGATGCAACAGTTACCTCCAGTGCTTCTGACGTCCAGTGTGATCGCGATGGATCATTCGGTGGCACTTCGCGACCCTGGCCAACGGATTGGCTACACGCTCGAGTCGATTGAACAGTGGTTGGAGGTGGATGCCGGACTTCGTCTGGTAATTTGCGATGGGTCTGGTTACGATTTTTCCGAAATCGTCGAAAGCAAATTTCCGAACCGCTCGATTGAATGTCTTCACTTCGAGAATGACCAGCAGCTGGTCGAACGTCATGGAAAAGGATTCGGTGAGGGCGAAATTATCAAGCACGCTCTCGCTCATTCCCGTTCTTTGAAAAATGCGGACTGGTTTGCCAAGTGCACGGCCAAACTGTGGGTCGACAATTTCGGGCAGTGCCTTAGTGAGTGGAACGACTTTTTTCTATGTAAAGCCTTCTTTTCAGATGTATTCAGCTTAAAGAAAACAAAGCTTGAATATGTTGACACCCGCTTTTATCTGGCAAACAAGGATGTTTATTCGAATTATTTTTTGGAGGCTCATTCAGATGTTGGCGGTCCAGGCGGATTGAGCATCGAAGACAAATTCAAGAAAGTTCTCTTACAGAACGATATGAAAAAAGTATTGTTCAAGTCACCGCTGGTCATCTCCGGCGTTGGCGGGGGATCAGGTAAGTACTACAAGAGTAATTTGAAGCGGCGGATCAAGGAGTCTTTGCGATCCAGAATGGTCCGGTCCAATCCATCCTTCAGCCGACTGTTCAATTCGTGAGTCCCCGCAATGGGGCAGCTTTAAATAGCGGATACGCTACCCGGAACCAGCTTGATTGGAAACAGGTGTGTCGCTCGCCAGCTTTTTAGAACTGGCGATGAAGCCATACAGAAAAGTGACCGTAAATATTTGCATCTCCAGCATCTGGTCTCTTTGAGTCGCATCAATGAAAGCCCGAAGTATCCAGATCGTGGAGGTGACGAAGAGGGCTACCGCAAACGGTCTGAGTTGGTCATTTTCCTTTATGTTCCTGATCCCCAGAGCAGCAAAATTGAGCAAAACCAGCAAATAAAGGATTGCACCCGGGATTCCGATCGCCAGCGCGGTATTAATCCAGCCGTTATGTGCATTTCGAAGAAAAATCGCTGGTTCGCAAATTCTCGAGATTGCGATTGCATAAGCGTCTTTCGATTGGTCAATGCCCATTGGATTGGCCCTCGCTAACTGTAGCGCTGCCCTGGCGGTCACTACTCTCGCGCCATCTTGTCGTTCCTGAATGCTCGTCAACGCTTGCAAAATCTCCGGCGTAATGACTTGTCCTTCTGCTTCCAGCGATTCCCGAAGCACGCCTACACCGTTGCAAATGATTTCCAGGGAATCCCCTCGCATGCCCATTTCGACGCGGGAGGTAACGCCCGTCCATCTGGTCGGGTCAGCTGCAGCACCGAACTTGGCAACGGCAATCAACACCAACACTATTGCGAGAAGTCCGATGATTGGCCCTTTTGCGCCGACTTTGCTGCGGAACTTTATTGCCAGATCGACAAGAAACACGAAGAGCAGAAGTATCAAGACGGTGGCGGTGCCTGCGCGACTGGTGGCAATGAGTGGTGACGCGATGCAAGCCGTTATCAAGAAAAGAGCGAGCGCCTTTTCAAACTTGCTTATTGCCTGGTAGAGAAGGAATACACTTGAAAAGATGGTTGCAGGAATTGCTGCGTAGGCCAGATCGCCATGCGTACCAGTAACGCTTTTGGTTCCGGACAATCCAAAGTAACCCCATGGAATTCCTCCCCTGCTGAGGCCCTCCGGTATTGACAAGACCAAATGAATCAAAAGGGGAGTAGCGAATGCAATGGCCAGAAAAAGCAGCAACGTTCTTGACCGATTCTTGAGGATCAACAAGCCCGAGCCGGCCCCGACTACAGAATACAGAATGAATTTCAGCCATTCCGAAGTGAAGTTGCCTAGCGCTGAATCAAAGTCAATCGAGAAGAAGAGCAGATGAATAATCAGGTACGCAAACAGCCCCAGCAGGATCAGGTTGCTTCTGAAGAAGAGTTTCCAGTCAGGGTTTGAGACTACGACGATGATCAACAGCAGTCCGGCCAACAGATATCGCGCGGCAATGGTATGCGGTATATTCCAGAGTGAAATGAATCCAAACATGGATAAGAGAATCGCTGCGTTCTGGAAGCGGCCGATCGTTGACATATTCTGTGGTTCTATCGAGAAGCGAGGTTGGAGATCGAGGAATTATTCGCTAGCGGCGGGAGAGGAAAGCCTCAAAATCGTTGTCCATTCTCCCTGCGGGGAATTCAATTGTTAGTCGCAGCGAATTATAAGCCGGTGCGTAGGCGCTATTCATTCAGGTTCGGCGCAATTTCGGGACCGTCGTTCGTTGCGCGGTATTCCCCTGATTTTTGTTTTCGGTTTGTCTCTCAGGAATGCCGTCGCTGTCATTCCGCTATTGAGCATTTTTGCCGGGGACGAGGTGCGGCAATGGAAAAAACAAGGTCGAGACGTTACGGCAGAATCCGGCTCCTTCATTGGTGTGCGATTGCGGCACGTGGCTGTCGACGAACTGAAATCGATGGGTGATCTCGTTCTTTTCTGCAAGTCTTTCCGCGATGACGTGAAGCGCGCGCGACAGCTCGCGCAAAGTATCGAGCAATACAATGCTGATGGATTGCCGTTCTACATGGCGGTTCCGGCAGGGGACATGGCGTTGTTCCGTGAGCATTGCGCGGACCTTGCGATCAATTTCCTGACCGATGACGAGATCGTGGCCGCCAATCCGGGGCTTGACAGTCAAGCCTTCGCCGAACTTCCGGGCGGGGTCGCACAACAGGTCGTTAAATCGGAGTTCTGGCGACTCGGGTTGGCCGAGAATTATGTATGTCTGGACAGCGACTGTTATTTTCTGCGGCCATTTCGGAAGAGTGATTTTCTGGCGCCAGACGGCAGTGCTTATACGGTCATGCACGAAGCCAAGGAATTGCTGCACTTTGCGAAGGTCGCCGGACTTTCGAAGGTAGAACGAAACCGGTCGCGCGAAGGTGAGGAGATCATGGGCTTGTTTGAAAGAACCGGACGGTTCTGGGATTTCGGTCCAATTCCTGTGGTTTGGAATGCCAGTGTGTGGCGCGACCTTGATGAAAAGTATCTTAAACCGCGCGGATTGACATTTATCGATGCGCTTCGCCAGCATCCGGGTGAACTGCGTTGGTACGGTGAAGCGTTGCTTGCGTTTCGGAGCATTCCATTGTGGCCGGTAGAACCGCTTTTTCGTTGCTATCACTACGAAGAGCAGTACTATTTCTGGCGTAAGGCAGACGAGACGGAGGAAAAGATCGCCGAGAATTACCTCGGCGTATGCATGCAGTCCAATTGGGACAAGCGTCTTGATCTGGTAAAACGGTTTCGCTTTAGCAAATTTCGGCGCCGAATCAAACGAGCAATCACGGGGATATGACCGCATGCTGAGTTGGGAAGACAGGGTAGTCGATCGGCGAACGTACGCGCATGTTTCCGCCTGCCGGCACGCAAACCGAATGTGTTGCGTAGAAAGAAGCGAGGGAGTTCGAGCATGAGCACTGGCAATACCGCCGAGCATTGGGGGCGTCTGTAGACCGACGCGCCCAAACGGCTCAAGGAGCTGAAATTCAGCGTTGAGAAAGCGGAGAAGAGCGTTGCCTGGTTATCCGTGAAAGAATCGCTCGGCGACGTAGACATTGGTTCTTTGAACACGGTTGAAATCGGTGCCGGTGCCGGCACGATTAGCGCAGTATTTGCGCGACACAACGCGAATGTAATTGTGCTTGACTATTCACAGGAGGCCCTGGATACAAGTGCCGCGTTGTTCCAGGAACTCGATCTGGCGCAGGAGTCATTGTTGTCTGACGCGTTGCAGTTGCCGGAATCGCTGATTCGAAAGTTTGACGTTTCGATGTCGTTCGGGCTTGCAGAGCATTTTGAAGGCGGCGACAGGGCCAGGATCGTCAAAGCGCACTTCGATTTGCTACGCCCGGGCGGGCTTGCGATTGTGTCCGTCCCAAACCGGTATTGCTGGCCTTACCGTTTTTGGAAGGCTCGCCGCGAACTCTTTGGAAGCTGGCAATTCGGACTGGAAATGCCGTTCAGCAGAAACGAACTTGCGCGAATCTGCCGTGAAATTGGCGTCGATGAGTTCGACATAGTTGGCTCGCCGTTTTCATCATCGTTGGACTTCCTGATCCCGATCGGGCGGTGGAAAAAGTCTCTCGAAAAGCGAATTCTCAAGGACAAGCGCTTCGACCCCAAACGCATTAGTCAGGAACGGTCCGGTATGCTCGGTGCGTATCTGGGATACGCTCTTGTGTTGGTAGCCCGCAAACCCCTGCACGAAGCTTAGTGACAAGCCAGATTCAAATTTCGAGTTCATCATGAGGGTCACATTGCCGGGACGATTTTGAAGCCAATCGATATGAGCGTTTCCGTTGTAGTGATCACGAAGAACGAGGAGGCCTCGATTCGACGCTGTCTCGATTCGGTCGTATGGGCAGACGAAGTGATCGTGCTCGATTCCGGCAGTACTGACAGAACAGTTGCGATTGCCCGCGAGATGGGTGCCAAAGTGACGGTTTCGGATCGCTGGCCAGGATTTGGTCCACAGAAAAACCGGGCACTGGAACTGGCGACCGGAGACTGGATTTTCTCGCTTGACGCGGACGAATGGGTCACGCCGGAACTCGGCGAAGAGATACGCTCGATAATTGCCGGCAGCGCTGAATCTGATGCTTATCGTTTGCCACGATCGTCCAGTTTCTGCGGACGCTTCATGCGCCATTCGGGCTGGTGGCCGGATTATGTTGTGCGCCTGTTCCGGCGTGGTCGCGCGCGCTTCTCGGATGATATTGTTCACGAGAGAACACTGACTGATGGCGCCGTCGGCACGCTGCGCAATTCCCTGATGCACGAGACCTATGTCAGTCTCGATGACATGCAGGAAAAGTTCAATCGATACTCGTCGTTGGGCGCCCAGGCGCTGCACGCGCGCGGCGCGCGCGGAGGTCTTGTCAAGGGGCTGCTGCACGGATTCGCGGCATTTGTGCGTACCTACCTGTTGCGGCGCGGATTCCTGGACGGACGCGAGGGATTCATGCTTGCTGTCGCAAATGCAGAAGTTGCCTATTACAAGTATGTGAAGCTGTTGCTTCTAAACTCACCGCGCAGTTGAGTTCGACGCGCGTTGAGTTCGACCCACAATTGAGTTCGATGCACGAATGAGTTCGATTCACAAATGAGCGTGCGCGTTGACACGGTGCTGGTGATTTGTACGCGCCGCATCGGTGACGTGCTTCTGGCGACTGCGGCGGTACGCGCGTTGAAAATTGCGCATCCTGATGCTGCGATCGACATGCTCGTTTTTGATGGCACGCAGGGAGTGATCGCCGCGAACCCGGATCTACGCACCGTGCTGACTATTGCGGAGCGTCCTGGCATTAGCGAGCATCTTCGCTTGGTCCGGCGTGTCTGGCGCCGCTACGATGTTGCCGTGTCGTTGCTTGCGGGTGACAGGCCGACAATCTATGCGTGGGCCGCGGGGCGTACGCGGGTCGGCACGCTCGCCGCGGATCGCAAGAGCCGCTGGAAGCGAGCGCTACTGAATCGATGGGTGGCATTTGACAATTTGTCTACGCACACGGTGGCGATGAATCTTCGGGTGGTTGAGCTGCTTGGCGTCACGCAAGCGACAGCACCGCTCGTGAGCTGGAATGCGCAGGATGAGCAAGACGCGCTGTCCGCGTTCGCGCCACTGTCTTCAGGTCAAGCGTATGCGATTTTGCATATGTCACCGAAGTACGCGTACAAGACATGGTCTGCGACGGGATGGCAAGAGCTTGCGCAATCGTTGCAGGAGCGCGGCATCGTCGTGCTGGTCGCCGGCGGCGGGTCAGCGGAGGAACTGCGATTCATTGATTCCCTGCTGGTGGGTTTTCCAGACAACACGGTTAATCTTGCCGGTCAGATCGGGTTAGGCGCACTCGGTTACCTGCTGTCGCGCGCGGCGTTGTACATTGGTACCGATACAGCGGTGACGCATATGGCGGCGGCGCTGGGCGTGCCGACCGTGGCATTGTTCGGACCGTCGAATCCGGTCAAGTGGGGCCCCTGGCCGCGAGATTTCGAGGGTGAGTCTAGTCCGTGGGAGATGCGTGGCTCTGCGGCGGTGAGTAATGTATTTCTTGTCCAGGGACAAAAGCACTGTGTGCCGTGCCTGCTGGAAGGCTGCGATCGGCATATCGGCAGCTTGAGTGATTGCTTGCAAGAACTGCCGTCCAGCCGGGTCATCGCGGCGGCCGAATCAATGCTCGCGGAGGCTGCTTGACAGGCTCGGCGGTCGTCGTTGCGCGCTCAGCCGACGCCGGCGTTGCTTGCCTGTTCATCGGCATGGTACGAGGAACGCACGAGCGGCCCGCTGGCAGCATGCCGGAAACCCATTGCGTTTGCTTCGCGCTCGAATACCTTGAATTGATCCGGCTCTACATAGCGCAATACCGGTAAATGACCGCGCGTTGGCTGGAGGTACTGTCCCAGAGTTAGCATGTCTACATCATGGGCGCGCAAATCACGCATCACTGCCAGGATTTCGTCGTCTGTTTCGCCCAAGCCGACCATCAGGCCCGACTTGGTTGGCACGTCCGGGTAACGCGCCTTGAAGTCCTTCAGTAATTTCAGCGAGTGCGCATAGTCGGCACCGGGACGTGCTTGTTTGTACAGGCGCGGCACAGTTTCGAGATTGTGGTTCATCACGTCCGGTGGATTAACCGATAGATTTTCCAAAGCTTTATCGAGGCGGCCACGAAAATCGGGTACCAGGATCTCCACGCGGGTATCTGGCGAATGCACTCGGATCGCGGCAATGCAGTTTGCGAAATGTGCTGCGCCTCCATCGCGCAGATCATCGCGGTCAACGCTGGTGATGACGACATAGTTGAGCTTCATCGCGGCGATGGTACGGGCCATGTTGTCCGGTTCTTGTTCATCAGGAGGACTGGGCCGGCCATGCGCGACGTCACAAAACGGGCAGCGCCGTGTACACAGGTCGCCCAGTATCATGAACGTCGCGGTTCCCTTGCCGAAACACTCTCCGATATTTGGACAAGATGCTTCTTCGCATACGGTATTCAGCGAGTGCTCGCGCAAAATCCGCTTTACGTCAAGGAAAGTTCGGCTGGTCGGAAATTTGACCCGGATCCATTTCGGCTTCTTCAGTGGTTCAATCGGAATGATCTTGACCGGATTGCGTGCGGTTTTGGCACTGCCCGTCTGGCGGGTCGTTTCATTGCTCATTGGTCTTGTCCTGAAGATTGGACTGCAGGCGGTCCAGAAATTTCTCGGCGAGTACGTCAATACTGTCGGTGACGCCGAGGTCGCGAAGCTGGGTCACACGCAGACCCGGGTAACCGCAGGGGTCAATGTTGTCGAAGGGCGTCAAGTCCATATCGAAATTCAAGGACAGACCGTGATAGCTGCAGCCATTTCGAATGCGAAGCCCAAGCGCGGCGATCTTCGCGTCGCCAACGTAAACACCGGGCGCAGCTTCGCGACCGTTTGCATCGATGCCGTAGTGCCTGAGCAGATCGATTACCGTTTGCTCGAGTCTCCGCACGAGCTGGCGCACGCCGATGCCCAATCTGCGCAAGTCCAGCAGGGTGTACAGCACGATTTGCCCGGGGCCGTGATAGCTGATCTGGCCGCCACGATCGGACTTGATGACCGGGATGCCTGTTTCTGACTTGGGAAGATGCGCCCGCCGGGCGGCCAGGCCGAGCGTGTACACGGGCGGGTGCTGCAGCAGCCATATCTGGTCCGGCGTATCGGGGCGGCGCGACATGGTCCAGTCTTTCATGGCTTGCCAGGTCGGTTCGTAGGCGACAGTGCCAAGCCGATGGATTACCGCTCCGGACTGGTTGGCGACGCCGCTCGCACTTTCCACCCCCATGCGTTGGGCATCGCCCGAGGATCGATGATCTGATGATGCGGCGGTGTGAGTGATCGTTTCGTTCACTGTTTCATTGTGAGGTTTTGCGAGCTCGACTTTGAACTGCAAGCCCGATTCGAATGGCAACTTGCGCGCCACAGCGCCACTTGGTCAAGGAATCGTGTTGTCAAAGAACCGTATTGTCAAAGAATCATTGCGACTGCCGGGTGGTCGCCAAGTTCCTGATACAGCGCGTCCAGCTGCTCACGCGATGTCGCGACGATAGTACATGTCACGCTCAGGTACTTGTTCTTCTTGCTGGTTCGCAATTCTATCGCTGACTCGTCCAGATCCGGCGCATGTTTGCGGACGATGTTGACGACTGTCTTCACAAAATTCGGTTCTCGCAGACCCATTATCTTGATGGGAAAGTCGAGAGGATAAGCAATTTCGCTGCTCTGGGTTGCCGGATTTGTTTCCATCACTTTTGCTCGCCGCACTTGCCCTTGCCTTGGCGCGCACGCGCTACGCGCCGGAACGCTGTGGTGCGACAGGGTGCAGTTTCACTGGCCCGGGGCACGCATGACCTGTGCCTTGTACGATTGATAGAGTTCGTGCAGGCGTTGGAAGACCGGACCGGGTTTTCCCTTGCCTACAGGGCTGCCGTCAAGTGTTGTAACCGGAAGAATTTCCTTGCTCGAAGACGTAATCCAGATCTCGTCGGCATCGTCTAACTCAGTTTTTGCGACGCTCCGCAATTCATGGGCAATGCCGTTTGCCTGAACAAGTTCAAGTACGACGTCGTACGTGATGCCTGGCAGAATAAGATTGGATTTCGCCAGCGTAAGCACAATGCCCGATTTCACCACAAACACGTTGCTTGCCGAACCCTCGGTCAATTGACCGTCACGCAGCAAAATGGTTTCAACGCAACCCGCATCGGCGGCAAGTTGTCGTAGCAAGACATTGGGGAGCAGCGCAGTGCTTTTTACATCGCAGCGCAACCAGCGATTATCCGTGGCTGTGATCGCGCTGACGCCTTTTTGCAATTGTTCATCGCGCGGCGGATTCAACGGGTTGCTGGTGACGAGCACCGTCGGCACGCTGTCGACCGGAAACGCGTGATCGCGCTTTGCGACTCCCCGGGTGACCTGCAAGTATATTGATTGGTCGTCGGTTTCATTGAGATCGATGACCTGCCCGATTATCGTTCGCCACTGATCTTCGCTATGCGGATTCTCGAGACGAATGCTCATCAGGCTGTTTTGTAACCGCTGCAGGTGCTCCTGGAGGCGGAACGGGTGGCGTGAATAGACCGGGATGACCTCATAGACCCCGTCACCAAATATGAACCCGCGGTCGAGGACCGGAATGAGTGCTTCTTCAATCGGCGTGAATTTACCGTTCAGGTAGATCATAAAATGGGATCATCAATCAGGGACGCAATAGCAATTAGGGACGCAATAGGCTAGTTCAGCAATAGTCGCAGGCTGTGCCAGGTGCGCACAAAAGCGTTTGCGACGCGAACAGACTTCAGGGCGACGACCGAATAGTTTCCATACGGAGTGCCGTAGAACGTTAGTTTGAGCGTACCAATTTGCTGTCCTGCCTGCACCGGTGCCACCAACGGTTGCATGCTTTCCAGTTTGGCACCAAGTTTCTGCGCGAGACCGGTCGGAACAGTGACAAAAAAGTCTTCGGTAAATCCGGCAGGCAGGCTCTCTGTATCGCCTTTCCAGACGGGAATTTCGTGTACTGCCTGGCCTTTTCTGAACAGCGCGATGGTGTCGAATTTTTCGAACCCGTAATTGAGCAGGCTCTGACTATCCGATGTGCGTCCGTTATCGGACCCGGCGTCAATAACGGCTGATATCAGGCGGCGTTTATCGCGTTGAGCGGTTGAGACAAGACAGAATCCGGCACTTTCGGTGAACCCGGTCTTCATGCCATCGACGAAGGGGTCTCTTCCGAGCAACTTGTTGCGGTTGTACTGGGTTACGTCGTTGTAGGTGAACTCGCGCATGCTGTACAACGCAAAGTGCTCGGGGAACTCGGAGATAATGGCCGAAGCAATAAGAACGATGTCGCGCGCGGTCGAATAATGTTGGGCATCTGGCAAGCCTGTGGCATTGGCAAATTGCGAATCGTTCATTCCCAGACGCCTTGCTTCGCCATTCATCATGTCGACAAATTGGGATTCGCTGCCTGCAATCGCCTCCGCGAGCGAGATGGCGGCGTCGTTTCCCGACTGAACGATCAGGCCCTTGAGCAATTCATCTATGCGGACTTCGCTGTCCAGTTCGAGGAACATTCGCGATCCAGGCGCGTGGCGTGCCTGTTCTGACACGCGTACTGTCTGCGTCATCGTCAGGCGCTTCTCGCGGATCGCGTCAAATGCGACGTAGGCGGTCATGAGCTTTGTTAACGACGCAGGTTCGATGCGTTTGTCGGCGTTCTTCTCGGCCAGAACAACGCCACTTTGCATATCGAGGAGCAGGAATGCTCTCGCGTACAGGTTCGGACGTGGTGGATAGTGTTCGTCAAACTCCTGGCCGAAGACCGGCAGGCAAAATACGAACAAGGCGAGGTAACGCAAAGCACTCATATTGGGTTGGGCATTATACTCACGATGCCCAATTTAGGCAGTTTATGAACCGAGCGCACTATTGTTGATAGGGTGGGTTTCTGTATCCGGTTATGCCAGTGCCAGCGAGGTTAGTGTGACCGACGCATGGGCACGCGCGAGTGTCCCGAACCAGAAGGTTGCGGCAATTTACTTCGACATTGTGTCAGCGGTCGATGCGAAGCTGACGGGAGTTGAAACGGATATTGCAGAAGTGGCTGAGATTCACGTTATGACTGAAGAGGGCGGCGTCATGCGCATGCGCGCGGTGCACGCTGTTGATCTTTCGGCAGGAGAATCGGTCAGTCTCGAACCGGGCGGGGTCCACGTCATGCTGTTTGAAATCAAGCGGGCGTTGCGTCCGGGTGAGCGAATTCCACTACGGCTGCTAATTGAGGATATGAACGGGAAGAAGACGAAACTGAAGGTCACGGCGGACGTTCACAATCTCGACGGTAGCAAGGTTGAAGGTCGGTCCAATTGAGCGCAGCCGTAAAATGAAGCGGCGCAAATGAAGTCGAAAATAAATCCGCTGATACTGTAGCCGTGAGAAAGCTGTGTTTGCGGTTTTGTTCGGCCAAGGTGCTGACCGGCAGGCGATCAGCCCGTTTACGGGATTTTGTAGGCCTGGATCCAGCCTTCGTCGATCCAGCCACGCAACAGTTGCGCGGCGCGCAACGGTGCTTCCTCTTCATTCAGATCTGAACTTGCCGCCAGTTCGGCGCAGGCAACACCGAAACCAGTTCCATTTGCGAGTGTCTGCCACAGCAAGCTTTCATCGCTTTCGAGTGTCCTGAAATAGCTCTTGTAGTCTTTGCGCCACACTGCAATCACGTTGGGTTGCTCGCTGCTGATTGCCTCCGGTACCTCACTTCCGTCCTTGTGGGCGTGCCAGATGTCAACAACGTTCCAGTTCGGGGTAACCATTTGCATCGATGGGTGCGGGATGAACTGGATGTCGCCCCAGTCTTCGGGCGGCACTGCCGCAAGTTCGTCGAAGCTCAAGTGAGGGGCATCGGGTGCGTCAAATGCAAGTCCGTGCGCCCATTCGAACTCGGCTAGCTGGGACAGTAAGGGTTCATCTTTGAAGCGAGCGTCTTCGCGAAGAAAATCGGCCATTGCCGCGCCATACCAGCGCAGGTTGCGAAATTTCGACGGACGCACTTGGACGTAAGCAAGTCCGATTTCGCCGAAACGGGTTTCGCCAACCAACGCTTGCAGGATTTCGTAGTCGACAGCAAGTGCTGCCACCAGGCGAAGACGATACGCAGTGTAGTAAACGCCAAGGCGCGTTTGCCGGTACGCGTCGTCGGCTCCGGCAATTTCGCGCAGAAACGTGGGGTCTTCTTCGAGAATATAGTGTTGAAAGTGGCTTTGCAGCCCGTCCAGCGAAGTCATTTGCCTGCTTATGTGTCACAGCCCTTGGTAAACGCTTGTCAGGCTGTTGCCGGGATACGCGTGTCGAGTGCAGCGGCGCCAAGTGCGCGTGCCTGATCGAGTTCGGCGACCAGCACGTCAAGTTCCGGAATGTGATCGTCGCGTTCGATCATCGTTGAAACCGGGCCGTATGCTTCAATCGTGTAGCTGTACAGTTTCCACACTTCATCAATGACCGCCGCGTCATGGGTGTCAATGATGTGGGTCCCGCAATTTGTGTGTCCTGCCAGGTGTATCTGCTGAATACGCTCACTCGGCAGTGCGTCGATGTACTCGCGTGGATCGAAACCGTGATTGAAGCCACTGACGTAGACGTTGTTGACGTCAAACAGCAGCAGGCAATCAGCACGTTCGGCGATTTCACGCAGGAATTCCCACTCGGTCATTTCCGATTGTTCGAAATTAACGTAACTGGATACGTTCTCGATCAGCATGCGGCGGCCGAGGAAATCCTGAACCTGGCTGATACGTGCGACGACATGATCGACGGCTTCTCGAGTGTATGGCAGAGGCAGGAGGTCATGCATGTTGCGCGTCGCGATACCAGTCCAACAAAGGTGGTCTGACATCCACTTTGGCTCGACCCGGTCGGCGAGGGCTTTCAATTGCTTCAGGTAGTCTTTGTCGAGCGGATCGGTGCTGCCGATTGACATGGACACGCCATGCAGAACGACAGGATAGTCAGCGCGAATCTTGTCCAGGTAGTAAAGTGGCTTTCCACCCGGCACCATGTAGTTCTCAGACAAGGCTTCGAACCAGTCCACATTGGGACGCGTGGCAAGGATGTCTTCGTAATGAACCGTCCTGAGCCCTAGCCCGAAACCGAGGTAATTGGAACGCATGTCAAAGAAAGATGCGGGCACCCGATGCTCGCGGTGCCCGCAAATTACCTGCTTAGCCGCTACGGCCGGTTACTTTGCCGCATGAGGTTGAGGACAGGGATACGATTCCCAAACCCTTGCACTCATTCTGGCCGGCACATGCGCTGTTGGCGGTCTTGCAGTCGCTCAGACCTTTACAACCATTGGCGCCTTCACACATGATTTGTGCCTCTGATGCGCCACCGGAACCGTTGCTGGCGCAACCACCGATAAACAATGCTGCGGCACTGGCGGCAATCGCCATTCCTACAAGTTTCTTGCCTTTCGTCATTCTCAAAATCCTCCTTGCGAGGTTGTTTGTATGCCCCGCGTGGCAACAGAAGCTACCACGGATGGCCGTTTGCGGCCGACGAAGAGAAGATCGGCACAACCGTATATTACGCGTTTTTTCCGGAGTTGGATGAGGGTGATTAGGTGACAGTACCCTTTTTGTTTTACCGAGGTACCGGGTCGGTGACGAAAGTCCCCAAAATTGCACCCTCTTGACGAAGATTTTCGATGATCGAGTGCCCGCCTTCTTTCGCGACGAACGGCTCGGGGTGGTTCAGTTCCGAGACGACCTGTTCGACGGCCTGGTTTCCGGTCAACTCGCCGGGTGCGATCAATGCGACCAGGCGAGCGCTAACCGAATTGAGCACGATGAATCGCACGTCGTCACTGTCGTCGCGAAAAACCAGCAAGCAAGTCTCTTCGCGCTGCGCTTTTGTCGGTCGATAGTTTTTACCAATGCGGTGCACCGCGTACGGGTAGGCAAGTAGCAAGTGAACCGGCGTGAGCGCTGGACGTGAGCTACGTAAATCGCCGGCCGCGTCGATGTTGTTTGTGCCGGCATCCTTGTCCGAGACCTCGAGTGCCAGTTCGGCCCATTCATAGTGAAGCAGGTAATTCAAGAAATCGGGCTCAGCGGTAACTGATTCCCGTTCCTGCATGAATCGCAGAAATTCTTCAGGAAGTTGCCTGAAGTACGGCGTTCGGCAACGATGCGAGGAGAGAAATTCCCTCATCAGCGCTTTCCATTTTCGCTCCCCCAGAACCGATCGGGCAACCGGAAAGCATGGTGAAATCAGGCCGGAAATATTGTTGAGCAGTAGATTGTTGTAAACGGCCATGCGCCGGGCAGAAACTCCTTTCGGCCGTTTGTTCGACCTGGGATCGCGAATATGCCCGGTGAAAGAAAGCTGGTATTTCTGAAACTCAGGAATGGGCCGCGCTGCTGACATTTCCGTCTCCCGTCGGCGTCTCGTGCCGATGCTGTAGCGATGCAATCCGTCCCACTTCACTCACGAGATTCTCAAGAGGGGGAATGTTGAAATCACGCTCCAGCAGCGTTGGCCTTACGCCGATGTGGCGATAGGTAAAATCGAGCAGGTCCCACACTGGATCGATCACGTCCGCCCCATGTGTGTCTACGAGAAGGTCTTCCGACTCCTGATAGTGCCCCGCCATGTGCATGTAGACAACACGCGCTGCGTCGACCCCGCGTATGAACTCTCTGGGGTTATATTTGTGATTGATACTGTTTACGTAGACGTTGTTCACGTCCAGATGCAGCCAGCAATCAGCCCGTTCGACAACCGCATTAACGAACTCGATCTCGCTCATTTCGTCGATCGGCGACTTTGCATAAAACGACGCATTTTCTACCGCAATGCGTCGGCCCAGCACTTCCTGTGTTTGCCGCACCCGCTGTGCGACATATTCAACCGCTTCGGCCGTAAACGGAATCGGCATGAGGTCGTACAACTGACCATCATCGCTGCAATAGGAAAGGTGTTCGGTGTACAGTCCGACACCATGCTGGTCGAGAAAAGCGCGTAGCTTCTGAAGAAAGACCTCGTCCAGCGGCGCGGGGCCGCCGAGCGATAGCGACAACCCATGGCAAACGAGCGGTGTTTTTTCGGTGATGGTGCGGAAAGCCTTGCCGATTGTGCCCCCCACTTCCATCCAGTTTTCCGGCGCTATTTCAAAAAAATCAACAACTTCCGGTTTCCCAACGGAAAGCGCCGGGATCAGTTCCCGGCGCAAACCCAGCCCCGCTCCGTGCAGGTCTGTACTAGCCATCATGTTCTGGCCCGGGAAAGCCTTGACTGGCCTTCCCCGTGTGCAACCATTACCGGCCGCTTGTTCTGGTCCTGTTTGAACTGCCCTTCTTGGCCATGGTAGGCGCTGCGCCTCCGCATTTGCCTTCAGTGGACTTGCTATCGGCAACAATCTGGTAGCCGTTCTTAAGGGAGTCCATTTCAAATGGATTGTCGGCTGCGCTTGCAACTGGAACGACCGCAATCGAAGTCGCAAATGCCGAGCCGATCGCGAGTGAAAGAGCGGTTTTCTTGCTTACCATGGTCCGTTTCTCCTTAAATGAATTTGGGTCAGTCTTCAAACAGCGATCGATCCGATCCTCTGCTTCTACGATGCTTGCAGCGCGCTTGTGCCGTCCTATTGGTCATCGGTGATTGCGCCGCTGTCCGATATATACGTCGTCTTTGCCCCGACGGATTCGCGAATGTAGCGCGATCCCCTTAACCCGCCAATTCATTTGAAACCGGCGCGACCAGCAAGTTCCCGAATCGGGCCGGTCTGCGCTGCCAAATGCAGGCAGGAAGCGCGCCTGACGGTCTTGAAAAGCCGTTTGCGGGGCCCATATATCGTGCTAAGGGCCGGCCTAATTCAAATTCAAGGAGAATGACTTTATGGCATACGTAACCAGACACAACCCGTTCAACGACCGGTTTGACGATCTTTTCAACGGTTTTTTCTTGCGACCCACCGAGCTAAGCGAGCCTACCGAGGCGCTTGCAACAATTCGCATGGATGTAAGCGAAGGCGACAAGGCTTATTTCGTCCACGCGGAAGTCCCTGGCGCGAGTAAAGAAGATGTTCACGTCACGATTGATGGCAACCAGGTTGCTATCAGCGCCGAGACGAATACCCGCAAGGAAAAGAAAGACGGCAAGAAAGTGCTTCGGACCGAACGCAGCTATGGAAAAGCCTATCGCGCATTTACCCTCGCACAAGACATTGATGATGCGAGTGCCGAGGCAAAATACGTTGACGGGGTTCTTGAACTGACATTGCCGAAGAAAACCGCGGCGGCATCGACCCGCCTGTTGATTCAGTAATCGGGCATTTCCTCTGATTAAAGGGCGGCCAGCGGAGGCTGTGTAAAAACCCGGAGGCCATCTTGTTCGAGGTGGCCTCTTTTTCATTTGTGATTAGATAGCCAGTGGCGCTGCTTGTTCGACTGGGTCTTCTTTGGCAAGTGCTCACTGGCCGGGCACTCGTAGTAATCGCCCTCGCCGCAGTAGGTAAACTCCGATTTGTCGAAGTAGCAGCCATCGCCTTGGTTGTTCGTGGCGCGCTGTACCGGCACATAGGGGGCCTGGCAGCGCTTTAGCAGCTGACCATTGGAATAGCCTGCATCGGCCAGTACCTGCACCCGATCGCGCTGCAGTTGGCGTTGGCTGCGTCGCGCCATGCGATACAACTGCTGCAAATCATTGGCATTTTGTACCACGTCCACATCCACGATCAGGCGGTGCTTGCCATCGACCGTGCTTTGTACGTTGTAGCCAATATGTGCGCGGGGCATCACCCGCGCCTGCTCGTCCGTATCGGGCTGCGCCGAGACTTGCGCATCGTCCATCGCCCGGATGCGTTCGGTTAAGGTCTCGCGCTCGGCCCTGAGTGCGCCAAGAGCGCCTTGGGTGTCGCCGCCGTTGGGCCCTTGGTCATCA
This sequence comes from uncultured Burkholderiales bacterium, assembly GCA_951812315.1. Taxonomy (GTDB): domain Bacteria; phylum Pseudomonadota; class Gammaproteobacteria; order Burkholderiales; family Eutrophovitaceae; genus SG8-40. The sequence continues at coordinate 82,461 of CATOSA010000061.1, forward strand.
TTGTCCTCATTGTCTTCGAGCGCATCGAGCCACGCTCCGATCCTGCGATCCAGGCCGCTGACTCGCTGTTGCAGATCTTTCTTGTGTGTGACTCGGCTGCGGCTGTTGTCCGCCCTGAACTTGCTGCCATCAATCGCGATTTGCTCGCCGCCATACAGCGCTTGCGAGCGGCAAAACTGCACGAACGCCCGACACACGCGTCAGGGCCACACGGTTGTCCACCCGGAAGTTGGCAATGGTCTTGTGATCTGGCGCCAGCCGGTTCAGCAACCACAGAACCTCGAGGTTCTTCTGGCACTCGCGCTCAAGACACCGTGAGCTGCGTACTCGGTGCATATAGCCGTACAAATACAGCTTTAACACATCACCCGGGTGGTACGGTGGCCGGTCCGTGGCCTGAAGCTGCATGCGGGCAAAACCAAGTGCATTCAAATCTAGCGTATCAACAAACGCGTCGATCACCCGGACTGCATTGTCCTGGCCTATCAGATCATCGAGCCGCTCCGGAAATAGCGTCGCCTGATCCCGGCTTTGTCCCTGAATGTGCATAAAAAAATACCCGCAACAATGTGCGGGTATTTTCTCAAAAACCCCAGACTATTTACACAGTCTCCAGCGGCCGCCCTTTTTCTTTGGGCGTCTTCATTCGCGCGGCGTCGGGTAGAATCGCACGACGATTTGAGCACCCACATTAATTTTCAGCCATGACACCTTCAGAAGCCGAAGCACGGAAAAAAGCGCAAATTCTGGCCGAGGCCTTGCCCTATATCCGCCGCTTCCACGGCAAGACTATTGTCGTGAAATACGGTGGCAATGCGATGACAGACGAACGGCTTAAACACTCGTTCGCACGCGATATTGTGCTGCTGAAGCTGGTCGGATTAAATCCGGTGGTTGTTCACGGCGGCGGACCGCAGATCGACGACATGTTGAACCGGGTTGGTAAAAAAGGCGAGTTCGTGCAAGGAATGCGGGTAACCGACCACGAAACAATGGATATTGTTGAGATGGTGCTTGGCGGCCTCGTTAACAAAAACATTGTGAGTCTGATCAATCAGCACGGAGGCCGTGCAATCGGACTTACCGGCAAGGACGGTGCATTCATTCGTGCGCGCAAGCTACGCGTAGCACAACGCGAGCAAGCGGGCGAAATGCTTGATATCGGGCAAGTCGGAGAGATCGAGTCCATCGATCCGGAAGTGATTTCGCTTCTGGAGAGTCGCGAATTCATCCCGGTCGTCGCGCCGATTGGCGTGGGACCGGAAGGTGACGCCTACAATATCAACGCCGATCTGGTCGCCGGAAAGCTGTCCGTGGTGCTACGCGCGGAAAAACTGATCCTGCTGACAAATACGCCAGGTGTTCTGGACGACAAGGGCGAACTGTTGACCGGATTGACACCTCGGGAAGTCGACGTGCTGGTGGCTGAAGGGACTTTGCAAGGCGGTATGCTGCCAAAAATTGGGGCAGCGCTCGATGCCGCAAGAAGCGGAGTGAACAGCGTGCACATCATTGATGGGCGTGTTGAGAATGCTGTGTTGCTGGAGATCTTGACGGATCAGGGAGTCGGCACGCTTATCCGTAGCCACTGAACGCGTTCGCGATCAGAACGGCGAGACTGAGTCATGCCCCGTTTCAGGAAAACCTGGATCTTCGATCTGGACAATACGCTGCACGATGCTACGCCGCATATTTTCCCGCACATCAATCGGTCGATGACCGATTACGTGCAGAAGCATCTCGGCATCGAAAGGCCAGCCGCCGAGCGTGTTCGCGTTGATTACTGGCAACGTTATGGCGCGACCCTTGTCGGCTTGATGCGTCACCATGATGTCGATCCGAATCACTTCTTGTTTGAGACGCATGATTTCCCGGAGCTGGAATCGATGGTCGTCGCGGCGCGTGAACTTCGCTGGACACTCAGGCGATTGCCCGGACGCAAGGTCGTGTTTTCCAACTCCCCGATCCATTACTCTGAAGCGGTCCTCGATATTCTTGGAATTGGCTCAATGTTCCAGGACATTTTCTGTATCGAGCGTACCGGTTACCGTCCCAAACCGGACGCAAGCGGATTCTTGAGGCTTCTACGGGATCACAAGCTACGGGCTACCGATTGCGTGATGGTCGAAGACAATCTGGACAACTTGCGTACCGCCAAACGTCTGGGTATGCGCACTGTATGGATCGACCCGACGCAAAGGTCGCCGACCTGGATCGATGTCAAATTCCGGCATCTGCGCAACCTGCCGCGCAGCCTGGCGCGACTGTCATGACGCATTTATCCGGAGGCGCGCCGTGATAAAGTGCTGGTGACCCTCGACCGGGGTTGTGCCGTATTCTCATTATTCTTTCTTAAAACACCTGTTTCAGCGATTGCCATGGCAGCCAGAACCGGAGAGCGCAAGCTGCAGATTCTGCAAACCCTCGCGGCGATGCTCGAAAACCCCAAGGGTGAGAAGATCACAACCGCAGCGCTGGCAGCCCGGCTATCGGTGTCCGAGGCGGCACTTTATCGCCATTTCGCCAGTAAGGCGCAGATGTTTGAGGGCTTGATCGACTTCATCGAGACAACCTTGTTCGGACTTATCAACAAGGTCTCCAGTGATGAAAAAAGCGGGCTGACCCAGGTTGAAGCGATCATGGCGGTGCTGCTTGGATTTGCCCAGAAAAATCCGGGCATGACCCGCGTCCTGATTGGCGACGCGCTCGTCAATGAGGACGACAGGCTGCAGGCACGAATCAATCAGCTGCACGATCGTATCGAATCAACGTTGAAACAAGCGCTGCGTTTTGCGATTACCGAGAAGCAAATTGCAGCAACTATCGAGGCCGACGCACACGCGAATCTTCTTCTCTCGTTTGTCGTTGGACGCTGGCATCAGTATGCCAAGAGCGGATTCAGTCGCGATCCGATGCAGTATTGGTCAGCGCAATGGATCCAACTTGTCTAAGGGCCGCTAGCAGCGTCTAAACCGTCAGGCAAGGACGTGTGCTTCTACTAACCGCCCTCACAGGACGCGGCGATCGTGCGTTGGGCCGTATCACCGCCTGCGCAGACACGGCATGCGGGGTCTTTTTTCAGCCGAACGCTACGCCATTGCATCGACAACGCGTCGAGCATCAGAAGCCGGCCATTCAGCGAATCGCCGGTGCCGGCAAGCAATTTGAGTGCTTCAGCTGCCTGGGTCGAGCCGACGATGCCAACCAAAGGAGCGAACACGCCCATTACGGCGCAACGCATTTCCTCAAGGTCGCCGTCTTCCGGGAACAGGCAGTGGTAACAGGCATTTTCGCGATCGCGCAGATCGAAAACGCTAACCTGCCCGTCAAATCTGATCGCAGCGCCGGACACCAATGGCCGGGAAAAACGCACACAGGCACGGTTGATTGCGTGGCGGGTCGCGAAATTATCAGTACCGTCTATGACCAGGTCGGCTGCTTGCACCAGCGACTCCAGGCGCGAACCTGAAGCATATTCCGGGACGATGTTGATTTCCGTCTCCGGGTTGATACGCGTTAGCGTTTCACGTGCAGACTCGACTTTCTTGCGGCCAACCGACTCTGTCGCATGCACGATCTGGCGCTGCAGATTCGTCAAATCCACATCATCAGGGTCACATATAGTGAGTTTTCCGACGCCACTTGCGGCGAGGTAGAGGCTGGCGGGCGCGCCCAGGCCGCCAGCACCGATCAGGAGTACATGTGAAGCCAGCAATTTGCTCTGGCCATCGATTCCGATCTCGGGAAGCAGAATGTGCCGACTGTAGCGCAGGAGCTGGTTATCGTTCATATCGATCACCGTGGTCAATATGCACTGTCTTCAGAAAAGGCGCACGGTCTTCAGAAACGTTGCATAGTGTTCGGGAATCGCAGCGCTCAATTCAGCCATTAGGCCGTGGCGCTCAGCGACAGCTTTCCGCTGGTCGTCGGCACGGGCAAGGTCCTTGATTCGGTCCGATACGCGCGGACTCCCAGGCAGGTGCCCGCGCGTTATTCAGAATCAATGTTCGGCTACTGCTTGGCGCCGATGATTTGCAGACCCTTGAGCAGGTTTAACGCCTGGCCGAGCTGGTAGTCGTCTTTGGCGACGATGTCAGGCGGTTGATCGTTCGAACTGTTTGCATCCGGTGCCGGAATTGTTGCGCCGGGCGTGTCCACATTGCTGCCTTGGGGATTGTCGAGGCGATTCCTGAGGTCGGCTTCCCGTACCCCGATGCCACCTTCGCCCTCGGTAATCGTTGCGTCTTCGACGACGATATCGGGTGTGATGCCTTTAGCCTGTATCGAGCGGCCGTTTGGCGTGAAATAGCGCGCGGTTGTCAGCTTGATCGCAGTTCCGTTACCGAGAGGCAGAATCGTCTGCACCGAACCTTTTCCGAAGGTCTGCGTACCCATGACGACTGCACGCTTGTGGTCTTGTAGCGCGCCTGCAACGATTTCCGATGCCGATGCAGATCCACCGTTGACGAGAACGACCATGGGCAGCGTTTTCGAGCCTGGCGGCAAGCTTGCGAGATAGTCGCCGCGCACGCCTCGCGCATAGTATTCGGGGCGCGCGAACAAGCGCATGCGTGAGTCGCTGATCCTGCCTTCGGTGTACACCACCAGCTTGTCTTTGGCCAGAAATGCTGCAGAAACCGAGACCGCAGAATTAAGAAGGCCACCAGGGTCATTTCTCAGGTCGAGAATCATGCCCTTCATCGGGCCTTCGTTCTCCTTGAAGTGCCTCTCGATCGCCTCGCCGAGTTTTTCACCCGTGTGCTCCTGAAACTGCGTTACCCGAAAGTACGCATATCCGGGTTCCAGCAATTTCGATTTCACGCTTCGAATCTGGATGATGGCGCGCGTGATCGTCACCACGCGTGGTTTGCCGTCGCCTTTGCGAACATAAGTCAGTGTGATGTCGGTGTCGGGTTTGCCCCGCATCAGCTTGACGGCTTCATTCAGCGTCATACCTTTGACGTTTTCTTCGTCAAGCTTGATGATCAGGTCGCCCGATTTGAGTCCTGCTTTCCAGGCTGGCGTGTCTTCGATCGGGGCCACGACTTTGACAAAGCCGTCCTCCATGCTGACTTCGATTCCAAGGCCGCCGAACTCGCCCTGGGTGCCGACCTGCAGTTCCTTGAATGCTTCTTCATCGAGATACGCGGAATGCGGGTCAAGGCCGGAAAGCATTCCGTTGATCGCTTCGGAGATCAGCTTTTTGTCGTCGACAGGCTCGACGTAATCGTTCTTGATGCGGCCGAATACTTCTGTAAAGGCACGCAGGTCGTCGATCGGCAATGGCCCTGCCGCACGGTCTGCAACTGCAGAGAAATTGAGGCTGATCAGCACGCCGCCAATGACGCCGAGCATAATCAGACCGAATTGACGAAACCTGCCACGCATTGTGTGCTCCTTTGCAGGCGGCTATTTCGGGCCACCTTAAATTTGCCGGGCCACCTTGAAGTGGTTTGAGACGATTGCTATTTAAATCGTACCGCTATTTCAATTGAACCCAGGGGAGTGGATCGAACGGCCGACCATTGTGCCTGAGTTCGAAGTATAAACCCGATTCCGGATTCCCTCCGCTGTTACCGACCGACGCTATTCTGTCGCCGGCACTGAGCCGGTCGCCGATTCGCTTCAACAAGGCCTCGTTATTGCCGTACAAGCTCATGTAACCAGAGCCGTGGTCAATAATCATCAGGTTGCCGAAACCGCGCAACCAGTCAGCGTAGATGACCTGCCCGGGCGCAATGGACCTGACCATGTCGCCTTCCTTTGCGGCGATAAAAAGCCCTTTCCACGATAATCCGCTGTCCGCTCTTGGACGGCCGAACCGGTTGGTTAGTTCGCCGAGCACGGGCAATCGCAGGCGACCCTTCAATTTGGCGAATGCCGAATCGTTAAGACTCGGGTCCGGAAGTGCCTGATTGCGCAAGCGGGCCTGTTCTCTGCGCTTCTCCGCTTCTTCCGTGAGGCGCTTGATCAGTGTCGTCAGGCGTTGCTCATCACGCTTGAGTTTGGATATCTGCTTGCGTTGCCGGTCTATTTCGTCGGAAGTCCTGGCGAGTACTTTCTTCCGGTCGCGTTTCTGTTTTTCAAGTGCGCTCTTCTGTTTTGTCTCTTCTTTCTCCAGATCCTTCAGGCGTGCGCTCTGTTTCTGAACCTGTCTGGTCAAATCGCTCAACTCATCGAAATCGGCGCGCAAACTGCCAATGAGCCTGGCACGCGCCCGTGATATATAGCCCAGATAGTGCAGCTGTCGTGCAGTTTGGTTGGGATCCTGTCCATTGAGCATGAGTCGAATCGATTCAGGCTGTCCGGCAAGATACTGGCGGTATATCAGCTTGTTGAGCGCTTTGCGTTGCAATTCGATGCGGGACCGAACAGCGGCGGCCTCTTTCTGGAGGCGCTTTTTCTCTGTGCTGGTTTTCTTGCGGTCGTTACCAAGTTCGAAGAGCTTTCGATTCGCCTTGCTGATGGCGCGTTCTGATTTTCGCAATGCGTCGGCGGCGTCAGATTTGCTCTCTTCGCTTTTCTCGAGCTCTTTCTGCAATGCTTCAATTTGAGTACGCAGTTCATTGAGTTCCTCTTTTTCTTCGCTCTGGGCAATGGCGGGGTTGGCCGCGATTGACGTCCAGATCGCCACAATGAACAGTCTGGCGACGCGGCGCGGACGACGCCGGGATGCAGGCTGGCCGGTGCCGACGTCAGCCACGTGCCTGCGACTGTACTGCCGCAGCCGCTTGTCTTGCTTTCTCCTGATCGCCAAGGTAGTAACTTCGAATTGGTTTCAGATCATCCTCAAGTTCGTAAACGAGGGGAATACCGGTGGGTATATTCAGTGTGACAATGCCTTTCTCGGATATGTTGTCGATATGCTTCACCAGTGCGCGCAACGTATTTCCGTGTGCGACGACGGTGACACGCTTACCCGCCCTGACTTGTGGCGCAATGGTGTCGTTCCAGTAAGGGAGAAACCGCTCGATTGTATCTTTCAGGCATTCGGTCAATGGAAGCTCAGCCTCTGGCACTGACTGATAGCGCGTGTCGTTGGCCGGATTTTGCGCATCGGAAGGTTCGAGGGCCGGAGGAGGTGTGTCAAAACTGCGCCGCCAGATCAGAATTTGTTCATCACCGAATTTCTTTGCGGTTTCGCTTTTGTTCAGTCCCTGTAGCGCACCGTAGTGCCGTTCGTTCAGGCGCCATGAAAGATTTTGCGGCAGCCACATGCGGTCGATCTCCCGCAGGACGATCCACATCGTACGTATCGCTCTTTTCAGGACCGAGCCATAGGCGACATCGAAATCCAAACCGGCTTCGCCGATTAGCCGGCCTGCTTCGCGCGCTTCGGCAATGCCTTTTTCGGTGAGATCGACATCGACCCAGCCGGTAAAACGATTTTCCCGGTTCCACTGGCTTTCGCCATGTCGCAGCAGAACAATTTTCTTCATTAGCAAAGTCCAATCAGGATGAGTTCAATGAGTCCGTTATTATCCACCGAGAACTACTTTCTGATCCGGGGCCTGTGTGTCTGAGTCGATTCGCAGTTTGTTGACGTCTCCGTTGCATGCCATTGCAACCATTTGTGTTGCACTGATGCTTTCGCTGCCATTTCTTCTCCCTGTCAGCGGGTTCCCCGTGCCGACGTATTACCAGGAGTGGACTACGTTTGCGTTGGGTTGCACTGCTCTTGTGGCTCTTGTATTTGCACAATCGAATACCGGCATCGAGATCCCGCGCATCGTAGTGCTGCCCCTTGGCATTCTGGTTCTGTTGCTGACACAGATGGCGCTGGGCAGCGTGAATTATTGGCAACAGGGCGCCATCGGCGCGATATATCTGATCTGGTCGGCAGCGATGATGGGTGTCGGCCGTACGCTTCGAAACTGGCTTGGCTGGGACCGTTTCTGTACGTTGTTGGCGTGGGTTGTCATCGTCGGCGCATCACTGAGCGCAGTGATCGCTATCTTGCAGTTGACCGGCATGACTGCCGGCGGCCTTGTCGCGCAGACGGTTGGGCCGGGAGTGCGTGGCAATCTGGGGCAGACAAATCACTTTGCAAGTTTCTCGTGCATGGGTGTGCTGGCGGCAATTTATCTGGCGAGCACCCGGCGCCTGAACCCGTTCCTTGCGGGAGGCGCACTCCTGTTACTCCTCACGCTCGCGAGTTTGACGGAGTCGCGCAGTGTATGGCTATACCTTGGCGCTGCTTCCGGGTTGGCGCTGTGGACGTTTCGTGGAGCGAGATCGCCGCAAACAACGTCACTGGTGAT
>CATOSA010000062.1 GCA_951812315.1 uncultured Burkholderiales bacterium
GGGCACGGCTGGCCAGGGCAACGATGGTGGCGATGGCAACAACAACGACGGCGGCGGTGGTGCCGGCGCTGCTGGTCAACAACCGGGTGGAAGCAACGGCGGAGACGGAGGAGATGGCATATCGGACAACATCACCGGTGCGGCGGTGTGGTACGGCGGCGGTGGAGGCGGCGGCGCGGATGATGGCTCGACCGGCGGTTCGGGCGGCACTGGAGGTGGCGCGGATGCGCCGACCGGACGCGGTGCTGGCGTAGCCGGTACTGCGAACACCGGTGGTGGTGGCAGCGGTGCAACTGGCAGTGGAGGCGGAGCACCGTTTAGCGGTGGTGCCGGTGGATCGGGCATCGTCATCATTCGCTATACAACACCCGTTGCCGATGGACTGTTCGCGTTCTATCAGATGGAGCAGGCTGCATGGACCGGCGCGGCGGGAGAGGTAACCGATTCGAGCAGCAACGGCAGGCATGGTACCCGCAGCGGACTTGCCCAGACTACTGCGTCGGGTTACGTGTGCCGGGGTGGACAGATTCCGCTCAATACGAGCGCCGCACAGCAAGACGGCATCGACACCGGCTTTGATATTGACGCGGTCGGCGATCGCGGAACGATTTCGTTCTGGTATCAGGCTGCCGCAGACTGGAATGGCGGAACGTCTCGCCAACTGTTCGACGCATCAGCGCTGATTGCTCCGAACAAGTACTTTTTTGCAACAGTGCTCGGTAGCGGCGTGTTGCGATTCGCGCTTGAAGACATTACCGATGCTGATTTCCATGTGAATTCCGCAGCGCAGACATTCAGTGCCGGAACATAGGTCCATATTGCCGCCACATGGCAGCTAGCCTCCGCACCCAACAACCGGATTCGTGTCTTTATCAACGGCGTGCAGGCGGGACAGGCCGCGACAAACCAGCAGCCACTCGCGACCACGCTGGGCGGTCTTATTTCGGCGACAACAGCAGCACCTATCTGGTGAACGGATCGACCGGAAATTCGGCCAATGGCGTGATTGATGAGTTTCGCGTCTACGACTTCGAACAGAGTGCGGCGGAGATCACGACAGACATGAATGCGTCGAATCCGTGCCCTGGTCCGGTCGCCGAATACCGGCTGGACGATGCTTCCTGGAACGGAACGCCCGGTGAGTCACCGATAGTTCACCGAACGGCCTTAACGGTGTTGCGCTCGGCGGTGCCGTCCCGGTACCGGGACGGGTGTGCAATGGCGCCCAGCTGAATATTGCGGGACCGCTGAGCGCCTATATCCAGGTGGCCGATGATCCGCTGCTCGACATGACGACGGCGCTGACGGTGACCTCATGGGTCAGGCCAACGGCATATCCCGGTGGCGGCGGGCTGATGACAGTCTTGTCAAAAGATACCAACTATGAGTACCACATTACGTCTACCGGCCAGGTGAACTGGTGGTGGAATACCGGCACGGCGGCGCTCACGACCGGTGCCGGTGCGGTGCCGCTGAACACCTGGACACATATTGCGATCACGTTCCAGCAGGGACAGCAAATCATCTATATAAATGGGGTGCCAAGCGCCAATGGCACCGATGGGGCGGCACTGTTCAACAATAATTTGCCACTACAAATCGGCGACGATCAGGGATTCGGCGGAGGTTCCCGGCGTTTTCGCGGCTTGATTGACGAAGTGCAGGTTCATGATCAGACGCTTTCAGGGGCAGAAGTCGTCGCGATTATGAATGCGACGCGACCGTGCGCATCAACCATCGATCATTACTACGTTCAGAATGGCGCAAGTGGTGTCAATTGTCAGGCGGAGAGCGTATCCGTCACAGCCCATGATGTTTCTCATGCACTAGCGCCCGCCGGAGGGCGCGTGATCACGATAACGGCTGCGAGAACTGCCGGTGCACCGGGCACTCACGGCGACTACGCGTTGACGACCGGAACCGGAACGTTGGTCAACGGCGCACTCGACGACGGAATTGCGACCTATACGTTTGGTGTCGGCGAATCGAGTGCGGTGTTCAGTTACAAGAACACCTGGGTACAGACGGTCAATTTTTCGCTGACTGATGGCGTGGCGACGGACATCAGCGGCACCGCGAGCGCAGACCCTGGCTATAACCAGGATCTCGATTTTGTTCCGTCCGGTTTCCGATTTGTAGACGGCAGCAACAGCGCTATCCCCAATCAAGTCGCTGGAGTGAGCAACGGTCCATTCTATTTGCAGGCAATCCAGACGGGTGCAGGTGGATGTGCCGGATACGGACCATGTACCGGCGTGTGCACCGTTCCCACGGCGTTTGGAAATGGCGCGCTGACAAGCCTTGACCTCGCATTTCGTTGCGACAATCCGACCGCATGCCAGCCCGGGCAACTGGTCAGTATCACCAACAACGGGACCAGCACTATTGCGGCCAATCCGGCCACCGGCCCAACTGCCTGGACGTCCAAGACCTTGGCATTTGGTCCGAATGGCATGGCCGCGTTCAATATGAACTACCCGGACGTTGGCGCAATTTCGCTGCATGCGCACTACGATATTCCTCTGGGTGACGGAAGTGCGTCTGGCAATCTGATGTCCGGGGCGAGCAACAGTTTTGTGGTTAGTCCGTTCGGTTTCGTGGTCGAGACCGCCGCACCCAACGAGATCAAGCGCACTGCTGACGCTTTCGTAAACCCCGCTGCTGCGACTGCTGCCGGTCCGATGTTCATCCGTGCCGGCGACGATTTTTCGGTGACCGTTACGGCCGTCAATTCCGTCGGCACGGCAACACCGAATTACGGCCAGGAAACAACGGCCGAAACCGTGTTGCTAACCGCCAATCTGGTCGGCGGACTTGGCCTCACCAACAATCCGGCGCTGGCCAATCCCACTGCGTTTGGGACGTTTGCCGGCGGAACCGCAACCGGCACGACATTCAGCTGGGGTGAGGCCGGCATCATCACACTGACGCCAAGCGTCGGCGACGTAACCGGTACGACGAGCGGCAACGTCGGTCGGTTTGTGCCTTTTGATTTCTCGGTGACCCGTAACGTGCCGATGTTCGATGCCGTATGCAGCGCTGTCGGCAAGGACGCATTGACGTACATTGGCCAGCCGTTCCTGTATCAAATACCCCCGGTGATCACGGTCACGGCGCGGAACAAGGCCAATGGAACAACGCTGAACTACAGCGGTGATTTCTTCAAGATTACGTCTGCTTCGCTGGTCGGGAAGACCTATAGCGCGGCAACTGGCGCGCTCAACACATTGGGGGTACCTGCGATCGATCCGGCCATTCGCTACAACGGCGATTTGATCGCCGTTCCGCCCCCGCCTGTCGCCGGTATCGGTACATTGACTTTCAGCACCGGCACCGGGCTGCTGTTTACACGGGCGAATCCGGTCGTCGCGTTTGACGCAGATATCTCACTTGCCATCAACGTCGTCGACGAGGACGCGACGCTGGTGGCGATGATTGATGGTGTCCCCGGCACAAACCCGGTCAGTTTTGGCCAGGCAACGCCCGGAAACGGCATCCTGTTTGCCGGAACCGTTGTGACCTTTGGCAAAACCCCGCGTGAAATGCGATTTGGCCGGCTGCGCATGGACAATGTTTCGGGCACGACCCGTCTCGCGCTGCCGCAGCGCATACAGGCTCAGTTCTTTACGGCCAATGGGTTCGTTACCAACGCTGATGACAGCTGCACTGCCATTAGCGGATCGGATGTGAGGATGGATTTTGTCGTTCCCACCAATTTGGCAGCCTGTGATACAGCGTCGCTACCAAGCGGCGCGGCGGTGCTCGTTGACGGCATGGTGAATGGTCTGCAATTGGCAGCGCCCGGGCTTGGCAATGATGGCAGTGTCGACTTGACACTGAATCTTGGCGTTGCCGCTGGTAACACCTGCACTGCAGTTGGTGGACCCACATCTGCAGCGACTACTTCGAACATGGACTTCCTGCAAGGTAACTGGGGCGGGGCTGCTGCGTGGGACCAGAATCCAGGAGCCCGGGCGACCTTCGGTATCTACAAGGACGCCGCCGAGTTCCTCTACTTGCAGGAAAACTACTAGTGCCGTCAGTGACCAGAGCGGCTCTCTTAACGCAATGAGTGATCGGTAGAAAAACGTGTCATTTCAAAGATTGATAAAAGATTACGCGAGTATGCGAAAACGCGACCCGAGTAGCGGTGCCGTCGCGATCTGTGTTCATCCGAATCGCATTGATGTTGTCCGGGCGAGCCGTTCGAAAGACGCGCAGCCGGTGATCGATATGTGCACATCAGTAAGCCACGAAGGCGGCTTTGCTGAAGCACTTTTGGGGCTGCGCCGAGAGCACCGCCTCGATCGTGTGCCGTGCGTGACATTAATGCCTGAAGGTGGCTACCAGCTTCAGGTCATTGAGGCGCCGAGCGTGCCAGATTCAGAACTGAAATCGGCCGTGCGATGGCGCATTCAGGACGTGCTTGGCTATCCGGCTGAGGCTGCGACGATTGACCTTTTGTTCGTGCCGACCCGGACGCACCGACGCGTTCCCGGTCCATTTACGCAGTGGCGGCGAAGAACGCGCTCATTGCCGAACGCATGGCGATGTTTTCAAGTGCCAACGTTCGACTTGAGGTAATCGATATTCCGGAAATGGCGCAGCGCAATGTGGCAGTGCTGTTCGAGAGCCCAGGAAGCGCGCTGGCAATGTTGAGCCTGAGCGAAGACGGTGGCTTGCTCACTTTTACGCCTGGTGCCGAGCTATACATGGCCAGAGCGATAGACATCGGGCTCACGCAACTGCGTCATGCCGAGGGGACGCTACGCGAGCACACATTCGCACGCATTGTGCTAGAGGTGCAGCGTTCGCTCGATCATTTCGACCGCCAGTTCAGTTTCATGCCGTTAGGGAAACTCGTGCTGGCGCCGTTGCCACAAGGCATTGATTTGATTCCATATCTTTCTGAAAACCTCTATGTGACGGTCGAAGAAGCGCGACTTGACTCGTGTATCGATATGTCGCGTGTACCGGAACTTGCCTCAGCCGATGCTCAGGCGAGTCAGTTCATGACAATCGGTGCGGCACTTCGACAAAAGGCTGCTTCGTGAGCCAGCAGATTAACCTTTACAACGCGGAATTCGCGCGCAAGCGAGATTTCACGTCGCTGTCCGGGGTTGCAACGGCGTGGGGACTTGCCCTTCTGATTGCTGTCGCCGCCGTTTTCACGGCAATGGCGCGTGTCGACTCGGTCAAGCGAGAACTGCAACTGGAATCGCACGCAAGAGGGGTCGCTCAGGCGCAAATGACCAGCCTCGCATCGCAATTGTCTGCACGCAGGCCAGATGCGGATCTCGCGGCTGAACTCGCTCGTCTCAAAGCCGGATTCGCAAGTCGCAATGAAGTGATGCGTACGCTCCACGCCGGTGTAATTGGAGATATACACGGATTCTCCGGGCATTTTGAAGCCTTTGCCCGCCAAACGCTAAAAGGCCTCTGGCTAACCCGACTTAAAGTGTCCACGGCCGGCCCGGAGGTTGTCCTCGAGGGTCGTGCGACGGAGCCAGAGCTCGTGCCTGGCTATGTCAAGCGCTTGAATCAAGAGGACGTTATGCAAGGTCACGCTTTTTCACAGCTGGAAATGCGGCGGCCTGATTCAGGTTCTGGAAACACGCAGCGTCGTCAATCGAAATACATCGATTTTCGGCTGTCGACGCTACCTGGCGCCGTGGATGCCGAATCGTGGGGTGACCGATGAAGTCCTACTGGGCAGATATGGACAAGCGATTTTCCGGGCTTACGAAGCGTGAACGAGTCATTCTGCTGCTGGGTGGCGCCGCTGCGATCCTGATCCTGGGATTTTCGGTGGTCGATGTGTCTCTGGCGAAGTACAAGATGCTGGACAAGCAGCTTACCCAGGCGCGGGCCGATACGGCATCAGCCAAAGCGCAGGCGCAAATGCTTGTGGGCCAGCTCGCGCAGAATCCTGACGCGCATGCACGGACGCAGATCGCGAGCCTTTCCGAACAAATTGCAGTGCTCGACGCGCAGATGCAAGGTGTCAATCGCGGCCTTGTTCCGCCGGAGCAAATGGCGCAAATACTCGAGCAGATGCTGGCACGTACTTCGCATGTCCAACTGGTAAAACTGAAAACACTACCGGTTTCGTACCTGATCCAACGCGATCAGTCGGATAACGGGCCCAATGTATACAAACACGGAATTGAGATGACGCTGCAAGGTCGCTATCTCGACTTGCTGGACTATCTGAGCCGGTTGGAGGCACTGCCTTGGCAGATGTTCTGGGCCCAGGTGATAATGGATGCGAATGATTACCCTGTGGTGCGCATCACGGTGACCGTGTTTACGCTGTCGCTGGACGAACAATGGCTGGTGGTGTGATGCGCCCGAGTCGATACATTGTCATCGGCATGGCGCTTTTCACGTTTCCCCTCGCATCTACCGCTCAGCAACTACGGGACCCGACACGCCCCCATTCTGTGGTTCGCGACAAAGCGCCGTCACCCAAGGCCAAGAAATCGACTCCGCGCTCGAAAATGGTTCTGCAGTCCATTTTGATTGCGGAGGATCGCCAGAGTGCCGTCATCAGCGGTCAACTTGTGTCCGTTGGCGACACAATCTCAGGTTTCAGAGTCTCGGAAATTCGCATCGATGAGGTTGTTCTTCGAAAAGGAAAGAACAAAACGCGCGTGCTGCAGTTGTTTCCTGACGTGCATTTGTCGGACTCAAACGTGGCAATGTCGTCCAAACAAGAGAAAGGCCAGCGATGAGGGCCGCTGCAGATAATCGACGCGGCGCGCTCTGCGAGGAATCTGCGCAGAATGTTGTATCAGGAAGATTCCACTGGAATTTGCTGCGCCGCTCGTTTGTTCTGCTGTGCACGATGGGATTCGCTTCGATTTTGCCGCCGCCATTGGAGTACGAAACCGCCAGGTCGGAAATGGACCAGGCAGTACTGGCCCAGGAGGCTGCAGTGCAGCCCGATTCGGTCAGCAACGCATTGCTTCCGCCGATCACCGTTCAAATGCCGCGGGTTGATGGAAGGCCGATCGAGCCGCGATTCGATTTGCAGGTCAGCAAGGCGCCGGCGGAACAGGTATTTCTCGCGCTGGTGTCCGGAACGCGCTACAGCATGGTGGTTCACCCGGAGGTTGAAGGCTCGATTTCCATCAATCTTAAAGACGTGACGGTTTTCGAAGCGCTCGAAACCATTCGCGAAGTCTACGGTTTCGAATATGTCATTCAGGGCACGCGAATCATAATCAAGCCGGTAGGATTGCAAACGCGTGTGTTCCAGGTGAACTATCTGGTTTCAAAACGCAAGGGCGAAACCGAGGTGCGGATAAGTTCGGGCGCAATTTCCGATACGAGCGGCGCAAATGTACAGGGCGGTGCAAATGCGGCGCTGCCCGGAACGGGGACCGCCAGCGAAGCACTTGATAGCAGTCGTGTAAAAACGTCTGCCACGAACGACCTCTGGCAAGAAATTACCTTGGCAGTGAAATCGATGATTGGTTCGGAAGAGGGGCGCAACGTCGTTGCCAGTCCTCAGGCTGGCGTCATCGTGGTACGTGCTTTCCCTGCCGAGTTGCGCAATGTCGCGGAGTTGCTCGAAACCATGTCGGTGATCGTCGAGCGGCAGGTGATGCTGGAAGCAAAGATCATCAATGTGCGTCTTAGAGAAGGTTCGCAGACCGGTGTGAACTGGGCGGCGTTTAATACCAGTAGTACCGGCCGCTTTGCGGGTGGTGTTGTTACGCCTGGTTCGACGTTGTCGCCGACCGGTACCTTGTCAGCGTTCACAGCGCGAAATGACGATGGCACCCTCAGGGCAAATTCGAACCTGGACTCGTTGCCGGGCGCGGTCTCGGGGTTTATAGAGAGCGGCGCTGGAGTGCCCGGCACCTTGCTGGGTCTGGCCTTCCAGACTGATAACTTTGCAGCTTTGATCTCTTTTCTAGAGACACAGGGTGATTTGTCGGTACTTTCCAGTCCGCGCATTGCGACTCTAAACAATCAGAAAGCGGTGCTGAAAGTAGGGACTGACGAGTTCTTCGTGACCAATGTAACGACTAACGTGACTGTATCCGGATTGACGGCGATTCAGTCGCCGACAATCACAACCCAGCCGTTCTTTTCCGGAGTGGCGCTCGATGTGACGCCACAGATCGACGAAGACAATATAATTACCCTGCATATCCATCCGTCGGTGAGCAGCGTAACAGAGGTCACAAAAGACCTCGACCTGGGCGCAGCGGGGCAATTCAGACTGCCTCTGGCTTCAAGCGATATCAGCGAGTCCGACACCATCGCTCGCGTAATGAACGGCAACATCGTTGCCATAGGCGGATTGATGAAGGAGATTGAAGTGCGAAATCGCCGCCAGGTGTCGGGACTCGGTGATTTGCCGGTCGTTGGTGCAGCGTTTGGCAACTCGCAGCGCGCGACGCAGAAAAGTGAGCTGGTTATTCTGGTGAAGCCGACGGTAATATCAAGTTCTGCAGACTGGCAGAAAGATCTGCTCGATACGCGAGACCGAATCGAGACCTATCGCCGCCCCGACAGGTCTTCCGGCGATACGACGGATTCCGCAGTACAAGAGGTGCGCTAATGCCATTCGCCCTTCGTGTTGTCGCTATTTACACCGTGGGCGATATGGTGCTTGACCTGGCGGATGGTGGCGATGGGCGTGCCATGTGCAATCACGGTCGCCGCGCATGCCGTGCACAGCAGGTCGCAATCTAGATGTACCACGCCCATTTTGGCTTGAAAGAATCTCCGTTCGGGCTCACCCCTGATACCGAATTTGCATTCTCGGGCGTGGCACACCAGGGAACGTTGAATGTGTTACTCGTGGCAGTGCTGCCGGCGAAGGCTTCATCAAGATTACCGGTGAGGTTGGCATGGGAAAGACGTTGCTGTGCCGGCGATTTCTTGCCACTCTCGATGACGGTTATGTAGCGGCATATATTCCCAATCCGATGCTCGAACCTCGCGGCCTGCTATTGGCCATTGCGGACGAGTTTGATGCCGCTGCAGACCGCGATGCCGACGACCATCAGATTATCAAGGCTGTCAACCACGCCTTGCTCGATATTGCCAAACAGAGAAAGAAGGCGTTCGTGTTCGTCGATGAAGCGCAGGCCATGCCGGTCGAAACGCTGGAGACGTTGCGCTTGCTGTCAAATCTGGAGACGGAGAAATCCAAGCTGCTTCAGGTCATCATGTTTGGCCAGACGGAACTGGACGAAAAACTTGGCCAACCGTCCATCCGTCAGCTCAATCAACGCATCACGTTCCAGCATCAGCTCGGCGGGCTGTCGAAACGAGAGACAAAACAGTATGTCACCCATCGGCTGCGGGTCGCCGGACATGCTGGTGACCACTTGTTCGCGGGCGCGGCCATGAATGCGCTGTATCGACAAACGCGTGGTGTTCCACGTCTTGTCAATATCATCGCGCACAAGGCACTGCTCGCCGCCTATGGCGAGGGGAAGTTTCGGATTTCGCGAAAGCATGTCGTCCGGGCCGCGAATGACACGCCGGCGGCGGCGCCGGATGGCCGCTCACCGGTTGCCGGGCTGGTCGCGGCGACAGTGGTCGCATGCGGCCTCACCCTGTGGTATTTCGTGATATGAGCCTGATCAACCAGTTGCTCCAGGACCTCGACAAGCGGCGCACGCGACCGAGCGAAGCGGCTCAGCTTCCCGATGGCATCCGGGCAACGGCGGTCCCGGTACGCAAGCGTATACCGAGACCGGCTGTGTGGCTGCTTGCACTGCTAGGGTGCGCGGTCGTTGCTGCCGGCTACCTGTGGCTTTGGCAATCGCATTCCAAAGGCGTATCGGATACCGATGGCCTGCTGGCTGCGGTGCGGAACGAACCGACCATACCTGACAACAACCCTGTATTACCGGCAATGTCGCAGGCGCAAGTCGAGGCATCCTTGATGGCCCCGGTCTTCCAGTTGTCCAGCAAGCTGGCGTCGCCTCCCGAGATTTCGCACGCCGCGCTCAGAGTAGATTCATCGGACGTGGCTCCACGCAAGAAGAGCAAGGCGAGCAAGACGCGAAATCGCGCAGCGCCACCACGCGACCGGTCCGGTTCAAAACGAACCGCTGCCACTGCCTCGCCGTCGAAAACGGGACCACGAAGCAAAACTGATGATTCCAAGAGTGATCAAACACTCGTAACGGCACGCGCGGTCACTACGTCTTCACCGAAACAAGAACCACCAAACAAAGCTGAACCTGCCAAGGAAGACCAGGCACTCGTAACGGCAAATACCGCCAAAGAGTCGTCGCCGGAACTGAAATCGCGAACCGAACCTGATCGTGCAAAGAAAGAACAAGCACTAGTCGTAGCGAAGGCGGCCGCGACGCCGGCTGATAATGCAATGCCGAAGTCGCCCTCGCCGCGTATAGTCAAGGCGAAAAAGCGGCCCGTTGATCTTCGAACAGAGGAACTCGAGGAAGTTGAAATATCTGCTGACGCGCCTGCGTCGCCCATCGCAAGAAAGACACGCGAACTGACGACGTACGAACGCGCCGAGATTGCATTTCGCAAGGGCGTCGCGAATTTGCGGCAAGGCCGGCTCACGGATGCTGAAGCGTTTTTCCGATTGGCGAATGAGGTAGATCGGTCTCATATCGCTGCCAGGCAGGCGCTTATCGGTATCTTGATCGAGGAAGGTCGCAACGCCGACGCCGAACAAGTGCTGATTGAATCGCTGGATATCAATCCACGGCAACCGCGTGAAGCAATGGTTCTGGCGCGACTACAGGTCGAACGCGCAGATCTGGAGGCGGCCATACGCACGCTCGAGAGTGTAAGTGCTTACGCCGGTTCTGACGCTGGCTACTACTCCTTCCTGGCCGCCGTGTTTCAGCGAGCGTCAAGGCACGAAGACGCTGTGAAGCAGTATCGGAATGCGTTGGCGCTCATGCCGCGAAATGCGATCTGGTTGATGGGGATGGGGATTAGTTTTCGCGCATTGGGCGACAGCGAACGAGCGATGGATGCGTTCAAGCGCGCCGCGACTACCGGCACGCTAAGTGCCGAATTGCAGGCCTACGTGGTACGGCAATATACCGAGTTGCACGTCGCTGCAAGATAACGAATTGCACTGACTTGCATGATTTGGCAGTCGGCCGCGAAACCTGTCGATTGGCGAGCTGAATCCTTTTTGAAGCGTGCTGATTAGCGGCGCGGGGGTGTGCGCGCTACGATCCATCCCGTCACTGACTTCGCGCCTGCACGTTTGAGAACAGTAGCGAGTTCGTTCAACGTCGCGCCACTCGTCAGCACGTCGTCGATTACCGCGATCGTCTTGCCGGCGACGTCGGCATTGACTGCAAACACGCCGCGAACATTCCTTGCTCTTTGGCGCCATGGCAATGAAGACTGCGGTGAGCCGGCCGAGTTTCTGCGTGCGATTGAGTGCGTTGGCCGAATTCCGAATTCAGCGCAGGCATAGCGCGCGATTTCTGTCGCCTGGTTGAACCCGCGTTCTCTCATGCGAGCCGGCGCGATCGGCATCGGTAGAACGACATCGGGGTAGGGTTCGCGTTCGAGAATACGGGCGAGCACATATGCCAACGCCCGCGCCGCAGAGAGATTTCGCGAATACTTCAATCCGCCGATCAGATAGTCGACGGGTGAAACATAATCGAGCGCGGCAATCGCATAGTCATAACTCGGGCGATGCTGAATGCAACGCCCGCATAATGTAGTGGTTTGCGCCACCTTTGGAATTGGCATCGGCACTGGCGATGCACAGATCGAGCAGCGATCGCCGTCAGCGGACGGAAGCGCGCCCAGACATGCGGGACACAGCCCCGAGTCACCTGCGGTTTGGCTGCACAAAATGCAGGCAGGGGACATCAGCGGGCGAATCCATCTGCTTATAGTGCTGGAAGCATCCATGGGATCATTCTGAGTCCGGCAGGGTGCCAGGTCCACCAGACTCCCGCCGGGGGCAAAAAAATTCGAGCTGCACGTAAACGCGCAAACTTTGGCACATATAATCAGGCCTGACGAGATCAAGCCGAATATTGGAGTAATGATGACTGATGCAGGGGGCAGCATTCACGAAGTCGCGGATGCCGGAGAGCAGGCGGGACATGATCGAAGCGAATTCTGGACGCTTGATTCGGTGATGGCGTTGTTCGATTCATCGTTCGCCGATCTTTTGTACAGGGCACAGCAAGTACATCGGAAACATTTCGATGCCAATAGTGTGCAGTTGTCGACCTTGCTTTCGGTCAAAACGGGTGGTTGCCCGGAGGATTGCGCCTACTGTCCGCAGGCAGCGCGTTTTCAGACCGGCGTTGAGAACGAACAGTTGATGAGCACCGAGGAGGTGGTTTCGATGGCGCGTGCTGCGAAGGAGCGCGGCGCTACGCGATTTTGCATGGGTGCGGCCTGGCGTAGTCCAAAACAACGTGATCTCGAGAAAGTGTCAGAGATGGTGCGCGCGGTGAAATCACTCGGACTGGAGACTTGCGCCACTCTCGGCATGCTACAAGACGGCCAGGCGGGACAGCTCAAGACAGCCGGACTCGATTATTACAACCACAATATCGATACCGGCGCCGATTACTATGGTGAAATCATTTCCACGCGCACCCAGCAGGATCGCTACGATACGCTTGCAAGCGTTCGTGAGGCCGGAATTCATGTTTGCTGTGGCGGCATTGTAGGTATGGGCGAGTCGCGGTCAACACGCGCGGAATTGATCACCAGCCTGGCGAATATGGATCCTTACCCGGAGAGCGTGCCTATCAATAATCTTGTGCAGGTCGAAGGTACGCCCTTGCACGGGACCGACAACATTGACCCGTTTGAGTTCGTGCGGACGATTGCGTGTGCGCGCATTACCATGCCGCGCGCGATGGTTCGACTGTCGGCGGGCCGTGAGCAAATGTCCGATGAGATTCATGCGCTTTGCTTTCTTGCCGGCGCGAACTCGATCTTCTATGGCGACAAGTTGCTTACTACGGGCAATCCGCAGGCAGAGTCGGACCGGCAGTTGTTCAATCGCCTGGGTCTGGTACCGATGGCTGCGGAAGATCTGCGCAACGACTGAACCGGTTGGGGCACCGGCCTGCCAGTGAAGTCCTTCCCGGATTGCCCGGCGTCATCGGTACTGTCGAAATTGGTACTGTCGAAATTGGCGAAGGCGTCTGTACATCGTGCCGGTGTATGAGCCGATGCGTGAGTGGTGCGCACGATATGCAAGCGACGACACATGTGTGATACGGGTCCTGTCGTACAAGATGCCGCACCAGGTTCTCTATGCTCTTGCACCCAAAGAAACGATCGCGCGTTCTCCTTATGCTACCGGTCACAACTGGGTCGAGTAGTTACCAGATGATTGAAAACGCATTCGACAGGCGCAGGCTTCGCCTTGCATTTGATCGGGCGGCGCCCGGATTCGATTCTGTCGCGACGTTACATCGGGAAATTGCCGGACGCATGCTCGATCGTCTCTCGATTATCAGGTTGAACGCGACAACCATACTTGATGCGGGTAGCGGCACAGGCTATGCGACGAATCTCTTGCGCAAGCGATTTGCGCGCGCTCTTGTAATTGACCTGGATCAATCAGAGAGTATGTTGCGGCAACTTCGCAATCGCCGCCGCAGTTTCCTAAACTGGCTGCGTCTGCCGCGTTCTACTGTTTGTGCAGATTTTCAGCGTATGCCATTGGCGTCGGCCAGTGTCGATTTAATCTGGTCAAATCTCGCGCTGCATTGGGCGGAGGAGATTCCGGCTGTTTTTGCGGAGGCGTACCGGGTATTGCGCCCGGGCGGATTATTGATGTTCTCGATGTTCGGTCCAGATACCCTCAAAGAGCTGGATCGTACGGCGGGCGAAGAAGGTTTTCGGGTGAATCGGTTTGTCGATATGCACGATGTCGGCGACATGCTGGTGCATTCAGCGTACGGTGATCCGGTGTTGGATATGGAATACCTGACGTTAACCTATACGGACGTCGCCGCGCTGTTGCGTGACCTCAAGGCCCAAGGCTCGATATGCACGCAAGGACTTGCGCGCAAAGGCCTGGGAGCACGAAGTACGTACGCGCGCGTTGTTGCAGGTTACGAACAATTGCGCGGCGCCGACGGACGTCTGCCGGCGACATTTGAAGTCATATATGGGCACGCCTGGAAGCCCGCGCCGCGCGTGTCGCCGACGGGTAGACCGGTCATTGGTATCCGCGCGACCTGAGTTCGATTATGGATTCTACGGCCCTGTCGGGTCGTGGAATCTGCAAACGGCATGAATCTGAGAGCGCCGCCCGGCATCGATTGAGCCGGGAGTCTGTTCAGTTGTCGACCTTTTCCTACTGATTTTGTGGCTGTTTCTTGCCTCGACGCAGTTTGGCGTGGTACATTCGCCGCCGCATGAAATGTCGCGTTCGAGCAATGGATTCAAGCGATATTTCGAAGCCGAGCTGATAACAATATGCCTGGCTCGCTAGCTACATCGCATTTTCCCTCAGGACAATTACAAGCCAGCCGTATGATCTGTTGACTGTTGCCGCCTCGCCGGCTTCGCTCGTGATGCGACAAGCGGGCACGTTGTTGAGACTGGGGATAGTCTTTGAGGCCGAAACTGTCAGTGCGTCGTGAGTTTGTGGCGCGCTTTCCGGCAGCCAACAATAGTTCAGCGGTTACGCCGTTTGAGAAGCAGAGTGCCGGGTTAGAGTAAATTTGGACGTGCCTACACATGTTTTATCGACGCGTTGCTGCCGTAAATAGGAATGGGCGGGGCGCGAGGAGCGCATTTTTGGTCATTCCAGATCAGAGACGAGCAACAAGGTATGCCGTGTTACCTGGCCTGATCCCGGAGAAGGGAATATTTTCCGGGAAGGGTGGCTTTGCGGCGTGCATTTGCGCATTGCCGATGTTGCGACCGTCGCATGCTGTTCGGTGCAACAACGGTGACTGGCAAGTCGATCAAATGCCGGTTGGTTGGCCTCGGTAGAGCGCGGTTGAGGAACGGATGAGGTTGGCTGTCGCTTTGGGGCTGTCGTGCCTGTGTGCTGCTACGCTTTGTTCCGGCAGGGCCTTGGCCGAGTTGCAGTGGAATCTGATGCCGGCCACTACATCGATGGCGCGTCCGCTATACGATCTTCATTTTGTGGTGATGATCATCATCAGCGTAATTTTTGTTGGTGTGTTCGGATTCATGCTCTATGCGATTCTCAGGCATCGCAAATCGCTCGGACATGAAGCCGAGCATTTTCACGAGACTACGACCGTCGAGATCATGTGGACCATCGTTCCATTGTTGATCATCATTGGCATGGCGTGGCCGGCGACGCGAACATTGCTGGAAATTCGTGACGCCCCGATTGCCGATATCACGATCAAGCTAACCAGGTATCAAATGAAGTGGGGATACGAGTATCTCGACGATGACGTCAACTTCTATAGCACGCTCGCCGCGCCGCGCGCGAATATTGACGACGCGCCGGAATCCGGCGACCGCTCGTTGCCTGAAGTCGATCAGCCCATGGTCATTCCGGTTGGCAGGAAAGTGCACGTATTGGTCACCTCGAGCGACGCGAGTTCAGCATCTGCTCTGGAGTTCGGAAGGGAGCAGGATGCAGTCTCGGGCGTTGTTCGTGATGCCTGGTTTCGCGTGGATACGATTGGCACGTATCGAGTCCGATGCGCACAGTCATGCGGCAGCGACGATGACTTTACGTCCATCCTGGTCAAGGTTGTCAGTGGTGACGAATACGACGACTGGCTGGCACTTCAGAAAGCATCGCCCGGTGCTGGCTTCCTTGATCAGATCAGAGCACATCCGGGTGGAGGGCCAGGTGCGATTGGCGCGCTGGATGGCGACAAGTACGCGCATGGTTGATCGGACACGCAATGCAACGCTGACGCGCGCACCATTCGCGTTTCGTTTCGGGCGGGAATTCGCGTATTGCAAAACAGCGTTGCAGGACGCATCGCCGGCACCGGTGAAGCGTCCGGAACTGGAATCAGCATTGAGGGACCGACATAAATGAATGATCCGATTTGGCAATTTTCGCTACAGGCGACTCACGCGCTGGTTTGGGGCGGAACGCTGCTCATCGCCATGCTGCTTTGTGTGCGCGTTGTCAAACTGAGTACGGTAATTTACGCGACAACAGTTTTGACCTTGGTGCTGGTGACATTTGGCGCATATGTGCGTCTGACCGATGCAGGGCTTGGATGCCCTGACTGGCCGGGCTGCTATGGCAAGCTTTCACCGGCGCATGCCGAACAAGAAATATCGGATGTATACGAAGAGGCACCGGCTGGCCCGGTGTCGGAACCAAAGGCGTGGCGCGAGATGCTGCATCGGTACCTCGCTTCGTTGGTCGGCGCGATGATGGTGGCAATCGTCATTCAGGTTTTTATGAAGCGGCGGCGAGACGACCTTGATGTACCCGACCCTTCCCGGGCAATCGGCTTGCCGCTCGCTTTGCTTGGCGTCATCATTTTTCAGGGACTGCTCGGCAAGTGGACGGTGACGTTGTTGCTCAAGCCAGCGGTGGTCACAATGCACCTGATCGGCGGCATGCTGATACTGGCCATGTTGACCTGGCTCAGTGCTCGATTTCGCCGCTTTCCGGCCGCGGGCAGGCCGGCGGAAGCGCGACTCCTGCGTCCGTGGGCAATCCTGGGACTGCTGGTGCTTGGCCTGCAGATCATTCTCGGTGGCTGGGTCAGTGCCAATTACGCGGCGCTTGCTTGTGTGGACTTTCCAATGTGCCACGCGCAATGGGTTCCCAATATGGATTTTGCAAACGGATTTCAGTTGCAGCGCGAGCTGGGAATGACGGCGGCTGGCGCGCCATTGTCAAATGAGGCGCTCAACGCCATCCACTGGTCACATCGTGCCGGCGCATTATTGGTATTCCTCTATCTTTGGGGATTGGCATATGTTGCATACAGCATGTACGGATTGCGAGGATACGGCGCGGCAATAATGGGCACACTGGTATTACAGGTCGCATTAGGCATAACCAACATCGTCGCAATGCTGCCATTATCTGTCGCCGTTGCCCACAACGCGGGCGCAGCGCTGTTGCTGATGGCAGTCGTGATGCTAAACTTTGCGCTCAAGGAAGAGCCCGCGCGGTAAATGTCAGTCCTCATACAATCACCTCCAGACGTATCCCGTCTGGAACAATACCTGCAGCTTACGAAGCCACGTGTCGTGGCTTTGATCGTTTTCACTGCGGTTATTGGAATGTTGCTCGCGACGCCCGGCCTGGTGCCATTGCGCGTCCTGCTGTTCGGGTCACTGGGGATCTGGCTGGTTGCCGGATCCGCTGCGGCGGTTAACTGCCTGGTAGAGCAGAAGATCGACGCGATGATGGCGCGTACGCGTGCACGCCCATTACCGATGGGCACGATTTCAACGCCGGAAACATTGTTGTTCTCGGGCCTGGTAGGGGGGTTGGGATTGACGGTGCTCTATGTGCTGGTCAATCCGCTGACGATGTGGCTGACGCTTGCAACATTTGTTGGCTATGCCATTGTCTACACAGTAATTCTCAAGCCGCTCACGCCGCAAAATATTGTTATCGGCGGTGCTTCGGGGGCAATGCCGCCAATACTCGGTTGGGCAGCGGTGACTGGCCAGGTATCACATGAAGCGCTGTTGCTGTTCCTGATTATCTTTGCCTGGACGCCGCCGCATTTCTGGGCTCTCGCGCTTTACCGGAAGAAAGAGTACGCCAAGGCGGGGGTGCCGATGTTGCCGGTGACGCACGGTGACAAGTTCACGCGCCTGCATGTTCTGCTCTACACGATTATTCTGTATGCCGTATCGCTGCTGCCGTTTGCGGTCGGTATGAGTGGATGTATTTACCTGGTGAGTGCGCTGACGCTTGGCGGCGTGTTTCTTTTCTACGCGGTCCAGATCTGCCTTCATTACAGCGATGCGCTTGCGCGCCGCACTTTTCGCTATTCGATTGTTTACCTGTCGACGCTGTTCCTGTTCCTGCTGATTGATCATTATTTGCGTCCACTCGGTTTGTCATGATGCGTGCGCGATGGCTGGCGGCGCTGGCGCTGTGCAGTCTCGTCGCTTGCGGCGACAAGCCACAAGAGTTTCATGCAACAGATGTTAGCGAAGTTGAATTCGGCAAGAGTTTCGAACTGGTCGACCATCACGGACAGGCAAGACACCTGGAGGATTTTCGCGGCAAGGTAACCGTGATGTTTTTCGGGTTTACTCACTGCCCGGACGTGTGCCCGACGAACCTGGCTAAACTGGCGGATGTTCTCGGGAAGCTTGGCGACTCGGCGCAAGATGTTCAGGTCCTGCTCGTCACGGTTGACCCGGAACGCGACACGCCTGAAGTTCTGGCCGGATATGTGACCGCTTTTAATCCCGGCTTTATCGGCTTGACCGGCAGTGTCGAGCAAATCGCGACAGTCGCGCGCGAGTTCAGAATCTTCTACCAAAAGTCCGAAGGCCCGCGCCCGGGCATGTACTCGGTCGATCATTCAGCCGGAACATTCATTCTTGACCGGCAGGGCAAATTGCGGCTGTACGTTCGGCACGACCAAGATAGCGAAATGATCGCTGGCGATATTCAGCAATTGCTTGACGAATCGTAGAGTTGCACCGCTCGCGACGCCTTGCACATGTTGCGACACCTTGCACCCGTCGCTACGCCTTGCACCTGTTGCGACGTGTGGCCGGCGCAAAAAAAACCCGCCAGATGAGGCTGTGTAAAAACCCGGAGGCCATCTTGTTCGAGGTGGCCTCTTTTTCATTTGTGATTAGATAGCCAGTGCCTTGCAGAGTTGCTTCGTTCCCGGGATGTTAATAGCACGGGTCAGGTTATAAGCGGTCACGGCCAATGCCATCTCGGCTTTGACCTTCTGTATGCCTCTTACCAGGAAACGCCCGCCGTCCATACGCCGCTTGAGCGTGCCAAATGGGTTTTCCACCATGCCGTTGCGCCGTTGCATCATGAGTGGATTGGCCGCGGTGCGATCGGCGACCTCGTTAAGCACGTCTTCCTCGAAGTGGCGCGTCACCCAGCCTCACTGGTGTACAGCCAGTGGCGCTGCTTGTTCGACTGGGTCTTCTTTGGCAAGTGCTCACTGGCCGGGCACTCGTAGTAATCGCCCTCGCCGCAGTAGGTAAACTCCGATTTGTCGAAGTAGCAGCCATCGCCTTGGTTGTTCGTGGCGCGCTGTACCGGCACATAGGGGGCCTGGCAGCGCTTTAGCAGCTGACCATTGGAATAGCCTGCATCGGCCAGTACCTGCACCCGATCGCGCTGCAGTTGGCGTTGGCTGCGTCGCGCCATGCGATACAACTGCTGCAAATCATTGGCATTTTGTACCACGTCCACATCCACGATCAGGCGGTGCTTGCCATCGACCGTGCTTTGTACGTTGTAGCCAATATGTGCGCGGGGCATCACCCGCGCCTGCTCGTCCGTATCGGGCTGCGCCGAGACTTGCGCATCGTCCATCGCCCGGATGCGTTCGGTTAAGGTCTCGCGCTCGGCCCTGAGTGCGCCAAGAGCGCCTTGGGTGTCGCCGCCGTTGGGCCCTTGGTCATCATTGTCCTCATTGTCTTCGAGCGCATCGAGCCACGCTCCGATCCTGCGATCCAGGCCGCTGACTCGCTGTTGCAGATCTTTCTTGTGTGTGACTCGGCTGCGGCTGTTGTCCGCCCTGAACTTGCTGCCATCAATCGCGATTTGCTCGCCGCCATACAGCGCTTGCGAGCGGCAAAACTGCACGAACGCCCGACACACGCGCGTCAGGGCCACACGGTTGTCCACCCGGAAGTTGGCAATGGTCTTGTGATCTGGCGCCAGCCGGTTCAGCAACCACAGCACCTCGAGGTTCTTCCGGCACTTGCGCTCAAGACACCGTGAGCTGCGTACTCGGTGCATATAGCCGTACAAATACAGCTTTAACACATCACCCGGGTGGTACGGTGGCCGGCCCGTGGCCTGAAGCTGCATGCGGGCAAAACCAAGTGCATTCAAATCTAGCGTATCAACAAACGCGTCGATCACCCGGACTGCATTGTCCTGGCCTATCAGATCATCGAGCCGCTCCGGAAATAGCGTCGCCTGATCCCGGCTTTGTCCCTGAATGTGCATAAAAAAATACCCGCAACAATGTGCGGGTATTTTCTCAAAAACCCCAGACTATTTACACAGTCTCTAAAGGCGGGCTTGCATCTCACGAAAGTGCATACGTTTTTCAGACTTTCGGGTGCTGTATACAAGGATGGCGTCCCCGTTGGCACGCCGGCCACCGCCGTCGATGAAGGTGAGGATGTCGCGGCACCGCTACCGCACCTGGGCGCATCCTATGGTTATGCGTTTTCCCAGAAATTTGGCTTTCGCGCCCAGGCCCTTGCATTTGCACTCGAGATCAGTGGCTACAAGGGGTCCCTGGTTGATCTCGGTCTCGATGTTCAGTACCGGCCGTGGGAACGGTTTGGTGTCGGCGCCGGGCTGCGCTATTTCAATATCACAGTCGATGACAAACGCAATGCTGATTCGCGGGCAAGGTTCACGTTCGAGTATTTCGGGCCAGTGATATACGGCGTACTCAGTTTCTAGTGTGGCGAAACCGGAGAATCGTGTTTCGTTCTTCAAGCCGGGCTTGCTGCAGTCGAAAGTGATCTGCCGCTTGATTGAATACTTGTCGCACTTCCCGGTGCACTGGTGCCCTGTTGCACGTCATTGAGCTTGATCCCTAGTAATATTCTCATTGCCTGTGAATGGTTTACCGCACCCATTGCGCGATGTAACGTAACGTCAGATGCACTCCGTTAGCTATGGAATCCGAGCAAAGCGACTATTGTGGGTTGCGGCCACAATAGTCGCTCACTATTCCTATTGCGCAAGCGCAAACAAGCGATGAGGTGGCAGAGGAACAACCTGGCGCCGAGGCCGCCGCTGAAAAATCGGTTGACGCGGACGCAGATGGTTCGCTCGACGACGCCGAGAGTTCGATCGATATCGAAGAGGTTGAACGTGGCATAACGATTGAAGCAGACGTTCGTACCGAGTACTCGGGGTCGGACACCGACAACCGCGATCGCAGTAGCGAACAGGATGACGTGTTGCGCGCACGTTGGCGCCTGACTGGTTCTGCCGGCATCACACCGGTTCTCAGGGGTGCGGTACGCGTGGCAGGCCTGTGCTCGGATGTTGAATGCGAGCCGAACTTCGTGATAACGGACTACATCCCGACCAACAGCGGTATGGCCGACGGCGACATCACCCTGGACAAGGCATTCGTTCACTGGTACCGGCTGGAAAAATTCAATCTCGCACTTGGCAGAATGCAGACCAAATTCGTCGCGCGCGGCGGCGTGTTCGCCAAATCGCTGGACCGCAACAACAGCAACAATACCAACGTCAACTGGGTTGACGGGGTGCACGGAACGTATCAGGCAAAGGCTGGTTGGGTCTCGCATGTGATCGTCCAGCACAATGCGCCGGAAGGCGCGACTGAAATCCGGCGCGGCCCGCTCGACTTCAAGGACGATGACGCACGCGCGAGCTATTTTCTCGGCTTCGAGAATCTGGAACGCACCGTACGGTTTCTGCAAAGAGGGCTGGATATTTCGTATTTGCCGAAATCGCTGTTAAAGGACGGTACGCAATCAGGGCCGCGCGAAGATTATTACGGCGTCGTGCTGAGAACTGCCAACCGCTGGCCTGAACGCGACAAAGACATACGGCTCAGAGTTGCCGGGGAGCTTGGCTACGCACCAGAGACGCAAACGCGGTCAGCGGCTGGACTGGCCGGCGCTGGCGACGCCGACGGGTTGGCCTGGAACGTCGTGCTGAGCCTGATGGACTTCAAACCGGACCACAGCATCGGTCTGAACTACGGGCAGGTCGGCGCCGGCTGGTTGCTGTCACCGCAGTTCCGGCAAAATGAATCGCTTACCGAAATTCGATACCAGTGGCGCAGGTCAAAAGGTCTCGCTCTCGATATTCGCGTGCGCCGCCGGGCTGATCTTGAACAACTGGTCGGAAGTGACCAGAAGCAGAGCGAAGTTGATTTCTTTGTGCGATTGACCTGGGGAGGAACGATTTGGTAGCGGGATAGAGGTACATGAAGCAACATGTATCCCGCCGTTTCGCGCCTCTACCGGCTTCAAGATCTTTGCGAAGCCGTTCTCGTGCAATGTATCGGCAGGTCGTTTACCAGCCGACGTTCAATCCGAGAAAAAGGATTCGATTCGTCGTGTAGCTTCCGACCACCGTACCCCAGCTGCCACCGTTGTTGATCCTGGCATCACCATAATCTGCATACGTCAGTACGCCGCCGACGCTCACGCCGTTACTCATCAGATAGTTCGTGCCTAGTGAGAGGCGCAACTGCTCATCCATCGACATGTCGGCAGTCCGGTCAGTTTCATCGACCGGGCTGGTGTCGTAGGCGATACCGGCATAATGCGTCCATGCGCCTGCGGGGTGCCAGCGCAGTCCGAGCGCGACCTTCCAGGTGTCTTTCCAGTTTCGCGGCAACGCCGCAGTGACAGCGCCAGTCTGGATCAACAGATTGTCGAACGCGCCCCAGTTTTCCCACCCCAGTGACGCCAACAGCGTGACCTGATCGCTGACGTCGGTCGAACCCCATAGCCGCGTCGTTTGCACGAACGGAATCGTCACGTCGGCGGCAGACGGTACCGGTATCGCGCCTCCGCCCGGCCCGGTCGCGGCGAGATCGCTGGTGAAATCCAGTTTGTTCTCTCCCTGATAAGCTGCCCCGATGCGTACCCTGTCACTCGCTTCCCAAAGCACTGACAGCGCAATTGTGGCGCTGGTGTCAGTACCGTCACTGATGGTCGCGTTTCCGTCGGTCGCCGGCAACGTTCCAGGTGGCGTCGGAATCGCAACATTCAGGTCGAGGGTTCCAATCTGAATGGGAACGGCGACACCCAAAGACCATTCATCGTTGAGACGCCAGGCTAGCGAGGGCGTCAGATTTATCGTCAACAATTCGGTTTCGGTTGCCCAATAGCGGCCTACGAAGTTGTTCGCACTGCTAACCGTGTTATCGCTTTTGTACTCTAGGGCTGCCGCCGCGATTGAGTTGACAGAAAATCCTAATCCAAATTTTTCGTTTATTGGGCGGGCCCAGAAAAAAGCGCCCCCGAAAGTACTCACACCAGCATCACCGCCGTCGCCTCCTGGCTGGCTGCCGTTGGGCCGAACCGTTGTGCCCGCTTCCTTGGCGAACTCCATTGATGGATCGACGTACATGCCCGTGATCATCCAGTGGTTCTTGCCTGGTTCGAGCAACATGATGCCGGCCGGATTGTGGAACGCGGTCGATGCGTCTTGTGCAAGAACGCCTGCGCCAGCACCCGAAGCGCCCTGCGACGGGTCGCCGAATTCACTAATGTAGAGCCCGCCTGGCCATGCTGGGCTGGCGTAAACGAACATCAGTAGACTCGCAATGACGACTTTGATGCCTACGATTTTTTGTGTTCGCATGACCAATATTCCTTTGTTTGTACTGTCGGCTGAATTTCCAGACGGCGACAAGCGACCGCGCGCGAGCAATGGTTGCGCAAGGCGTAACAGGATCGAACGCATGTCATCAAAATGTAGACAGTGGACCATTCGTGCGATCCATCGGCTACATTAATATTAGTTCGAAGTTTGTGTTTTGTCATCCACTGCAACGCGCGAGAGGAACAATATCCAATGGGTAGCACAGTCACCATATCGGCGGCGTGCGCGTGACGCGTTTGGCAATCGGATTCAGCAACAAAGTGCTTTCCGAATTGCGAAGACGGCGCCTGCGGAAGTGTATGTAGACACGCAAGTCATACTTCTACAATAATTCGCGCTTGTTGATTTGGGCATGTGTGCCCATTGGGCGAACTTGCCAAGAGATTGACGGTAGACAAATATCGCACTTGTAGCGAGAGCCCGCGCTCGTTTACCAGCTTTGCCTTGACATAGAGACGGTGCATGCGTGAACTTCAAATACTCCTGATAGCTGTATTTTTTTGTTTTTGCCACTGGATATCTCCGCGCCTGTTTGATCTGCAGAGCCGTGCTCGGCGCGCGGTGTCTTCTTTCTCCGGTGGTTTGGCGGCTGCTTATGTATTTCTGCATCTGTTACCCGAAATAGACGAGGGCGGCAGATTGCTGGGGCCAAGAATATATTTCGTGGTGCTTGTCGGTCTTGCGATTTATTACGCAATTGAAACAATCATTCACCGCACACGAGCGCAGAGTCAGGGCAATCGTTTTGATGCACTGTTACATTTCGCCATGGCCGCCATCTATACGAGCATGCTGCAGTTCACGCTCGGTGAGCAGCTGCCGCAGAACGTATCTTTGGTGGTAGTGTTTACTTTGACAATGGGCCTGCATCTAATCAGTACCAATTTTTCTCTGCAAGAAGAGTACGGCAATCAATTTGTCCATTCTGGGAGGATAATACTTATCGGTGCGGTAGTGGCAGGTTATGCGCTGGGGTTTGTTCGTCAGCCGCACGAGGACGCGATCGATGTCATAACCGCACTGTTGGCAGGTTTTATGATCTTCAAGGTGTTCCGAAAAGAGCTGCCCGAATTCAGAGACGCCCACCTCGGGGCCTTTGTTCTCGGTATGGCTGTATTTTTTGTTGCGAATTTGCTTCTGCTGTCAGCGGAATAGTTTGACCGTAACGCGCAGGCCATCGCCTACGGCTTGCCAGCATTTCGATTCCATGCAAGTAGTACTATTTCAGTAACGAATTCGAATCGCCAGCAGTTTTACAGGCGACGGCTCGGTGTACCGTTTCTCCACCTTACAACCGTGACTATTCATACCGTCAGATTGTAGAATCTTCGCTAACCAAGTTTTTTTGCGGGTGTAGTTCAATGGTAGAACGAAAGCTTCCCAAGCTTTAGACGTGGGTTCGATTCCCATCATCCGCTCCATCCCGGAATCGTGTAAGTGCGTTGCAGCCGAATCATCCTGAGTCCGAAACTCTGCCAGCGTCGGTCGTTGGCGTAACCGGCTTCATGCACGATTCGACGCCATCCATCAGGCCCAGACTCATGGAAAATGCGTCAAGCGTGCAGTCGAGTTCCTGCAATTGATCAGCATCCACGATCTTGACGGAGCCCGCGAACGAGGCTGGCGACCACGGCAGTAACACCGTTGCAAGGCCGCTCGCGTGCCGTTCAATGATGTAGCACGGGTCGCCCCCCCTGTCCGAGGACTTCAGAATTGCCGGCCTGAACGATGAGGTGTCGGTTTCTGTAATTGACGCGCTGATCAACTTGAGCATTTCGTACATGGGAAGTTTCAGCAGTACTTTTCGTTCAAATGCGCCGCCTATTCTGGTCAACCAGTCGGAGCGAATCAGTAATCCGATGATGAACGACATCACCACCATCAACGTGATCGCAACCAGCCCCGGCAGGTTGACACGCTCGAACGAGCCCTTCGGGAATAATTCCGCAATGGGTTCGGCAAGCGCGACAAGTACGCCGATAATTTCCTTTAGCGCGAGGGCGAGCAACAGTATTGGAAATAACACGACGAAACCCCGGAACAGGGTCGACTTGAGAAACTTCATGGTTATTCTCCTGCGTCTGCGGAATTGTTTATCCGGCTGTGATCGGGAACTTTTTACCGATAGTACCGGTTGGCTACGCCGATCTGGATTTCACCGTCGTTGCCCGGGCCACGCGAGGCGACGAGACAATCGTCAGCGTGAGGGTCACCGTGGCGTAATCCTGGCAATTATTTCCATTACCGCTTGAGGGCGTCAAATTCCCAGGTGAGCCGGATATAGCCGTCGACCTCACTGCGTTTGCGGCTGGCCGTGACTTCCTGATCCAGATCTTCGCGTTCGCGAATGCGGATTTCCACAAGCGGAAAGTCCTCAGTTCGCCACTGGTAGCGAAGTTCGAGCAACTCTTCGTTGGGACGAAACTGAGGTGACAAATACCAGCCGCTGCCAGTTTGGGCATAATTCAGACCAATACTGTGTCCCGGAAGAAAGTCCATCACGCTGACGACGATATCCCAGGCTAGTCCATCAGCATCTTCCGACAGGTTAACGGCCTGGGCTGTCGGCGTTACTGGCGCATAGCCCAGTTCGATGCCGCTGCGCAGGCGAATGCCTTCGGACCGCTGCGGCCAGCGCACGACAAGTCTGCCGACGAGCCCCCAGTAATCTTCGCGGCGCCCATTGACGTTTCCATCGGTAAGGAGTGAGTTCGGCAGGTAGGAAACGTCGAACGCACGTTGTACGATCAGCCCCCAGCTTTCAATATTCTCGAAACCGGTGAACCAGGTGTTGAGCGCCTCGCTGTTATTAAAATCCAGCGGGCCATGGCGAATGCTACTCGCGCCGTCGCTGTCGTTTCGCTCCCAGACGAAACTCGATCGCCAACCATTTTGCGCTCGATAGATTGCGAGAATACCGTCCGTCCAGTTTACGTTTACATTGTTACTGTTGTTGCGATCGAGCGATTTTGCATAAACGCCGGAGCGTAGTACCGCACGAGTTTGGAGACGACCGAAAGCGAACGACCCACGTTCCCCGGCAAAACAATGTTTCTGAATCTCCCAGCGAATGCAGTGTTTCGATTATACGGTTGAGCGATCGGGCATTTGTTGCAGCGTTGAATCAGTGTGCAAAGTGCTCAACGACGACGATCAGCGAAGCGAAACCGATGGCCCCGAGGCAGAATCCGGCGTAGCGACGCCATGAATTGACGCGCGGCAGTTCAAACACGGCGGTCACAACCATGAGTCCACCAGCCAGCAGTGCGAATAAGAGGGCGTAGAGCAGATCGGGCAACTCGCCGATTGCGCCGAGAAGCTATCCACCTTAAATGGCGCCGGCAAGCACGTACCGAAGCGGCGTGTCGTACAGGCGCGGTTGAAGATCGCGATAAAAGTGGTCAAGGCCGACGAAGTGGGCGGCCATCGCGACACCGAACCCGATTCCGGCGATGGAACGATGTGTCGTCTGCTCTGCCATCATGTAGCCAATCAGGAAAGCGTAGGCGATCATGCTGAGCGCGGCAACGGCGACCGTCGGCGGCAGGTTGGCAAGCGTGATTGTTCCGGGCGGTTGGTTCTCGCGAATGCGGTGGCTTGCCAGGGCAATAGCCAGATACAACAGGAATCCCGCCATCGTGACCAGATAAACATGATGCTTCAGAAAGCCAAGCAATCCGCCATCCAGCGCGGCGGTGAATTTGCCCTGATAGGTGGCAAGATGCGGCAGGATGTCGACGAACAAATAGCCCAGCGCAACGCCGGCGAAAATGTCCAGCCAGATGCTGCGTGCGCCATGCAGAAAACCCATTCGATGGATGGACAAATGCACCACAACAATCAGTGTTGCGCCAGCAAACGAGGGCCAGAATGTGGCTATTTCCAGCCATTGCGGTTGACGATTCGGTCGATGTCCTGCAGGCGCTTGGAACATCGTGGTCCATTTCGAAGAACAATGGATTGCGTTTGCTTGTCCTTTGCGTAGCGACGCCCGCCGCAATCGCCTGGTCGCTGGGGGCGTTGAGTACGCTGGCCATACCCGGCATCACGTTTCTGTCTGCGATCGCGGTGTGGGTCGTGATGCCGGTCGAACTGGCGGTCGTCGCCCTTTCGTACGAAACGCTGAAGCGCGACGCTGTCTCGACGCCAGATGAAACAGAGTGAAGCACGCGTTCGGCGCAATGCGCTGCGCTTATTGCGCCCTACAGGTTGGCTGGACTGTCAGGCGCTGATTCTTTGGCGCTGAACTGTCAGGCGCTATTTTTCCGGCGCTGAATTGTCAGGCGCGCAGCTGCCGAACTTCGGCCGGGCCCGGAAACCGTTTTGGCAGAACGTCCTTGAGTTGATCGCGAGTTTCGCGAAGGATCTTTTCGGTCGTTTCCCAGTCGATACAGGCGTCGGTGATCGATACGCCGTATTTCAGTTGCGACAGGTCGGCGGTTAACTTCTGATTGCCTGCTCCGATGTTGCTTTCCAGCATGACGCCGGTGATGGATTTGTTGCCGTGCATGATCTGGTGGACGCAATCATTCAGCACCAGCGACTGGAGTTTGTGATCCTTGTTTGAATTGGCATGGCTGCAGTCGACCACGATGTTGGCCGGCAACCCGGCTTTGTGAAGGTCCTTTTCCACCAGCGAGATTGTCACCGAATCGTAATTGGAGCCGTTGGCTCCGCCGCGCAACACGATGTGGCCGTAGGCGTTTCCCTTGGTGCGAATTACCGCGACCTGGCCTTTTTGATCAATGCCGAAAAAACTGTGCGGGCTCGACACCGAATGCAGCGCGTTGATCGCGACCGTCAGACTGCCGTCAGTACCGTTTTTGAAGCCGACAGGTGTTGACAGCCCGCTTGCCAGTTCCCGGTGAGTTTGCGATTCGGTGGTGCGTGCGCCAATCGCGCTCCACGTCACCAGATCACCCAGGTACTGCGGGCTGATCGGATCGAGTGCCTCGGTTCCGGCCGGCAGCCCCAGTTCGCTGACGTCGATCAGTAATTTGCGCGCCATACGCAGCCCGGCATCGATATCGAAGGAATCGTTCATGTGGGGATCATTGATGAGCCCCTTCCAGCCCGTGGTCGTACGCGGTTTCTCGAAATAGACGCGCATGACAACGAACAGCGTGTCACTGACTTCGTCGGCGAGCTTTTTCAGTCGCTGCGCGTAGTCGATGGCGGCCTTCGGATCATGTATCGAACACGGACCTACGACGACCAGCAAGCGATGATCCGTATGGTCAAGAATACGCTCGATTGCCTGACGCCCTTTGACAACGGCTTGCTCTGCGCTCTGCGTGAGCGGCAGGTCATTCTTGATTGCGGAGGGCGTGGCGAGTACCTCCTGAGACGCCACATTTACGTTGTATACGCGTTTTTCGTCCATGTTTGTCTGTCCAGTATTGACAGATCCGGCTGGCTGAGAGTGCTACGGCCGCGACCCGAACCAGACATTCTACGACATTGCGGGAGCGGTACAACCGAATACTAGACGTAACCCGGAACGCTACCCGGCGGCCTTGCGATCAACGCATGTTGGAATAGGCGGTCGGCGACAGCATCAGGTTAGTGATGTGAGAGACGAGTTGACCGTTCTTTTCCGTTTCGGCGCGTACCGCCAACCATTCGGGATCGGCTACAAATGCGTTCCATTTTTCTTCCCGCTCGGCGAGACTCTCCCACTCCAGGATGTAGTACAGATCGTTGTTATTATCGCCAATCATCGGCGTCCAGAATCCGACCGTGCGAATCTTGAATTTGTTCTCCCACAGTTTCAACGTGTGATTGACAAAGCGGGCATTCAGGTCGGCCATCTTGCCGGGAAGCGTATGGTAGATGCGTAGTTCATAGATCATTTGGAGTCTCCTGCGCTGTTTTATTTCGAACGGCTTCGTGTGTTCGCAATCAGAGAGTTAGTACCGCGACCGGCGCCCTGGAGTCGGTGGCGTTTTCGGGTGAGCCGCCAAGCGAATTGCGCAATGGTTTTCCAAACAGCGGCGCAGCGATCTCGAAAATATCTCCACGTTGTGTTTTCACGTTGTTGGTGAAACTGCCAGTGGCAGCACCGAAGAAGTGCACATGCACATCACCCGCTTGCCGGAAATCGCGATACTTGAAATGATGATGTTCCAGGTTGGCAATCGAGTGGCACATATTGTCTTCACCAGACAGCCAGTCTTCTTCCCAGATAACATTGTCAGCTCGCAGCAAGCGTGCGTGACCACTGACGTGGGCGGGCAACTCGCCGACGAGGAGCTCCGGTCCGTATGCACATTGCCGCAGTTTCGAGTGCGCAAGATACAGGTAATTCTGGCGTTCCATGACATGGTCGGAATACTCGTTGCCGAGTGCAAAGCCGATACGATAGATCTGTTCGTTTGGTCCGCAGAGATAAATGCCGACGACTTCGACTTCTTCGCCACCGTCGAGCGCATAGTCAGGCAGATCGAGTGCTTGTTCGGGCGGCACGACACAGCGCCCATCGCCTTTGTAAAACCATTCCGGAGCCACGCCAATTGTGCCGGTGTCAGGCTTTCCGCCATCCACGCCCCATTTGAACATTTTCATCGAGTCGGTCAGCTGCGTCTCTTCTGTCTGCAACTTGACGTGCATCGCGTCTCGCGCGGCGGCGCTGCCGAGGTGGGACAGGCCGGTCCCGGTGACTAGCTGATGGTAAGGATCAGGATGATCGAACGGTACATACAACCGCTTTTCTGCAATCGCGGCGGCATAGTCTTCACGCTCGTCGGACAGGCGTTGGTTTACCGCCTCCTCGAGCGACTGCTTGTCCCGTGCAGCATCCATTGCCAGATCGTAAAGCCGCTGCGCGCCGCCAATAACCTGCAAGTTACTGCCGTCGTCCGATACGGCTCCAACACGCCGTACGCCGTCGCGTCCTGAAAACTGTACCAGTCTCACATCTTCCTCCCGTTATCCAGTACCTGTCGCCCGGGTATGAGTATGGCGACGGCAACATGCCGAGATACTGCGTTTGCCGGACCCGCGCATACCTGTTTGCATCGCTGCGCCCGGCCAAATCTTTATGGTCTCGAACCGGCCTGCACGCGCGGTCCGAAGCTTGATTGTTACGCTGATCGAATTCTGCGGTTTCAAGCTGCGCGCAACGTATCAATAACCACCGTTTCAACGGCCGCCGTTTCAACAACCGCCTCAGCTTGCGCAGTGTAATTATTATATCGTGAGGCTATACTTGCCTGACTGGAGGAAAACACCCAATGAAGGCGAAGACCAACGGAATTGAACTCAATTACGAAATTGAAGGTGAAGAAGGCCCGTGGGTCGTTCTCAGCCATTCTCTTGCGTGCAATTTGCGCATGTGGGACGAACAAATTGAAATGTTGCGGGACCGGTTTCGCGTGCTCGCATTCGATACGAGAGGGCATGGCAAGAGCGACGCTCCGGGCGGGCCGTATACGCTCGATGACCTGGTCGAGGATACCCACGGTTTGTTGTCCGGCCTCGGCATTGGCAAAGCGCACTGGGTCGGCTTGTCGATGGGGGGCATGATCGGCATGTTGTACGCGTTAAAGTATCCGCAGACATTCGAATCGCTGGTGCTGTGCGATACCTCCAGCCGCATTCCCACCGAGTTGGCGCCTGCATGGGCAGATCGTATCAAAACGGCAAACGAACAAGGCATGCCGGCGCTGGTGGATGGCCGCTCGCTCGCTGGTTCACCGAACCGTTTGTAAAAGCGGGCAGCGATGTCGTTAGTGCAGTTTCCGAGATGATTGTGTCTACGCCAGTGGCCGGGTTTACCGGTTGCTGTCACGCGATTCCAAAGCTCGATTGCACCGATGAGCTACACGCGATTTCATGCCCGGTTCAGATCATTGTCGGTGAGCAGGATGCGGGCACACCGTTGCGATGTCCGAGGCGATCAACGCAGCGATACCGGGGTCGGAACTGGTCATCATCCCCGACGCGTCGCACCGGTCGAACCTGGAACAGCCCGAGCGATTCAATATGGCGCTGGACGGTTTTCTGTCGGCACAATAATTTTGCCGGGAAGTATGCCGGGAAGTATGGCGCGCGCTTTCATGCGCCTGGATTGGCCCGAAATCAGTAATTACCGGATTCAGGAATTGCCAGATTCGATAATTTCCAGATTTTTGCCAGATTTCTTCAACGCGGACTTAAGCAGCTTGTAGGTATCAGCGTCGAAACTCCGCTCGCGGCGCGTTTCGTACTGATCGAACAGGTCTGACTGCGTGTTGGCGGCACCGAGGTAGCACCAGCGATCAATGACGTGCATTTCGCTACGGCCGGTAACCGGATGACGTTCGCGGACCGTAATTTTGTCCTGGTAAGGCCACGGTGAGATTCGCAGCTTGCTCAATGCCAGTGACACGCGCATTGCGTGGTTCAGTATGGTTTCCCGCCCGATGCAGGCACCGCGACACTTCCTGAGTTGATGTGCGAAACATGGTCCTTTGCCTTTTTCCAGGCCGAGCAGGATCAGGCAAAGGCCGTATTCATCGGCCAGGCTTTTTAACGCTGTTCGCGCTGCACGCCTCGAGCGGAAAGTGCCGTAAAGATGTCCCAGCAGGGACATATCGATATCCGCGGCCTTGAGCAGTCTCGGCACTGTCGGTCCATCGACCGGATCCCAGTGATAAGTACATGCCTCTTTTGTTTCTCGCAAGCGGCGGTTGTGCATTGGTGCCAGGCGCTTCACCAGTTGCGCCTCTTTGATGCTGGCACCGAAATCACCGGCTGTTTCAACCCAGTCCAGTCGTCTGATATCGCGCGAAATATGCATGTCCTTGCTGGTACTATGGTCGCCGCTGAAATGCGACATCACTCGAGTGCGCAGATTCGCGCTTTTGCCGACATACAGCACGACGTCATTTTCGCCATAGAAGATATAGACCCCGGGGGCGTCGGGCAGGCCATTCATTGCGTCGGACGGTAAGCCCGATGGTAGTGCCGGGTCACTGAGCAACTTGTCCGCAATTTCCTGAACGATCTCGCCGCCAAGCTCGTGGTAGATGTGCTGGGTGAATTCCCACAACACACGCGCGTCTGCCAGCGCACGGTGGCGGTTGTCGCAGCTCAGACCGTGACGTTCGATCAGACTGTCGAGGTTGTGGCGCCGTTCGTGCGGGTAAAGACGTCGCGACAGCTTGACCGTACACAGCACCTTGGGCGTGTACTGGTAGCCCAGCCGTCGAAACTCATTGCGCAGAAATCCATGATCGAAGCGTGCGTTGTGCGCGACCAGTACTTTTCCTTCGAGTCGGCTAATCAGGTCCGGTGCGAGTTCCTCGAAAGTCGGCGCATCGGCCACCATCGCATCGTTGATGCCGGTCAGCGACTGTATGTTAGGCGGTATGCGAACTTGCGGATTGACGAGCGAACTCCATTCGCCCGCGTACTTGCCGCGGTCAACTTCGACTACGCCGATCTCGGTGATGCGATCGAAATGTGCCGTCGCACCGGTAGTTTCCAGATCGACAAAAACCAACGGACGATCAAGCATCTATGAAACCGTAAAACTTGGCTGGATTGACGTCAGCCGAGTTCGGCCGCACTGCAATGGGCAAAGACGGCCCGATTTCGACGATATTGAATTGTTTCACCAGCCAATTGTAAAAGCTTGTTGCCGATAGTGGAATCGCAGTCAGCCCGGCACGCAGAGGGGAAGCGCGTACCATGCCAGGGTTGCCGTTTGCCGTCGAGGATATACTACGCAAAAGAATACTCGGAGAGTTTCACAGATTGGGGACAACCATGATCGTTCGAATTGCGTTTCTTGTTCTGCTTTTTTCTGGCATTGCGGCATTTGCGCACCCGGAAGGAGAGCCGGCACCCGACATTGGTGCTTATGATTGCGAGCATCCTCCGGAAGCGGCAATCGAGGCATTGCCGGGATTGCTTGGAAAGACAGGCAGGCTGGTCTGTATGCGAGAGGGCCAGAGAATTGTCGCCAGCCAGGAATGGAGCTGGCGCTATTCGGGTAGTTTTTTCAATACGCCCACGGTTCCGGCCTATGCGCATGCCGATACAAAGACCTTGAGGCCGCCTTTCTATTTCAAGAAAGTTTGGGAAGAGAAACTGACCGGCGACGAAGCCGACAGACGTAGCGAGCAGCTGTCGGAGCAGATTGTCACTTACCGGCCAGGTGAAAAAATTTCCGCAATGACGATCGTCAAAGCCGAGAACAATTATGGGCACATCACCGAAATATTCATGCCCATGCAATCGGAGGACAAGGGCTGGGCGATTGTTTGCGCGCCCGAATGCGCACCGGAGTACGTTATTGTTATCAGCAAACTCCAGGAGAACTAGGACATGCCCGTGATGAACCTGCCGGCTTCATCAGTTCTGCCGCAGGATAGCGAAGTCGCGACCCTGGTCGGCCGCGCCTGGTTGCCCGGTCGCTCCGGCGGTCCGACGCTGGTCGCTCTGCGCGAGGGCAGTTTGTACGATTTGTCACGCGTAACCGCGACGTCAAGCAGTTTGCTCAATGCGGCGAATCCATTGCGACTGGTGCGCGATTCAATTGCGCGCGGCTGGGCGAAGCCTGTTGCGGATCTTGAAGCGGCGATCGACAACAGTCATTGCGATCGTCGCGACCCGACCAAGACCTACATTCTGGCGCCGTGCGATCTGCAGGCAATACGCGCCTGCGGCGTGACATTCGTGTCGAGTATGGTCGAGCGCGTAATCGAGGAATTTTCGAAGGGCGACGCGAACAAGGCCGATTCAATTCGGCAGTCAATCGGAGATGAGATTGGCGCTGAAATTCGCACGATAAGACCGGGCTCACCCAAGGCGATGAAGCTCAAGGAGTCGTTAATCAAGCGTGATCTGTGGTCGCCTTATCTGGAAGTGGGCATCGGTCCTGACGCCGAGGTGTTTAACAAGGCGCAGCCGATGTCGGCGGTAGGCATCGGTGCTGAAATCGGCATTCGTAATGATTCGACCTGGAATAATCCTGAGCCCGAAGTGGTACTG
Organism: uncultured Burkholderiales bacterium; assembly: GCA_951812315.1. Classification (GTDB taxonomy): domain Bacteria; phylum Pseudomonadota; class Gammaproteobacteria; order Burkholderiales; family Eutrophovitaceae; genus SG8-40. Next base: position 34,460 of record CATOSA010000062.1, read on the forward strand.
GTAGTTAACCGGGTCGGCACGACTGTTGGCGCGACCCTGGGTAATGACGTGAATCTGCGCGACTTTGAGGGGCGAAGCGCATTACTGCTCGGCAAGGCAAAAGACAATAATGCGAGCTGCGCAATCGGGCCGTTCATTCGGTTGTTCGACGAAAATTATTCCGCCGATGACATGCGGCGTACGCATATCGAAGTTCTCGTCAGCGGATCGGACGGATTCCGGCTTGAAGGCATCAGCGATCTGTCCGCAATCAGCCGTGATCCGCTCGACCTGGTCGGGCAGGCGATCAATCGAACACATCAATACCCCGACGGAGTGCTGCTGTTTCTGGGGACGCAATTCGCTCCAATCCAGGATCGTGACGAGGCCGGCAAGGGATTTACCCACAAGCGCGGTGACATCGTATCGATCAGTGCGCGCGAGCTTGGCACGCTCATCAACCGCGTGAACCACTGCGACAAGATAGCGCCGTGGACGTTTGGAGTGACCGACTTGATGCGCAATCTCTCTCGACGCGGTTTGCTCTGACTGGCCGGTTGGCGGGCATTTCTTAAGACCGCGCTAGACAACGACGCCGGTCAAGCGCCGATCGTATCTATAGTCCTTCGATGAGCTTGACCATGCGCCGGCGCATGGCTTCGTCGGGAAGCCTTCCATATCCCGCTCGCATATTGTCAACCATGTGCTTGGGTTTTCCGGTGGCCGGTATTGCGCAAGTAACTGCCGGGTGGGAGATGACGTATTTGAGAAAGAACTGTGCCCACGATTCGCAATCGAACTCAGCCGCCCACGACGGGAGTTTGACTCCACGTACGCGAGAGAACAGCCCTGAAGCCGCGAACGGCCGGTTGATGATGACCGCGGTGCCCGTTTCGGCCGCCAGTGGCAGGAGGCGTTGCTCGGCTTCACGCTCTACGATCGAATAGTTGAACTGGGCAAAATCGAACATCCCCGTCTGGATGATGCGTTCCAGATTGGCGTACGCGCCCGAATGGTAGTGGGTTACACCGGTGTAGCGGATGGTGCCGGCTTCCTTCCACTCGGCCAATGTTTTCGCGTGGGTCCGCCAATCGACCATGTTGTGAATCTGCATCAGGTCCATGACATTGACGTGCATCTTCTGAAAGGACTCTTTCATCTGCGCAATGCCGGCGCTGCGTCTGGACGTCCACACTTTGGTTGCCATGAACAGTTTCGGGCGCAATGCAAGCTCGTGTGTCAGGTCGCCGATGACTCGCTCGGAAGTGCCATACATCGGCGAACTGTCGATAACCGAGCCACCGTTTACGGAGAACAGTTCGAGCACTTGTTTGAGACGATTGCGATCGTCGGGGTTTGTGCCGACACCGAATGACTGGTAAGTGCCCAGGCCGATGACAGGCAGGCGTTCACCTGAGCTGGGAACCGGCCGTTCCAGAATTGCCTCGCCTGGCACTGGTTCAGTCCGGATCTGGTTGCTTGTCAGCAGCAGGCCCAGTGCGCCTGCGGTTTTCAGAATCTGTCGGCGTTTTGGATCCGGGGTCACTGAGCGAGTATGTCCTTTTCGCAGAGAGTGCGGCTCGAAGCTGCTCCTGGCGGCGTCCAAGCAAGTAGGCAGTCGTCGCCCACAGTATAGCAACGGGTACCGCGACAAACGAAATGCCCGAAAGTCCGAGACCGAGCATGCGCAGCCCGTCTACCAGCCATCCCGACATCGCGCGACCGCCACGTTCCGCGACTGTATCGATCAAATTCTTGGCCTTGTACTTTTCTTCGCGCGAGATCACCGTAAACAGAATTTCCCGGGCGGGTCTGCTGATCGCGTATTCGCCGGCGCGGCGAATGCAGCCGAACACAATCAACACTGCCAAGGTGGGGAACAATCCCATCACGAAAAACCCGATGGCCGCGACGATTGGAAGCAGCATCAGCGTTACCGTAAGTCCGAATTTACCGATGATGCGGTTGACTACGAGCAATTGAACGATAAGCGTAATTGAATTGACCACCAGGTCGATGAGTGCGAACAGCGCGATACGTTGGTCAGGGTCAGAGATCGCTTCAGAAACAATATTCGCTTGCTGGAAATATAGAAACGTCGACAGCAAGGAAAACAGAATGACGTACAGGCCAATTCCGAGCAAATAGTCCGACTTTAGAAACAGTGAGATTCCGCCGACTATGCTCCCGCCAATTGGTTGCTCCACGTTAGATGCCCGGCTGTCAGATGCCGGGCCGTCAGATGCCGTGCTGTCGTTTGCGTTCGCACTACTTTCTGCGCTGTCTGCGGTGGGGTTGTCTTTCGCAGGTTGTTGCCGCGACCACGCTGAAAGACGAAGAATGCAAAATGCGGCAGCCAGCAGAAAACAAGCGGAAATCGGAAGCAACAAAGCTGGCCCGATTAGCGGCGCGGCCTTGGTGGTGATTATCGGTCCAGCGATTGCCCCGGTGTAGCCGCCGGCGGCGATAAAGCCATAGAGTCGGCGTGCCTGCGCATTGCTATACAGGTCCGCCATGAAGCTCCAGAAAACGGACACGACGAACAGGTTGAACACGTTCAGCCAGATGAAAAACGCTCTCGCGGTATTCAGCGGTGCCACTTCGCTGCTGAATACCGCAAAAAAGACAAGCAGATTGGCCGCGAAGAAAAAATAAACTGCCGGCATGAACTGTCTTCTCGGAAAGCGCGACGTCAACCATCCAAATATTGGCACTATTGCGAGCATGGTCACAAAGGTGCCGGTGAACAGCCAGTGCAGTTGATCGATACCTGCCTGGATGCCCATTTCGTCACGGATCGGGCGAAGAATGTAAAAGCCGCATAGCATGCAAAAGAAATAGCTAAACGACCACAGGGTCGCGGTAACTTCGGTTTTCTCGACCCGAACGATGCGATTCAGAATTTCGTATGCAATGCGTGTAGCCATATGGCGATTCTATCTGGATGCCGTTAATGGCGTCGGGCGCCGCAAACGGTGAGGCAGCGCGTCAGGTTGAGCCCCTGACAGTCCGGGTGCTGGGGGGTAGTACTTATGGAACACGGAACGCTGCGACATGGAATTCGTTTGTTATTGCTCGTTATCGAGATTGTTTGACCTCGATGCGGTTCAGGCATTTTTGTGACCACCCGCTTCTTTTGTTTCCTCCGGTTCACATTCTTGGCAACGATCAGGGCGCAGGGCAGACAAAGCACTATAGACTTGCGCTTCATCAGACTTCGTCTATGCGGAAACCATGCCAGTGAACATTGAGTCGGTTCGCGCTGCCGCCCGGGCCATTGCCGGTAGTGTCGTGCACACGTCCTGCCTGCATTCGCGTACGTTATCGAAAATCGCAGGAGCGCAGGTCTTCCTGAAGTTCGAGAACCATCAATTTACCGCATCGTTCAAGGAGCGCGGCGCATTGAATCGACTGCAGTCACTGGATACGGCGCAGCGCGCAAGCGGTGTCATCGCAGTGTCGGCGGGAAATCATGCGCAAGGTGTTGCGTATCACGCGCAACGACTGGCTATTCCGGCCGTGATCATCATGCCGCGTTTTACGCCGCATGTGAAAGTCATTCACACCCGAAACTTTGGTGCCGAAGTGCTATTGCATGGCGAGAACTTTGATGAAGCCATGAATTATGCGCATGAGGTCATGCGCGAACGCCGCCTTGTTTTTGTGCATCCCTACGATGATGAGCTTGTCATTGCCGGTCAGGGAACCATCGCGCTGGAAATGCTGGATGCTTACCCTGATCTGGATACCCTGATTGTGCCCATCGGTGGCGGTGGTTTGATCGCGGGTATGGCGGTCGCTGCAAAATCGCTCAAGCCGGACATCGAAGTTATCGGTGTCCAGACCGCACGCTTCCCGTCAACGCACTGCGCTCTGCGCGAAACTGAGCCTCAATACGGCGAAAGTACGATCGCCGACGGAATTGCAGTAAAGGCACCGGGATTGGTTAGCTTCGAAATAGTGCGGCGGCTGGTTGGCGAGGTGCTTCTGGTAGAGGAAGGGGACATCGAAGAGGCGATGCTGTTGCTGCTCGAAATCGAGAAGACCGTTGTTGAAGGTGCCGGTGGCGTAGCGCTTGCGGCGCTTCTGAAGCATCGTGAGAGATTCGCGGGAAAGAGAATCGGGCTGCTTCTGTCAGGTGGCAACATTGACCCGATGACGCTTGCGGATATTATCGAGCGGGGCATGGTACGCGCCGGGCGCCTCACCCGGCTGCATGTTCACATGCGTGACCTTCCCGGTTCGCTTGCGGCAGTGACGCGGATACTTGCCGAAGTCAATGCCAACATCGAGGAAGTGCATCACCAAAGGACATTCACGACAGCGCCAGTGCAAAGCGCAGAAGTCGAGTTTGTGGTGCGTACGCGTGACCGTGAACATGTCCGGCAAATTATCGAAGCGCTCGCTCAAGCCGGATTCAGGAGGTTAGGGCGACTTAGGAGATAGTGCTCCTAGCCGACAACGACATGCTCTTTGGCGAACCACATCGGTGATTTTGGCAGATCGATAAATTTGCGTTCGTCTTCGAGCAGTTCGGCGGCGGCCTGTTGCCTCGCTGGATCGTTGCCGCCAATCTCGTCGAAGGAGTTGAACCAGAGTTCGGCGATGCCGTCGTAAGGTTCGGGGGCCCCGCCATTGCGGGCCTGTAGCGACTTGTGCAGTCCGGGCAGGTCGGTAGTGTGGACCTGGACGTATCGCTGGATTCGCAGTACATCGGCCCTTTCGGCGACGAGGGCGGCGTGAGTTCCCCGCCAGTAGCGCTGGAACTCCTCCTGCGTCATGTCGGGTCGCCGGCGCAGGCAGAAGGTGAGTTTGATCATGTTGTTGACTCCTTGATCGGGGCGAGTTTCTATCGGTTAGATCATGCCGATGTTGCTGCCATCGATATTATGAGTGACTAATCGGCGAGCGCCTGATCCAGAAAGTCCAGTCGGTCCTGCCCCCAGAACATTTCATCGTTGTAGAAGTAAGTCGGTGCGCCGAAAACGCCGCGCGCCAGTGCTTCATCAGTCAACGCCTGGTAGCGCGCGCGATTTTCATCGGAACTCGCGCGCGCCAGCAGTTCCGACGTATCCAGGCCTTGTGATTTTATGATGCCGTACAACTCTTCCGGGTCGGCCATGTCGCGTTCCTGAACCCAGCAGCCCTTGTAGATCGCTGACGCGATCAGCATCGCCAGCGTTTCACCGAGATCGTCATTGGCTGCGACGAGCAGCAACGAAGCCAGCCCCGGGTCATAAGGAAAAAACTTGGGCTCGGTATTCAGCTGAAGATGGTTCTGGTCTCTCCAGCGAGCCAGTTCTACAAGGCGATACTGTTGTCGTGCCGGGGCCCGTTTGGCGACCGGCAGTCCGCCTGTTACCGGAAAAATCTGCGCGTAATCGACCGGCTTCAGGTCGATTTTTGCACGGTGCTTTCGGGCAAAAATCGCAAGGCGATCATGACCCAGATAGCTCCACGGGGAATTGGGGGAAAAGTAATAATCAATTGTCTTGGCCATGCGGTTTCCCTGGTTAAATCTTCGAAGGCTCAATCATCGTATTTCGTTCGTCGAAACGTCCAGCGTCTCGAGCGGTCAGCTGAATAGCAGACACATATACCGGTTGCACTGAGTCTAACATTGCGTAACGCGGGGTTGGGCGAGCAAGAGTCGTATGTGCCTGCAATTTCGGTTGCTGCCTTGGGGGGGTGCGCAAGTCATCATCGTGTTCAGGGAAAGTTTGTCGTTCAGTCTTCCAGGCGGCCTGCGTGATTGGGATACGCGGAATGTTCTTGATTGCATCGCTATTGATGCAGTTGTGTGGCCGGGGCAGGAAGTGAGCCTGAAGATTCACAAGCCGTTGCCGGTTTGATGGCAATGCGGTCTCACTAGTCGCGAGTGTCAGGCGCTCCCCCAAACGTCATCGGCAACTTCGATGACTCTTTGCAGCTTTTCACGCTGATTTTTCATCGCGATTTCATTGCCGTGAACGGTACTCGAAAAACCGCACTGGGGTGACAGGCACATTTGCTCAAGCGGCAAGTATTGTGCGGCCTCATCGATGCGGCGCTTGAGTTCGTCTTTGGATTCCAGTTCTCCGACTTTGGTACTGACAAGCCCAAGTACGACGATTTTGCCTTTCGGCACGAAACGCAACGGCGAAAATGTTCCGCTGCGATCGTCGTCGTATTCCAGAAAATAACCGTCGACGTTCAGTTCGTTAAACAGTACTTCCGCAACTGGCTCGTAACCACCTTCGGCTGCCCATGCGCTCTGGAAATTACCGCGGCACAAATGAACACAGGCGCGCATGTTGTCCGGGCGGCCTGCAATTGAGGCGTTGATCAGTCTGGCATAGCGGCGCGGCAACTCGTCCGGGTCATCACCACGCTGCTTTGCGCCTTCGCGCATTTTAGGGGTCACACAGATAGGCGAGATTGGTATCGTCCAGTTGCAAATAACGACACCCGGCAGCGGCAAGCGCATTGATTTCGTCCCGATAGGACACGGCAGCGTCGTCGTAAAAGGCCGGTTCCAGTTCCGGATAGGCATCGCGGCTGATCGTGTCGCGTCCGCCACGGAAATGCAGCATGTTTGGCGAAGGGATTGTCACTTTCGGTGTTTTCTTCGTTGCCGATTTCAGAAACTCGAAATCTGCAATTTGTATTGGCCGTGAATGCTTCAGCTTGCCGGTAATCTTCATTACCGGTGGTGAAAAATCTACGTT
>CATOSA010000063.1 GCA_951812315.1 uncultured Burkholderiales bacterium
CACAACGCCGCGCTCCAGAGCGGTATAGACCTCACTCCCGGGCAGATTCACCGGCGCCGCGCCCAGCAGCTGAAAAATATCCTGGCCAATGCCTTGCGGCGCGCGAATTTTCACGCCCTCGAACTCGGCCATCTTGCGAATCGGTTTTTTGGAAACCAGCGCCTCAGTGCCGTACCAGACGCCGCCGACGAAATGTACTTTGTAACGGGCGTACAGTTCGCGCGCCAAACCAATGCCGCCACCCGTATCCATCCAATCTCGCATCTGCTCCGGTTTTTCGAAACCGCCCTGCGGGTCACTCAGGAGGGCAAAAGCCGCATCCTTACCGGTGAAATAGGCAGGGCCGCTATGCTGCGCCTGTAAAATGTCGGCGCCTACAGCGTCGAGACTTTCGGTAGACGATACGATCGAATTTACCGCCAGCGGCTCGATCGTTAATCTCCCACCCGAGCGCTCGCCGACGCGCTGCGTAAAATTCTCGAAGATCTGGTGTGGCAATGTGCCGGCCTGCCACAGGGACTGGACTTTCCACTCGATGACAGGCGCGCTGCCTGGCGCCGTCGTACTACCCGGCTCTTTTCCCGATTGGTCCTCCTGGCCGCAACCAGTCAGGACTGCCGCCATGGCAGCGAGTAGCACAGCCCCTGTCAGTTTCATTGTCTCTCCCCTTTGCCCGCCGGGCCGCCCTGTCTCAGGCCAAGATCATGTTGGCGCTACGCGATCAGTGCCTGCGTACAGCATCTTGAATGATTCCTCGGCAATTTTTGCGTGTATTGCGAGTTCTTTTGAACCGGTATCGATTTTTGGTGACGGTTCCAGTTCAAAATTATGGTGGGTGTCTTCGCCACGAACCAATGTCGCGTAATCCCTGGCACCGGATATCTGGCTGACATAGGTTGGCACATATCGAATCGCCAGGCCAATACGGCGGGTGTCAGTCGGATTGGGATTTGACCCGTGCACGATGCGCACGTGATGCAACGACATATCACCCGGTTTCAGGGGCATATCAACCGCCTTGCTTTCATCAACGTCCACCTGAACTTCCTGGCCGCGGGTCAGCAGATTGTGATCGGCGAACGTATCAACGTGCGGAAGCTGGTCTATCAGGTGGCTGCCAGGAAGTACGCGCATTGCGCCGTTTTCGACGGTAACGTCAGATAAAGCGATCCACGCACTCATGACATCCGGGTGCGACAACCCCCAATAGGTCGAGTCCTGATGCCAGGATATAAACGCCGGATCGCGCTCATCCTTGATGAAGAAATTGGAACCCCAGACAAGAATATTGGGGCCGAGAATGTCTTCAACGACATCGACAATACGTGGGTCTCGAATGATTTCATTGACCCACGTGAAAACCAGATGCGGCTTGTTTCGAAATGCCGTGTGCATGATGGTCTCATGCTCCGTCTCATACGCCTCCAGTTTGCCCCGGCACTCTGCGGCATCAGCTTCCGATATCGCGGAAACCGGAAAACAATACCCGTTTCGATGATACGCATCCACCTGTTCCGGTGTCAGCCGTTTCAGGTCGCGCGCTTGTGCTTCGCTTTGTACTGCACCCATCATTCTTTCCCCCAAACCATGCGCAAATCCGCCATCCTGCTGGTACTCGATTCAATGCGCGAAACGTCTATCCTTATGCGCCCCATATTACATCTATCCGGAGCCTTTAGCCCTGCCTGGAAGCGGGCTTTTCGCTTTCCATTTGCTTGCAGCAGAAAGGCAATCATTCCGGTCCGTGTTCAGCATCGAGCCGCGCCCAGAGCGTGCGGATCATATCCTTCATCATTTGAGCTTCATGCCAGCGGTCGGACAGTTCGTATCCGTCCGCGCCTGTCATTGCATATTCCTTGGGGCCAAGCTCGCACAGGAATGTGAGTGTTGCATCTGGCGGCGCACGTCGTCGCCAGGAACGGAACCCGTACTCCCACCAGGCCATGAACACATCGACCCAATCCTTCTGGTGCGCAAAACTGATCTGTACCTGCACTTGTTCGCGGCTGGCGACGCGGCCATGAAATCCCCACGAGTTATCAAGAATGCGATGCATGTACGCGTGATTCTCATCACTGATCGGCCATGAAAATTCGCGCCCCACCACATAGTGGGAAAGGTCGGCGGTCAGACGCAGGTCTGGATAACGATCGAGCAGGTGCAGCATCAAGAACAGATCGGTCGTCATTCGATCGCGGTGGGTTTCAATGTGAAGTTCCAGGCCCGCCTTGTCCGCCATTTCCAGCCAGCCGTCAATGTAGGGTACGCATTCCTCAAGCCGGTACGGTTTGATATCGGGCTGGAGATTGATGTGATCGGCACCCAGTTCCAGGACGTGCTCAATTACCGGTTTGAGATCTTCGACTGTTTGCGGGTAGCACTGCGCCTGCCAGGTCATATCATTTTCCCGGAGAAACCCGGTTACCGTCCGCGCGTACTCGTAGTCGAAGAACCGCACGCCGCAGCCATCGAATCCGGCATCGCGGATCATTTCCAGTTTTTCCGGCAGTGTCCATTCCTGGCCGTCCGGGCGCCGGCGTTCCATTGCCCACAGTGACTGATATACGAGTAGTTGTTGCATCGACGCTATTGACGGCTAAGGGCGCAACTGCGTCGCATGGTGACGCATGTGATCTTCGATGAATGTTGAAATGAAGAAGTATCCATGGTCATAGCCTTCATGGCGGCGCAGGGTGAGTGTTTGCTTCACCTTCTTGGCTGCCTCTTCGAGCGCATCGGGATACAGCTGCTTTGCAAGAAACGGATCGGCTAATCCCTGATCGATCAGAATCGGGCCGTCAAATGGCTCCTTCGCAAGTAGTTCAGCCGCATCGTGTTCGAGCCACGCTGCGCGATCACCACCCAGGTAGCCGCCGAAAGCTTTCTCACCCCACGGACAACGGCTCGGCGCGCATATTGGCGCAAAGGCTGATAACGATCGGTATTGCTCCGGATTGCGCAGAGCCAGAGTAAGCGCGCCATGCCCGCCCATTGAATGCCCGAAAATACCTTGCCGGCCGCTGTCGACCGAAAAATGTTACGCGATCACGTCCGGCAATTCGGTAGCCACATAACTGTACATACGGTAATGGCTCGACCAAGGTGCCTGCGTGGCATCGACATAGAATCCAGCGCCCAGACCAAAATCCCAAGCGTCCGCCTCTCCCGGCACATCGGCCCCGCGCGGACTGGTATCGCAAGTCACCAGCGTGATTCCGGACTTTGCCGCCAGTCTCTGGGCGCCGGCCTTGATCATGAATGTCTCTTCAGTACAGGTCAGGCCCGCCAGATAGTACAAAACCGGCACCTTGTACGTACTTGCGCGCCTGCGGCGGCTGGTACACCGAAAAACGCATCGGCAATCCGATCTCAAGGGAGTCATGACTGTAGTAGCCCTGCACTCCGTCAAAACACTTGTGTTCTGAAATCGTTTTAATCGTCATCGTCTGTACTTACTACAAACGTCAAAGGGCACGGCCGCGTTTGCGTCGGCTTACGTTGCGCCAGTCGAACCTATTAACCAGGCCGACCTGCGTTGTCTCAACACATCACTACCCGTTTCACAGCGACCGATCAATATTCCACTACGGACCGGATCGACTCGCCGGCATGCATCAGGTCGAATCCCTTGTTGATGTCCTCGAGTTTGAGCGTGTGGGTAATCAGATCATCGATGTTGATCTTGCCGTCCATATACCAGTCGACAATCTTCGGAACGTCGGTGCGCCCGCGTGCACCGCCGAATGCGGTGCCGCGCCAGACGCGGCCGGTGACAAGCTGGAAAGGTCTCGTTGAAATTTCTGCTCCCGCAGGCGCCACACCGATAATTACGGATTCACCCCATCCCTTGTGGCAACACTCCAGCGCCTGACGCATGACTTTGACATTACCGATGCACTCGAAACTGTAGTCAGCCCCACCGTTGGTCAGGTCAACGAGATAGGGCACGATTTCGTCTTCCTTCATTTCGGATGGATTCACGAAGTGTGTCATGCCGAATTTTTCTGCGAGGGCCTTGCGTTTCGGATTGATGTCCACGCCGACGATCATTGCTGCACCGGCAAGGCGCGCCCCCTGAATCACGTTCAGTCCAATACCTCCAAGACCGAAAACGACGACATTGGCGCCCGGCTCGACTTTGGCAGTATTTATCACCGCGCCGATTCCCGTGGTTACGCCGCAACCGATATAGCAGACCTTGTCGAACGGCGCGTCTTCGCGAATCTTTGCCAGCGCAATTTCCGGAACGACAGTGAAATTGGAGAACGTCGACGTGCTCATATAGTGGTGTAATTTTTCTCCGCCGACGGAAAACCGGCTGGTGCCATCGGGCATCAGTCCCTGTCCCTGGGTCGTTCGCACTGCCTGGCACAGATTGGTCTTGTGCGAAGTGCAGTAGTCGCATTCGCGGCACTCGGGCACATACAGCGGAATAACATGATCGCCCTTTTTCAGGGTCTTGATGCCCGGGCCGACGTCAACAACGACCCCGGCACCCTCGTGCCCGAGGATTGACGGAAACAAACCCTCTGGATCTGCGCCCGACAACGTGAATTCATCCGTATGACAAATGCCGGTTGCCTTGATCTCGACCAGTACTTCGCCCGCTTTTGGACCATCAAGATCAACTGTTTCAATTGTCAGTGGCGCACCAGCCTTGTGCGCGATCGCCGCCCGTGTCTTCATGACTCCCCCTTTCCTGAATCCGCTTGTTTTTCTTCCAATATGGCAAACCCCGAACCAAACGACCTGCAAGGCTGGACTGCCCATCTTGCCGAATTGAACTGGCAAATCGCTGTTCCAGGCGCCCGTCGGCACTAGTGGTACGTCGGGCTACCGGTCGGTGTCGCACCGCCGGCGTCGCAACATTCAGTGCGTCGCTACAACAATTCTCCGAAACACGTATTGCGAAAGATCATAACGCGTTACGGCGGCAGATCAGGTTGCGGCCTTCGCTTCAAAGAAGCGGTTGCGCAATGCGGTCTGATTCTCGTATATCGAGCCTTCTGCAAGGGCGCCGGGTAAAGGCATACGCATCGGGACCTTTTCGGCTCGCGGCTCAATCGTCGGCTCGCCACAGATCATGCGACTGTCAAGTTCCTCGAGAGTGGTAAATCTGAGCAATGGCCAGGCGTCCGCAGCCGCACACTCGAGCAACAACAGGTGGCGGCGCTTGTCAGATTCGTTCTTCGACGAACCGTGTACCAGGCGAACGTGATGAAATGAACACGATCCCGCCTTGCCGGTACAGGCAGCAGCCTTCGAAAAATCGAGATCAGGCGTCGCGGTGGGATCCATCGCACCGCAGAAACGCCCGTCCTGATGATGATTCCAGACTTTGTCTATCCGATGTGTACCGGGCAACGCCAGCAACGGCCCATTGTCAGCCTCGACGTCGTCAATCATGACCCCGACCGCGAGGATGTCGTCATTGGTATGTGGATAAAACGCCCAGTCCTGGTGCCATTCGACTGCTGCACCGCAATGCGGAAGCTTCATATTGAGCTTGGACCCATGAAGCCGCACATTTGGTCCCAGAATCGACCGCAGGATTGACGTCAACTTCGCGCTTTTCGCGATCTCCCAGAATATGGGGTGCAATTTATGCGGTGTTTTGATGCGGCGCACATGAGGATGTTCCGGCGTATGGGACGGTTCCAGATCGTAGACATCGTCGTGACTCGTCACCTCTTTGGAACGCTCCACGAACTCGGCAATGACTTCCCGCAAGCGATCAAGAATCGCTGGATCGAAGACGTTTTCCACGACGATGACACCGTCCTTGCGGTAGGTTTGAAGCTGTGTGTCGGTCAGCACTGTGCGAACTCCGTTGATTGACATGCATTCGACCCGGAACGCCCTCAGCGAGGGACAGGCGCAGCCGAACGTTGCATGGGAAACGCAATATTATGAAAGTTACATTACGGCCCGGTTTGAGCTATGTCAATGTGCTGCTCATGGCAAACCTTGCATGCTTCAGGCTCTTGTGCCAATGTAGCGTACTTCCGCGAAGAACAGGGCATCCAAGCAATCCCGCTCGCGGAACGAAACCACAATAATTCCGCGTCAATCCAAATTGTAAGGGGAAGGAGAAACACCCATGAAGCTATCAGTAATTGCAACGGCCGTCGCCGGACTTTGCCTTGGTGCCACTACGGCCATGGCTGGAACGCCTCTGGCAGGTCCGGTCAACAACGCCCCGATTACCGAGAAGTGGGCACCGTCCAAGTTCTGGGGCGCGGGTGACCGCGCAGGCAGCGCAAACCACACCAGAAATTCCGCCAACATCAAGCGCGCGCTGGCCAGGGTTAAGCAGTACAAGGCATTGACGATTGGCAAGTACTACCATCGTGAAGCGCCTGCATTCGGTCCGCGTATCTGGCACATGTCGATCCCCGGAACACCGACCGGTGGCCCGTTCGGAAAGAACGCGCTGGTGTATCACGATGAGCAACTGACCACTGAGATCGGCCAGATCCAGACCCAGTTTGATGGACCTGGACACATTGGCGTAAACACCGCCAACGGCATGTTCTTTTACAACGGTGTCGACCCGATGTCAGCTGAAAACGGCTACGAAAGAGGTGCTGGCGGCCGTGTAATGGGCATGGGCCCATTGGGCGTGGAACACGTTGGCGAACTCGGCTATGTCTGCCGACTGGTCGTACTTGACGCAGTGGCGTACAAGAAGTCCAAGGGTCAGATTTCTGCAAGTGCGGAAATGCTGCCCATCCCTCAGGGTCCCGCGGACGTCGGCGGCATAGTTAGCGCTGATGATGTCAGGGGCATGGTAAGAGCAGCAGGCGTTGACTCGATCAAGTCGGGCGACTGCGTCGCATTGCATACCGGTCAAGGCAACACCTGGAGTAACGACCGTTACAAGTCGATGAACTCCGATCAGCGCGCCGCTGCGCGAGCAATCTTCGCACAAGGCGAGCCGGGCTTCGGTTTGAGCGCTTGTGACTACTTTGCGTCCCGCAATATTGCGCTGACCATGGGTGACACCTCAGCCAACGATGCGCAGCCGGGTAACGAAGTTGAAGGTTGGGCAGTACCGTGTCACACGCAGATCCAGACTCGCTACGGCATCTGGAACCTGGAGAACGTGGATACCAAGTCGCTGGTAGATGCCGGTATCAAGGAAGCCGCGTTCATCTGGGCACCGCTGCGCATGATCGGTGCAACCGGCTCCCCGGGTAACCCGGTCGTCTTGTACTAAGCGGATTTGTACTAGAATCTGGCTTGGTTGAAGAGAGGCTGTCTTTCAGGCAGCCTCTTTTTTGGATGTGATAAGTTATTTTTATGGTCGGCGCCGCACATCTGGCTACGCCTGTATTGCATAACTAATAATAACGAAGGTAAATCACTCAAACCGGCAGCGGGCACAGCCCCTGCCGGTTTTTTATGTGCTGCGTTAGACAGAACCTGCAGCTTAGTTCCTATGGTTTTTAGCAAGGTTTTTTTCCGACCATATCAGGCTTGAACGGTTGTCCTGAAGTCCAGATGGCAAAGGCGATGCGCAGTAGCTTTCTGGCCAGGATCACAATGGCCTCGGTGGTTGCCAAGCCCCTGGCTAGTAGTGCGCGATAAATTGGTTTGAACAATTTTGTCTTTGCCGCTGCCTGCCCAGCCAGGTAGATCAGCCGCCGATCCTCCGCATTGCCCTGTTTGGTCAGGCGCCGCTTGCCCTGATGAGTACCAGAATCCTTCGGGCGCGGGTCCAATCCGTAGGCGGCCACCACCGCATCGCTATTGGCAAAGGGCGTGTGATCGAAGCGATGGGTCAACGCCGCGCTGTTGATAAAGCCAATGCCGCGAATGCGCTGCAGTTGCTTGCGTTTGTTCTCCAGTTCATCGTTGTGTGCAATGACGCGTTTGAGCTCGTTGTTGAGCTCGGCGAGCAGCGTGTTCAGGCTCTTCAAGGCGCCTTGATGCGCGCGCTTTAAGGCGCGGTTGGACCGCGTGCCCGTAGCCCGGATGCTCTGGCGCAGCGCCGTAGTATGACGCACGACGCTCGCGCGTTGGCTGATCAAATCACGCAGCGTGCGCTGCAAGGCGCTGGGTACGACATAACGATGTAGCCCATCACGTTCGCGATCGACATAACGGGCAATCACGCCCGCGTCCATTGGATCGGTCTTGCCGCGCTGGCCCACGCCCCTGGCGTAAGACGCTACATGCTTGGGGTTAAGGACGTACACGACGTGTCCATGTCCTGCAGCCAGATCAGCCAGCTGCTGATGTAACCGGCCCGTGGCCTCCATGCCGATAACACAGCCTGCGGGAAGTTGTTTGAGCCAGACCACAATGGCCTCGCGCTTATTGGCAATACGCTGGCAAGGTCGCTGCGAGCGCGCCCAGGCAATAACGATTTCGCACTGGCTAATGTCCGCGCCGATGACTTCGATGCTCTTGTGTGAATCAGACATGTAAGCTCCACTTCCACGGCCAATGGCAACAACGGCTGCATACATGGACAACGCCGTGCTCAAGCCGCCCGTATCGCCGTACACTTAAACGTGCCGAGGGGGGGCTGTCTTTGCCGCGTTAGCTTGTTTCTATCGGCGGTCAGGTGCGCAAACACTTGCCGCTGCTTCCCAAATCGACGCTCAGAAAGACAGAGTGGGGACATGGCTAGTTCGGTCTGTCCGGTTACGGCAGATAGCCTGCATCGTCCCTCCACCCCGGCACCCTCAGGTGCAGGACGTACCATACAAGCCTGCATACTTCGTCAAGACAGTTTTGTACCCCGCGCGTTAGCGAAACAAAAAACGTGACAGGAAGGCTCTTCGGGATCGTTGCACGAGCGCACTGAGTCCCTATTCGCGTGCAGGAAGAGTGTGCAAGCTAAAAGCTGTAACTGAGCACCAGGAAAATTATGGTTGCCAGAACCGACAGCACAATCGTACTGACGATCGGAAAATTGAAGCGCTTGCCGTTTCGATCGATTTCAATATCGCCAGGCACGCGCCGGTATCCGAGTCTTTTCAGCCAGGGCGTAAACGCACCCATGACGAGCACAACAAGCAGGATGGTAAATAGCCACTTGAGCAAGAGTCGCTCCGCTTAGCGCAATGCGATCGATTATACGGACACAAACGCGCACGTTGTGATTTTGATCAGTGGTCGCGACCGATTCAATTAGAATGCGCGTTCCTGTGCGGAATGCACTTGTCCCAATACCATTGCCTCAATACCCTGGAGAAACCCTTGATTGATCTGTACACGTGGAGCACCCCTAACGGCCGAAAAGTCTCAATCATGCTCGAGGAACTGGGCCTGGATTACAAGGTACATCCGATCAACATTGGCAAGGGCGAACAGCATTCCGACACGTTCCTGAAGTTGAGTCCCAATAACAAGATACCCGCAATCGTCGATCACGACGGACCCGATGGCAAACCTTTTTCCATATTCGAGTCCGGCGCCATTTTGTTCTATCTCGCCGAGAAGCACGGCCGGTTCTTTCCGGCCGACGGCCGTCAGCGCTACGAAACCATGCAATGGGTGATGTTCCAGATGGGAGGTCCCGGCCCGATGTTTGGTCAAGTACACCATTTCTTCCGCGCGGCGCCAGAACCTGTACCGTATGCAATCGAACGCTATACGAAGGAAACTCGACGCTTGTATGGCGTCATGGATCGCCATTTTTCCGCGAATGAATTTCTGGCCGATGAGTATTCGATTGCGGATATTGCGACGTATCCGTGGGTGGCCCGCTTCGAATGGCACAAAGTCGATCTGGCCGACTTCCCGAACGTAAAGCGTTGGTTCGATACACTTGGAAAGCGTGAAGCCGTGCAACGCGGCATGCGCGTACCGTCACTGAACTAGCAGTCTGTCGGACTCAGGATGATTCGGCTGCAACGGTGCGAGAGCGGCCCATATTTCACCGATTTCTCCTTACATATTCCCGACATGCGCGTCGAAATCGGAAAAATCTGTGCTCGCTCTCTCACCGTTTCGCTTTCGAACCCCTAAGTCCGACAGACTGCTAGCCCGCATGCGACACCAGCCCGGCCCGCCGGGGCTTCGGAGGATCCGGCTGTTGAGGTGGGAGAGCGAGGATCACAACTTGCTTATATGGGTCAGGCTGGTGTCGAACCCAGAGTCGCTTACAGGCTCCCGAAGCCTGCCGGGCTCAGGGGTCCGATATCAAAACACCGGTTCGACCTAATCGCGCACAAAGCGAGGACAGATTTTGACGATTTCACGCTATAAATGAAGCTGCGCATATCGGGAACAGTTAGGGAAAATTCAGTGAAACATGGACTGGTTTCCCACAGCGTCAGCCGAATCATGCTGAATCTGACAGGTTGCTAACGCCACCTATGGAAGAAGCACTTCCCTCCCACATCGGAAAGTATCCGATCAACCGCGAATTGGGCCGTGGTGCGACATCCCGTGTATACCTGGCGCACGACCCGTACGGCAATCGTGACGTCGCGATCAAGGTGGTTCGACCGGAATCCAACATAGACGCCAATTTACTGAAACGTTTCCACAAATCCTTCCTCAATGAGGCGGGGCTCATCGGCAAACTGCTACATCCGCACATCGTTCAGATCTTCGAAGCGGACGTGACCGATGAATACCACTACATCGTGATGGAGTACGCGCCGGGCGAAACGCTGGAAGAACGGTGCAATAGCTCAAATTTGCTGTCTATGGAACAGGTCGTCGAGATTGCATTCAAATGCAGTCTTGCACTGGACTTCGCCAACCGGCATGGCGTGATTCATCGCGACATGAAGCCCGCCAATATTCTCAGAGACGCCGAGGGTGAGATCAAGATCAGTGATTTCGGTGCGGCGCAGCTTGAATCCGGGGACGAAACCATCATGCAGGGCATCGGATCGCCCGCATACATGTCACCCGAGCAAGTCGCTGAGCAACGCCTCACGTTGCAAACCGACATCTATTCTCTTGGTGTCGTCATGTACCAGTTGTTCACGGGCAGGCTTCCGTTCGTCGCTTCCAACAAAGCGAGTTTGATTTATCAGATTGCCAACATGGATCCCCCCTCGCCAACGATACACCGCCCGGACCTTCCAGAGTCGCTTGCAAAGTTTGTATTACGCGCATTGGCCAGAGACCTGTCGGTGCGATTTTCGTCGTGGGCGGAGTTTTCTCGCGAACTGACTCTCGCTTATCGGCACCTGGAACTACCACCCGATACGATTACGGATACCCAGAAATACGACGCGATCAAGAAGATCCCATTCTTTCACGAGTTTCGGGACAGTGAGACGTGGGAGATCGTAAGGATGAGTTCATGGCGCCGGCATTCACCGCAGAAAGTAGTCGTGAAAGAGGGCGACGTGGACGAATCTGTTTTTATCATCGTCGACGGTGAAGCACGCGTGAGCAAGGGTGGCAAAGACGTCGATATGCTCGGAAAAGGCGACTGTTTTGGCGAATTGCTCTACTTTGAGGAAGCGCGTTCGCAGCGGGCCACCACCGTAGCTGCGTCATCAGCACTGAGCGTCGTCGAAGTCAAGGCACAAGCCCTGCAGCAAGCGACGGACGCACTCCAGAAACTATTCAACAAGGCATTCCTGCGCATTCTCGTCAATCGCCTGTCGCAAGTCAGTGACAGACGGCCGGCCAGCAAATAGTCTGATTCCTGCGCTCAGGGCTTGAGCACGAACGCCCCGCGCACGTCGCCGCGCTTCAATCGCGCCAGCGTTTCATTGGCCGAGTTCAGCTCCACGCTTTCAATTTCAGTACGAATGCCGGCTTTTGGTGCAAGTTCGAGAAATTCCTTGCCGTCGGCGCGCGTCAGATTTGCAACCGAAAGCACATGTCGCTCGCCCCAGAGAATGTCGTACGGGAACGACGGGATATCGCTCATATGAATTCCGGCACAGACTACGCGCCCGCCTTTTGCGACAGCTCGCAATGCAGCCGGAACCAGGCTGCCGACCGGCGCAAATATGATTGCCGCATCCATGGCGCGGGCGCAGGTTCCCCTGAGCCGCCGGCCCATACTGCACCCAATTCTGCAGCGAATGATTGGCCGGCAACATCACCTGGCCGCGTAAACGCATAGACTTCGCGCGACTGATAGCGCGCAAGCTGCGCAACAATATGGGCAGCCGCGCCAAACCCGTAGATTCCGAGCCGTTTGGCGTTACCCGCCTTCTTCAACGCGCGGTATCCAATCAGGCCCGCGCATAACAATGGTGCGGCATGAACGTCGTCAAACGCTTCGGGCAACGGAAAGCAGAATCTTGCGTCGGCAACAACGTATTCGGCATAGCCACCGTCAATGTGAAAGCCGGTGAAACGTGCCTCGGCGCACAGGTTCTCCCGTTCACTGCAGCAATACTCGCAACGGCCGCATGTGTGAGCAAGCCATGGAACGCCAACGCGTTGTCCAACCGACAGCGCGTCTACATCGCGCCCTGTGTGCGCGACGACACCGACGATCTCGTGTCCGGGAATTATCGGAGACTTGCCGCCGGCAAGCTCGCGATCAACCACGTGCAGATCAGTCCGGCATACGCCGCATGCGTTAACCTTTATCAGCACCTGATGCGGCCCGGGCTCGGGAACAGGAATCTCAACCTGATTCAGGTTGCTTCCTGTCGCACCCAGTTGCATGGCTCGCATGCGTTGCCCCTGCTTCAGGTTGACCATACTTCCGGCTAGTGATTCACTGTTGCAGCAATTATGTCAAAGGAAATACTTTGCATCCCACTCGGACAAGTTCGACAGGCAAACCGCAATTGGGCGATGAAACCTCACGCTGCGAGCAATGCGGGGCGGCCTTTCATTGCGGCATCAATGACCAAGATGCCTGCTGGTGTGCGACCGGGTTTCCAAGCGTAGTGAGCGGTCGGAAGGGCGCTACCTGCCTGTGTCCTCGCTGCCTGAAAAACCTGATCGAAAGTGTGGACGTTACTTGACCAAGAGCATCCTACTTAACCAGGAGCATCTTACTTGACCAAGAGCATCTTACTTGACGAGGAGTACCGGAATGCTCGCCTCATGCAAGACACGCGACGCCACTGACCCGAGCAACACCTCCCCGAACGTGCCGTGTCCACGCGTGCCCATGACGATGAGATCGCATTTCTTGTCGCGCGCATAACCCAGAATCGTTGCCGCAAGCTCGCCCACGCCAACATGGTCGTGGTGCGACACCTGCCCGGCGTCGAGTTCGGCACGCGCATCCGCCATCCGCCAGCGAAGCAAGTCCTTCATCGCGATAATAGTCGTCGAGTTGGCTTTTCGATATGAAAGTCTTCACCAATCCCGAGGCAATTGGCATCTGGACATTCAACAAATGCAGTTCGATTGGTCCGTCATACCAGTCTTCTTTCTCAATGATGTGACGTACGGCCCGCAATGCGTTCTCGGAGCCGTCGACTGGCAACAGTATCCTAAACACGCTTATCCCCCTTCTCGCCTTTCTGGTCTTGCGCGATCAGATCGATAATTTCCTCACTTGGTGCCGGACGACGCGCCGCCGCCCATTTGCCGGTGATGAGGACGAGCAACGCCCCGCTTATCGGCGCGACCCAGGATAGCCATCGCTCGTATGGGTCGAGAACCGGCATCAAAACTGGATCGGTAATCGCCATCGATAATGCGATCCAGCCGAGCAACGCCCCGCCGCCGAGAATAATCATCGGATACCTGTCCATCAACCGGAGGATGAGTTGACTTGCCCATACCATCAGCGGGATCGAAAGAGCCAGGCCGAACACAAGCAGGAATACGCTGTCCCTCGCCGCGGCAGCAACCGCGATGACGTTGTCAAGGCTCATGACCAAATCTGCGACGATAATTGTCCGGATCGCTGACATCAAACTGCCTGCAGCCTTGATTTCCTGCCCCGAGTCGGCGTGTTGTGGAAGCACGAGCCTGATTCCGATCCACAACAATAGCGCGCCTCCGACCAGTTTGACGTAGCTCACCGTCAACAAAGTGACCGCGAAGAAGGTAAGAATTACCCTGAGACCAATGGCGCCGCCAACGCCCCAGATTATGCCCAGCCTGCGTTGCCGGCCGGAAAGGTTGCGGCACGCCAGTGCAATGACGACGGCGTTATCACCCGACAACAGGATATCTATAATGATGATCTGCAATACCGCAACCCAGAATTGCGGGTTTTGCGGATCGACTGTAAGAGGTGTATGCACTAGGCGTTTATTTCTGATTTCGCCAGTTGACGGCGCTAACCGCAGTCACTAGCTGCGCAGCTACCATTTCTGCTGGCTATTTTGGGTGGCAGTTTCAGGCGGCGACTCCGATTTTGTGCCCGCCCGCGTTCACTTCAACACCGACTTTAGCAACTTCCCCATATCCGCCGGATTGCGCGTAACGCTGATGCCACATTCCTGCATCACTGCGAGCTTCTCGTCTGCCGTGCCTTTTCCACCAGATATGATTGCGCCGGCATGACCCATTCGCTTGCCCGCTGGCGCGGTCACACCGGCAATAAATCCAACGACCGGCTTGTTCATATTGTCTTTGGCCCAGAGCGCGGCGGTTTCCTCGTCGGTGCCACCGATTTCTCCGATCATCACGACCGCTTCAGTCGCAGGATCGTCATTGAATTTCTGCAGGACATCGATGTGTTTGAGGCCGTTCACCGGATCGCCGCCGATACCGACTGCTGTGCTCTGGCCTAGACCAAGCTCGGTCAATTGTGCGACTGCTTCGTAAGTCAACGTTCCGGAACGCGATACAACGCCGATAGAACCGGAGCGATGAATATGTCCGGGCATGATTCCGATCTTGAGTTCGTCCGGCGTTATGACCCCGGGGCAGTTCGGTCCAAGCAGGATTGTCTTGCGACTCTCCTTTTGCATCCTGTAGCGCACCTTGACCATGTCACGCACCGGGATGCCCTCGGTGATGCAGATCACCAGATCGAGATCCGCGTCGACTGCTTCCTGGATTGCACCCGCAGCACCCGAAGGCGGCACATAGATCACCGATACGGTCGCGCCCGTCGCTTCTTTCGCGTCGCGAACCGATGCAAAGATCGGTATGCCTTCGAAATCCTGGCCTGCCTTGTTCGGATGCACGCCGGCAACAAAACACTCGGCGCCATTCGCATATTCGCGACAGGCTCGCGTATGGAAGCGCCCGGTCTTGCCGGTGATTCCCTGGGTAATAACCTTGGTGTGTTTGTCGATCAGGATTGCCATTAGTCCGCACTCCGGGTAGCGGCCACAATTTTTTGCGCAGCCTCACCCATATTGTCAGCAGAAATAATCGGCAATCCAGATTCAGCCAATAGCTTGCGGCCGATATCCTCGTTCGTACCCTTCATGCGCACCACCAGCGGCACAGCAAGCTTGACTTGCCGGGCCGCTTCAACCACGCCGGTCGCAATGATGTCGCAGCGCATGATGCCTCCGAAAATGTTCACCAGAATCGCCTTGAGGTTCGGATTACGCAGCATGAGTTTGAATGCTTCGGTAACTTTCTCCGTCGTTGCGCCGCCACCGACGTCGAGAAAGTTGGCGGGCTCACCGCCAAACAACTTGATCGCGTCCATAGTCGCCATCGCCAGCCCTGCGCCATTAACCAGGCACCCGATGTCGCCATCAAGAGATATGTAGGACAGGTCGTGTTTTGACGCTTCGACTTCGGCGGGGTCCTCCTCCTCGAGATCGCGCAACGCGACAAGTTCCGAATGACGAAACAATGCATTTTCGTCAAAGCTCATTTTCGCGTCCAGCGCGATAACGTCCCCATCACCAGTCACAATCATCGGATTAATTTCGACAAGCGATGCGTCCAGCGCCCAAAATGCCTTGTAGAGCGACTGCAGCATCGATGCGCTTTGTGCCAGAGACGCGTTGGCGATGCCCATTTTGCGGGACAGGCCATCGGCCTCTTGAATGGTCAATCCGGCATCCGGATCAACGTAGACTTTATGAATGCGCTCTGGCGTTTTTGCCGCAACTTCCTCGATGTCCATACCGCCGTCTGGCGACACCATCACGCAGACGCGCTGCGAGCCGCGATCAACGACGATACCAACATATAGTTCCTTGCTGATATCGGCGCCTTCTTCAATCAGCAGGCGCCTGACCTTCTGACCTTCGGCGCCCGTCTGATGCGTCTTGAGTTGCATCCCGAGAATGTTCGACGACAAGTCACGAACCTCATCGATCGATCGGGCAATCTTTACGCCACCACCCTTGCCACGACCGCCGGCATGAATTTGCGCCTTCACGACCCAAACGGAACCACCAAGATCACCCGCCGCCTTTACAGCCTCATCAACGGAAAAACATGCAACTGAGCGAAGTGTCGTTACGCCAAATCCGCGCAAGAGTTGCTTCGCCTGATACTCGTGAATCTTCATTGATTCGGACCTGTCTGAAAGATACCGTCAGCGGTTGGGGTTGTTCAGGATGCTGCGCTGATGAATCCGCTTCAAGCGCTCGGACTCCCGCGACCATTGGTCTTTCGCTTGCTGATGCTTTTCTTCAGCACTCTTGCGCTGTTGCGTTACCCGATCGGCATTTGCCTGTGCCTGTTCGAGTTCGCGAAGCGCCGTTTCTTCAAGAGCCTCTAGCTCCTTGAGCTCGCGCCGCGCCGCTTCCATTTGCTCACGCGCAAATGCCGTGCGTGTTTGCGCCTGGTCAAAAGTAAGCCCTTCGTCCTGAGCCGCAGACAGCAACGGAAGTGCGAGAAAACATGCTGATACCAGGATGGCAAGCGTGAATGGGCTTCGCCAAAAATCTGCAAATCGAGTAAACATGGCAATGTGGATTCGATTAGGCATGGTGCCGACAGCAGGAGTCGAACCCGCGACCTGATGATTACAAATCAACTGCTCTACCAACTGAGCTATGCCGGCCTGGTCCGCATTTTGGGTGGCGCACGCGATCCGACGGTATTTTACTTGACGACTTGCAGTTTCGCCCGCCCACCTGACGGCGACGGTCGCGTTACTGCCGGGTCTGCTACTGCCGGGATGTCGGCGGTGTCCTCGGCATTGGGCTGAGGCGCCACCTGGAAAGCAAGTCCCTGGCCGGACTCCTTGGCAAAGACGCCTTTGACCGCTCGGACCGGAATCGAAATCTCGCGCGACACACCGTTGAAACGAGTGGAAAATCGAATAACATCGTTATCGATCTTCAGATTCCGGGTCGCATCCGGACTGGTATTCAGAACGATTTCGCCGTTCTTGACGTAGTCCATGGGCACACGCGTCCGTGCATCAACCCTGACGGTCATGTAAGGCGTCTGCCCACTGTCACAGCACCATTCATATATGGCACGGATCAGGTAGGGGGTGGTCGGTATTTCTTTCACTTACGCATCACTTTCTCGGACGGGGTCAGCGCCTCTATATACGCTGGTCTGCTGAACAATCGCTCAGCATACTTCATTAACGGAGCCAACTGCTTCGGAATCTGAATTCCATAGTAGTCGAGCCGCCACAGCAGCGGTGCAATGGCGACATCGAGCATCGAAAACTCATCGCCGATCATGTACTTCTGCTTCACAAAGACCGGCACCATCTGAGTGAGATTATCACGAATGGCGATGCGTGCCTTGTCCGCTTGCTTCTGGGTGCCACTTTCTATCGCATCAATGTTGGAAAACAACTCATTCTCAAATCGAAACAGAAACAACCTTGCACGCGCTCGCATTACCGGATCGGCAGGCATGAGCTGCGGATGAGGAAAACGGTCGTCGATATATTCGTTGATGATGTTTGACTCATAAAGAATCAGTTCACGCTCAACAAGAACCGGGGTGCGATTGTAAGGGTTCATCACCGCGAGATCATCGGGCTTGTTATACAGATCCACGCCGATAATCTGAAAGTCCATCCCCTTCTCGTACAACACGA
Source organism: uncultured Burkholderiales bacterium (assembly GCA_951812315.1). GTDB lineage: Bacteria > Pseudomonadota > Gammaproteobacteria > Burkholderiales > Eutrophovitaceae > SG8-40. The sequence continues at coordinate 17,834 of CATOSA010000063.1, forward strand.
TCCTGCAGCGCTGACTGAAAGGGCATGTGGTACCTGAATACAATGTCATCATTAGAACTTGTCCGTTAGTTTTCTATAAGACTTGTCGACACGTGATCGGTGCGACGTATTGATCGAAGAACCGGGGTCTCGCTATCGAACGCCCTGGTCCGGCCAGAGCCTAGTGAACGTCTTTCCAGAATTCGCGCTTCAACAGCCAGGCCGGAATAGCCATTACGCCGAGAAAGAGCAACACAATAATTCCGATCTGGACGCGTTTTACACCTGCCGGTTCACCCATGTACACGAGGTAGTTCACCAGGTCGCGCACCAGGCTGTCATAGTCTTCCACGCTCATGGTTCCAGGCGATTCGAGAACGAGGGTGCCGTGTCCCGCTGAATCACCTTCTGAGTGATCCGCCTGCAAACGCTGAATGCCCTGGAGCTTCCACAACACGTGCGGCATGGCAGCATTCGGGAACGCGACATTGTTCCATCCCATTGCGCGCTCGTCATCGCGATAAAAGCTTCTGAAGTAGGTATAGAGCCAGTCGGCGCCGCGCGATCGAGCAATGACCGACAAATCGGGAGGCGCCACACCGAACCAGGACTTGCCATCTTCAACACGCATCGCAATTTGCATCGTGTCGCCGATCTTTTCATTCGCAAACATCAGGTTGTCGCTGATCTGCTGCTCGCTCAAGCCGAGGTCAAGAAGCCTGTTGTATCGCATGTACGATGCCGAATGACAGCCCAGGCAGTAATTGACGAAGACCTTGGCGCCGTGCTGTATCGAGACAGCGTCGCGCGGATCAATATCGGCACGATCGAGTTTGACGTTGCCTCCAGCGGCAGCGGCGATCATTGGCATGAGCAAGCACATGACGAGAGCCAGTCTCATGGCGTCACCCTTTCCGGCTCAGGTTTGGTCTTGTCAATTCGCGTGTACCAGGGCATGAGAACAAAGAACAGGAAGTAGATGATGGTGCCTATACGGGCGACGACCGTGGCCCGATCTGCACCCCCCAGCCAAGACCCGAATTGCCCCCAAACGTTTGTAGGTACCGTGCCGAGATAACCGAGGAGAAGAAACACGACGACGAAAATTGCCAATGCCGACTTGTAAATCGTCCCTCTGTAGCGAATCGATTTCACCGTGCCGCGATCAATCCAGGGCAGAAGAAACATGATGACAACCGCCGCGCCCATTGCGAGCACGCCCGGAAACTGTGATCCGAACATCGGCGGTACCGCGCGCAGAATTGAGTAAAACGGTGTGAAATACCAGACTGGTGCAATGTGGGCTGGTGTCGCAAGCGAATCTGCCGGCACAAAGTTGTTGTACTCTAGAAAATAACCGCCCATCTCTGGAACAAAGAACACGATCACGGTAAATACCATCAGGAAAATAACCACCCCGAAAATATCCTTGACCGTGTAATAGGGGTGCAATGGTATGCCGTCGAGCGGGACGCCGGTTGCCGGGTTTTTCTTCTTCTTGATTTCGACGCCGTCCGGATTATTCGAACCGACCTCGTGCAGCGCCACGAGATGCGCAGCAACCAGCCCGAGCAACACCAGCGGGACCGCAATGACGTGGAATGCGAAGAACCGGTTTAACGTGGCATCGGACACAACGTAGTCGCCACGTATCCACAATGCCAGATCCGGTCCAATGAAAGGCACCGCTCCGAACAGATTGACAATAACCTGCGCACCCCAGTAGGACATTTGTCCCCAGGGGAGCAAATATCCAAAGAAGGCTTCGGCCATCAGGCACAGATAGATCAACATGCCGACGATCCAGAGCAGCTCACGAGGCTTGCGATACGACCCGTAAATCAATCCACGGAACATATGCAAGTACACCACCACGAAGAACATCGATGCACCCGTGGAATGAATGTAGCGAATTGCCCAGCCCCAGGGTACGTCTCGCATAATGTACTCGACCGAAGCAAACGCCTGATCGGCATCGGGCTTGTAGTGCATCGTGAGGAAAATGCCGCTCACGATCTGGATCACCAGCACGAGCAAGGCAAGCGACCCGAAAAAGTACCAGAAGTTGAAATTCTTCGGCGCGTAATATTCCGACAGGTGCTCCTTCCACGTCGCGGTCAGCGGAAAGCGTTTGTCGACCCAGCCAAGGAGCGCATTCAACATATTCATAGCCTCAGGCCCCCTTCCTGTCTTCGCCGATCAACACGCGCGTATCGGTCAAGAAAGTATGGGGGGGAACGTCCAGATTGGCTGGCGCCAGCGCACCCTTGTATACGCGCCCGGCCAGATCAAATCTGGACCCGTGACACGGGCAGAAAAAACCGCCAAGCCATTCGGCACCCAGGCCGCTTGCCTCACCCGCCTCGAGCTTCTGCGACGGCGAGCACCCGAGGTGAGTACAAATGCCCACCAACACCAGATAATCAGGCTTGATCGATCGCAACTCGTTCTGTGCGTAATCCGGCTGCATCGGCAAGCGAGAATCCGGGTCGGCAACTTTGTCATCCGATTTGCGCACGGCTTCAATCATTTCGGCGGTACGGTGCAAAATCCAGACTGGTTTACCGCGCCACTCCTCTGTGATCATCATGCCTGGCTCGATGTTGCCCACGTCGACTTCCAACGGCGCACCAGCCGCCCGAGCACGCTCGCTGGGAAACATACTCATTACAAATGGTGTAACCGCACCTATACCGGCGACCGCACCGACCGCACCGGTCACGCCAATCAATATACGGCGCTTTTTCGTGTCGACCGAATTGCTAGCTGAATCACCCTGATCTTCTGAATTACTGTGTTCTTCCATTTGATCTGCCACTTGTCCATGCAATATCTGCTCACCGAAAAATCGAGCAGTATAACGCAAAACGCTCCCAAGATTATAGCGTTTGGGCTGCAAGTCATTGTAAATATGCAACAAACTCCTGTCTCGGCGGGAGCCAAACTTTCCCGTCAATGACCAGTGAACGTGAAGTTGCGGACGCTCGGTTGGTCAACTTGCATCTGCAAATACGCAATCCCGGAAGCAACGCGCTTCGTCACAGAACCGGAAATTCGCTTCATCGCCCCCGAATTCTGTGCCGGTTACCAGCCATCTGCACCCATTTCGGCATCGGCTGGTACCATCTGCGCCTCGCGCCGGCAGGGGATGCCGCGCTACCAGTTCAGAACGCAAATCAGGGAGCAGTACGCATGAAGGCCAGGGTGAAGTGGATCGAGAATGCGGCTTTTGTAGGCGAAAGCGAAAGTGGCCATGCACTTGTCATGGATGGCGCAAAGGATGGCGGCGGGCGCAATCTGGGGCCAAGACCGATGGAGGTTCTATTATTGGGCACGGGAGCTTGCAGTGCCTATGACGTGGTGAGGATCTTGCGAAAGGCGCGCCAGAAAATACAGGACTGCTACGTTGAAATTGACGCCGAGCGCGCCCCAACCGATCCCAGAATCTTCACGCGTATACATATGCATTTTGTCGTCAAAGGCCAGGCAGTTAACCCCGCGCATGTGAAAAGAGCGGTCGAACTGTCGGCAGACAAATACTGCTCCGCCTCGATCATGCTGGCAAAATCGGCGCAGATGACCCACGATTTCGAAATCATTGAAAACTAGCAGTTGGCCAAACCTTCAAAATGGCGCGCCAGTCAGCGCGGCGAAGCACTGAAGGCTACGCAGGTAACAAGGCTGGAAAACAGCGCAGAATTACAGTGCTGCGAACGATGACTAGAAACGGTATGTCGTAGACGTCATCGCACGCGCTGCCAGCTTCATGATCTTTTTGACCGGATCGGGAAGCTCCCCGCCACCATGCTCGGTTGCGGTAACTGCATGGCGCGCCTCGTCTTCCTTCATTCGCGCGACGACCGCCCGGCTTTTTCGGTCTTCTTCGGGAAGGCTTTCCAGATGACCATCGAGATGTGCTTCTACCTGCCGTTCGGTCTCGGCGAGGAATCCCAGATTCCAGCGGTCACCGAGTACGCCGGAAAACGCGCCAATAGCAAAACTGCCTGCATAGAACAGCGGATTCAATACGCTTGATCGACCACCCAGTGCTTCGACCCGCGAAACCGTCCACGCAAGGTGCTCGGATTCTTCTGCTGCTGCTTCCTTCAGCACTGCCTGGACGTCATCATTGCGCGCCGTGGCAGCCTGTCCGGAATAAAGTGCCTGCGCGCAAACTTCACCGCTATGGTTAACTCGCATTAACGCTGCCGCATGGCGCCTATGCTGATCTGACATGTCGGATTCGTCGAGTTCCTGGCCGGGAACGTCAGCCGTGGCCGTTGAGACGCCAAATAGCGTCCGCAGCGCCCGGTCGACTTCGACAATGCAATTGTCCAGACCACGCCGGGAAACTTTCATGTGACTATTTCTTGCGAAGCAGGAACTGAAAATCGCCGTCGTCCGCTGTATGGGACAACAACTCGTTTCCCGTCTGTCGGGAAAATGCCTGAAAGTCTCGAACCGACCCGGGGTCTGTGGCAAGAATCATCAGCACTTGCCCGGACGCCATGTCATTGAGTGTCTTCTTGGTGCGTAGTATCGGAAGCGGGCAGTTGAGTCCGCGGGCATCGAGTTCCTTATCGTATTGCATCGTTCAAATACCTGCTGTGCTGTTGATTGTGAATCGGGCAACAAACGGCGTCATCGGGTTCGCTGCTATGCCGTCCCATCAGGCGTTGGTCACGCCCTTGTCGAGCAACAAGCTCGACAGACGGATATTGGCCTCTTCGAGTCTGGTAACCAGGAGATCCAGAAATGCCGACTCGAACGAATGCGCACATGATTCCGTTGCCTGCGAAAGTGCATCAGCGCCGACTTCGATGGCGGTCACGTCACTGGCAGCGGTCACGCTTGCAGTGCGCGGCAAGTGGCGGCTGCCGATGTATGACATTTCCCCAAAGCACTCGCCAGTTATCAGCGCGGTCAGAAGCTTCTCCCGCTTGCTTACGTTAACCTCACCACTGGTCACGATGAAAAATGACGTTCCCGTTTCACCTTCGCTGATGATCGCCTGACCGGGCGTATAGGTCACCCACTTGACGATGCGCAGGACCTGCCACAAGTCGACATCGCTGAATCTCCGGAAAAAATTGAGACTGCGAAGCGTGCTGCACTTCTCGGCGTCGGTGACTACATCGTCCTTAATTTCGAGATTGTCAAACACTCCGGAAAATGCCTGTGCAAAATCGTCCCAGGTCGCATAGCGCTGCGAAGGATCCTTGCGAAGCGCAGTCAGAACAATCTCGTCTATTCGCTTCGGAATTTCCGGGCGATGGCTACTGGGAGGCTCTGCATCGACGTTCATGATCTGGTAGACCATGCCGGCACTGGTCGCGCCCGTGAAGGGTTGGTGCCCGGTCAGCAACTGGTAGATGACAACAGCGAGCGAAAACATGTCGGTCTGGTGCGTTAGCGTTTCCTCGCGCAATTGCTCCGGAGACATATACGCGGGCGAACCAATACCGGTCAACTGCGTACTTTGAGAGGTCATCTTCAAGGCAGCTCCAAAGTCGGAAATTTTGATATCCGACTCGCCCGTCAATAGAATGTTGGCGGGTTTAATATCCCGATGAATGACCCCATGCTGGTGCGCATAATCAAGGGCCTTGCAACATTTGAACGCGATCTCCATGACCGTTTTGATCGGAGCCAGCGTCTCCGGGTCGGTAAACTGTTCGAGTGTGCCGCCATCGACGTACTCCATTACCAGGTAGCCGCCCGCCGTATCGGTCGCCGCATCATAAATCGCGGCGATATGAGGATGCGATAACTTGCCCGCAAGTGACGCCTCGGTCACAAAAAGTTTGTGAAATCGTTTACCAAGGTCGTGGTGCGCAAATGCTTCGGCGCGAACGAGCTTGATAGCAACCTCTGGCGATCTGCGAACGGGTCGCGCGCCAGATAAACAACGCTGGTAGCGCCTTTGCCAAGTTCGCCTACGATCTCGTATTTGCCGATTTTTTCCATAAGATTCGCTGAAGACATTCAGCGGCGAAAAATGAACCCCAACATGATAGAAAAAACAACGTACTCTGGCGAGCAATGAATGCCAAAGGCATGGGCGCCAGAATCTGCGTCAGTCATTGTTCATTCTGGCGCAACTCGGCGTCCAGCCTCATCAACTCGCGAAGGCGCGCGTCAACACTGGACCGGTCGTAGAAATCCCCGCCCTCGCTCAGTTTTGCAAGTCGCAATTGTTCGATCGCAGCCGCAAGATTTCCACGAACCAGAGACGCCTCAGCCAACGCACGATGTTGCGCCAACATCTCACCCAATGACGCATGGCCGCGCGCCTGCAACTCGTACAATCGATGATCCAGCGCCGTTCGCATTATAGACCGCTCGAGGAAATCGACTGCCTCCTGATTCTGACCGCTATTCAGCAATGTGGTGGCATAGCCGTACATAAGCGATTTGCGGGTGGGAAAAGATACCAATGCGCGCCGATACGCGCCCAGCCCTGATTGAATGCGCCCGGCACGAACTTCAAGGTCGGCGGCGATTGCCAAAACCATGGGATCATCATCAGCTTCACTGAGCATTGCGTTGACATGAACACCTGCCGTTTCCAGGTCACCCGGTTGCGGTTCTTCAACGCGCAGCATCGCCACGACCAGGCCATAGCGGGATGCCAACTCGTTCGCGTGCTTTTTCTCCTTGATTCGCGCCGTGAAAATCGCAACAGCGTCAGGTGGCCGCCCATCAAGCGCGATCAGGCGCGCTCTCACCAGCTGGAATTCGAGGCTGTCCGGCACCTGGCGAAACGGAACATCGCGAATACGACTTTGAATATCGGCGATACGTTCAAATGTCATCGGGTGAGTCCGCAGGTACGAAGGCGCTCCGCCCTCATACAGGCGCGACGCGCGCTGCAATCGCTCGAAGAACATTGGAATCGCATGGATATCATAATTTGATTTCTGCACGATCTGCAGGCCGACGCGGTCCGCTTCTCGTTCGTGGCCACGGCTATAGTTCAACTGTGACTGTAACGGCACCGCCTGCGCAGCAAGAATTGCTGCCTGTGACAATTCCGGGCTACTGCTCGCCGCCAGGATAGCAACAGCGATTGCGGCCAGCGATGCGAGCCCGCTCTTCTTCTGACCTGCGAGCATGCGTGCTATGTGGCGTTGTGTAACGTGGGCCGTCTCATGTCCCATGACACCGATAAGCTCGGACTCACTTTGTGCAGAAAGAATCAATCCGCTATGGACGCCGATATATCCACCCGGAAGCGCAAACGCGTTGATCGCCGGATTCTTGATGGCAAAGAATTCAAAGTGCCCGCCAGGATCGGGGCTGTTGGATACCAGTGTAAAGCCGACCCTGTTCAGGTAATCGGTCACTTCAGGATCGTCCATAAATTCCGGACTTGCGCGGATCTGGCGCATGATCGCTACGCCAAATCGACGCTCCTGCAATGGAGACAGTACACTTTCGGATGAGTCTCCCAGATTGGGCAACTGCTGCGCGCCCAGCGAGCCAACCAGGGTGATCATCACTAAAAAGATGAGAAGTTTCACAGTGATATGATAGACGACCGGCAGTAAAGTTTGACCGCCGGTAGACAAGTTTTCTTGAGGAACGCCTTGAACAAACTCACTCATTTCGACACGCAAGGCCAGGCCCACATGGTCGATGTAGGGGCGAAAGCCGAGACCCATCGGGTGGCGGTCGCTAGCGGCACAATCCGGATGCAACCCTCTACGCTTGAAAGGATACTCGAAGGCAGCGCAAAAAAAGGGGACGTATTGGGGGTCGCTCGTGTCGCCGCCATTATGGGATCCAAACGCACCTCGGAACTCGTGCCGCTGTGTCATCCGGTCCCGTTGACCAGGATAGCGGTCGAATTCGAAACCCGCCGTGAATCTTCGTCTATTGATTGCACGGTAACGGCTGAAACTATTGGCCGGACCGGTGTCGAAATGGAAGCATTGACCGCTACCAGCGTTGCGCTATTGACTGTATACGACATGTGCAAGGCTGTTGATCGGGGAATGCATATCGAAAACATTCGGCTTCTTGAAAAACGGGGCGGTAAATCGGGGCAATGGTCAGCCACTGACGGCGCCGGAAAGTGAATCAGTCCTCAAGTGTCTATGTCCTCGAGAAGAGTGCGTCGCGAATCTGTCCTTCATTCTGTTGTCCAAATATCGTTGTGCTGCGTGCTTGTGTTGGCAATCTCAAACGCGCCGGCGAGCGAAGATGCGCGCATAGAGTCAGGGCGCAAGCTTGCACACGATTTTGAGAAGGGCAATTGTCTCGCATGCCATTCCGCTCCGACCGACCCGAAAGCTATTACCAGAGCTAACATTGCGCCGCCGTTAATCGGCATGCGCGAACGCTTCAAGGATCACGCGGCTTTGCGTCGGCAGATTTGGGATGCGGCGACCCGCAATCCCAATACAATAATGCCGCCGTTCGGACGCCACATGATTCTGACCGAGGAAGAAATCGATCTGATCCTGGAATACGTCCTTTCGCTTTAACGGAGCTCGATTAGCAAACTATAAATGGAACGTACGCGCAGAAATTTTCTCCGAACGATCACCGCGATTGCAGGCGCGATGTTGTTTCCACTGCGGCTGATTGCAGCGCCGTGGAACGAAAGGGCTTTTGACGAAGTCGTATATGCAGATTCACTGAAGAGCGTTGGTGCAGCCGGTCTTATAGAGTCGGATCTGATCATGCTGAAAATACCCGAAATTGCAGAAAATGGCTCAATCGTTCCGATCCAGGTCAGCAGCGAGATTGCCGATACCGAGCGAGTATTTGTGTTCGCAGAGAAAAACCCGCAACCGCTGGTGGCGAGTTTTACGTTTCACAAGGGCGTGGACCCGTTCTTTGCAACACGCATCAAAATGGGCGAATCGGCACCGGTTCACGTTGTTGTGCTGGCAGGCGGGAAATATTACGTCGCGTCACGCAATGTCACGGTGACCATTGGTGGTTGCGGCGAGTAAGCGCTAAATGAGAAATCAGAAGATGGGCCAACGCTGATGGCAGACCCGATGCGCATTCGGATCGTCCGCAAGGGGGACGTTGCGGACATAAAAATGCTGATATTCCACCCGATGGAAACCGGTTACAGGACGAACTCAGTGACCGGCGAAATTGTGCCGAAGCACTTCATAAAGACACTACAGGCCTTGCACAACGGAGAGAAAGTTCTCGAGGTCGAGTGGAGCCGCTCCGTTTCACGCAATCCCTTCTTGCATTTTCGTGTGCGCGGGGCTAGTGCCGGCGACGACATCGAAATCGCCTGGGAAGACAATTTCGGCGAGACTGGCGGCACCGAAGCGAAAATCAAGTGAAGCACACGTGATGCTGCGATCATGGTCCAGACCTGCCGTCTCTTTACGCACAGTCGCTGTGCTCGCGGCCGCTGTGCTCGCAATTGCAGCGCGCACCGGCTCGGCACTCGCATCTCCGGAAGAAGATCGCGCGGCCATGCTCACTTTCTTCAGCGAGCGATTCGTCGGCGTGCCGTTGCAAGAGTACGTTCATGGCTCGATGATGATGAGCGATGACGCGAAGATGCAGTACGAGAGCATCATGGATTTTCCACCGTTTCAGGGTGGCATTGATCGCGGCCAACTGATATGGGAAAAACCGTTCGCAAACGGACAGTCGTTCGCGAGCTGTTTTGAAAATGGCGGGCGCAACGTCGCCGGCCGATACCCCTATTACGATGCGCAAACAGATCGCGTTGTGACGTTCGAGATGGCGCTCAACCAATGTTTGCGAAGCAACGGCGAAACAGAGTTTGATTACAGTGACCGGTCAACCATGGGCGTTCTGACCGCTTACGCGCGCACACTTTCGGACAATATGCTGATGGATATTCGCGTCGAAGGGGCCGGCGCCCGCAAAAAGTATGAGTCCGGGCGGGCTTTGTATTATCGCCGCATTGGTCAGCACAATCTGGCTTGTGCGTCCTGCCATGTCACACACGCCGGGCACTATTTCCGGGACGAACTGTTGTCACCGACGATTGGACAAGCCGTGCACTTCCCGGTATTTCGCGGCGGAGAGTTTCTTTATACGCTACATATGCGCTACCAGCGTTGCATGGAAGCTCTGCGCGCCGCGCCCTACCCGGCGGGCAGCGAGGATCTGAACAACCTGGAATATTTTCATTCCTACCTGAACAATGGTCTGCCGCTCAAGGCTTCTATCTACCGCAGGTGAGCGGTGCTATACGGCGCCTGCTACCAGTTGGAGAACCTTCCGTATTGCCAGAAGTGCGGATGCCATGGCTGCGCCGAAATCGGCATATCGCGGACAACAGACCAGTATTCGAGGCTGACCATCGTAGTAATCAGCGCAGCGGCAACGACAGACATCGTCAGCGCAAGTCGCATTTGTGAGCCGCGCTTAGCTGCCGCGCCCGGGTTGCCCGTTGCCAGGCGGCGTCCGAGCAGCCAACCGGCAACGATACAGAGCATCATCTGACCGTGCGGCATAATGACGCCGCCACTGAACAACGACTCCACCAATCCCGTTATCACCGCTGCGGCAAGCGCCACGGTGATTGCGTCTTGCTTGCGGTCCTCCTGCGCCGAGCGCATCGATCTGAGCGCGAAGATAACAAGCATCAATCCCAGGGCAATACCGGCACCCCTGCGATCACTCCATACTCGGACATCAATTGGAGGGGTGAATTGTGCGGATGCGCCCCGCGCAGCGGGTAATTCATCAAACCGAACTGCCCGGGACCCACTCCGGTCAATGGCTTCTTCACAATAGCGACCAGCGCTTGACGAGCCAGCAACACGCGCTTGTTCATGCTTGCGGAGCCACGATTTACGACTGACAGCTTCTGAGGAATAGGTGTCATATCCGCCGCTGAGGTCGTGACGCCCAGGTAGGCCGCGAACACGACGCCGCCGGCGAGCACCAAAAGCAAATGTGTACGCACAAACGCGACCCGTCCCTGGCGCATCATCACACACACGGCAAGCATTGCCGCGGCAAACGCGATCCACACGGCACGCGTGCCGACCATCCATTGAAGGGCCCAGAAATTGGCAGCGACGACGTACAGCACAGCCTTCCATTTCCACGAGAGGCCCAACAACAACATTGGTACGGGTAACAGAAAGAACACGTATGACTGGTACTGGCTGAAGAAGCGCACATTGGCAAATTCCAGAAACGGATGCACCCATGAAAAGCGCCTGCCTTCAAATACTGAAATCGCTTGCATCATCCAGAATTGAACGCAAATCAGGGCAGCGCCCGCACAGATGGCCACCGCCAGGCTTTTGTCGGCATTGATGCCGTGCTGCCTGACCAACGCACAAACCAGCAGCGTAAGGAACGCGAGCTGAATGACCAGACTGAGTTCGAGTGCGGCCAGATGCGGCGCGTACGAAAACGCTGCGCTCGCAATACCCCCGACAAGAAAAACAGCCCACAAAGATTGCACCCGTCTGCCCAGATCGCTCCAGACCGCGAGCACCCCTTCCCTGATACCTGGCAACACAAGAAAGGCGACCATGACGGCCAGCAGTCCGAGCTGTAGGTACCGCGCGTCGCCGTAGACTCGTGACGATATCAGGGGCGCCCATACCGGCGCGAACATCAGGTAAAAACTGATCAGGGTCAACGGGAATAGCTGCATGGTGGAAGCCAGGCGTCCGTTTCCCGCCAGCACCGCAGCCAATCCGGTTATCGTGTTCCCGGTCATGGTATTTTCGGCTACGGCGCTCTCACCAATGGACTTTCCGCTCATGGGTTTTCCAGTCAGATTCTTGTTACTGGTGTAGCAATTCGTAAGCCGGGGGGAGACGTCAAATCGCGAAAATGCTGTTCTGGCTAACTCGCGCGCGATCGTGACAGTGCACAATTGCGTAAGACCTTGCGATTAGCTCGCGCTTTCTGCGAAGTCGTTCGCGTAGACCGTAATGTTGTTACGGCACGAACCCGGCAGGAAGTTTGAGATATCAGACGTGTTTGCTGGATCAGGACCACAAGCCCAGGAAGCCACGGCAGAACCGGCGGTCGGTGCATTTCCAACGGCCGCGGTGGACGACGGCTGAAGAATAATCGACTCGGTGTCGGCCACGGCATTGATGTTCTGAATGGTCACGTGCACTTCACCGGCGCTGCTGGTCATGATAGTCGTAACATACTGCGACGACGCATTGGTGTTCTGGGTACTGGTTTCACAGCCCCACGCGCCCGCAGCTGGCAGCACCAGTGCCGACTGGACACTTTCAGTAATACTGGTTCGGCAGGCAGACGCGGCAAGAATAACTTCAGACATCCTGGCGCGCGCTGTGGCGTACCGCATTGATCTGTCAACACCAGCTTCAATGCCGCCAATAGCTCTGGTAGCAACTGGGCCTTTTCGTGGGTCAAACATATAACCTGAAGAATTAAAGCTCCCAAGACCTAAGCGACCACCAAACATAGGGTTTTTTTGAGATGCAATAGTTCTGGCCCGTGAAGCACGTTCAAATAATTTTCTTGCGGCCTTTTCACTAAGTCCGCCGTTTTTCGCGGCAAGCAGAAAAGCCTCATCCGCCACGTCAGTAAACTTGCCGTTTGAGACGTTTTTAAAGTTTTTAAGAAACTCAGTTGCACCTGTTGTTGCTTTAGGTATGCCAAGCGCCCCTTTCCATGGAGCAACTGCTAGAGACAACCCAAACATGGTTGTTTCACCAGCACGGTAGTTATCTTCTAAAGAAGGTATAACGGGATCGGCTTCACCCAGCACGGCATCTTCTAATTTACCTGCGGCTTTCCCCCCGGTATAACCGCCGCCAACAGCACCAATAATAGCGCCAACAGCCTTGACCGGCCACGGGCCGGGTGCCTTGCTACCAGCCTTGGCGCCAGCCGTAGCCCCTGCAAAGAACCCCACCGTTTCAGGCGTCTCTCGTGCTGCACCCACACCATATGCTTTAAGACCAGGATAAAATGTGTTTTCCTTGTCGTATTTGCCGAAGTCTTCTATGTTGGTGAATAAGGTTAATATTTCTTCCGGCGTAATATTTCGTTGCTCTGGTGCAATATCTTTATACTTAGGAAGTTTATCCAAGTAGGGATTAGTACCATTGACCAGGCTCTCTCGGGTTAAAGGTTCGGATAATTCCAACTCCTCGTTGGCGATGGACAAGACTTTATCAACAGTCTTCTTCAAACCGTAATTTTCCATCAAGTATTCAAATTTTGGCCTTGTGAATTTGATTAAGTGTTCATCTTCCATTATTTAACTGCCTTGTTTTTTTAATCATATATATTATTACTGTCGCTTTGATACTACGGCATAATGCCGTCTTTATTATTATAATAATCGCCCGGTGTTCCAGCGTTAGAGCGTCTTTGACGAGCAGCGGCTTTCGCTCTATTTTCGTTACTTTTGTTTAGTCCTGACCTGATAATTTTCATCCCTATATCTTCGCCTTGATCGACACCTTGATCAGCACCTGTTTCCGTCCCTTTATTTTTCTTACGCGTCGCCATGATCGCTCGTCTTGTTGCAGATATGCTACGATCTACCCCATCATCCGGCCATGGCACCTCAGGCTTAAATCCAAATGCTTTTTGTAAAGCTAGACCATCACGGATAAGCGTTTTAAGGCGCCCCATGTCCTTGCGTGTTGCTACAATTTGTTGTTCGCTATAAAGGCTGCTGTCACCCCCATATTCAGGGAGCATGGCGGCGCCTTCACGAAATTTCTGAGCTAACGAATTTATGAGAGCTTCAAGTGCGCCATGTGCATCAGCATCTGTTTTGAGAAAGAGGCCGCCGGGACGAATATTATTAATTTGTTTTTCTAACATTTCCTGGACAAATTTAGGTACTCGACCGCCGCCGTACCACTCGTGGGTTTGGTATTGCAGTAGAGCATTCGCAAATGCATTCAGGGTGTTTTCGGCGTTTGTCATTTCAACCGTCCCTGGATTTGGATTGCTGCCCACCAATTCATCCAACGTTTTGTTTATGAGCGGTCCAATCCTGGACGCACCAATAAATTTTGAATAATCTATTGTGGGGTCAACTAACGCTGAAGGTGTTGCTTCCCATATGGGCGAATCCAGGTTGAGTGAACCATCTGGATTCATAATCTCTCTGGTTGCTTTCATCAACGTAACAGGGGCCTTGGGTGATTTACTGCCGGTTCCCGAAACTTCAGAGGAGCTTTGATCGACACCCCTGTTTTGCCTACGCATCGCATTGATGTCCTGTTTCATGCGAGAGGTGCTTTGATCGGCACCTGTTATCGGGGTTCGTACAGTAGGCTCTAACGAGGCTGTGTAGTCCTGATAAGCAGGCAACGCGACCGCTGCCAGAATCCCGATGATCGCAACCACGATCATCAGTTGGATGATGGTAAAACCCTGTTGGACGGCTTTCATAAATCACTCCTTGTTGAATTGGTCAAAAACACACCAATGCGTGTGTGTTCGATGTCTATGATGGCAAGGCCCGTGCCAGCTGGCGATTGGCGCGCCAATCCCGGTCGGGAAATTGTACGCCGATTGCTGCAATTCTTTATAAACATGAAGTTGCAACGTGCACATAAACTTGTTCCACAAACACACTAGAAACCAAAGAGTTAAGAGATCGATGGCGGATTGCGCGGCGTTTGTCAGAAGCAATTTTAGCAATCCGGAACAGCGGTCAGCAATTGACGACTTGCGTCACTCGCATGAATACCCTGGTATGACGCTTACATCGACATCGTCTTTCTGATCCGGGTCGAGAAATCGATCGGCGTACCTGGCGTAGACTTTCTGCTTGATAAAGATGTCGAAAAGATCCGGGTCGATATGGCCATTGAGCCTGAACTTGCCCAGAATCCGCAACGACTCACTGAGCGCCTTGCCTTTCTTGTAAGGCCTATCTCTCGCAGTCAAGGCTTCGAATATATCGGCTATGGCCATCACCCGGACCTGTACGGACATCTGGTCGCGCTTCAGACCACGGGGATAGCCTTTTCCATCGATCCGTTCATGGTGCCCGCCTGCGTACTCAGGGACGTTACGCAGATGACTCGGCCACGGCAGTGATTCGAGCATCGAAATCGTCACATCAATATGGCGATTGATAATCTGACGCTCTTCCGACGTCAGGGTTCCAGAACGAATGGTCAGATTATTTAGCTCGTTGTCCGTCAGGAAGTCGCAGTCGTTGCCCGAGGGGTCGCGCCAGCGATATGTCTTGGATATCTGGCGAACGCGCTCCTGGTCTTCGGTGCGCATGTTTTCGGCGCCGATGTTCGCAAACCGCAAGATTGCAGAGCCTGAATCTTGTTAACTACTTTCCATAGCGCGTCATTGGTTGTCGTATCGCCTGTGAACACAAAGCTTGCTTGAGCGCTGTCGAGCCAGTAGCCAACGGCCGGCACCACATGGTTCGCCGGCAAGGTCGTGAATTTGCGTCCGCCCATATCGACGGTCTGGCCAAGTTCAACCGGTTCCCAGCGTAAGGATGGATTCTGTTTCGACGGAATTTCTCCGAAATCAGGCCATATTTTCCAATTGAATATGTGGTCCTTCAGATTCTGTTGAACTTCGGGCAAGCAGTGAACGGTTAGAGGCTGCTTGCGGATCGGTCCGACGGTATCGACAATCAACGGTAGCGCAGCGATATGATCAACATGCGCGTGCGTGAGGAACACATGGTCGATCTGCTCGAGTTCGGACAATGTTAATTCGGTCACCCCGGTCCCGGCATCGATCAATATGTCGTTGTCCACCAGCATGGAGGTGGTTTGCAACGTGCCACCAATGCCGCCACTACAGCCGAGAATTCTGACCTGCACGTCTAGCTGGCCTCAATGCACAGATGGCCGACACGCAACGCGCCTGGCCGATTCCAACCGTGGCCGATTTTGCGTATCTGACGATTCTTGAATTGCGGGAACAACGCGGTGCCAGCGCAAACCCTCACAGCTGCACTACAGTCAGCCGAGTATGCGGCGATCGCCTCGAAGTGGCGACGGATGACTTTTGCCCGTGGTGTCAGAATTTCATCCATCAGGTTCGTTGGCTCTCTCGATTCAAGTCCATAAGAAGTTGTCGTGAATCCCTGCGCATCAGTTAAACGAAGGCACCGGTCGCAATAGTCTTCCGCCACAGATTGCGCTTCGCAATGTCCCAACGTTTCGAAGGCATGCTCTTGCAGCACAAATTGGCCCAAACGGCCGGTAAGACATCGCCCCGCTCTCATATTACCGAAGTCCGTACCTGAAGCGCTCAGCACAGCGGCAACCCTGCTATCCGGTTTGACCCGAGAAACACTACCTGCCCGGTTGGCGTTGGTCCGCGGCGCCTGCCCTGAGCGTCAAAGCCCGTTTACGCAAGCCCGGCAAATAGCAACGCGCGAAACGACGACAGCAAGCAAAACAGCACTGTCACCGAAGGATGAATAAGCAACAACGGAGCCAACTCTTCCAGCGGTACGCGATTACCTCCCGTGAAGAACGCTCTTCAAACTCGCTCAGCGCGGCCAGAGTCACCGCCATGTAGTGTTTTCGGGGGAATGCAGCCGGCTCCGGTTCCCGCAATTCGCGGAAGGTCGAACAGCACATGAGCCCAGCCTGGTCCGGCGCAGTGCCCGCCGGCACAATCATTCGATGATTAGCCGCGACTTGCGTGAACAGAACATGCGACAACTGCGGATGCAATTACTCGCAGTCGCACTTCGCTATCTGTTGAAGTTCCGACATCCGGGTCGGAGTTTCGGAGCCAAAGCCGACAATCTCCGGCGCAGGCAATAGATGTGCAACACGCGGCGCCGCCTTCTTCTGCTCGCGTTTCAACATTGTGTGAAACCAAGAGTTGCGGCGAGTACCTTCGCGCAGAATTTGAATCTCGGCATGTCGCGCACCGGACGGCGACTTGCCCAGACATACATTGGGCGACACGGCAACGACACCAGACGCAGATACCGACACTATTTAGAGGTTGCACAGTCGCGGCACAGACGCTCGGTAATTTGACCGACTGCCGTGCGTACCGGCCCCAGGCGGACCGGAAAGCGCACGGCGCGCTGACATCGCGTCAGGACTTGAAGAAGAACTCCATTTTCACGCCGGCGAGATCGATGATGTCATGGTCTTGTAAATGATGTGCCTGCGTGTCCAGGGATTTTCCGTTCACCGACGGGAAATCAGCGCCCTCGACATGCGTGAGGAAAAATCCCTGCGGACGTTTTGCGATAACGGCGACTTGAACGCCCGGTTTGCCCACCGTAGTGAGCGCCTTGCTGAGCGGCAACTCTCTGCCAGCATTCGGTCCGGAAAGAATCTGGATTGCACCTTCGGCTCCGGTTTGTGCAGGCGCTCCGGCGGCTTGCTTCGGTTCGGGAGATTTCTGCGGCGCAGTTCCCCCGGGTTGGTCGCCGTCTGAGCAGGCGCGGCACCGGCCTTTTGCTGGTCGGGAGCTGCTGCACCAGACGACGCGCCGGGAACAGTCGATGTACCCAAATCTGTCTGCGTACTGTTCATCTTCGCGTCGCTGTGATCGTCCGTTCCCGAGGCTGCTTTTGGCGGCGCGTTCTCCTCGGCCGGCGCTCTGAGAATCATCGTCTTTTCAAATTCCTGCTGCGTCATGTTGCCGGCCTGATCATTTACGTACTTGAGTTTGTACTTGCCGATTTCCACGACGTCTTCGCTTTGCAGGAAATGCTTCTTGACCGGCTGACCATTGACCATGGTCCCGTTAGTACTGCCCAGATCCTCAAGGAAAGAGTCGTTGAGAATCGTCATGATCATCGCATGCTCACCGCTGACGGCGAGGTTGTCGATCTGAATATCGTTGTGCGGCTTGCGGCCGATGGTCATGCGTTCCTTGCTAACGTCATGCTCCTTGATGACCTGACCATCAAGACTGAGTATCAACTTTGCCATAACCGCTTCCTCGTAACTCTATTTGAACCAAGACCGGAACTTTGTAGCCCAGCCCCTGTCGGCGGGAAAGTCCTGCTTGATCTTTATAAGTACAACCGAAATATTATCGCGCCCACCCGCATCATTAGCCATTTGTACGAGTTGCGATGCCGCTAGCGGAAGGTTCGCTGCCAGTGAACTCACCGTGAGTTCAATATCTTCATCTTCCACCATGTCATTCAAACCATCCGAACATAGCAGGTAGACATCACCCGCCTGAACCTCGTGCACATGTATTTCCGGCACTACATCGGGTTCGATACCCATTGCTCGCGTAACAAGATTCTTGTTCAAGGAACGACGCGCAACTTCCTTGGTAAGCAACCCGCTGTCAATTTGCTCCTGCAACAATGAGTGGTCGCGCGTGATCAGGTCGAGTTTGTTGTCGCGGAGCCGATAGCACCTCGAATCCCCGATGTGGGCTACGGCAACGTTATTATCACAAACAATCCGACCACCAGCGTCGTGCCCATTCCCGCATATTGCGGCTGACTATTGGCCGACTCGTATATCGACGCATTCGCTTTAATGACGGCATCATGCAGTAGCCTTGACGCCATCGGCAACCTGCTCACCTTCTTGACAGAATGCATGTCCAGCCGGGCCAGCGCTTCCTTGGTCTCGCTTGTAATCAACGACGTGGCAATTCCGCCCGCCACTTCCCCGGCGTTGTACCCACCCATTCCGTCAGCAAGGACAGCCAGCCCGATATCGGCTTCGAGCTCGATGCTGTCCTCGTTGTGCGACCGCACCATTCCAGTGTGCGTCGCTGATTTCATTTCAAGGCTGCTGACCAAGCTCACGTGAACCGCCCGACAACATCGCGCCCTACCCGCTTCGCGTAGACCGCGTCCACACTGCTCCGATTGACGTGGGCCTGCGCAGCAATACCCTGACACAAAGTCACGCGCGGCCAGCCACCAATCCCCGCAAGGCTCTGAACCCAGAACCGAAGTGCGCCGATGCACCGCAACGACAGGCGCTGGTATCTGAAGCCAGATGCGATATGCGTTTCCATTCAGCCTCCGATCGGCATTGCCTGTTGAAGACTCAAGCAACCGTACGGCAGGTTCCGATTCCGGAATCCGGATTCCGGAATCGGAATCCGGCACATCCTCCAGAATCCTTCCTTTGTCATCTGGCTCGCTGTGACATCCACCAAAAATCCGTTAAATCGTTGAATTTCTAGTAATTTACGTCCGGCTATCAAGAGATTTTACGATAAATCGGTCGAAAGTGTATGATTTTTTTGATACAACGTATTTTTTATCCTGTTGCAACCTATCTCTGCAAACTGCATCGCTCCGCGTCATGCCTCATGTTTAGAAGGGACTAGCGCCTCCAAGCAGGCTTCGGGCCCGGCACCATATTGCGCTTCAAATTCGCGCCTGCGAACACATGAAAATTAGCGGTAGGGAAGATTCAAACCAGAAGAAAATCAAGCCGCTGCCTGATGCAAGCTGGTATGGCCACTTACGCCTGCAGTTATCAGGTCCAGTTGCACATGGATGTTCACCTGCATCTGGCAAATATCACCGTACCCGCGAGCCACGACAAGAGTTCTCTCCGCCATTCCTTTGGTTTAACCCGGTCCGTGCTAACCCGCATACTTCACGAAGACGGCCTCGCAAGGCACCTATTAGCGAAGCAATTCAACTTGATGGCAAGATATTTGGGCATCTTCGGGCGGCAACAGATTGCACCTATTCGCTTTCAGGAAAAATGTCAGATTGTTCCGTTGACGCGGTCGCGAACGGAGTTTCAGCCAAACAGAACCAGCACCCAAACTACAACGACATTCATCAACGAGATGAATACAGCGGCGCTGCCCAGGTCCTTTGCCCGTTTCGAGAGTTCATGACGCTCCGGGGAAATCCTGTCGATTGCAGCTTCCACAGCGGAGTTCATCAATTCGGTAACAAGAACGAGAAAAATGCTCCCGATCATCAGGGCCTTGCCTATACCGCCGACAGACAAGACCAGCGCGATCGGGATCAGCACCAACGCAAGCAGCACCTCCTGACGAAATCCGGCCTCATGTCGAACTGCATCCTTGATGCCGTCAATAGAATATAGAAACGCATTCCAGATGCGCCGCTGCCCGGTCTTGCCCTTGTGCGGGCTAGCTAACTCGCCTTCCATCGCAAATCAAGTTTTCGAGCCGCACGTACGTCGTCAAGGCGTCTAACTGGCATTGTGTGCGGTGCCCGCTTTACAAGCTCCGGGTCGCTGCGCGCCTCTTCGAGGATTTCAGTCATCGCGGCTGCAAACGCATCCAGCGTCTGCTTGGACTCGGTCTCAGTCGGCTCAATCAACAGACACTCCGGCACGAGAAGCGGAAAATACGTCGTCGGCGCATGAAATCCCTTGTCCAGCAATCGCTTGGCGAAATCCATCGCGGTGACCCCGGTGTCATTCTTTAGGCCGCGCAACGTAATAATGAACTCGTGACTGGCATGTCTTCGTGGATATGCGACCTCGAAACCGGCCTTCACCAGTTTCGCCATCAAGTAGTTGGCATTCAGAGTCGCAAAGTCGGCGACTCTGCGCATTCCGTCGCGCCCGAGCATGCGCGCGTAGATATAGGCGCGCAACAGGACGCCGGGATTTCCCATAAACGCCGACAGCCGCCCCATTGTCTGCGGCCTTTCATTCTCGTCGACCAGCACGTACGCATCGTCGACACGTTCAACGACCGGAATCGGAAGAAATGGCTTTAATCGTTCGTTCACGCCGACCGGTCCGGCCCCTGGGCCACCACCGCCATGCGGTGTGGAAAAAGTCTTGTGCAGATTGATATGGATGACATCGAACCCCATGTCGCCGGGGCGCACTCTGCCGAGAATCGCATTCAGGTTGGCACCGTCGTAATAGAGCAAGCCGCCGGCTCCATGGACAATTTCCCGAATGGTCTCGATGGTGCGTTCAAAAACGCCCAACGTAGAGGGGTTGGTGAGCATGAGTCCTGCTGTTTGCGGGCCAACAACGGCGCGCAGTGAATCAACGTCAACGTTGCCGTCGCTATCGGTCGGCACCTCGCGCACGGTGTAACCGCACATGGTCGCCGTCGCCGGATTAGTACCGTGAGCTGCGTCCGGAACGATAATCTCTCTACGGCCGGAATCACCGCGAGCATCGTGATACGCACGAATCATTGCCACACCGGCGAACTCGCCCTGTGCGCCCGCCATGGGCGCCAGGCTCACGGCGTCCATTCCGGTCACATTTCGCAGAATTTCCTGAAGTTCGAACATACAGCCAAGAAACATCTGACCCGTGGCAGGTGGCGCGAGCGGGTGTCGCGCCAGATAGCCCGGCAGCATTGCAAGCGCATTGCAAGCCCTCGGGTTGTATTTCATCGTGCACGAACCAAGAGGATAGAAGTGCGTGTCAATCGAGAAATTCAGCTGCGACAGCCGCGTGTAGTGCCGAACAACATCCAGTTCCGAAACCTCCGGCAAAACCAGGTCATCATCGCGCAGCAACTCCGGCGCGAGCTGTACGTCATCTCTGCTGGCCGGGCTTTGCGCATGGGCACGCCGGCCAGGCCTGGAATAGTCGAAAATCAGCATGCAATATTCATAGAAGCGACATTTATAGAAGCGACAATCACATAAAGGCCAGGATCATATAAGGGTCACAGTGACACAAAAGCTGCGGCCGCCATAACTGCCCCGCAATGCGTGGTAAGGGCGCTGCGAGATGCAATCCTGAACAAGTCCAGCCGCCCTGAGCGAACTGCTGAACTCAGTATCTGACTGGGCATAGGCTCGCGCATACAGGATCGCACGGCATCTCGTAGTATTCCCGTCAACTCAGCGCCGCTATGCAGCGAGTGAATCCAGCGCCGCCTGGTAATTTGGTTCAGTCGCAATTTCCGGAACGAGCTCCGAATGCAAGACCTTGTTGTTCTCGTCAAGGACAACCACCGCGCGCGCAGTTAAACCTTTGAGCGGGCCGTCAAGGACGTCGACGCCATAGTTTTCGTGAAATTCTCTTCCACGGAACGTCGACAATGTCACAACTTGCTCGAGTCCCTCGGAGCCGCAGAATCGCGACATCGCAAATGGCAAATCGGCGGCAACAACAAGTACCGCCGTATTGTCCATTGCCGACGCCTTTTCGTTGAACACGCGCGTCGATTGCTGGCACGTTGGCGTATCCAGGCTTGGCACGATGTTCAGTACCTTCCGCTTGCCCGCTAAATCTGCGAGCGAAACGTCAGCGAGATCTTTGCCGGTCAACGCAAAATCCGGTGCGTTGTCACCCGACGCGGGAAGGCTGCCGCCAACATTGACTGGATTGCCCTTTAGCGTAACTGTTGCCATTGTTTCCTCCGATGTTTTTCGATTGTTTTCAAATTGCAGCGACGACTCGCGCCATTGAATCTGCATAACGTCGCAAGTCAGCGTCTGTTTTGGTTTCCGTTGCGCATACAAGGAGAGAATTTCCCAATTCCGGGTATGCGTCCGAAAGATCGTATCCTGCAACAATGCCCTCTGCGCACAACGCATCGCAAACCGCCTTGCACGGCGCAGGCAAGGTGAGCACAGTTTCGTGAAAAAATTCGCCGCCAAACCGGCGCTCGACGCCGCTGATGCTGGACAATTTATCGGTGAGCGCGCTCGCGTTTGCGTGACTCCGGGCGGCCACGCGGCGCAGGCCTTCCGCGCCCAACAGCGACAGATATATCGTAGCCGCCGTGACTACGAGGCCCTGGTTCGTGCAGATATTGGAAGTCGCCTTGCTGCGTCGAATATGCTGTTCGCGCGCCTGCAATGTCAAAGTAAAACCGGGCTTGCCGTCAAGATCAACAGTGCGTCCAACGAGACGACCAGGCATCTGGCGTACGATCGCCTGCCTGCACGCCAGAAACCCGAAATACGGACCTCCACTGGCTAACGGCACACCGAGCGGCTGACCTTCGCCAACTGCAATGTCAGCACCGTCAGCACCCCACTTGCCCGGTGGTTTGAGCAGGGCCAGGGGCATTGGATTGACGCATGCGATCACAGCGATGCCTGCTTCGTGCGCAAGGTCGGTCAGCGCGTTGACGTCTTCGAGCACACCAAAAAAATTGGGCTGCACCACGATCAATGCGGCAATATCTTCGTTCAGCCGGTCCTTGACGCTGCTGACAAGCGTGCTTCCACTTTCCGCGTCATAGGGAATCTCCACGAGCTCGATGCCCTGGTTCGCTACAATGGTGCGCACCGTCATCCGATACGCCGGATGTAGCGCTACCGGCAGCAGAACCCGGCGCGCTGCTGACTTGTGTGATCTCACCGCCATCAGTACAGCCTCGGCGAGCGCCGATGCACCGTCATAAAGACTTGCGTTGGTCACATCCAGACCGGTCAACGAACACATCATGCTCTGGTATTCGTAGAGCAATTGCAGCGTTCCCTGGCTTGCTTCGGCCTGATAAGGCGTATAGGCCGAGTAGAACTCGCCTCGCGTTGCAATTTGCCAAACCGCGGCCGGGATGTGATGCTCGTACGCGCCTGCTCCGATAAAGTTCAGATAAGCCCCATCGCGATATGCGCCATCGTGCATGTGACGCGAAATTTCCATCTCGGAAAGACCATCCGGTATGGTGGAACGCGGTTCTGAGCTCAGCGATTGCGGAATCTCGTCGAACAGGCTATCGATCCGCTCAACCCCGCACTCGGCAAGCATTTCCCGCACATCTTCTTCAGTATGCGGGTTAAATGGCATGCGAACGCCCCAGGCCGGATGACCGAAATGATTTACTCATCGATCGCATGCCGGATCACAAGACTGTTGCACAAACAGGGTCAATGCGCCTCCGACTCAACAAATTGTCCATAGCCCGAGGCGTCGAGCAGAGCATCCAGTTCGCTGGTGTTGTCCGGGCGCAGTCTGAACATCCAGGCTTCGTAGGCGTTATCGTTGATTTTCTGCGGCTCGTCGTCAAGTTCCCCGTTTACCTCAATCACCTCGCCCGACACGGCGCGTAAATATCCGAGGCGGCCTTGACCGACTCTACCACGCCGCATTCTTCGCCCTTCTTGAGCTTGCGACCGATCTCAGGATTCTCTACGTAGACCATATCGCCCAGCAAATCCTGAGCGTGATGGGTAATACCAACGCTGATCGTCCCGTCGGTTTCCTTTCGCGCCCATTCATGCGTTTCGGCATATTTCAAATCGGCGGGAATGCTCATGCTGGTTCCTTTTCGTTTACGCCGGCGTTGTTCAAGCCAGCTTTGCCCAAGCCAACTTGGTTCACGTCGACTTTGCCTGTGTCGACACCCCGTCGACGAGACTTTTGCCGTTGCGGACAAAAGGGTATTTTACCGTCGTCGCCCGTAGCTGCCGACCACGGACTTCAACGCTGACGTCGCTGCCGAGGTCAATCGCTCGCGGTACTCTGGCAAACGCAATGGATATTCCGAGGGTAGGCGAGAAAGTGCCGCTGGTGATCTCGCCAATGCCTTGCGTCAATTCTACTTTCTGGTGGGCACGCAACACACCGCGCTCTTGCAACACCAGTCCGATCAGCTTTCGATCCGGCCTGGATTCGACGATCGCCTTCTTGCCGATGAAATCGCGCGGCGCCTTGAGCTCGACTGTCCAGCCAAGGCCCGACTCCAGCGGCGTTACCGTTTCGTCCATGTCCTGTCCATACAAATTCATGCCCGCTTCCAGGCGCAGCGTATCGCGCGCGCCAAGACCTGCAGGCATGACGCCGCTTTCGAGAAGCGCGTTCCAAAGCCCGGTGGCGTCACCTGCCGGGAGGGTAACCTCGAAACCATCCTCGCCTGTATAGCCAGTGCGGGCAATCATCCACCCATCGTGTTGTACAGCGAAAAAGTTTTCGGTGTTTTCTTTCACATCACGCGCCGCAGGATACGCCCGCCAGAACTTCTCACGCGCGTTCGGGCCCTGAACTGCAATCATCGCCAAATCGTGCCGCGGCACAATATCCACGCTCAGTCCGATGCGATCGCGCTGTCGCGCAATCCAGTCGATGTCCTTTTCGGCAGTGCCTGCGTTGACCACCAGCCGGAAATTGTCGTCACCGACAAAATACACAATCAGGTCATCGATTACACCGGCCTGCTCATTGAGCATACAGGAGTAGAGCGCCTTGCCCGGTTTGGACAGTCGATCAACGTTGTTCGCCAGTAGCTCGCGCAGAAACAACCTCGCGTCTTTGCCAAGAATGTCTAACGCCAGCATATGAGAAACGTCGAACATGCCGGCGTCTCTTCTCACGCCGTGATGTTCCTCGAGTTGCGAACCGTAATGCAGTGGCATTTCCCAGCCACCGAAATCTACGAGCTTTGCACCGAGCTCTCGATGCGCATCAAACAAGGCAGTATGTTTCAGCATTTGCTTATCCGGATGGGTAGAACAGGTAAATACGATAGCCGACTGCACCCAGAGAACCAACATCGAGGAACAGACGAACGGCCAGTTCTGCGCTGCCGGCAAGACCCTCGCAAATAACACCTGGATCCGGGAGATACTCTTCCGGCAGGAAAACACGCCGGGCCACCACACGCTCACCTTCATTAGTTAGCGTCAACTCGAATGCAGGGTATTCAACGGAAACTCTTGCGCGATTTCGCACGAGCGCCGTCAGCTCTACCTGATTGCGCACGTCCGGGTTGATCACTTGCAGGTTTGACGCGCTGATGTCCAGTTGGTCGGCCAGACGCGGCAGGCCAATTTCACAGGAAAGCCACGCGCATACTTG
>CATOSA010000064.1 GCA_951812315.1 uncultured Burkholderiales bacterium
GCACGACTATCAGTAGCAACGCCTGCAGTATCGCTGCAAGTGCCGCAGACAGAACTTTGGCAATCACGATCCAGTAATGCGGCAGCGGCGCGATGATCATCATCCGCATCACGCCCGATTCCTTGTCGTAGACGGTCGTCAGTGCTGCCAGCATCGCGCCGAACAGCATTGTCATGCCGATCACTCCGGGAACAAGAAATCTTTGATAAGGAATGCCGTTTGATTCGCCGATTACTGTGCCAAATCCTGCGCCAATGACAAAAAGCCATATCAGCGGCCGTACCATTGCCGAAACAAGACGTGTTTTCTGGCGGAACATGCGCAGTACTTCGCGTTCCATCACTGCGTATATTGGTCTGCCGATCATGGCTTGAGTACCTTGCCAGCAGAGATCCACAGAAATACGTCGTTCAGGTTTGGCCTGCGTACGCGCCATGCGCTGGCTGCTCGCCCGGTCTCGGTCTGCAAACGTGCCAGCGTGGAAAGATCTTCGTCTGCGTGGCGGAAGAAAGCGACATCGCCATCTATCAGGCATTCCCCGAGTTTGGACTCGAGTTGTGTCGTCAGCGTTTCGAGTTCGTTGGACTCGATCTCCAGAATATGGCGTCCGAGTCGGCCGACAAGGTCGTTGGGTGCGCCAGTATCAACTAACTTGCCTTTGCGGATGAAACACACGCGATCGCAGGGGTTTGCCTCTTCCAGATAGTGTGTGGTCAGCAGTACTGTCATTCCCGTGCGGGCGCGTAGACGTTCGATAAAGCGCCAGATACGCCGGCGATTCGGCAGGTCAAGGCCGATGGTGGGCTCGTCGAGAAACAAGACTTGCGGTTCGTGCAATACGCCACGGACGATGTCCAGTGCACGCCGCATTCCACCGGACAGCGTCGCAACCGGCCGGTCGCGCTTGTCCGCCATATCGAATAGTTCGAGCAATTCCTGCGCGCGCTCGGCACTCGTTCGAGCCGGCAAATCGTACAGTCGGCCGGCGAATCGCAGATTTTCAGCGACCGTGAGGGTCCGGTCGAGCGCGGACTCCTGGAATACCAGCCCGATTTTTCGCCGCGCGCGTACCGGGTGGCTTGCAACGTTCACGTCGCCAATTCGCACGCTGCCACTGCTCGGCCTTACAAGGGTAGCGAGCATGTGAATCGTGGTGGTTTTGCCTGAACCATTGGGGCCTAGCAGCCCGAAGAACTCGCCTGGGGGGATGTCCAGGTCGAGACCATCGACCGCAATGATGTCGCCGTAGCGTTTGGCGAGGCCGGTTGCGCTGATACCGGCCGGCGTTGTCTCTGTGATCGCGGTCGCGATCATGAAATCGGCGTTGTACTGTCCCGGGTTGCCAGTTTGCGAGAGTTCTTGTCGTCTCGGAACAAGATAACTTGCTTGACCTCTGAAGCGGGTGGCTGTGGCTTTTGTGCAAGGGCAACCTGCTCGGTGATCAGATGATGCGCAGGCGCCTTGTCGCATACCGGGTCCGCATTTGTAGCATCGCCGGTCAGCATGAATGCCTGGCAACGGCAGCCGCCGAAATCCTTGGTTTTTTCAGGGCAGGTTCTGCACGGCTCCTGCATCCAGTCATCGCCACGATAAGCGTTGAATCCGGGCGACTCCTCCCAGATCCAGCGCACGTCATGGTCGCGCACGTTGGGAAATTCCAGTGGCAACATACGTGCTTCGTGGCATGGCAATGCCATTCCGTCGGCAGTCACGTTAAGAAATACGGCGCCCCAACCGTTCATACATGCTTTCGGCCGGTCGGCGTAATAGTCGGGTACGACGAAATAAACCTTCATCTTGTTTCCGACACGGTCTCGAAACTCGTTGGTAATGCGCTCGGCACGTTCGAGTTGCTCGCGACTCGGCATCAGATGCTTGCGGTTCTCGAATGCCCACGCATAGAACTGGGTGTTCGCAAGTTCGACGTGCTCCGCGCCCATTGCTTCGGCCATCTCCAGAATTTGCCCGATGTGGTCGATGTTGAGCCGGTGCAACACCACGTTGAGCACCATGGGATACTCGTACTGCTTGATGAGCTTGGCGACCTTGGATTTCAGATCGAACGTTCGCGTACTGGACAGGAAGTCATTCATTTCCCTTGTCGAATCCTGGAACGACAACTGAATTTGACCGAGACCGCCTTCCTTGAAAGCGGCGATGCGTTTTTCGGTCAGGCCAATACCTGACGTGATCAGATTTACGTAGTAGCCCATTTTGGTCGTCTCGGCGACCAGGACCTCGACGTCCTTGCGCTGCAAGGGCTCCCCGCCTGAAAGGCCCAGCTGGACTGCGCCCAGTTCACGCGCTTCGCGAAATACCCTGAGCCATTCGTCGGTCGTCAACTCGGGGCCATATTTGGCGTAGTCAACCGGGTTGTAGCAGAACACACAGTGAAGTGGACACTGATACGTGATCTCCGCGTTAACCCAATGCGGTTTGCTAGTGGTCTTGTTGTCGGATCCAGCCGTTTGCATGTGCTGCCTCCAAAAAATCAATGACGTCTTGCCGCAAATCTGCACCCGGAAACGTTGCTTCGAGGTCGGCAATGATTTCTGAAACACGGCTCTTTCCGTCGATGCGTTTCATTATTTCGCCGGAGCTCCCGGGGAGCTTGATCATTCCTTCAGGGTACAGCAGCACAAAACAATCCTGTGCCTGTTCCCATTGAAGTCGAAACTGTTTGTGCAGTTCAATAACTGCTTCTTCTGCAATGGCGTCGCCGACGGATTCACTCATCAGGCATCCTTGCGACAGCGCCGACATTATCTGGACCTATTCCGTACGCAATTTGCATCGCGTCAAGCATGCTCCAGAGGATGTCGAGTTTGAACTGGAGGATGCCCAACGCGCGCTCCTGTTCTTGTCGGGTCTGGAAATAGTCCAGGGTCACGCGCAAGCCGTGTTCGACATCGCGGCGCGCTTCAGACAGGCGCTTGCGAAAATAGGCGTAGCCGGCTGGTTCGATCCATTTGTAGTGCTGCGGCCATGTGTCGAGTCGTTTCTGATGGATCTCGGGCGCGAACAGTTCGGTCAGGGACGAACAGGCTGCTTCCTGCCAGGATGCGCGGCGCGCGAAATTGATGTACGCGTCGACGGCGAAGCGCACACCCGGCAAGACGTGGTTTAGCGACCTGACTTCATCTCGCTGCAGGCCAACAGCATCGGCGAGTGCCAACCAGGCTTCAATGCCGCCTTCGTCACCCTCATGACCATCGTGATCGAGTATGCGCTGAATCCACATGCGGCGGTGATCGCGATCGGGCATGTTTGCGAGAATTGCTGCGTCTTTAATCGGAATGCTGATCTGGTAGTAAAAACGGTTGATGACCCAGCCGCGCACTTGTTCCGGCGTGCATCCTCCACTATTCATCGCAATATGAAACGGATGGTATATGTGGTAGCGCTTGCCTTTGGCGCGGAGTTTTTGCTCGAATTCTTCCTTGCTCCAGGCCAGATTTTCGGGGGCACCCATGCCAATTCTCCTTCGCTCGACTATGTTCAGAGTGTGATGTCCATGCCATCGAACGAGACTTCAATTTTCTCGGCCTCGAGTTCGCAGCGTTCATCCGAATCTTCTCTGAGAATGGGATTGGTGTTGTTGATGTGAATCAGAATCTTGCGGCTCGCTTTTAACGGCCGGAGCGTTTCTATCATTCCGCCAGGGCCTGACTGAGGCATGTGCCCCATGTCCAGCGCCATCTTGTCGGCAATGCCGAGCGTAGCCATTTCTTCATTCGTCCAGCAGGTCCCGTCCACCAGCAGGCAGTCCGCCTCTTCCATGAACGGTTTCACATGCGGCTCTATTTCTGCCAGGCCTGGTGCGTAGAAAAGATTTTTTCCGCTGCGCGTATCGACTATGCGCATGCCGATGTTGTCGCCGTCGTGCGGGTCATGCCGGTGAGGCGAATACGGTGGTGCCTTGCTGCGCAGGGACACGGCAGTAAATTCGATGTTGTCGATACCAACGGCGGCAAATTTGTTACCCGGCTGAGTTGGAATCTTGTGCCAGTTCACACCGCAGTAATGTTCCAGAATCTTGAGCAGCGGATTGCCGGTGGTGAGATCTTCGTAGGCCATGTCGGTGCAATAGAGCTCCAGCGGCGTCTTTCCTTCGCGGAGCATCAGCAATCCTGTTGTGTGATCTATCTGTGCGTCCATCAATACGACGGAGCGGATCGCGGTGTCACGGATAGCACGTGCCGGTTGCAATTCCGGGAATGACTGAAACTGCTTGAGAATATCGGGTGACGCGTTGAAGAGCAGCCAGTTGGTATCGTCGCCGGATACAGCGATTGATGATTGGGTACGCGCCTTCGCGTTGATGGTTCCTTTACGAAGCCCGTCACAATTTGGGCAATTGCAGTTCCATTGCGGAAATCCCCCGCCGGCTCCTGAACCTAGCACTCTTATTCGCATGATCTGTCCGTATTTCTCGCAAAATGACCCGAAAAAAACGAAAGCCCCTGTACGGGGCTTTCGCTCAATACATTGCCGCTCTTAGCGATTGGCGATGTACATGGTGACTTCAAAACCGAAACGCATTTCGGTGTACTCAGGCTTGGTCCACATGCGAACTACCTCCTAGTAGGGTTGAAATATTATGTTTGCAAGAGCAACGCCGTGTTGGCCGTTATCCTTGCCATGGCCTCGCCGTCTCGGAATGCGCCGCTACAAATTCGCGTGCAAACCTCGCCTGCACAAGTACCGATGGCAATTGTGGACACTTGCTTCGATCACGACCGCAGAAAAATCAGCAAATTGCTCTCATGATTTTCATTAGATTGCCTGCGATTGTTTACTTGGCTCAAGGGCTTGCATAGTCTTTGAGCATGGTAGCAGTCACGCTTGCTCAAGCGAGCCCCGATAATGACCCGACAGGTCAGTTTACGCCCTTGCTGCAGTGGTACCGGGAATGGCCATCGCAAGTGGCGTTCGGGGTGTCGATCGTATTGCATGCCTTGCCGATTGCGTTTGTTCCCGGCCTGAGCTCAGTGTCGGTTGAGCCGAAGAGCGTAATTACGGTGCGCATTGCCGAGACTGCACCGGTGCTTGAACAACCCGTAACGGAGCAACCGGTAACGCAGCAACCAACGGTTCGCGAAGCCGCGCCAGTGCCACTGCCGCAGTTCGAGCCGGCGCCTGAACAGCCAAGGATTATGCAACCGATGTTGAATGAACCGGTTCCGTTAAGACCACAACAGGAGGTTCAACCTCGGCCAACTCCGATTGTGCGGCAACCCGCGCCGGTCGTCCGTACCGATCTGGCGGCGCCGGTTGCGCCCGACAAGTTCACACCGCAGCCAGTTATTGACTCACGGCCCGAGATTGCGCCGGTGCAGACCGCGGTCCCGGTTATACAAACCAGGCCAGTAACCGCCCCGGTAGCGCGCGCGGATCTGGTCGCGCCGGTGGAGGTTGCACGCGACATTATCCAGCCGCAACCACTCACCACCGTTCGACCTGACCTGGCCCCAACCCAGACAGTTGCACCGGTACTCGAGACCAGGCCAGCTGTTGCGCCGCTTGCACAGGCAGAACCACTAGCGCCGCTAGAAGCGGCGCGCCAGCTGTATCGGCAACAACCGGTGACGGCCGTTCGGCCTGACGCGCCGGCCCAAACATCGGCGCCGGTCATCGAAACGAGACAGGTTGCGCCGGTGGAACGCGCTGATCTTGCAGCGCCGGCAGAAGTCGCGCGTGACCAGGCGCGGCCGCAGCCAGTCATCGTTGCACGCCCTGACGTTGCGCCGGCGCAGCGTAACGCCCCGGCCATCGAAGCGAAGCCGGTTGAGCAGGTTGCACGTCCGGATGAAGAAGCCGCGCCTTTGCCACTGCCGCAGTTCGAGCCGGCGCCTGAACAGCCAAGGATTATGCAACCGACGTTGAATGAACCGGTTCCGTTAAGACCACAACAGGAAGCTCAACCTCGGCCAAC
The DNA here is from genome assembly GCA_951812315.1 of uncultured Burkholderiales bacterium. Lineage (GTDB taxonomy): Bacteria > Pseudomonadota > Gammaproteobacteria > Burkholderiales > Eutrophovitaceae > SG8-40. The sequence continues at coordinate 5,936 of CATOSA010000064.1, forward strand.
TCCGATTGTGCGGCAACCCGCGCCGGTAGCGCGCGCGGATCTGGTCGCGCCGGTGGAGGTTGCACGCGACATTATCCAGCCCCAACCACTTACAACAGTTCGACCTGACCTGGCCCCAACCCGGACAGTTGCACCGGTACTCGAGACCAGGCCAGCTGTTGCGCCGCTTGCACAGGCAGAACCACTAGCGCCGCTAGAAGCGGCGCGCCAGCTGTATCGGCAACAACCGGTGACGGCCGTGCGACCTGACGCGCCGGCCCAAACATCGGCGCCGGTCATCGAAACGAGACAGGTTGCGCCGGTGGAACGCGCTGATCTTGCAGCGCCGGCAGAAGTCGCGCGTGACCAGGCGCGGCCGCAGCCAGTCATCGTTGCACGCCCTGACGTTGCGCCTCCATCAGTCGTGCCGCCAGTTCGGGTTCGGCAGGCTGAAGTTTCGGCTCCGAACGCGCCAGCACCGCCTGCAGCCGCACCGGTTGCGCGTGCCGCGCCCGCGCCGGCTGCACCGCAGGCGCCGCCCGCCACGGCCGCACCGATACAACCACGTCCGCAAAAAGTCGCGCCGGTGGCGTCCATGCCCGTGCTGAAAATTCCTGTAATAGTCGTCGATCCAGCGGTGCTCGAAGACTATCGACAGTCTGTTTCCAAAGAAGTGATGCGGCACATGAGCAGCTATCCGCGCGTCGCACGCATGCGCAATTGGCAGGGCAAGACGATGGTTGAAATGGAATGGTCCGTAGATGGAAAGGTCACCAAGGTTGTGGTGGCGGAGTCGAGTGGCAGGGACGTGCTCGATAAAGCAGCAGTCAATATGGTGCGCAAAGCATTACCATTGCCGAAACCGCCCCAAGGTGTGCGTACCGTTACGGTTCCCGTGATATTCCGATTGCGAGGCTGAACCCGGTTCGTCGTGTGAATCGCGGTTTTCTCCACAACAGATGGCGAGCAATGACCGCAAGGCCGAAAGCAGTGGTCAAAGCGACGCGCTGCGTCCAGAAGAACTCTATCCACTAGTTCAGCCGCATCACTCGGAATCTCTATCCGTTTCGCCTGTGCATTCGCTCTATGTGGAACAAAGCGGGAATCCTGACGGATATCCAGTTCTGTTTTTACATGGTGGTCCGGGAAGCCAGACCCGGCCGGAGCACCGCCGCTATTTTGACCCGAAGTTCTATCGCGCCGTTCTGTTTGACCAGCGTGGCTGTGGCCGCTCCACACCAGCAGGTTGTGTAGAAGAAAATACCACCTGGCATCTGGTCGAAGATATCGAAACGATCCGCCGCAAACTGGGCGTGAACAAGTGGCTGCTGTTCGGAGGTTCCTGGGGCAGCACGCTGGCGCTGGCGTACGCGACGACTTTTCCGCAGCACGTCTCTGGATTGATTCTGCGCGGGGTTTTTCTGGCAAGTCACGCAGAACTGGACTGGTTCCTGAACGGCCTGCGCGCTTTCATACCCGAGCAATGGGAATCGCTCGCGAATGGGTCTGGTAAAGATATGGTCCATCGCTACCATAAGGACGTGAACGACGATGATCCATCGATTGCCGCGCAGGCGGCACGGCGCTGGGTCGGATATGAAAACAGTGTCATGGCGATCGGAGCGCAATCGCAACCGAGTGTACAATTTGACGGATCGGCAGTTCTACCGCGGGCACGCGTACAATTGCATTATCTTGCCGCCGATTGTTTTTTGCGTGCAGATGAACTCATGGAACGGGCGCGTGCTGTGCAATCGCCCGCCATCATCGTGCAAGGTCGCTCGGATATGGTATGCCCACCTGTTACCGCATATGAATTGAGCAAGCGATTGCCTGCAGCCCAATTGCGCATCATTGAACAGGCGGGCCATGCCGCGTCAGGCGCGCGACTCGCGAGCGCCTTGCGGCAAGCAACAGATGAAATGCGCGAGCGTTTGCCGGCGCCGAAATGAGCCTGCGCTTCCGAGTCAACCTCGCGATTACGCTCCTGGTTGTGATTTTCGGCATCGTTACCGCCTACATCCTTGTCGATAATATGAGAAAGTCGATCAACGAGGAGATTGAGGCAGGTACGCGCGTGACGGTTCAACTCCTCGAAACCGTCGTCTTGAGTGCCCGCATGTCCGGTACGGCGGGTGACCCCGATGAAAATCTGGTGGCGTTCCTGCAGCACGTCGGGCGGGTGCGTGCCAACGAGATTCGCCTGTTCGATGCAGAAAACAAGCTGGTATATGAATCGCCGCCATCTGTCTACAAGCGGGGCAGGTGGGCGCCAGAGTGGTTTGCTGCCATGGTCCGACCGCCTATCGGCGACTTTCAACTGAACTTGCTGGGCGGCACGGTAGTGGTTACGCCGGATGCATCTCGATCCATTCTTGATGCGTGGGATGAATTCAAGGAGTTCGGCGGTTTGCTGCTCGCATTTTTTGTTCTTCTGAATCTCTTGGTGTTCTGGTTGCTGGGACGATCAATGCGGCCATTGCGGAGCATACTGGACGGGCTTTCGGAAATGGAAATGGGACGCTTTCACGCCCGCCTGCCCGATTACCGGTTACCGGAATTTGGTGCGATCAGCCATACGTTCAATCGCATGGCACGGGCGCTGGAAGACAGCATTGCCGAGAACCGGCGGCTGGCGCTGATTGCGCAACAATCCAGCGATGCGATCATCATCCACGATCTGGCGGGGCGGATTTCATTCTGGAACGCAGCTGCCGAGAGATTGTTCGGGTACGAAGCCGCCGAGATTGTCGGTAGCTCGGCGGCGCTGATTGCACCGCCGGAACGCAAGGAAGAATTGCGCGAGACGCTCGATGCTATTCGCGGTCGCGGACGCGTTGAGCATCTCGAAACGCAGCGTCTGAAGAAGTCCGGGGAACTCGTCGATGTTGCCCTGTCTGCTGCGCCGTTGGTTGATCCTGCCAGCGATGACGTCATCGGAGAGATTTGCGCGATGCGCGATATCACCGAACACAAGCGCATGCAGGAGACCGAAGAAGAGCTTGAGCGCAACCGCCGACTGACACAATTGATCCAGGCGCGCCTGGAGGAGGAACGCCGTAGCATTGCCCGCGAACTTCACGATGAATTGGGCCAGTGTGTCACTGCGATCAAGACCATCGGGACGGCTATTTCGAATCGCGACGACGGAACTTCCAGGGAGACTCGCGACAATGCCGGTACTATCGTGTCCGTTGCGTCCCACATATATGATGTTGTGCACGGAATTATCCGGCAACTTCGCCCGAGCGCGCTGGATCACCTTGGGTTGCGTGACGCGCTGCAAGAAGCGGTATCCGCGTTTGAGTCCCGGCATCCAGATATCAAGGTTGATCTGGATCTCGGATCCGACATAGAGGGACTGGGAGAAAAGATCAACATCACGGTATATCGCGTAGTCCAGGAATGTTTGACCAACGTTGCGCGTCACGCCAGGGCGACGCGAGCGCAGATATCGGTATCCTTACAAACGGGACTGGAAGAAGGCGACGCGCTGCATGTTGTCGTTCGTGACAATGGCAAAGGCTTGGAGCGACATGTCACTGACGAAACGACGCGTTTTGGACTGCTTGGAATGCGCGAGCGCGTGCAGGCACTGAACGGGCGGCTCGAAATTTCCGGCTCATCCGGCGAAGGTGTCGTGGTAGAGGCAGTAATCCCGACGGTGCAAGCGGCAGTTGCTGCATCGGTTGACTGATCGAATAACGACGGCGGGGCGAGAACGATGCCGGATAAAATGAACAATATTGCCGCCCTATCAGGCGACACCACAGCTGCTGACACGAGCAGAAAGGCCATGACTGACAAAACAATAGGCGTAATGCTTGTCGACGATCATGCGGTCGTGCGCATGGGGTTTCGGTTGCTGCTCGAGGGTTCGCGCGAGATCAAGGTGCTTGGTGAAGCAGATAGTGGCGAAGATGCTGTACGCCGCTTTGCCGAGCTCAAACCGGACATCATCGTGATGGATATTTCGATGCCCGGGATCGGCGGTCTCGAGGCGATTGAACGGATTCTGGCGAAGGATCCTGGTATTCGGATTCTTGTTCTGTCCGCTCATGAAGATGCGATGCACGCACGACGTGTTCTCAAGGCAGGCGCCGCGGGCTATTTGACCAAACGAAGTGCCGCGGAAGAGCTGATTCACGCGATCGGAATGGTTCATCAAGGCAAGACTTATCTCGAACCCGGAATCGCGCAACAGATGGCCATGCAACAACTATCTGGCGAACGCAACCCGGTTGATGCGCTGAGTGAAAAGGAATTCAAAGTGTTTCTGGCGCTGGCCATGGGCAAGTCGGTCCAGGATATCGCTGACGTGATGTCACTCAGCCCGAGGACTGTTGGAACCCACCTGTACAACATCAAGCAGAAGTTGGGGGCCTCGAATTCTGCAGAACTAGCTATCATTGCCATTCGAGCAGGGCTAATAGATCCTTGATTATTAGTTATAATTTATGGATTACGCGATATGCGCAAGGCCAATCTAATGAAAATCATGAGTGGGATTTACGCGAATTGCGCTGTTGATTCAGCCGCGAAATTTGCACAATGCGGCTGTCGGCTTCACAGACACCCCCAGGAATGCAACTAAACCTGAACTGCAACCGAAGAGGAATACAAAAATGTGGACCAAGCCCGAATACACCGAAATGCGCTTTGGCTTTGAAGTAACGATGTACATCGCCAACCGCTAAGAGTCGGTTAATGATAGAAAAGGCTGCCATTCGGCAGCCTTTTCTAGTTCCAGGTAGTGCTTCGTCGCAACATTGCTCATCCGAGCACAGGTTCGCTGCACCCGAGCGAGTGCCGTAAGCAATAAGGAAAAAGCGCGAGCCGCGTATGTCGGGGTTGTCAGGGGGCAGGCGAGCCCCTAAGATTTGCGGCTTGCAAATCATGGAGTCGTCGAACGTGCAAGCTGCGGATCGTTACAACAATGTCGCAATTACCCTGCACTGGGTGGTCGCTGTGCTGGTGCTCGTAATGATCGGTTTGGGTGTTTACATGGTCGATATCCCGCGAGGCACAGACGAGCGATCCTTTTTCTACAATCTTCACAAGTCGATTGGATTGACGACAGGGATTATCGTGCTGGTGCGCCTGTGGTGGCGCTGGAAGAATCCGCCGCCGCCGCTGCCGAGTTCCATGCCTGCCTGGCAGGTGACGGCGTCTAATATCAGCCACAGGTTGCTCTACGCGTGCCTGATCATCATGCCGGTCGTAGGGTTCAGCGCGTCGCAGTTCACGAAGTGGGGCGTGACCTACTTCGGAATGTTCAAGATTCCGCCAATGGCGTACCCGGACAAGGAAATCTACAATATTCTCCAGGGTGTGCACGGGTTCATGGGCTATCTGCTCATGGTGCTTGTAATTGTCCATATATTGGCTGCTCTGCAACACTTGCTGATAAAGAAAGACGGAATCTTCCAGAGGATGCTGCCGGGCAGGTAGTTGTCTCCCGGCTGATGCTCGTTCGACGGCCCGCTGATGCGGGCCTGTTTGATTAAGGGGCACAAACAAGCAGAAATTATTGGTCCGGTACAGCATGGCCTTATGCGTGCTTGTGTTATCGGCCGACAATCTCATGCTTGTCGGCAACCCGGTGGGAAATGGGATGAATTGTTGCCGTAACCCAGATGTTTCGGAACGCGAACGTTTACGAACGATTTAAACGCGGCGCGGTTTCCTGGCGTAAACAGCGGAATTCCATGAACAGAGAATTGATGTTTGGTGAATTGAAAATTGATGCTTTGATGAATAAGCGATATTCGGCCGCATTTGGAAGGGTTTCCAGGCGCGTATCGCTATTCACTGCCGTATTGCTGCTGGCCGCATGTGCGGCCACGCCGAATGTAGATCAGGAACCGGCCGTACCGGTCGAGGTGCCCGTGGTCGAACCCTCGCCCGTCGAGCCACCGACAATCGCATTGGTACTGGGTGGCGGTGCCGGAAAGGGGTTCGCGCATGTCGGTGTGATCAAGGCCCTTGAGGCACACGGCATTGAGCCCGACATGCTTGTCGGTACGAGTGCAGGAAGTGTGGTTGCCGTATTGTATGCAAGCGGCTACGACGGGTTCGAACTACAACGTATCTCTCTAACGATGGAGGAAGACACCGTCAGGGACTGGGTACTGCCAAACCGGGGCTTCATTCGCGGCGATGCCCTGCAAAACTTCATTAATGAAGCAGTGCAAGGGCGCAATATTCAGAACCTGAACAGGAAACTGGCGGTGGTTGCGACAGAACTTCAGACCGGCCAGCCAATGGTGTTCCAGAGCGGCAATACAGGTATGGCCGTTCGCGCGTCGAGTAGTGTTCCAGGGATTTTTCGACCTGTAAAGATCGGGACGCGCGAGTACGTCGACGGTGGACTGGTCAGCCCGGTGCCGGTAAGAACCGCGCGCGAACTCGGTGCCGATATTGTGATTGCCGTGAACATTTCGGATATTCCACAACAGTCCAAAGTCAGCGACACCGTCGGCATCCTGTTGCAGACATTCACGATCATGGGTCACGTCATTGCAAGCCAGGAACTACGCGAGGCGGACGTTGTGATCTCGCCGAACATCAGCGAGCTCAAGTCGACGAGCTTCGATTCGCGCAACTACGCGATAATCGAAGGGAAAAAAGCTGGCCTGGCAGCGGTTCCGGCAATTACGGAAATAATCTCTACATTTGGCGCAGCGCAACGAGGCGTTCCTGCCGCGACGTATGAGGTCGAAAGCCACTAGCTCGCGCAACGCGTAGCCAGGTAATCACCGCGATAGCTGGCCAGCCCGCATACTTCACGAAGATGGTCACGGGTTTTACGGGTTAGGGCCGCGTTGCGACCTTGAATCAGACCCGCGGCGTTGCAGCGCACGTTCGCTTTCTGGAAATCTATGACTGGGTTTGCCCTTCGGGCGACGGAGCAGTAAACAGATGCACGTCGCGTTGCGGAAATGGGATCGAGATTCCCTCAGCGTCGAAGCGCACTTTCACCTCGCGGGTGATTTCCCAGTATGCGTCCCAGTAGTCGCTAGTTTTCACCCACGGCCGAACCGCGAAATTGACCGACGATTCGCCCAGTTCATGTAGTTTGACGAGCGGCTCCGGTTGTTGCAGAACCCTGTCGTTAGTGGCGACGATGTCGTGAAGAATATGCTCGGCCTTGTCGATGTCGTCGCTGTAGGAAATGCCGAACAGCATATCGACGCGGCGTGTTTTCTGGGCGGTGAGATTCTTGATGACGTTCTGCCATATCTGATTGTTCGGTACGACAAGCGTTTGGTTGTCGATCGTCAGCACCGTAGTGTTGAACAGGCTCATTTGGCGAACCGTACCGAAAGCCCCGCTCACGTCGATCAGATCGCCTACGTCGAAGGGACGGTAGACAAGGATCATCATTCCGGATGCGAAGTTGGATAGTGAGTCCTGCAAGGCAAATCCAATAATGAATCCTGCGATACCGAGGCCGGCGAGCAGTGGCCCAAGGGAGAAACCGAGCTGGGACAGGCCAATGAGAAGGCCGAGTACCAGGATGGCGCTGCGGGTCCCCGAGATGATCATGCGTTGCAGCAGTTGGCTGAATCGTACACGCCCTGACTGCAACGCTCTTCGGGTAACCATTTCTGCAAGCTGCGCGGCCTTCCAGGAGATGAGCAAAATGGCAATGAAAATAAGGGCTTGAAACACTATGCGAGCTCCGTTTCCGGATATCCATTCGAACAGGTTGCCGGCGGAGTCGCGTAACAAACGTGAAATCACGCTTACGTTGAGGATGTCTGTCGTCAGCGCGCCTGTTGCGCCTATCAGCTGCGTATTCACGACTGTAGGATCGACGCCCATCGCTTCCATGTTCGCGGCGAGTTCGCGCAGCACTTCAACGGTGAGCATCATATGTCGTTGAGTCACGGCGATTTTGGCGGCAAGCTCCGCGTCGTTCGGCAAAGCGGCGAGCTGGTCGCGCAACTTGGACAGGTTTTCCATGGTGACGTCGAGATAAGCTGACGTATCCTCTGCACGCGTCGTGATGTGCTGTTTGAGCGCCGCCTCTACAGCAGTGATATCCATACCCAGCTGGCGCGCGATCTCATTGTTAGTAATAAGCGCGCCAATATATTTGTCGATTGTGTCGGCCTTTACCCTGATTTCTGCGCTCAGTGCGGCCTGCTCCAGTGCAGTTTGCTCGGGCCTGGGCAGGGCGAAACGTTGTCGGATCCTTTCAATTTCGGGCCCGATTAGCGACGGAATCGAATCGATCGCGGCGACGATCTGCGAGCGTTGTGTATCAGAAATGCCGCTGTCTTCAGGCTGCGAGAGGTAGGACTGCGCCGCCATGTGAACTGTCGAAACGAGCTGATCGAATGTGCGCGAAACGCGGGCGTCAGCTACGTTTTGCCGGACGCCCTCAGCATTTGAACGCTTCTCGATGCGTTCTTGCAGAGTTGCCTGGAGTTCGGCTATCCGGGAAAGAGACGCTGCCCCGTTCTGTTCCTCGTTTCCAGCGATCGCGGGAGCGACTGCGATGTAGAGCATATACAGCAGAGCGAGCCCCCACCGCTTGATCGGGTATGTTGACAGACGATTAATTTGTAGAGTTTGTTCCGGAATGTTGGCCAACTGGAAGCGTAACCGTTTTCAGGATACGCGGCCGAAAATTGAGACACCACTTCTACGGGGGGGCGTCCGGATTTTCTTTCAGTGTGTTCGAACACTGCATCAATCCGGGCAATCGGAAAGTCCATCGAAATCGCCAACGACCGGCGCAAATGATTGCTGGGGGAGATTACAAGAGAGCGCATGTCACTGCCAAATTGAAATGTTGAATTGCAGTAATGAGAGATCGTCGCGGATCAACTGCCGGACGATTTGCCATTTTTCCGGGAATTTTCGATGGTCATTGCGCGATTCAGTGGCGGTGCCCACGAAATGCAAACCACCGAGCCTTGCTTATGGCAGAGGGTATAGAATTCCGGATTCTAGTAGTTTTAATTTTTGAACAAGCGATGGTAAGAGTCATGAATAAGCGTGCAATAGTATTTTCTGGTCTCGTTATAGGTATGTTTTCTGGCGCAGCTTTGAGTCAGGATATGGTCGTTTTTCCTGCTGGCGGCCAAAGTAAGGAACAACAAAGCAAGGACGAGTACGAATGTTACGGCTGGGCCAAGAATCAAAGCGGCTTTGACCCGATGGCAGTGACGGCGCCAAGACTGGTGCTGCGGTAGGCGCGGTAGTTGGGGGTGCCCGCAGGAATCGTCAGCGACGCTCGCAGGAGCAGGAGCAGGCCAATTGGGAGCAGCAGCAGTCTCAGCAGTACGCGGCGGCACGGAACAACTACAACCGTGCATATGGTGCGTGCCTTGAAGGCAAGGGCTACACCGTTAAATAGCACATTGTTTGGCGTGGCCAAATAGCCTGTCGGGTAGCGCGGACACGGCGGCAGGATCGCTACTTTTTCTGGCTGGCAGTACGTCGGGTGATGATTTTGGGAGGTATGTCTTGTGACCCGAGTTCGTAATTTTGTGACGAATCGTCTGCCGGTCATTCTCTACAGCGTAGTTGGACTGGGATACCTGATGCAGGGAATCCGGTATTTCAGCGCGGCAGAACTCATGCCCTATCATATGGCGGTGCTCGAAGGCCCATGGGAAAGCCTTGGTGCTGCTCAACAAACGCTGTTTCTTGGCCTTCTGAAGGGCTTTGGAGTCGGGGCGTTCGGTGTGGGCCTGGCAATCATGCTTATGGCGCTATTTCCGCTCAGAATGGGAGATTCCTGGGCAAAGTGGGCGACACCGGTGGTGGCCTTGCTCTACACAGGAGCGCTTGTTTACGTCACCAGCTTCGCCTTGTTGCCGGGAGCGGCGCCGATTGGGGTTTCCGCGACGCTGCACGGCCTGGTCATCGTGGCGGCAATTACTTCGATGCTCGGCGACGCTTCGAAGGGCTGACCCGACATAAGCATACTTTTCACTGATTTATGTGACTTTGGGGCGGGCGTGTCGCCTGATGGCTGTTCGACCATCCTTCGCCGTATACGGCTCAGGACTGCCAGTGCGCTTGAGCGCATGGCGTCCAAACAGATGTCCCCCGGACATCTGTTTGTCGAACCAGCGGGATTTCATCCCGGCCGTCTGCGCCAAACAAAAACGCCACCGCGAGGGTGGGGCGCAATTTCGGCGGCGGGAATGTGTCTGTCTCGCCTTTGGGCGATTCAGCCATCCTTCGCCGTATACGGCTCAGGACCGCCTGTGCGCTTGTGCGCACCGGCGTCCAACATGACGTCCACTGGACCTCATGTTGTCGAACCAGCGGGTTCTCATCCTAGCCGTCTGCATCAAACAAAAACGCCACCCTTGGAGACTGTGTAAATAGTCTGGGGTTTTTGAGAAAATACCCGCACATTGTTGCGGGTATTTTTTTATGCACATTCAGGGACAAAGCCGGGATCAGGCGACGCTATTTCCGGAGCGGCTCGATGATCTGATAGGCCAGGACAATGCAGTCCGGGTGATCGACGCGTTTGTTGATACGCTAGATTTGAATGCACTTGGTTTTGCCCGCATGCAGCTTCAGGCCACGGGCCGGCCACCGTACCACCCGGGTGATGTGTTAAAGCTGTATTTGTACGGCTATATGCACCGAGTACGCAGCTCACGGTGTCTTGAGCGCGAGTGCCAGAAGAACCTCGAGGTTCTGTGGTTGCTGAACCGGCTGGCGCCAGATCACAAGACCATTGCCAACTTCCGGGTGGACAACCGTGTGGCCCTGACGCGTGTGTCGGGCGTTCGTGCAGTTTTGCCGCTCGCAAGCGCTGTATGGCGGCGAGCAAATCGCGATTGATGGCAGCAAGTTCAGGGCGGACAACAGCCGCAGCCGAGTCACACACAAGAAAGATCTGCAACAGCGAGTCAGCGGCCTGGATCGCAGGATCGGAGCGTGGCTCGATGCGCTCGAAGACAATGAGGACAATGATGACCAAGGGCCCAACGGCGGCGACACCCAAGGCGCTCTTGGCGCACTCAGGGCCGAGCGCGAGACCTTAACCGAACGCATCCGGGCGATGGACGATGCGCAAGTCTCGGCGCAGCCCGATACGGACGAGCAGGCGCGGGTGATGCCCCGCGCACATATTGGCTACAACGTACAAAGCACGGTCGATGGCAAGCACCGCCTGATCGTGGATGTGGACGTGGTACAAAATGCCAATGATTTGCAGCAGTTGTATCGCATGGCGCGACGCAGCCAACGCCAACTGCAGCGCGATCGGGTGCAGGTACTGGCCGATGCAGGCTATTCCAATGGTCAGCTGCTAAAGCGCTGCCAGGCCCCCTATGTGCCGGTACAGCGCGCCACGAACAACCAAGGCGATGGCTGCTACTTCGACAAATCGGAGTTTACCTACTGCGGCGAGGGCGATTACTACGAGTGCCCGGCCGGTGAGCACTTGCCAAAGAAGACCCAGTCGAACAAGCAGCGCCACTGGCTGTACACCAGTGAGGCGTGCACGAACTGTCACATCAAGGCGCGGTGTACGGCCGCTAAGCAGCGCTGGGTGACGCGCCACTTCGAGGAAGACGTGCTTAACGAGGTCGCCGATCGCACCGCGGCCAATCCACTCATGATGCAACGGCGCAACGGCATGGTGGAAAACCCATTTGGCACGCTCAAGCGGCGTATGGACGGCGGGCGTTTCCTGGTAAGAGGCATACAGAAGGTCAAAGCCGAGATGGCATTGGCCGTGACCGCTTATAACCTGACCCGTGCTATTAACATCCCGGGAACGAAGCAACTCTGCAAGGCACTGGCTATCTAATCACAAATGAAAAAGAGGCCACCTCGAACAAGATGGCCTCCGGGTTTTTACACAGCCTCCCTTGGGGTGGCGTTTTTGTTTGGTGGAGGCGGCGGGAATCGAACCCGCGTCCGCAAGCCCTACACAGGCGGTACTACATGCTTAGTCTGGCCATTTAATTTAGTCCCATAACCGCCGACCGACAGGCTGAAATGAGACGAGTTACCTTGAATTTAACGCTGAGCGAAGTAACCCCAAACAGCGCGATCTCACGTATATGGCTCCGCTGTTGGTTGCCCAACCCGGCCCGTGAGAGAACCGGTGCGGAGTCAAGCCGGTATTAAGCGGCTAGAGCGTAACGTTCGTCGTTTGCGACTATACGTTGTCCAGCTGTTTAACAAGGTGACTGGACCTTGGCATGCACCACACTGCTTCGCAACCCACGTCGAAACCAGGTCGCCCCCGTTATTCATGATCGCTAAATGTGTGACAAATCCGTCAGATTCAACGGCTTGTGCTCCAGTTTATCAGACATCCTCCTTGGATCAGAGTTCGCAGGCGCTTTTGACGCTGATGCGGGTTGCTCGCAATTAAAAGGGTCGCGTATCTGAGATGGCGGGACGGTGTCTACGCAAATCGACCGCCGTTCGAGGATTTCAGCTTGGTGACTTGGTTGCCACGTACTCGCTGAACACGTGATGCGAGATGTCGCGCCGGGGCGAGACAAACCCGCTGTCTGAAAGCGCGTTCAGGATAGTCTCTGGAGGCACGCATTGATCAATCGTGTCCCAGAAGTATTCCATGAGTTTTTTCGAATCGGCTCCGCCAGGTCCCAGTCGTGCTATTAGTGGAACAACCGAGTGCAGATACAAACGCGCCAAGCTATAGGTCAACGACCTGGAAGCGGGGCGTGTCAGCTCCAGAATCAGTAGCGTCCCGCCTGGTTTGAGCACGCGCAAGTATTCACGAAACGTATTCTCAAGATTTGTTACGTGCCGAAGCGCGTAGCCCATGGTTACAAAGTCAGTAGATGCTGTGGCAATCGGCAACCTTTCGGCGACCCCTTGCACAAGGGCAATTGGGAGACTCTTGCGGGCCTCGGCCAGCATGCCCATGCTAAGGTCGACCCCGGTGATGGACCCGCCATCGCCGAGGATGTCGCTGGCCGCTCGCGCCACCAGGCCGGTGCCAACGGCTACGTCCAACAAGTGCTGGCCTGGTTCCAGCCCTGCGCGACGCAGCGCATCGCGTCGGTAGCGTACGCCGGATCCCATCGACATGACACGATCTATCCAGTCATAACTATGCGCAGTCTGATCAAATATTCTGGTAACGAAGCTGCGTCGCTGCGATTCTCCACCGTAATATTTCGTCAGGGCAGGGTGCGGGGCGATGCCAGAGACTTCAGGTTCGTCGGAGGAACTCATCTAGCGAGGTACCAATTTGCTTCCAGCGCAGCAAAAATGAGAATGATTGAAGGGCCGTTGAAAACTGCAAAGTTCGCGTGGCCCGCTTTCGGTTGCTACAGCAATGCGCTGGCGCACCGTGACGATATGGTGGATCGTCTGGCGAATCCGAATATCGACGGGCCGATCCGCGTGATCAGCGGGCCAGCATTTCAAACAGTTTGTCGTCGTTGAGCATGTCGGTCAGCGCTTTGGATACCGCATCGTTGACCAAAACATTACTGTGCCTTTCGTATGGCGGGCCGGCGGTAATCTTGTAAGTGCTTACGTAGTAGGCGCGGTCATATTTCTCATTGGAATTTCGTGCCTCGGCGGATACCTCGGCTTTGAGTTCGGTTTCGAAGTCGAGCGGTCTCTTAACTGAATTAAGAAGCAGGCTGTCGACGCGCACGTTGAGCGATCTCGTCATTGCGCCGCTTTCGGGCACAACACTGAAACCGCGTTGCTCCAGCGCTACGGTGATACGTTCAGCTACAAGTCCGGTGAAATCTTCATTGAGCGTCACATCAAGCATTTCCTTGTTCGGATCGCCAACTTCACCCAGTTTTTTCGTTGTTCGGCCATCAGTGACTGACAGGCCGATCAATGTGTCTGACGTAACAGGTCCTCCGGTCACCTCAATTGCAGGATCAAGGTGCAGATACTGCGGTTTGAGCGTACATCCCTGAATCAGAGCCAGCACAATCAGTACTGGAAGACCGAGACGCGTTATTGTTTTCATTTCAGTTTTCCTCCTTACAAAATAATAGAAAGTCCAAATGCATCAGCCAGACTGGCTGGGATCGCGGGCGCAACCTAGTGTGCCCTTCGGGCACTGAGAATGTAATTGACTGCGACATCATTTCCGAGCGAGTACTTCTTTGTAACCGGGTTATATGACATGCCTGTCATATGCGTCACGTTGAGACCCGCGCCGCGGCAATCGCGGGCAAGTTCGGATGGGCGAATAAATCTGGCGTAGTCATGCGTGCCTTTTGGCAGCAGTTTAAGTACGTACTCTGCTCCGACTACTGCAAACAGGTAGGCTTTAAGTGTCCGGCTTATGGTTGAAAATACGCACCAGCCGCCCGACTTTACCAGTTCAGCACACGAGCGTACGGTACTTGCAGGATCCGGTACGTGCTCAAGCATTTCCATACAAGTGACCACATCGTATTGCTGTGGCTGTTCAGCAGCAAGCTCTTCGAGCGGAACGCGTCTGTATTCCACAGTCAGGCCGCTTTCAAGAAGGTGTAATTGAGCGACTTTCAGCGGTTTCTCGCCAAGATCAATGCCGGTGACGGTGGCGCCACTTCGAGTCATCGCTTCGGCCAGAATGCCCCCTCCGCAGCCCACGTCCAGGACTCGCTTGCCGGCCAGGCTGACTATGGAATCAATGTGTGCAAGGCGTAGCGGATTTATATCGTGTAGCGCTTTGAATTCGCTATTCGGATCCCACCAGCGATGTGCCAGTTTGTTGAATTTGTCCAACTCGGCCGGATCGACATTGATCATTCGGATATGCCCGCCGTCTTAACGTTGTCGCCGGCAGAAATTCTGCGTTGCCATGATTGCGCTTTAGAAATCAGTTCCTGTGGGTCTACTGTAGTCAGTTGCCCGCCACGCACAACTTCCTTGCCTTGCACCCAGACGTTTGTGACATGCTCACGACCGGCAGCATAGAGCAGATGAGACATTGGATCATAACAGGGTGACAGTTCGACCTTGTTTGCCAGATTCACTGAAATCATGTCTGCAGATTTTCCCGGTTCGATGGAACCGATATTGTGGTCCAGGCCTAGCGCTTTCGCGCCATTCAGTGTCGCCATTCGAAGCGCGGAATGAGCTGGGAGCGTTTGCGCGTCGCCGCTGACGGCCTTTGAGACAAGTGCCGCGAGTCGGAGTTCTTCGATAATGTCGAGCCGATTATTGCTGGCCGCACCGTCAGTTCCAACGCCAACATTGATGCCGGCGTCAAGCATGTCGCCAACCCTTGCGAATCCGCTTGCCAACTTCAGGTTTGACGCCGGGCAGTGCGCTACAGAACAGCCTTGAGAGGCGAGTAAGGCGATTTCCACTTCGTCCAGATGGACCGCGTGTACTGCGATCAGTTCCGGCCCGAGCAAGCCAAGTCGGCGAAGTCGCTCTAGCGGGCGCACACCGTGTTGCTTGATATGCTCCTGAATCTCGTGTTCGATTTCGTGTACGTGCATGTGAACAGGAAGTTGCAATTGCTCGGCAAGCGTTGCGACTTGTTCGAAGCTGGCGTCCGAGACGGTGTACGGCGCATGCGGCGCCATACAGAAGCTAAGTAGAGCTTCGTTTTTCATCTCGTCGCGCGCGGCAAGACCTTTGCGCAAGTAGTCCTGCGCATCGCTGGCATAGGGTGTGGGGAATTCAATTACAACGATACCAAGTGCTGCGCGCATGCCAGCGTCGAGTGCTGCGCGGCCAGCCTGTTCGGGGAAAAAATACATGTCGTTGAAGCAGGTAATCCCGCATCGAAGCATTTCCGCACAGGCAAGCAAGGTGCCGTCGTAAATAAACTGTTCGGACACGTGTTTGCCCTCTGCCGGCCAGATATGCTTTGACAACCAGTCCATCAAGTGTAGATCGTCGGCCAGGCCGCGGAACAACGACATTGCGGCATGGGTGTGCAGGTTCACCAGGCCGGGAATGAGAATCTGGCCGCCCAGGCGTGTACGAGACCTGGCGCGGAAACGATTGTCTGCCTCGTCGCCTGCTACGATGTCAACGATACGCCCGGAGTCAACTGCAACGGCATGATTTTCCAGCAATGCTCCTGCCGGCTCAATCGGAAGGACCCAACTGGCTTCGATCAAAAGGTCAACGTCTTGCATACTATTCATGGCACCAAGTGAGCGCGTAACACAAGCGAAAAAAAGCCCTGCATCTGCAGGGCTTTAGGTTTTACAAGATTGTAATTGCTTTTATCGCATCGAAGAAAGTAAGCCTGGCCTAATTCATTACCTCCTGAACAACCTCGGCACTTACTGTTACTTCTACGCGACGATCAGGCTGATAGCACTCGAGAAGCGCGTCACCGCGTAGCCCGTCGCAATCCATTTCGGTCGTAATCGGTTGAAGGTTGCTGCGGCCCTCGGAATTGACTTTCTGGCCGTCAATGCCGAGATGCACCAGCACCTCTTTTACCGAACCGGCACGGCGCTCTGAAAGCCCCTGGTTGTACTCAACGCTCCCTATACGGTCGGCGTGACCAACGACCCATATTGTTTCAAATTCAGCGCCGGCAAGATCAGACACGAAGGACTCCAGTTTGAACCGCTCAGTTTCGAGCACATCCGCTTTGTCAAAGGCGAATAAAGGCTGGGCCTCACTGTTGAATGTGACCGATTCGTACGAGGTCACGCTACCGACAGATTCTTCCTGGTAGACGTACTCTTCCTCGAAGGTGACAATCTCGTCGCTGGTGTCGACTGCACCGAGATCCATAACCTCATCCTCGATGACGTACTCTTCGGGTTCGCTTACGGTGTTGTAGTCTTCGTAGACGTACTCTTCCTGGTAAGTGAAGGTCTCAGTCGGCTCGTCGACGGCACCGAGGTCCGCAACTTCTTCCTCAATGACGTACTCTTCGGGCTCGCTTACGGTGTTGTAGTCTTCGTAGACGTACTCTTCCTGGTAAGTGAAGGTCTCAGTCGGCTCGTCGACGGCACCGAGGTCCGCAACTTCTTCCTCAATGACGTACTCTTCGGGCTCGCTGACCGTGTTGTAGTCTTCGTAGACGTACTCTTCCTGGTAAGTGAAGGTCTCAGTCGGCTCGTCGACGGCACCGAGGTCCGCAACTTCTTCCTCAATGACGTACTCTTCGGGCTCGCTGACCGTGTTGTAGTCTTCGTAGACGTACTCTTCCTGGTAAGTGAAGGTCTCAGTCGGCTCGTCGACGGCACCGAGGTCCGCAACTTCTTCCTCAATGACGTACTCTTCGGGCTCGCTGACCGTGTTGTAGTCTTCGTAGACGTACTCTTCCTGGTAAGTGAAGGTCTCAGTCGGCTCATCGATAGCACCAAGGTCCGCAATTTCTTCCTCAATAACGTACTCTTCGGGCTCGCTTACGGTGTTGTACTCTTCGTAGACGTACTCTTCCTCATAGCTGAACGTGTCGCTCGGCTGATCAACGGCCCCGAGGTCGCCAATTTCTTCTTCCTCAGTAATTTCATAGGTCGTTATCGGGAATTCTTCGGCGTATTCTTCAGGTTCACTGATTGCGCTGTAGTCGGTACTGTAATCTTCCTCAGCGTAGGTGATGGTCTCTTCCGGCTCGTCCACCGGGCCCAGATCCCCCGCAACCAGTTCGGCTTCAGTGTACTGAATTGGCTCCGGTTCCGGCGGCGGCGACTGAACCGTAGATGGCACGATCGCAGCTTCAGTCTCAAGGCCGGAACTGCCGCGTTCGGACTGCGTTGAACACGCGGCAAGAGCCGTGCTGATCAGAAGCAGTAGCAAACGATTCGTCTTTCGTTGCATCTCATTGTCTCCGTTGAATATTGAATAAACAGTTGGTGAACCTGGATACAGAAACTTTACTGATCCTGAAATTCACCGAAATGCTGTTGGCACATCAATGATTATCGCCCGACTAAGCTGTCCGATACAACTCGGTAGCGGATAACTTCCACCGCATTCCAATACGGCAATCCAATACGGCGATCAGATATAGCGACCCAAAGTCGAATCAATTCAAATGCGAACCGTTTCGATTGGCTGATCAACCGGGCAATAGACGTTGCGTAACTGTCTCTTTCGACCTCTAAAGCAATAAATATACATACCCTACCTCGCGCCCGGACAGCGCAGTATGGTATCTTTACACTTTTTCACGTCGTGTCAATTGGTTACCTTGAAGTAGTGGCCTGATATGCCCTGCGAATGGGAGCCCGTATTGTCGCCGATCGGCGACATTTCCCAGGCGGTCGCCAAGCCAAATCGACACAATCTTACCGATGGAGCCATTCGCAAAAGAAACGCTGCCGATCAGCCTCGAAGAGGAGATGCGGCGCTCATACCTTGATTACGCCATGAGCGTGATCGTTGGCCGGGCTTTACCTGATGTGCGGGACGGTCTGAAGCCGGTCCACCGACGCATTCTGTACGCGATGTACGAGACCAATAATGTCTGGAACCGGCCTTATGTGAAGTGCGCGCGCGTGGTGGGTGAGGTCATGGGCAAGTTTCACCCGCACGGTGACAATGCCATATACGACACGCTCGTGCGCATGGCGCAAGACTTTAGTTTGCGATACATGCTTGTCGATGGTCAGGGCAACTTCGGTTCGGTAGATGGCGACAACGCCGCCGCGATGCGCTACACGGAATGTCGCTTGGCGCGCATTTCCGGTGAATTGCTTGCTGACATCGACAAGGAGACGGTCGATTTCGGCCCGAACTATGATGGCAAGGAGCTAGAGCCGCTCGTTCTTCCATCCCGAATCCCCAACCTGCTGGTCAACGGTTCTGCCGGTATCGCTGTCGGCATGGCGACGAACGTCCCGCCGCACAATTTTGGCGAAGTCGTTGACGCCTGCCTGGCGTTGCTTGACAACGCCGACATCACGATTGACGAACTGGGCGAAATCATACCCGGTCCGGACTTTCCGACACGCGGCATTATTTATGGGACGGCGGGTATCCGGGAGGCCTACCGAACCGGCCGCGGTCGCGTGGTTATCCGCGCGCGTACCCATTTCGAGGACATCGACAAAAACGGGCGCCAGGCGATCGTAATTGACGAACTTCCCTACCAGGTGAACAAGTCCGCGTTGCTGATGCGTATCGGAGAACTGGTGCGCGAAAAGCGCATCGAGGGTATATCGGAAATCCGCGACGAATCGGACAAGTCCGGCATGCGCGTTGTGCTTGAGCTCAAACGCGCGGCAATGCCCGAAGTGCTCCTCAACAATCTGTACAAGGATACACAGCTTCAGGATACCTTCGGGATGAACATGGTTGCGCTGGTTGACGGCCAGCCACGCCTGCTCAATCTCAAGCAGATCATTGAGGAATTTATTCGCCATCGGCGCGAGGTTGTCACCCGACGAGCCATGTTCGATTTGCGCAAGGCGCGTGAACGCGGACACGTCCTCGAAGGATTGGCCGTTGCGCTTTCAAATGTCGATGAAATCATTGCCTTGATAAAGGCTGCGCCAGCGCCTGTCAATGCGAAGCAGCAGATAATGTCGCGTACCTGGCGCTCGGAGCTAGTCGAAGAAATGTTGTCGCGTTCTGGAGGGGTGCAATCCAAACCAGAGGGTTTGCCGCCCGAATACGGACTGCACGATGATGGTTATCGTTTCTCCGATGTACAGGCACAGCGCATCCTTGAAATGCAGTTGCAGCGCCTGACCGGGCTCGAGCAGCGCAAGATCGAAAACGAGTATCGGGAGATCATGGAAACGATCGCCGACCTGCTTGCCCTTCTCGCCACTCCAGCGCATATTACCGCAGTCATTGCCGAGGAATTGTCGCAAACCAGAGAGCAGTTTACCGATGCGCGCCGCAGTTCGATCGAAGTCAATGCGCAGGAGATTTCGTTCGAAGACCTGATTACGCCGGAAGATGTAGCGGTTACGTTGTCGCACACAGGTTACGTCAAGGCACAACCGCTTGCCGACTATCGGGCCCAGAAGCGCGGCGGTCGCGGCAAGCAGGCGGCGCGAACGAAAGAAGACGATTTCATCGACAGTTTTTTCATTGCACATACACACGACTACATACTTTGTTTTTCGGACCGTGGTCGCCTGTATTGGCTGAAAGTCTACGAGGTTCCGCAAGGCGGCCGTGCGAGCCGTGGCAAGCCGATTGTCAATCTGGTTCAGATCGCCGAGGGTGAAAAAATCACAGCCATACTGCCGATCAAGGAATTTGACGATGGTCATTTCATATTCATGGCGACTGCAAACGGTACGGTAAAGAAGACACCGCTGTCGCATTTCTCACGCCCGCGTCAGATGGGCATTATCGCGGTCGATCTGGACCAGGGCGATTTTCTCGTGGGTGTTGCGGTGACGAATGGTCATCAGGACATCATGCTGTTCTCCGATGCTGGCAAAGTAGTGCGGTTTTTTGAGCAGGACGTCAGACCGATGGGTAGGACAGCACGGGGTGTACGGGGCATGAGGATGGGTACCGATCATCAGCTCATTTCACTGGTCGCTGTGGACGACGATCAACTGGCAGTTTTAACGGCAACAGAGAACGGGTTTGGCAAGCGAACACCAGTTTTCGAGTACACCCGGCACGGGCGCGGTACACAGGGAATGATCGCGATTCAGACGACGGCGCGCAATGGCCGTGTAGTTGCCGCGAAGCTTGCTCACGGTGACGATGAAATAATGCTCATTACCACTGGTGGCGTGTTGATTCGGACATATGTGAATGAAATCCGCGAGATGGGCCGTGCTACACAAGGCGTCCGGCTGATCAATCTTGGAGAGGATGAGAAGCTCGCCGGGTTGGCCAAAATCGTCGATAAGGACGATGACGTGATCGACGCTGACAACAGTAACGACGGAGATACACCCGCGTCCGGCGATTGACGAACAATAACGGCCGGCAAAGACGTTGTTGCGGCTTACACAAACTTTCGTGCGGGTCTGCGGGATAGGGCCCGGCATACAGGAACAAATGAATGGCAAAGGTGTTTAATTTCAGCGCCGGTCCGGCCGCACTACCTGAGGAGGTGCTCGTCCAGGCGCGTTACGAATTGCTCGACTGGCACGGCGCAGGCTTGTCGGTCATGGAGATGAGTCATCGGAGCAAGGAATTCATCTCGATCATCGAGAAGGTTGAATCGGAACTGCGCGCATTGCTTGCTATTCCGGGTAACTACAAGGTGCTGTTTCTGCAGGGCGGGGCGACATTACAGTTTTCGATGATTCCGCAGAATCTGCTGGGTGACAAGCGCGCCGCTGACTATATATACACCGGGCAGTGGGCGAAGAAGGCGATCACCGAAGCCAAAAAGTTTTGCGACGTAAATATTGCGGCCTCTTCGGAGGATCGGAATTTTACTTATGTGCCAAAGCGCGAAACATGGAAACTCGATCCATCGGCGGCTTACGTGCATATCACCAGCAATGAAACGATCGGCGGGATTGAATATCAGCAGGTGCCTGACGTGGGCGATGTTCCGCTGGTTGCGGATATGTCATCTCATTTACTGTCCAGGCCCGTTGATATCCCGCGTTACGGCCTGATTTACGCGGGCGCGCAAAAGAATATCGGCCCTGCGGGCCTGACCATCGTGATTGTCAGAGAAGACCTCATCGGGCGGGCGCCTTCAGAAATTGCGACGATGGCAGATTACAAGGCTTACGCGGATAGCCAGTCGATGTACAACACGCCGCCCACGTTCTCAATATATATGGCAGGACTGGTCATGCAGTGGATCAAGCGCAAAGGCGGGCTTGCTGAAATGGAAAAGAAGAATATTGCAAAGGCGCAATTGCTGTACGAATATCTTGGTGCGAGCGAATTCTATGACAGCCCCGTCGCGGCCGAGGACCGTTCGCGGATGAACGTGCCGTTCCGCCTGAAAGATGACAGTCTCGATGCCGAGTTCCTCGAGCAGGCGAGCCGGGAAGGATTGGTCCAGTTGAAGGGGCATCGCTCAATCGGCGGGATGCGTGCTTCCATTTACAACGCGATGCCACTGGAGGGTGTGCAGGCACTGGTTGATTTCATGCGCGAATTCGAACGAAGCCATGTCTAGCGAAACCATGGCTGAAGAGAACGTGCGTGCCGAAACGGACGGCAAGCAGTTTCAGATTCTCACACTGAACAATATTTCCAGGCAGGGTCTGCGTCGTTTATCTGACGAACAGTTCCAGGCCGCCCCGAAAGTCGACGATCCCGATGCCATTCTGGTTCGGTCTCACGATATGCACAGCATGGATATTCCGGACAGTGTGAAGGTGGTCGGACGCGCGGGAGCGGGCACCAACAATATTCCCGTGGCCCGGATGAGCGAGCGTGGCGTCCCGGTATTCAATACGCCGGGTGCAAATGCGAATGCGGTAAAGGAGCTTGTTATCGCAGGCATATTGATGGCGGCGAGAAATCTTGCTGATGCGATTCGCTTTGTCAATGATGTCACGGGTTCGGACGAAGAAATCAATCGTCAGGTCGAAGCCGGCAAGAAAAGTTTTGCCGGTTTTGAATTGCCAAATCGTACGCTTGGTGTAATCGGGTTGGGTAAGATTGGCAGTCTTGTTGCAGATGCGGCGATCAAGCTCGGAATGAAAGTTCTGGGCTACGACCCGAATATCACGGTTGATGCCGCATGGAGCCTTCCGTCGCAGGTGCGTAAATCGCACACCATTGAGGATCTGGTTCGTGGTTCCGATTTTCTGACTGTGCACGTTCCATTACTCGATGCGACGCGCAACCTGATCAATGCGCAACGTTTGAGCCTGATGAAACGTGGCTCAGTCGTGCTGAATTTTGCGCGCGACGGGGTTGTTGATACCGATGCGGTTCTTGCGTCGCTGGAAGATGGCCACCTCAAATACTACGTGTGCGATTTTCCGCACCGTAGGCTGCTGAATGTTAGCGGCGTGATCGCGCTGCCTCATCTGGGCGCCTCGACGCGCGAAGCCGAAGACAATTGCGCGGTGATGGTTGTCGATCAGGTGCGCGATTATCTTGAGCACGGCAACATCCGTCATTCAGTGAATTTTCCGGAAGTGGTGATGTCGCGCGAATCCCGGTACCGGCTTGGAATTGCCAATTCGAACGTCCCCAACATGGTCAGCCAGATATCGACTGCCGTTGCGGAAGCCGGTCTCAACATTCACAACATGATTAACAAGTCACGTCACGACATGGCCTATACACTTGTTGATGTTGACAGTCCCGTGCCGGGCAGCGTTATCGACGCGATCCACGAAATCGAGGGTGTGCTCACCGTCCGTTATCTACCGCACGAAGGAAGCTGATCATGCCGGATGATCTAAAAAAGTTTCGCGTGCAGATTGACGCCATTGACGATCAATTGTTGCAGTTGTTCAATGATCGAGCCGCGCTTGCGAAGGACGTCGGCAAGACGAAAGGAAGCGCGGTCGTATACCGGCCGGAGCGCGAAGCGCAGGTACTGCGTCGCCTGACCGGGAACAATCCCGGACCATTGCCCGCGCAAACCATCGCGCACCTTTTCGTTGAACTGATATCGGCGTGCCGAGCCCAGGAGGATTTGCTGTCGGTAGCGTGCCTGGGGCCACGGGGAACGTTCAGCGAGGAAGCGGCCGGCAAACATTTTGGCGCGCAAGCTCCCGCGGTGATGTGCGCGTCAATCGACGACGTTTTTCGTACAGTTGAATCTGGATCCGTCGGTTACGGCGTGGTGCCAGTTGAGAACTCGACCGACGGAGCTGTGGGCCGCACCATGGATTTATTGCTGGTCACTCCTTTGAAAATGTGCGGGGAAATTTTGTTGCCGGTACATCAGAACGTTCTCAGCAAGGCCACAACCCTAGAAAGTATCAAGCGAATCTATTCGCATGCGCAGAGTCTTGCCCAATGTAATGCATGGCTGACACAGAATCTGCCGGCGGTTGAGCGCATCCCGGTCGCGAGCAATGCGGAAGCGGCACGACTGGCAGCGGCCGAGAATGATGCGGGAGCGATCGCAGGTCGAGCCGCAGCTGAACATTATGACCTTTCGACACTGGCAACAAGCATTGAGGACAATCCCAACAATACGACGCGCTTTGCGGTAATTGCAGCTCAGGAAATTTCGCCTTCCGGACGGGACAAGACCTCGTTCGTCATGTCGTCGCAGAATCGGCCGGGTGCGATGTTCGATTTGCTCAAACCGCTCGCGGCGCACCAAGTCAGCATGACGCGGCTGGAGTCGAGACCTTCGCGTGCGGGGTTGTGGGAGTACGTCTTCTTCGTCGATGTCGAAGGTCACCAGAGTGACATCCCGGTGCAAACGGCGTTGTCGGAAATCCGTGAGAACGCAGGGTTCGTCAAAGTGCTCGGCTCCTATCCGGTTGCCGTTTTCTGAATAGCGCCAGAGTGGGTATGTGGGCGTGAGAATGTGCGCACAGACAAATAGGCACAGGCACTTCCGGCGCAGAAGGCGGCAGACGCAAGGGCACTGCGGTGTCGTTTCAGTATCGAAGAGATACGCTAGCGTGTAACAACTATTGTAAACAGGTCAATGTCTGAATCAGAAAGGTCCGGAATGCGTATACCGGCACCGTCGTATGTCGGCGCAATTGCGCCTTATCAACCTGGGAAGCCGGTGTCGGAAGTCGCCAGGGAGCGAGGGTTGGTTGAATCCCGAATTATCAAGCTCGCTTCCAACGAGAATCCGCGCGGGGCGAGCCCGCAAGCGATCGATGCCATTCATTCAGCATTGGGCGAAGTCGCCCGCTACCCGGACGGAAATGCGTTCGCCTTGAAGGATGTTCTTGCACAAGTACACGGCATAGCACCGGAATGCATTGTTCTTGGCAACGGTTCCAACGACGTGCTGGAGCTTGCCGCGATCGCGTTCCTTGCGCCAGGCACTTCGGCGGTCTATGCGCAACACTGTTTTGTCGTTAATCGCCTGGCGACGCAGGCACGTGGCGCCGATGGAATTGAAGTGCCGGCGCACGAATTCGGACATGATCTCGGAGCAATGCGCGCAGCGCTGCGCGATGATACGCGCGTCATATTCGTATCCAACCCGAACAATCCGACAGGAACATGGATTGAGCCGTCCGCAGTATTGGAGTTTGTGCGGACGCTACCGTCCGAGGTGTTGGTGGTGCTGGATGAGGCATACCACGAATATCTTTCTGCTGAAGAGCAGTCGGCAAGCATTGAATGGATTCAGGAATTTCCGAACTTGCTGGTGACACGTACTTTTTCGAAAGCACACGGTCTGGCCAGTCTGAGGGTAGGGTACGGTGTAGCTCACCCTGACGTCGCTGATTTGTTGAACCGGGTGCGCCAACCATTCAATGTTAATAGTGTCGCGCAGTCTGCAGCCATTGCCGCAATAGGTGACACGGCCTTTGTTGAAGAGAGCGTCAAACTAAATCTGCTGGGAATGCAACAATTGACTAGCGGATTTGAGGCGCTTGGACTCGACTGGATTCCGTCGCACGGCAATTTCGTCTCGGTGCGAGTTGGCGACGCGGCACAGGTGTTCGACGAATTGCTGGCGCGCGGAGTGATTGTCAGGCCAGTGGCCGGTTACGCGCTGCCCGAGCATTTGCGCATCACCGTCGGCCTGGAAAGTGAGAATGCCCGTCTGTTGGAAACGCTTGCGGCCGTTCTTCAAGCCGTATCCACCTGACGAACGCAGGCTGCCGGACTTTGGACGATTTTCGCATTGGCAAACTGGTTGTCGTTGGCGTCGGGCTTATTGGTGGTTCGCTCGCGGCGGCGCTTAAACGCGAAGGCGTTGTTGACCGCGTTGTCGGAGTGGGGCGTAGCCGCAACAATATTGAGCGTGCGCTGACGCTAGGTGTCATCGACGAAGCTTGCGATGACATCGGCGACGCCGCGCGTGACGCCGACATTGTTGTGGTTTCAGTACCGGTCAGGCAGACAGCAAGCGTGATCGGACCGTTGCGCGAGGCGCTTGGCAATGGCGCGGTGCTCACTGACGCAGGAAGCACCAAGCGCGATTTCGTGACGCTGGCGCGCTCGTATTTCGGTGGCGAAACCGGGAACAATGTACTTGAGAATGTTGTGCCTGGTCATCCGATTGCCGGCGCAGAACGCACCGGCGTAGTTTCGGCCACTGCTGATTTGTTTGCCGGCAAGCGCGTCGTGCTTACGCCGATGCCGGAAACCAGCGATGCGTCTGCAGATCGCATTGGAGCAATGTGGGGTGCCTGTGGCGCGGACGTGATTCACATGAGCGCTGAACATCATGACAGCGTATTTTCGGCAGTGAGCCACCTGCCGCACGTGCTCTCCTATGCGCTCGTAGAGATGATCGCATCGCGGAGCAACTCCGAGGAGTTGTTTTCCCATGCGGCGAGCGGTTTCCGCGACTTCACGCGGATTGCCGGCAGTTCGCCCGAGATGTGGCGTGACATCTGTGCGACCAACCGCGACCAGATCGTCACCGATATTGAAGCATTCCAGCAAGCTCTTGTGACGATGGTGAATCATCTTCGTGCCGGAAATTTTGATTCGGTCGAGTCAATTTTTGCTGCTGCAGCGCAGGCGCGTCAGGCCTGGATGGAAAAGCAAAAATGAACGTGGGCAACTTTCTTTCTTCGCGACCAGCGATCGGGCGTTAGCAACGAACAAATGGCACGGCGCGACCATATCGATATTGATGCACCTTTCGGAGCAGCCGGGAGTGTCAGCCTGCCGGGTTCCAAGAGCATTTCGAACCGGCTGTTGTTGCTGGCGGCATTGGCCGACGGTGTAACAGAAATTCGAAATTTGCTCGAGTCCGAAGATACCACCTACATGCTCGAGGCGCTTGCCAAGCTCGGTGTGGTGACGGAGCACGTAGAAGGAACGACGCAGTACACGGTGTCCGGGTGCAACGGTCAGTTTCCCGT
The DNA here is from genome assembly GCA_951812315.1 of uncultured Burkholderiales bacterium. Taxonomy (GTDB): domain Bacteria; phylum Pseudomonadota; class Gammaproteobacteria; order Burkholderiales; family Eutrophovitaceae; genus SG8-40. The sequence goes on from CATOSA010000064.1 coordinate 32,692, forward strand.
TGAGGATGCGGTTCTATTTCTCGGTAACGCCGGCACGGCGATCAGGCCATTGACGGCAGTGCTTGCGCTGGGCGCCGGGAATTACCGGTTGTCCGGACAGCCGCGCATGCACCAACGTCCGATCGGCGATCTTGTCGACGCATTGCGCAGCCTTGGTTCGGACATTCGTTATCAAAAGGTGGACGGATATCCGCCACTGGAAATACTTCCCGGTAGCATCGACGTGCGCGGACCGGTGCGCGTTCGCGGCGATGTTTCAAGCCAGTTTCTGACTGCGCTATTGATCGCATTGCCGCTTACGGGAAAGCGCGCCGTCATTGCGGTCGATGGCGAACTCGTGTCGAAGCCATACGTAGAGATTACGTTGAATCTCATGCAACGGTTTGGCGTAAATGTGCAACGCCAGGGATGGGCGCAGTTCGAGTTGCCCGCAGGTTGCCGTTATCGCTCGCCCGGCAATATTTCGGTTGAGGGCGATGCATCCGGCGCGTCCTATTTTCTGGCGGCAGGTGCAATCGGCGGCGGACCAGTGCGCGTGCACGGCGTTGGCAAGGACAGCATACAAGGAGACATAAGATTTGCGGACGCACTCGCCACGTTAGGCGCCAGGGTCGAAGTCGGAGACCAGTTCATCGAGGCACGTGCGCCGTCGCAAGGGCGGCTGAAAGCGTTCGACCTGGACTTGAATCAAATACCGGATGCAGCCATGACGCTCGCCGTCGTTGCACTGTTTTGCGATGGTCCGAGTAAATTACGCAACATTGCAAACTGGCGCGTGAAAGAGACTGACCGCCTTGCTGCCATGGCGACCGAATTGCGCAAACTCGGTGCGAGCGTCGAAGAAGGGCAAGACTACCTGCGTATTACACCGCCTCAGGCGCCGAACTTTGCCGAATCGGCCTCCATGGAATCGGCGACCGCAGCATCGACCACTGTCGCATCGACCCAAATTGTGGCGATCGACACCTATGACGACCATCGTATCGCGATGAGTTTTGCGTTGGCAGCACTTGGCGGCAAGCCCGTTCGCATCAACGACCCGGATTGTGTGGCCAAGACATTCCCGGATTTCTTCGATCGCTTGGCGCGGATTATCTCGGCGCCTGTCATTGCAATAGACGGACCGTCGGGGGCGGGGAAGGGCACGGTTGCCGTGAAAGTCGCTCAACGGCTGGGTTTCCATTACCTGGATAGTGGCGCTCTTTATCGCCTGGTTGGGCTGTATGCACTACGGAATGGCATCGATGTTGAGACAGACAAGCACCTCGGGACTCTCGTTCGCGCGCTTGCGATCGAATTTCGGGACGGTGAAATTTATCTGGCCCGCGAGCGGGTGACGGACCTTATACGGACCGAGGCTGTTGCCGAGAAGGCCAGTCAGATTGCAAAACTTCCGGAAGTACGTCAGGCACTTATGAGTTTGCAGCGGGCATTTCGCCGGGCGCCGGGCCTGGTCGCTGACGGACGGGATATGGCCACTGTCGTTTTTGCCGACGCCACACTCAAGGTCTACCTCGATGCGAGCGTTGAGGCGCGCGCTGGAAGACGCTATAAACAGTTGATAGACAAAGGGTTAGATGCTAATCTAGCCACCCTTCTGCGAGACTTAAGGCAGCGCGATGCACGTGACTCTAACCGCAGCGTAGCTCCTCTCCAAAAGAGCTTGGACGCGCAAGTCCTTGATACAACGAACCTTACAGTAGATGAAGGTGTGGACAAAGTGGTTCGATGGTTCAACAAAGCGCGTTTAGAGGCCCCACCTTTCTAGATTCGAAAATCTTGCACATCTGGCCTGGTAACGAGAGGTCAAGGGCGAGTTTTCGGTTCTCCGGGCTGGGTTTTTTAACTAACCCCGATAGTTGCTAGTCGGGATATCTTACTGAAATTTAACCTTTTATGACGACCGCAACCGAAGCCCCCGTAGCCAGTACCGAGAGTTTTGCCGCACTTTTTGAGGAAAGCCTGTTACGACAGGAAATGCGTGCGGGGGAGTTGATTACCGCAGAAGTCGTTCGTATCGATCAGAACTTTGTGGTCGTGAACGCCGGACTGAAGTCCGAAAGCTACATTGCAATAGACGAATTCAAGGGGGACGACGGAGAAGTCGAAGTCGCCCCTGGCGACTACGTGACAGTCGCAATCGAAGCACTCGAAGATGGTCACGGTGAAACACGCCTTTCGCGCGAAAAAGCCAAGCGTCTCGCCGCCTGGCAAGATCTCGAGAAAGCAATGGAGGAGGGGCGCCTGGTCGAAGGCCTGGTCAACGGCAAGGTCAAGGGTGGCCTTACCGTCATGATCAACAGCATACGAGCGTTTTTGCCCGGTTCCCTCGTCGATATCCGTCCGGTAAAGGACACCAATCCCTTCGAAGGTAAGCGGCTCGAGTTCAAGGTCATCAAACTCGATCGCAAGCGCAACAACGTCGTTGTTTCGCGGCGTGCTGTGCTTGAGGAAAGCCAGGGTGAAGAGCGTCAGAAGCTTCTGGAGACGCTGACTGAAGGCGCGGTGGTAAAAGGTATCGTCAAGAACATTACCGACTACGGTGCATTTGTCGATCTGGGCGGCATAGATGGTCTGCTACATATCACCGATCTCGCCTGGCGTCGTGTGAAACATCCGACCGAAGTGGTAAACGTCGGCGACGAACTCGAAGCAAAAGTATTGAAATTCGATCAGGAGAAGAGCCGCGTATCGCTCGGTCTCAAGCAACTGGGTGAGGATCCATGGGTCGGTCTGTCACGTCGTTATCCAGCCGGAACGCGTCTTTTTGGAAAAGTTTCCAACCTCACTGACTACGGCGCATTTGTCGAAATCGAATCCGGAATCGAGGGGCTGGTCCATGTTTCCGAAATGGATTGGACCAACAAGAATGTCCATCCTGCCAAAGTCGTTCAGGTTGGCGATGAAGTCGAGGTAATGATTCTTGAAATCGACGAGAACCGCCGCCGGATATCTCTCGGAATGAAGCAGTGCAAGCCCAACCCATGGGACGAGTTTTCCGAGAACGCCAAGAAAGGCGAAAAAGTCAGCGGGCAAATCAAGTCAATCACTGACTTCGGTATCTTCATCGGCCTCGCTGGCGGTATTGATGGTCTGGTGCACCTGTCGGATCTTTCCTGGTCGGAACCCGGCGAGGAAGCTGTACGCAAGTACAAGAAAGGTGACGAAGTCGAGGCGATGGTATTGTCGATTGACGTCGAACGCGAACGTATTTCACTGGGAATCAAGCAGCTTGAAGGCGATCCGTTCAATAATTATGTCTCGACTCATGACAAAGGCTCGGTCGTCGACGGCGTCGTGAGCGCAATTGATCCGAAGGGTGCGGTGATCACGCTTGAGGACGGAATTGAAGCGTATTTGCGCGCATCAGAAGTCTCACGCGATCGTGTTGAAGACATTCGCAGCCATTTGAAGGATGGCGACCAGGTATCGGCGATGATCATTAACATCGACCGCAAGAATCGCAATATCAACTTGTCGATTAAAGCCCGGGATGCGGCCGACGAGGCGGAAGCCCTGCAGAAACACAGTGTTGACAGCAAGCCCGAGAGTGCCGGAAAGACAAGTCTGGGCGCATTGCTTAAAGCGAAACTGGGAAAGTGAGACAGTGCGGGGTGTTGAAAAATGTTACGAGCGGCACCTGAAAATTCCGGGCAAAGCGCGAGCCCGAATCAAGGTCGCGCAGTAGTTTTTCAACATCGTGCTTGGTCGGATCACGAAAAGATAGGATATGCCATGACCAAATCAGAACTTATCGCCAGGCTTGCAGCACATTTTCCGCAGCTCATTGCCAGCGACGCAGAACTGGCGGTAAAGATGATTCTTGATGCGATGACCAGGAGTTTGTCGCTGGGTCAACGCATTGAAATCCGTGGTTTCGGCAGTTTCGGATTGAACTACCGACCACTTCGTGTCGGGCGCAACCCAAAATCGGGCGAAAAGGTTCAGGTGCCGGCTAAACAGGTACCGCATTTCAAAGCCGGCAAGGAATTAAGGGAGCGGGTAGACGTCAAGAAGCAGTGATTTGTGACTATGCTACCTGAACGAGGGGGAGAAGGAGAAAGCGGCATAATTGGAAAATCGTGCCGCTTTTTTATGGATAGGGTATTTTGAAGTTTCGCGGAATGGATTTGTGAACTATTTGATTTGGTCCCTTCGTATACTGGTGTTTGCGATTTTGCTCGCGTTCGCGCTCAAGAATATTGATCCGGTCGCAGTACGATTCTATCTTGGCACGGAGTGGGAAGCGCCGCTGGCCTTCGTGTTGCTGATCGCGTTTGTGCTTGGCGCCGTTGCTGGCGTGCTTGCCAGTCTCGGTCTGGTCTTTCGCAAGCGTCGCGAAATTGCCGGATTGCGCAAACAGGTACGTAATCTCACTCCAGAGGAGCCTCGGTAATTCTTGCCGGGCGCTGACAACCTGTAATGGAATTTGAACTCTGGTGGTTGCTGGGCTTCCCGCTGTTTTTCGCCCTTGGCTGGCTCGCTGCCCGCGTGGACATAAAGCAGTTGTTATCCGAATCGCGCGCTTTGCCCATGTCCTACTTCAAGGGCTTGAATTTTCTTCTCAATGAGCAACCGGACAAGGCGATCGAGGCATTGATAGAGCTGGTACGGGTTGACCCTCAGACGATCGAATTGCACTTTGCGCTTGGTGGCCTGTTTCGTCGACGCGGAGAAGTAGAACGCGCAATCCGCATGCACCAGAACCTGCTCGATCGGCCCGACCTGAGAGGAAGAGAACGCCAGCACGCCTTGTTCGAACTGGCGCAAGACTATCTTAAAGCCGGTCTGCTTGACCGGGCGGAGGAGTTGTTCGCCAAGCTGGACGGTTCCGAATATGAGCAGCAGGGTCTCAAATTCTTGCTCGCGATCTACGAGCAGGAAAAGGAGTGGAACAAGGCGATCGCAGTGTTGCGGCGAATGGATTCGGTAACAGACGAATCCAGAAACCGCGATATTGCAAATTACTTCTGCGAACTTGCAACGGCAGAGATCACTGGATCAGGACCGGATAACGCGCGGCCTCTTCTGGAGGAAGCATTGTCTGTGAACCCGAACTGCGTGCGCGCCAATATTCTGCTTGGTGACATTGCGATGGCAGAAGGCAAGGTCGAGGATGCGATTACATTCTGGACACGAATCGAACAGCAGAATCCTGAGTACCTGTCACTGGTTTCTGAAAAAATCTTCAACGCCTACCGCCAATTGTCGCGCTCCGAGGAAGGCGCAGAGCTTGTGCATGGATACCTGTCCAGCTATCCGTCACTTGACCTGCTCAATGCGTCGTTTGAAAGCGAGCTTGAAGTGCAGGGCGCTGAATCTGCAAATCGGCTGTTGCGTGATGAACTGGCGCGTAATCCGACCTTGCTCGGGCTGGACAAATTGCTTGAGTCGCAACTTATGGACGCGCCGCCCGAACGCCGCAACGATCTTCAGTTGATCAAGGACCTGATTCATCAACACACACGATCGCTCGCCCTTTACAGATGTGACTCGTGCGGTTTCAAAGCGCGACAATTTTATTGGCATTGTCCGGCATGCAATGGTTGGGAGACTTACCCGCCGCGGCGCCTGGAAGAACGGGAGGCCACCGCTTGACTGACTCGCGGGTAATCGTTGCGCTCGATTTTCCCGAATCCGATTCTGCTCTTGCGCTGGTCGAACAGTTGTCGCCCGGGCAATGCAAACTCAAAATCGGAAAGGAGTTGTTCACCGCTGCCGGACCGGCACTTGTCGAAAATATTGTCGGACGCGGATTCGACGTCTTCCTGGACCTTAAATTTCATGACATTCCCACGACAGTTTCGCGCGCGTGTAGCGCCGCCGCAAAGCTCGGTGTGTGGATGATGAACGTGCACGCGCTCGGAGGTGGCCAGATGATTGCGGCCGCACGTGATGCACTGGGTAAAGGGGCAAACAGGCCATTGCTGATCGCGGTTACCATTCTGACGAGCATGAATGAAAAGGACCTGAAAGAGATTGGAATTTTCGCCAGTCCGGGCGACTCCGCTCTGAGTTTGGCAGACCTGGCCAAGCAGTATGGTGCGGACGGTATTGTTTGTTCGGCACACGAGGCAGCTTCGATTCGCGCCCGATATGGGGATGAATTCCTGCGCGTGACGCCCGGCATCAGATTGCCTGACAGTGATTCAGATGATCAGAAACGAATCATGACACCGTCGAATGCGCTTCAAAATGGGGCAAGTTATCTCGTAATTGGCAGACCGGTAACCAGAGCTGACGATCCGGCTGCGGTGTTACGGCGAATTGAAACAGTTTTACAGGAATCAGGAGCGAAGTAGTGAGAGTAACGATTATTGGTACCGGCTACGTTGGGCTTGTTACAGGTGCCTGTTTTGCTGATTTCGGCAATGATGTCATGTGTCTCGATGTTGATGCCGGCAAGATTGAGATGCTGAACAATGGCGGAATACCGATATACGAGCCTGGGCTTGCGGCATTGGTTGCCCGTAGCATGGAGGCGGGACGTTTACGTTTCACTACCGATGTTGCGCAATCGGTTGCACACGGTGAGGTACAGTTTATCGCCGTCGGAACGCCGTCCGATGACGATGGTTCTGCCGATGTCCACAATGTGCTTGCGGCGGCAAAGAACATCGCGCACTACATGCAAGAGCACAAGGTCGTCGTGGACAAATCGACAGTTCCGGTCGGGACTGCAGAGCGCGTGCAGGCGGTGATGCAGGAGGAATTGCGCACGCGGGGCGCCGACATTCCGTTTGGGGTGGTGTCGAATCCCGAGTTTCTGAAGGAAGGCGCAGCGGTTGAGGATTTCATGCGCCCCGATCGTATTGTGATCGGAAGCAAAGACGAGCAAGCAATCGCAATAATGAAACAGTTGTACGCGCCGATTAACCGGGCGCAGGATCGTGTCATCGTCATGGATGCGCGCTCGGCGGAGCTGACCAAGTATGCGGCAAATGCAATGTTGGCCACGCGCATATCTTTCATGAATGAATTGGCGAATCTGTCGGAGAAACTGGGCGCGAGTATCGAACTCGTGCGTAAGGGGATTGGTTCCGATCCGCGCATCGGCTACCAGTTCTTGTACGCTGGCTGTGGCTATGGTGGTTCTTGTTTCCCAAAGGATATCAAGGCTCTTCAGCATAGTGCCGGCGAATACGGCATGCAGCTGACCATTGTCGACGCCGTCGAGAAAGTCAATCGGACGCAAAAACAACGGATTCTGGACAAGGTTCGAACGCGTTTTGGCGAGCACCTCGATGGGAAGCGATTTGCGATTTGGGGACTTGCATTCAAGCCCAATACTGACGATATGCGCGACGCACCGAGTCGCGTAGTGATCAATGGCTTGCTTGCGCGCGGCGCCAGCGTTTGCGCATATGACCCGGTTGCAATGGAAGAAGCGCAAAGAGTGATGGCGCGTGAACAAGGGATCAGTTACGCGCAATCGCCGGCCGATGCCCTCGATGGAGCGGATGCCCTGATCATTGCGACCGAGTGGAAGGAGTTTCGTAGTCCGGATTTCGAGGCAATAAAGACGCGTCTCAAGGCGCCGGTGGTTATTGATGGTCGTAACTTGTATGAGCCGACACTGATGCAGGATCTGGGCATTGAATATTTCTCGATAGGCAGGTCGTGACGCAGGCAAATGCGATCGACGCGGTTCGTGCGGCGCGTGTTCTCGTCGTCGGTGACGTGATGCTCGACCGTTACTGGTTCGGTGATGTCGAACGTATTTCGCCTGAAGCACCGGTACCGGTTGTCAAGGTCGCACGAACGGAAGAACGACTGGGTGGTGCGGCGAATGTTGCCTGGAACATGGCAGCAGTTGGCGCAAAACCGGTACTACTCTCGGTTGTTGGCGATGATGCGGCGGCTGGCAGCCTTCAGAAACATCTTGACGTGCACGGTATTCAAGCGCAGTTGTATCGGGATCCGGATTTGTCGACGACAATCAAGATGCGCGTGATCGGCCGACAGCAGCAGCTTATTCGAATCGACTTTGAGAGCGAACCGGGCCACGAAGCACTTGCAGCAAAACTGGCGGGCTATGAATCAATGCTCCCCGAGTGCGACGCGGTCGTGATGTCCGATTACGGGAAAGGTGGTCTGAAACACATTGAGCGGATGATCGATTTGGCCAAAGCGCAGGGCAAAACGATTCTGGTTGATCCCAAAGGCGATGACTATGCCCGCTATGCGGGTGTGAGCCTGATCACGCCGAATCGATCTGAACTGCGTGAAGTCGTCGGGCGCTGGAAAGATGAAGATGACTTGACCAGGCGTGCGCAGCAGCTGTGCAAGTCACTGCAACTGGGCGGCTTGCTCGTCACTCGAAGCGAGGAAGGCATGACGCTATATCGGGAAGCAGAACGCCAGCACGTCGCGACTGTTGCGCGCGAAGTGTACGATGTGAGCGGTGCTGGTGACACGGTAATTGCGATCCTTGCGGTGATGCTCGCGGGTGGCCAGACGATGACGCAAGCTGTTGAGTGGGCCAACAAGGCGGCTGGAATCGTAGTTGGCAAACTGGGTACCGCCGCCGTGCTTCCTGAAGAGTTGTTTGGCCCGGCTTGACCGGTCGGGTGAATTTGGTTCGGTAAATCCAGTTCGGGAAATACAATTCGATGTATATAGTCGTTACAGGCGCCGCCGGATTTGTTGGCGCAAACATAGTCAAAGCGTTGAACGAGCGCGGCGTCGAGAACATCATTGCCGTCGACAATCTTGCCAGGGCGGACAAGTTTCGCAACCTTGTGGATTGCGATATAGCCGACTATTTTCACAAGGATGATTTTCGCGCTGCACTTGTGGCTGGTGCGTTCGACGGTGATATTGTCGCAATCTTTCACCAGGGTGCCTGCTCCGACACGATGGCAACCGATGGTCGCTACGTGATGGACAACAACTATCGGTATTCCCTTGATTTACTCGGTTATTGCCAGTCGGAATCGGTGCCGTTCATCTACGCGTCTTCCGCAGCGGTTTACGGTGCGAGCGATGAATTTCGCGAAGACCGCAGTGTCGAGAAGCCTTTGAACGTCTATGGCTATTCAAAGTTTCTTTTTGATCAGGCCGTTCGCCGCCAGTGGGATGACAATACGGCGCAAGTTGTTGGTCTGAGGTATTTCAACGTCTACGGTCCTCGAGAGTCACACAAGGGCCGGATGGCTTCAGTTGCCTATCATTTCTTCAACCAGTACCGTGAATCGGGTGTCGTCGGGCTATTTGAAGGAAGTGGTGGTTACGCGGCACCGAACAGCGGCGTGATTTCGTATCGGTCGATGATGTTGTCAGCGTCAACATGTGGTTCCTCGAAAATCCGGACCGGTCGGGAATTTATAACTGTGGGACAGGCGCGTCGCAGACATTCAACGAAATGGCTGTCGCGACGGTCAATGTAGTTCGCAGTGCCGAGGGTGAAGGTGCTCCACGGACACTTGATCAACTGAAGTCGGACGGCGTGATTCAGTACATCGAATTCCACGAAGGGCTAAAAGAAAAGTACCAGAGTTTTACCGAAGCGGATCTGACAAGATTGCGCGAGTGCGGCTACGATGCGGACTTTCTCGATGTTGAACAGGGCGTGGGACGTTATGTTCGCTGGTTGCTTGAGCGGCAATGACGCTGACGCTGACAGATTCATAATGCCGGCTCGCCTGCCAATGATAGAGGCACAGAATTGAGCACGTACAAGACTCTGGATGATTTGGTTGGTGGCACACCGCTGGTGCGTTTGAAGCGGTTGCCTGGCGACACGACCAATACTGTCCTCGCCAAGCTGGAAGGTGACAACCCGGCCGGGTCGGTCAAGGATCGTCCGGCACTTTCGATGATCATGCGCGCGGAAAAGAAAGGGCGCATAAAACCGGGTGACACACTGATCGAGGCAACTTCTGGAAACACAGGAATTGCGCTCGCTATGGTTGCCGCCATGCGTGGCTACCGCATGGTCCTCGTGATGCCGGAACATTTGTCGGTAGAGCGGCGCCAGACGATGGCTGCATTTGGTGCCAGATTCGTGCTTACCTCCGAAAGCGGAGGAATGGAGCAGGCGCGTGATACTGCAATTGAAATGGAGGCGCGCGGCGAAGGTGTCATCCTCGATCAGTTCGCCAACCCGGACAATCCGATTGCGCATTATGAAGGCACAGGGCCGGAGATCTGGGGCGACACCGGCGGGCGAATTACCCATTTTGTGTCCAGTATGGGGACGACGGGCACGATCATGGGCGTATCGCGTTACTTGAAAGAACAGAATTCGTCGATCCAGATCATTGGCTGCCAACCGACTAGTGGATCGCAGATTCCCGGAATACGTAAATGGCCCGAGGAATATCTACCAAAGATTTTTGACCGGCGGCGCGTCGACCGCGTTATCGAAGTCAGTCAGGCGGATGCGGAGGCTACGACCCGGCGACTCGCGAAAGAGGAAGGCATCTTTGCCGGCATTTCGTCTGGCGGCGCAATGTGGGCTGCCCTGGAGCTGTCAAAAACACTATCGTCTGCAACGATAGTGACAATAGTATGCGACCGGGGTGACCGTTATCTATCGACGGGCGTCTTTCCTGCCGAGCAGTAATACGCCTGGTATATTGCGCGTGATCGCTGCGGAATCAGCCTAAGCCCAACAGGCCGCTAGCCCGGCGGTATCCAGCGGTCGGGCGAGCGCCACAAAGTTGCTAACAACAATTCGCGTTTGAGCACGAATTCCTTGGGCAACTTGTCGTAGAGCTTCACAAACAGTTCTTCGTGCAGCAACAATTCCTCAATCCACAAATCACGCTCTACTGACATCAGCTCGGCGAATTGATTCTCGCCAATTTCGGCGAGCCCTGACCAATCAATATCACGGCGGTTGGGTACCCAACTGAGGGCGCTTTCTGCCGCGCCGGCGCGGGAGTTGCAGCGGTCGATGATCCATTTGAGTACCCGCATGTTTTCGCCGGATCCCGGCCATAGAAACTTGCCGTTCTCGCCCTTGCGGAACCAGTTGACGCTGAAAATGCGCGGCGGATGCGCAAGCTTGCGTCCGATCTCGAGCCAGTGATCGAAGTAATCCCCGATGTGATATCCGCAGAAAGGGAGCATCGCAAACGGGTCGCGGCGCACATTCCCGACCTTGTGAGCAGCGGCAGCAGTTGTTTCTGAACCCATCGTAGCGGCCATGTAGACGCCATCAGACCAGCTGAAACTCTCTGTGATCAGCGACACCGTGGTGCTTCTGCGTCCGCCGAATATGAATGCGGATATCGGCACGCCGTCAGTTTCCTCCCAGTCCTTGTCGATGGACGGACACTGTGCTGCAGGAACGGTAAAGCGGGCGTTGGGGTGGGCTGCCTTGCGCCCACAGTCAGGCGTCCACGCCTGCCCCTGCCAGTCAGTCAATTGTGCCGGGGGCGTGTCGCTCATTCCTTCCCACCAGACGTCGCCGTCGGGTGTTAGCGCAACATTCGTGAACACGCAGTTCTCTGAAAGCGTCGCCATTGCGTTCGGATTGGATTGCTCGGACGTGCCTGGCGCCACCCCGAAGAACCCGTACTCCGGGTTTATCGCGTACAGGCGACCGTCTTCGCCTGGTTTGATCCAGGCAATGTCGTCCCCGATTGTGGTCACTTTCCAGCCGTCAAACGCTTTCGGCGGAATGAGCATTGCAAAGTTGGTTTTCCCACACGCACTCGGAAACGCAGCTGCGACGTAGGTTTTTTCTCCCTGCGGTGATTCGACTCCCAG
>CATOSA010000065.1 GCA_951812315.1 uncultured Burkholderiales bacterium
GTCATGCTTGAGTCGAGTAGTGGTAGCGCCTGTTGAACAGCATGACCCGTACCAAGCTGCGGTTCCTGCCGGACGAACTCGATGTCTTCGGCCTGGAAACGGTCACGGACGCTTTCGCCGCCATGGCCATAAACAATGACAATGCGACGTGCAGCCAGCGCCCTGGCAGCGGTGATTACGTGCGCCAGCAGCGGTTGGCCGGCCAGCGGGTGCAAGACCTTCGGAATGTCGGAATACATTCTTGTGCCTTTTCCAGCAGCAAGAATGACGACGTCGAGATCGGACATGTGTTAACGAGGAAAGTGCGAAATTTGAAGCAACCGGATTATCGCATACGGCTCTGTCTCGCAATCGTATGTACGATGTGTGCAGTGTACAGGAACGGGAAAAGGCACAGCCTTGCGCATGCGCAGCAAACTGACCGCAACACAATATATGCGTTACAAGCCGCCGCCAACCTGTCCTCTCAGGCTGTTGACAATGCCATGCCCGGACAGCCGATTGCGGAATGACATGTAATGCAATGTCGTGTCATTCAGGAATTGCCGATCTCGAAACTGCTTTGCATGCGCGGCACTTCCACACGCCAATTCAAACGCGCGCGAATGGTCGCCGCAAATTCGTGCGCTGTTGAAAGCTCGCCGTGAACGACGAAGGTTCTGTCGGGCTGACGTGAAAAGTGTGAAAGCCAGTTCAGCAATGTGTCCCGATCGGCGTGCGCCGAAAGCCCTCCAATCGTATATATGTCCGCCCGCACCGGTACGTCATCACCATAAATGCGCACCGACTTGTTGCCGTCAACAATTCTGCGTCCGAGCGTACCTGCGGCCTGGAAGCCAGTAATGATGACCGAACATTCATCTCGCGGCAGGTTGGCTCGCAAGTGGCGCTTTATTCGGCCGGCATCGCACATGCCGCTGGCCGAAATGATCAGCGCACCATGTTCCACTTCCGAAAGTGTTCGCGATTCAACATGGTCGTCTACGAAACGTATGCTTGGCTGGCTTCTTTCGCCCTTGATCCAGCGCATCGCCTCAATCGCGTCGCCGTCGGCAATATCGAGATGATTTAGTGTAACTTCGGTCGCCGCGGTTGCCATTGGTGAATCGACATAGACGTTTAGTTCGGGGAGACGTTGTTCACGAAATAACCGGACAATGAGGTAGATCAGATCCTGTGTGCGGCCAACAGCAAAAGCGGGCACTATAACGTTGCCTTTCTTGATCTCGATCGTATGGCGTACTGCCTGCGCAAATTCCTCGATCGTCTCGGCCATTGGTCGGTGTAACCTGTTGCCGTAGGTCGATTCGACGATGAGCACGTCGGCGGCATCAATGAATGCCGGGTCTTCAACGATCGGATGTCCGGGCTGCCCTATGTCTCCGGAGAAAACCAGTTTGCGCTGTTCGCCTTGGTTGTCTACCCAGACCTCGATGATTGATGAGCCGAGTATATGACCGGCGTCGCGAAATTTGCAGTGTACGTGTGCGTGCGGCTCAAACCTTTCGTCGTATTGCGTACGCCGCACCTGGCGGTTGGTCAACTGCGCTTGTTTCACCGTATACAGGGGCTCAAAGCGCTTTCCTGCCTGTTTTCGCCATTCGGACTCCCGTTCCTGGATGAAAGCGGCATCCGCCAGCATGACCACGAGCAGATCAGCCGTTGCCGCCGTGCAATAGATCGGACCCTGATAACCGAATGCTACGAGCCTTGGCAGCAATCCCGAATGATCAAGGTGCGCGTGTGTGAGCAGCACGAAATCCAGAGTGCCGACGTCAAAGTCCAGTGCGCGACGGTTTTTTCTTGCGGCGTCGCCAGCACCTTGAAAAAGGCCGCAATCAACAATGAAACGTACCGAATGTGTTTCCACCAGGTAGCATGAGCCTGTTACTTCCTCGGCCGCACCCAGAAACGAGATTCTTAGATTGCTCAAATGATCAACCGGATTGAGGCACTACACCAAGTGCGTGCTGGACTACCGTTGTACGGAGAACGATCGTTATACGAACGCCCTGCAATAATTGAAGGAGATTCATTCGTTTACTTTACGATAAAGTAATCTTTAGTTGCCAGGTTGCAGGGGCACTATCTGGCGCGTTACATGCTCTTATCTATTCAGGCAGCGAATGCTAGCCTATGATGCGAAAGGAGGGTTGTGCGTGGACTTCGCCGACTTCATCTCCGATCAGGTTTCCGCAACTGGCCAGCCGTTGTTTGGCGTCACGGTCGCGGCCGTGCCATGTCCAGACACACCGGTCATCCTGACGTTGCACTGGCATGGGTTTGTTGAAGAGCGTATCGCGCCACTCGACATCGCTAAACCGGTGCAGTTTTCTTCAGTTCCCAGTTCTGCGCTCCAGCTGAATACACGCTGGACCGACTTGATGTCACTCGATCTGGCAGCCATGGAAGCTGGCTGGGAACTGGGCGCATGGGACGTATCGAGAGCCGAGCGTAAGGCCTGCCACCGCCTCGGGGCGCCGCACAAGGAATCACTCGAGTGTATGCAAGCCTTCGGCTCTTTGCCCGACGGTGTCCAGGGAGAGCGAATGGTTGTGTCGGAAACCCCGGACGCGGACGACTTGCTGGACGTTGCAGCGCGCAGCGGCTACATCTTATGGACGTTTCGACCCGTGCATGGGGGTATTTGGGCTGACGTGAGCGACGATAGTACGCTGCGTTCTGACGGCACCCGTAAGCCTCCGTGCCCTCATCGGCCAGTCCCGTCCAGCGGGCGCAAGTCAAGTGAAACGGTTTATCGCTTTGGCGTTTCCCAGGGCGGCATCACGGCAAACTAGTCACCGGCCTGAGGCAGAATCACTTGCCTGCAGGAGTTGGATATCTCTTGACTGATTTGCGCTTTTCATCAGCGCATTTCTGACAAGTCCGATTTCCGTCGCGCGGCGTTATTATCGTTGGCCGCTGCGCTCAATCAGTCCGATCGAGCCGACGTTTCGCTATCGAACACTTGGTGCCAGCAGGCTGGAGCGTCGGAAAAACGTTCCGAATCGCGATAGCATAAGCGCTGAAAGTAAGTAATCACTAGCACCCCCGTGTTTCTCCCACGCGAATTTCTTTCCTTAAGCTATTGAAAATGGGCCTCTTCGCCACTATTATTAGCACTCGCTTGGATTGAGTGCTAAAAACTTGGCCAAGTTCAATGAATTCAATTCACAAATCTCATAGAGTTGATTATGAAGGAGAAATCAGCAATGAACATTCGTCCCCTGCACGATCGCGTGATCGTGAAGCGCCTCGAAGAAGAGCGCACGACTGAGTCCGGTATCGTCATTCCTGACTCAGCCGCGGAAAAGCCCGACACCGGTGAAGTGATCGCCACAGGCAGCGGCAAACTGCTCGACGACGGAAAGGTTCGCCCTGTCGACGTCAAGATAGGCGACAAGATTCTGTTTGGCAAGTATTCCGGTCAGGCGGTCAAGATCGAAGGTGAAGAGCTACTGGTTATGCGCGAAGAGGACATCATGGGCGTCCTCGTAGCTGCCTGAGCCAACTCACTAACCAGCTATTTCAATCGAAAAGTTATCAGGAGCAATCTCATGGCAGCAAAAGAAGTCAAGTTTCATGACTCCGCCCGTAGTCGCATTGTCACGGGCATCAACATTCTGGCCGATGCGGTCAAGGTAACCCTCGGCCCGAAAGGCCGCAACGTAGTTCTGGAGCGCTCATTCGGCGCACCGACAATCACCAAAGACGGCGTGTCTGTCGCCAAGGAAATCGAACTCAAGGACAAGTTCGAGAACATGGGTGCCCAGATGGTGAAGGAAGTCGCTTCAAAGACCTCGGACGTCGCGGGCGACGGCACCACGACCGCAACCATTCTTGCCCAGGAAATCGTTCACGAGGGTATGAAGTTCGTTGCCGCCGGCATGAACCCGATGGACCTCAAGCGTGGAATCGACAAGGCGGTTGTTTCCGTAGTTGGCGAGTTGGAGAAGAATTCCAAGCCGTGCACAACCAGCAAGGAAATTGCACAGGTCGGCTCCATTTCCGCCAACTCTGATGCGGAAATCGGCAAGATCATCGCAGACGCGATGGATAAAGTAGGCAAAGAAGGCGTCATCACCGTTGAAGACGGTTCCGGTCTCGAGAGTGAGCTCGACATCGTCGAGGGCATGCAGTTCGACCGCGGTTATCTTTCGCCCTACTTCATCAACAATCCCGACAAGCAGATGTCGATCCTGGAGAACCCCTACGTTCTCTTGCACGACAAGAAAATATCCAATATTCGCGACCTGCTTCCGATCCTCGAGCAGGTTTCCAAGTCGGGGCGGCCTCTGCTGATCATCGCCGAAGACCTCGAAGGCGAGGCCTTGGCCACGTTGGTCGTCAACAATATTCGGGGCATTCTCAAGACCGCCTCCGTCAAGGCGCCGGGTTTCGGCGATCGCCGCAAAGCCATGCTCGAGGACATCGCTGTGCTAACTGGCGGGACTGTCATCGCTGAAGAAGTCGGCCTTACACTTGAGAAAGTTGGCCTGAACGATCTCGGTAGTGCGGTAAGGGTCGAAATTGGCAAAGAGGAAACCACGATCATCGATGGTGCCGGCGATGAAAAGGCGATTGAAGGTCGCGTCAAAGCCATTCGCCAGCAGATCGAGGAATCCACCAGCGACTACGATCGCGAGAAGCTGCAGGAGCGGGTTGCCAAGCTCGCCGGCGGCGTTGCGTTGGTCAAAGTCGGCGCGGCTACCGAAGTTGAAATGAAAGAGAAGAAAGCCCGTGTTGAGGACGCACTGCACGCAACGCGTGCCGCAGTCGAAGAAGGTATTGTCGCCGGCGGTGGCGTTGCCCTGGTTCGTGCGCGTTCGGCACTTGCCAAGCTCAAGGGTGACAACCACGATCAGGATGCCGGCATCAAGATCGTCGCACGTGCACTCGAAGAGCCGCTTCGCATGATTGCCGAAAACGCAGGTGACGAGGCTTCTGTTGTACTCAACAAGGTCGCTGAAGGCAAGGGTAACTTCGGTTACAACGCGGCGTCTGGCGAGTATGGAGACATGGTCGAAATGGGCGTGCTGGATCCGACTAAAGTCACGCGATGCGCCTTGCAAAATGCGTCGTCCGTCGCTGGTCTGATTCTCACTACGGCCGCAATGGTTGCCGATGCTCCGAAAGACGAGTCCGGCGCTGCAGCCCCTGCAATGGGTGATATGGGTGGCATGGGCGGTATGGGTATGTAATACGCCCCACACCGGGCCGTCTGAAAAAGCCCCGCTTCGGAGACTGTGTAAATAGTCTGGGGCTTTTGAGAAAATACCCGCACATTGTTGCGGGTATTTTTTTATGCACATTCAGGGACAAAGCCGGGATCAGGCGACGCTATTTCCGGAGCGGCTCGATGATCTGATAGGCCAGGACAATGCAGTCCGGGTGATCGACGCGTTTGTTGATACGCTAGATTTGAATGCACTTGGTTTTGCCCGCATGCAGCTTCAGGCCACGGGCCGGCCACCGTACCACCCGGGTGATGTGTTAAAGCTGTATTTGTACGGCTATATGCACCGAGTACGCAGCTCACGGTGTCTTGAGCGCGAGTGCCAGAAGAACCTCGAGGTTCTGTGGTTGCTGAACCGGCTGGCGCCAGATCACAAGACCATTGCCAACTTCCGGGTGGACAACCGTGTGGCCCTGACGCGCGTGTGTCGGGCGTTCGTGCAGTTTTGCCGCTCGCAAGCGCTGTATGGCGGCGAGCAAATCGCGGTTGATGGCAGCAAGTTCAGGGCGGACAACAGCCGCAGCCGAGTCACACACAAGAAAGATCTGCAACAGCGAGTCAGCGGCCTGGATCGCAGGATCGGAGCGTGGCTCGATGCGCTCGAAGACAATGAGGACAATGATGACCAAGGGCCCAACGGCGGCGACACCCAAGGCGCTCTTGGCGCACTCAGGGCCGAGCGCGAGACCTTAACCGAACGCATCCGGGCGATGGACGATGCGCAAGTCTCGGCGCAGCCCGATACGGACGAGCAGGCGCGGGTGATGCCCCGCGGACATATTGGCTACAACGTACAAAGCACGGTCGATGGCAAGCACCGCCTGATCGTGGATGTGGACGTGGTACAAAATGCCAATGATTTGCAGCAGTTGTATCGCATGGCGCGACGCAGCCAACGCCAACTGCAGCGCGATCGGGTGCAGGTACTGGCCGATGCAGGCTATTCCAATGGTCAGCTGCTAAAGCGCTGCCAGGCCCCCTATGTGCCGGTACAGCGCGCCACGAACAACCAAGGCGATGGCTGCTACTTCGACAAATCGGAGTTTACCTACTGCGGCGAGGGCGATTACTACGAGTGCCCGGCCGGTGAGCACTTGCCAAAGAAGACCCAGTCGAACAAGCAGCGCCACTGGCTGTACACCAGTGAGGCGTGCACGAACTGTCACATCAAGGCGCGGTGTACGGCCGCTAAGCAGCGCTGGGTGACGCGCCACTTCGAGGAAGACGTGCTTAACGAGGTCGCCGATCGCACCGCGGCCAATCCACTCATGATGCAACGGCGCAACGGCATGGTGGAACACCCATTTGGCACGCTCAAGCGGCGTATGGACGGCGGGCGTTTCCTGGTAAGAGGCATACAGAAGGTCAAAGCCGAGATGGCATTGGCCGTGACCGCTTATAACCTGACCCGTGCTATTAACATCCCGGGAACGAAGCAACTCTGCAAGGCACTGGCTATCTAATCACAAATGAAAAAGAGGCCACCTCGAACAAGATGGCCTCCGGGTTTTTACACAGCCTCACTAGCTGGGCCTTTTTTTGTGGGCGCGGATACCGAATGGAATTCATTGCAAGCCATGTTGTGGTGCTTGACAGTCGCCGCTGAAATTGCCGCGGCGGTTCTCCGGACCATAGGTGAATCGTGCGCGCTGTATTGCGCGAGCGCCCCCCTTGACCAGTCGAATTGCAACACGACACAACGTTCCGTGCCCCATTGACGATGGTTGTTGACAAATCGAATGAAATAATCGAGCCTGTGTGATACTGGGGAGAGGCAGGGACTTTTCCCGAAGCGCTGCCTACACAACAATCACAAGTAGTACAAGACGGGAGAAGACGCATGGACGTGGATGCATCCCAGAACGATATCCACTGGAACCGAACTCGCAATTTGATGATCGTTCACATGGCGATCTGGTTCGTGTTTTCTTTCCTGATTCACTGGTTCGCCAGCACGCTTAACAATACTTCATTGCTGCAGTTTCCTCTTGGATTCTATATGGCGGCGCAGGGTTCCCTGGCAATGTTTGTGATCCAACTGTTCATTTTTGTGCAGCAACAGGACAAGATTGATCGCGAATGCGGCATAGCCGAAGATTAGCCGGGTGATACTCGCAGGGATGTAAAGTGACGGCTACTCTCATTTAGCGCCCGAAGATTTGCGATCTTTATCCCGTTACCCGGACGACTCTTCGCGCGAAATACCATTGGGATCCCTTGCGTCGTACTCACCGTCTCTGTACTGGCGTTTTGGCTACACGTGTAGAACCCGCCTAGTATCCTGCGCGGCAATCAGTGCAATGTGTCTTTCTTTGCAGGCCGCAATACAGCAGCGACCGCGATCGTTGCTAGTGATGCTTGGGGTATTATGCGTCGCTTGAAATCAAGAAAAACGATTTCCTATCGGGGGGAGACTTAACAATGAAAAATCCGCAGGGGTACTGGAAAGCAAACCTGAAGATCCTGCTCGGGTGCTTGATCGTCTGGTTCGTGGCTTCATACGGCTTCGGAATCATTATTGCCGAGCAGCTTAATGCGATCAGCATAGGCGGATATCCGCTTGGGTTCTGGTTTGCCCAACAGGGGTCCATTTATATCTTTTTGGCGTTGATCTTCTACTACGTCATTCGCATGAACAAGCTGGACCGCGAATTCGACGTTCACGAAGACTGACGCGAGGAGACTCTAATGGATCTGAAAGTACTTACCTGGATTGTTGTTGGTTTTACCTTCGCGCTTTATATCGGGATTGCCATTTGGGCGCGCGCCGGTAGCACGAGTGAATTTTATGTTGCTGGCAAAGGCGTAAATCCAATCGCCAATGGCATGGCCACCGCTGCGGACTGGATGTCTGCGGCATCGTTTATTTCCATGGCCGGTTTGATTGCCTTTAACGGCTACGACGCGTCGGTGTACCTGATGGGTTGGACCGGAGGCTATGTGCTGCTCGCCTTGCTTCTCGCGCCGTACCTGCGCAAGTTCGGCAAGTTCACCGTGCCCGAGTTCATTGGCGAACGCTACTACTCGCAGACCGCACGCATCGTGGCGGTTATTTGCCTGATCGTGGCATCTCTCACGTACGTGATCGGCCAGATGAAAGGCATCGGGGTTGCCTTCTCACGCTTCCTTGAAACCAGTTACGAGGTCGGGTTGTTTAGTGGCATGGGCGTGGTGTTCTTCTATGCCGTTTTGGGCGGGATGAAAGGCATTACGTACACGCAGATCGCGCAGTACTGTGTGCTCATCTTCGCCTATACCGTACCGGCTGTATTTATCTCGCTGCAACTGACCGGCAATCCGGTTCCTCAGTTTGGACTGGGCAGCACTCTGAGTGACGGAGGCGTTCATCTGCTCGCCAAGCTTGACCAGGTGCTGGTAGATATAGGTTTCGCTGAATACACCGTCAAGAAGGGTACGACCTTGAATATGGTGGCACTGACGCTTTCCCTGATGATTGGAACGGCAGGGCTGCCCCATGTGATCGTGCGTTTCTTCACGGTGCCAAGGGTGCGCGATGCGCGGGCCTCGGCGGGGTGGGCGCTGTTCTTTATCGCGATCCTGTACACCACGGCGCCTGCGGTTGGCGCCATGTCATTCTTCAATTTGGTAAACACCATCCAACCGGGTGAAATTGGTTCAAGTACCGGAAATCTCGTTTACGACGAGCGTCCGCAGTGGTTCAAAAACTGGGAGGTCACAGGCCTTCTGGCGTTCAAGGACAAGAACGGGGATGGTCGTATTCAGTATTACAACGACAAGAACAAGATGTTCGCGGATAAAGCCCGGTCGGAATACGCCTGGAACGGCAATGAGATGACCAAGATCGACCGAGACATCATGGTGCTCGCCAATCCTGAAATTGCCAAGCTGCCCAACTGGGTCGTTGCATTGGTGGTCGCCGGGGGACTTGCCGCGGCGTTGTCTACTGCGGCCGGACTTCTCATGGCAATCTCGTCCGCGGTGTCGCACGACCTTTTGAAGGGTATTTTCAAACCGGATATCTCGGAAAAAGCGGAACTCACCGCGGCGCGGGTCGCAATGGCCGGCGCGATTCTCATCGCGGGCTGGCTCGGTCTACATCCCCCGGGCTTTGCGGCCCAGGTCGTGGCCCTGGCATTTGGACTTGCCGCATCGTCGATATTCCCGGCGCTTATGTTCGGCATATTCAACAAACGCGTGAACAGTACCGGTGCTGTGGTTGGCATGCTGGTGGGTTTGAGCAGCACGCTGATCTATATATTCATGTTCAAGGGCTGGCTGTTTATTCCCGAAACCAACAATTTCCCCAATACCAGCGAGTACTGGTTATTCGGCATTCAGCCCGAAGCCTTTGGTGCAGTCGGCGCGTTGCTCAACTTTGTGTCCGCCTGGGTGGTTTCGAAACTGACATCGCCGCCGCCGGATCATATTCAGCATCTTGTGGAAGATATTCGCGTTCCGAGAGGTGCGGCGACCGCTGCGCAGCACTGACAACGTGCGCGTTCGTTGAATTCAAGCCCCGCTTCGGAGACTGTGTAAATAGTCTGGGGCTTTTGAGAAAATACCCGCACATTGTTGCGGGTATTTTTTTATGCACATTCAGGGACAAAGCCGGGATCAGGCGACGCTATTTCCGGAGCGGCTCGATGATCTGATAGGCCAGGACAATGCAGTCCGGGTGATCGACGCGTTTGTTGATACGCTAGATTTGAATGCACTTGGTTTTGCCCGCATGCAGCTTCAGGCCACGGGCCGGCCACCGTACCACCCGGGTGATGTGTTAAAGCTGTATTTGTACGGCTATATGCACCGAGTACGCAGCTCACGGTGTCTTGAGCGCGAGTGCCAGAAGAACCTCGAGGTTCTGTGGTTGCTGAACCGGCTGGCGCCAGATCACAAGACCATTGCCAACTTCCGGGTGGACAACCGTGTGGCCCTGACGCGCGTGTGTCGGGCGTTCGTGCAGTTTTGCCGCTCGCAAGCGCTGTATGGCGGCGAGCAAATCGCGGTTGATGGCAGCAAGTTCAGGGCGGACAACAGCCGCAGCCGAGTCACACACAAGAAAGATCTGCAACAGCGAGTCAGCGGCCTGGATCGCAGGATCGGAGCGTGGCTCGATGCGCTCGAAGACAATGAGGACAATGATGACCAAGGGCCCAACGGCGGCGACACCCAAGGCGCTCTTGGCGCACTCAGGGCCGAGCGCGAGACCTTAACCGAACGCATCCGGGCGATGGACGATGCGCAAGTCTCGGCGCAGCCCGATACGGACGAGCAGGCGCGGGTGATGCCCCGCGGACATATTGGCTACAACGTACAAAGCACGGTCGATGGCAAGCACCGCCTGATCGTGGATGTGGACGTGGTACAAAATGCCAATGATTTGCAGCAGTTGTATCGCATGGCGCGACGCAGCCAACGCCAACTGCAGCGCGATCGGGTGCAGGTACTGGCCGATGCAGGCTTGTATGGTACGTCCTGCACCTGAGGGTGCCGGGGTGGAGGGACGATGCAGGCTATCTGCCGTAACCGGACAGACCGAACTAGCCATGTCCCCACTCTGTCTTTCTGAGCGTCGATTTGGGAAGCAGCGGCAAGTGTTTACGCACCTGACCGCCGATAGAAACAAGCTAACGCGGCAAAGACAGCCCCCCTCGGCACGTTTAAGTGTACGGCGATACGGGCGGCTTGAGCACGGCGTTGTCCATGTATGCAGCCGTTGTTGCCATTGGCCGTGGAAGTGGAGCTTACATGTCTGATTCACACAAGAGCATCGAAGTCATCGGCGCGGACATTAGCCAGTGCGAAATCGTTATTGCCTGGGCGCGCTCGCAGCGACCTTGCCAGCGTATTGCCAATAAGCGCGAGGCCATTGTGGTCTGGCTCAAACAACTTCCCGCAGGCTGTGTTATCGGCATGGAGGCCACGGGCCGGTTACATCAGCAGCTGGCTGATCTGGCTGCAGGACATGGACACGTCGTGTACGTCCTTAACCCCAAGCATGTAGCGTCTTACGCCAGGGGCGTGGGCCAGCGCGGCAAGACCGATCCAATGGACGCGGGCGTGATTGCCCGTTATGTCGTACCCAGCGCCTTGCAGCGCACGCTGCGTGATTTGATCAGCCAACGCGCGAGCGTCGTGCGTCATACTACGGCGCTGCGCCAGAGCATCCGGGCTACGGGCACGCGGTCCAACCGCGCCTTAAAGCGCGCGCATCAAGGCGCCTTGAAGAGCCTGAACACGCTGCTCGCCGAGCTCAACAACGAGCTCAAACGCGTCATTGCACACAACGATGAACTGGAGAACAAACGCAAGCAACTGCAGCGCATTCGCGGCATTGGCTTTATCAACAGCGCGGCGTTGACCCATCGCTTCGATCACACGCCCTTTGCCAATAGCGATGCGGTGGTGGCCGCCTACGGATTGGACCCGCGCCCGAAGGATTCTGGTACTCATCAGGGCAAGCGGCGCCTGACCAAACAGGGCAATGCGGAGGATCGGCGGCTGATCTACCTGGCTGGGCAGGCAGCGGCAAAGACAAAATTGTTCAAACCAATTTATCGCGCACTACTAGCCAGGGGCTTGGCAACCACCGAGGCCATTGTGATCCTGGCCAGAAAGCTACTGCGCATCGCCTTTGCCATCTGGACTTCAGGACAACCGTTCAAGCCTGATATGGTCGGAAAAAAACCTTGCTAAAAACCATAGGAACTATTCCAATGGTCAGCTGCTAAAGCGCTGCCAGGCCCCCTATGTGCCGGTACAGCGCGCCACGAACAACCAAGGCGATGGCTGCTACTTCGACAAATCGGAGTTTACCTACTGCGGCGAGGGCGATTACTACGAGTGCCCGGCCAGTGAGCACTTGCCAAAGAAGACCCAGTCGAACAAGCAGCGCCACTGGCTGTACACCAGTGAGGCTGGGTGACGCGCCACTTCGAGGAAGACGTGCTTAACGAGGTCGCCGATCGCACCGCGGCCAATCCACTCATGATGCAACGGCGCAACGGCATGGTGGAAAACCCATTTGGCACGCTCAAGCGGCGTATGGACGGCGGGCGTTTCCTGGTAAGAGGCATACAGAAGGTCAAAGCCGAGATGGCATTGGCCGTGACCGCTTATAACCTGACCCGTGCTATTAACATCCCGGGAACGAAGCAACTCTGCAAGGCACTGGCTATCTAATCACAAATGAAAAAGAGGCCACCTCGAACAAGATGGCCTCCGGGTTTTTACACAGCCTCCGATGCCCGGCTCATTTGCGACAGCTTTAATCGCTCGGTGGTTCGCTGGCTCATCGACTGGAACTTTCCGGGGCGGCCTGCCCGCGCGTGGAACGCGAGCTCGACGAGATCGTGATCCGGATGATGGGTAAGCGTCCCGATACCGCCTATATCAAGGCGACCTACGGGCTTGAACTGGTCGACGCCATCGCCCCGCCAGCAGGCCCTAACCGCAACCCGAATGCCACTCCATCGACCGCGCCTGAACAGGCCGCCCTCGCCGAGCCGGATGATGACCCGCTGGCCAGGCAGACCCGGGAGGCCCTCGGCCCAAAGTCTGATGCCTGGGTGGCCGGGCTGGCCGCCCAGGCAAACCAGACAGGATCGCTCGCTGACTACCGCGACTGGCTCGATGATCAGGCGCTGGCCGCGCTGGACACACGCGCCCTGGCCGACACCCTGGGTGATGCGCTGCTACTTGCGCACCTCACCGGCAGGGATGAGGCCGCAGCACCGGTGGAGGAGGTGGCCCTGGCTGATGATGACGGTGCCTGGCTGCCGTTCGGGGAGCAGATCGACTTTTTGCGCAACAAGGTTAACCTGCCCAGCCGCGCCTGGACCGACCTCTGGCAGGCCCAGCACGACGTCGCCTTTGTGCTCGCCGGCGCGGCCAAGACCGAGTTGGTGAGTGATCTGCGCACGGCCGTGGATGCCGCCATCGCCGAGGGCGAGACCCTGGCCAGCTTCCGCCAACGCTTTGATGAAATCGTCAGCAAACACGGCTGGAACTACAACGGCGGGCGCGACTGGCGCACCCGCGTGATCTATGAGACCAACCTGCGCACCAGCTACGCGGCCGGGCGCTGGGAACAGTTGCAGGCCACCAAAGCCACACGCCCGTACTGGCGCTATCGGCATTCCAACGCAGTGACCGATCCACGCCCCGAGCACCTGGCCTGGGATGGACTGGTCTTGTCCGCGGACGATCCGTGGTGGAAGACGCACACCCCGCCCAATGGCTGGGGTTGCCAGTGTTATGTGGAATCTCTCTCGAAGAGAGACATGGACAAGCTGGGCAAGGACGGGCCAGACACCGCACCGCCGCTCAATCGACGGGAGGTGACCGTGGGCACACGCGGCCCCAGCCCGCGCACGGTCAATGTGCCCGAAGGCATTGACCCGGGCTTTGCCTATGCGCCGGGGCGTGCTTCGCAACTGGGCGAGGCGGTGCGGCATCACCTTGAGGCCAGCCTGCCGCAACCGGTGTCCATTGCCAGTGCGGGCATGGCCGAAACCCTGGCTGCACCCCGGACACTCGATGCTCTGCGTGATGCCTGGCATGGCTGGCGGCGCGAGACTGGCGCCTCTGCTGACGCTTTCAGCCTCGGCGCGATCCCACCAGCCACGGTGCAGGCGCTCGCCGCCTTGCCGACACCGGTTGCCCTGCAAACGGCGCTGGTGACCATTACCCGCCGTGAACTCGCCCATGGCGACCGCGACACCAAGCGACAACGCGGCGCGGCGCTGGTTGACACCGACCTGGACCGCCTGCCGGAGATCATCGCACAGCCCAAAGCCACCTTGTGGGATACCAAAGACCCGGCCCTGCTGTTCGTGTTTGAGCCCACCAGTGAGACCGAGGCCGGCAAGCTCGTGGTGCGGGTGAATTACTCAGAAAAGGTCCAGACCGGAGGCCAACGTCAGCGCGTGATCACTAATGCGGTCAGAACGGCGGGTTATGTAGCGGCACAGAATCTGCGCGATGAACGGTACGTGTTGCTGGAAGGCACCCTGGATGAATGACCGCCGGGACGAGACGCAACCCTCGATGCAGTCCGAAAACCAGCAGAACTGGCTAACCATCTACCGGGAGAGCGGTCTGGCTTGCGCCAATTACCCGGCCTACCCGGCGGCCGGAACGGACTATAACACCCATGCAGATCAAGATTGAGCTGGACGACGCCTCGGTACAGGCGGCTTTCAACCGCCTGCTCCGCGCCGGTCGTGATCTGACCCCGGTGATGGCCGCCATCGGCGAGCGCTTCGATGACGAGCAATCGCCCGAGGGCAAGCCCTGGGCGCCGCTCTCAGCGATGACGCTGGCGCGCAAGCGAAAGAACCGGGACAAGATATTGACCGAATACGGCCACCTGCGCGGCACACTGGCGTATCGGGCCGGGCGACAGCAGATCGAGATCGGCAGTACCCGCATCTATGCCGGTACGCACCAGTTTGGTGCAGAGCAGGGGGCGTTCGGAAGGACAAAACGTGGTGGGCCGATCCCCCGGGGTGATATTCCGGCCAGACCATTCCTGGGGGTGAGTGATGAGGACAAGACGGAAATCAACCTCGCGGTGCGGGATTTTTTGGTGGGCGCACTACAGGGCAGGTGAGCAAATCCGGATCGTGTGGCGCACGATTGCGCAGCATCCTTTCGCAATAATTACCCTTCATCCTTTCGCATCACTCCATAATGATGGCGATGTTCTCAATTTTTTCCGCTTTAATTTGCCACCACGGGTGTTCAATTGCTGCGCCGTGAAATTTGTCTGGAAGACCTAGAGATGAACGTTAAAGCTATCGACCAAACCATCCGCGTACTGTGCGCGGATATTCAGGGCAATAATCGGAGCCTTCAGGATTGGCGACATCGGACGGAGGATGAATTGTTGTACGAAGCCTGCGTTTGTATATTTAGCAGTCAAATGTTATTTGAGGTCGCTGAGGCGGCGGCTCAACGGCTCCGTGAGCAAGGTTTGCTACAGCCATCACAACCCAATCATGACGCCACTGAGTATAAGCGCCGCCTTTCTGAAGCGTTATTGAAGCCTGTGCCGATGGAAGGCAATGGCAAAGTTCAGCATATCCGTTCGCACGTCAGGAATCGTCTGGCGTCGCTATTGACCATCACCTACACTAAGATTTATGGCCAAGGTCAATCATTGCGAAAAATATTGACGTCATGCGACTCCGCGAAGGAGGCTAGAGAACTTCTGGTAAAGCATGTGTGGGGCTTTGGACCGAAGCAGGCAAGTTTGTTTCTGCGTCGTGTTGGTTATTGTATAGACCTTGCTATATTAGATACCCACATTCTGGATTATCTTAGAGTCGCACGAGGGATAGATCCCAAGCCCAGTGCATTGTCACGGTTAGCGGGTTATGAGCGAGTTGAGGAGGAGTTTCAACGTGTAGCGTCTGATTTCGGTTATCCAGTCGGATGTGTTGATTTAGCCATGTGGGTGACTATACGTGTGGCTAAGCGGGAGGTGGTTTGGTGAGCATGGTTAATTTGGTTTCTGGAGGGCTCGATTCGACCTTGGTAGGTGTCTTAGCCCGCGAAAAGGGTTTGGATGCCCATCCACTCTTCATTGATTATGGTCAGCGTGCTGCAAAAATGGAATGGGACACCTGTCAGCGTGTTCATGCGCAATTGGAACTACCTACACCAGTTAGGATGGAATTGTCGGGGTTTGGTCGAGTGATTCACTCTGGCCTGACTTCAGATCAGATGGATGTAAAAGAAGACGCCTTCACCCCGGGGCGCAACCTCCTGTTCTTATTGGCAGGAAGCGCTTATGCCTATCAGGTGGATGCATCAAGGGTATCGATCGGCTTGCTCGATGAGCGCTTCAGTCTATTCCCAGATCAACGCTCTGAGTTTATCGAGCATGCAGAAACCGCTATCGAAGCAGCGCTCGGCCGTCGGATTACGGTTTTGACTCCTCTTGCTGAATTCAGCAAGGCGGATGTCATCAAGTTGGCGCAGGAAAAGGGGATATATGGAACTTACTCTTGCCATGTAGGTGGATCTGAACCCTGCGGCCACTGTATTGCGTGTCTTGAATTTGGTTTTGAGAAAGGAGGTTAAAATGGGTGGTCATATTGGTGGTGGTATTTCAAAGGTTGACCTGAAACAACTGGAAGAGAAAGCGAAACAGACACTCGATACAGAGGGTGAGACAGGGCGTCATGTCTTCATTAGCTTTGCTTATGAGAACGAGGATGAGGTTAATCTTCTCAGAGGGCAGGCCAAGAACGAAAAATCCGATTTAGCGTTTGACGACTTCTCTCTGAAAGACATTGTAAACAGCAAGAATAAAGACTACATCAAACAGAGGATTCGCCAACGCATCGATCGTGCATCCGGTGACGGCTGTCTATCTAACTCCCGATTG
>CATOSA010000066.1 GCA_951812315.1 uncultured Burkholderiales bacterium
GGATAAGAGAATTCTGGTGCTGGGGTTGGGCGCGAGTGGAATGTCGATGGTGCGATGGTTGGCGAATCGGGGTGCCGATGTCAGGGTTGCCGATACGCGGCCAAAGCCACCGATGGCGGAGCAACTTCGAAACGAGATGCCCGAGGTGAAACTGCGCCTGGGCGAGTTTGACGAGCAGCATTTGCGGGTGCCGATGTGATTGCAATCGGCCCCGGCGTTCCGCTGGCAGAGCCGCTTGTGCGGCGTGCTAGCGAACGCGGCGTTCCCATCTTCGGAGATATCGAGCTATTCGCGCAAATTCGGCGCGAGTATATGCAGTTCAAAGTAATTGCAATTACCGGATCCAACGGCAAGAGCACGGTCACGGAAATGGTCGGAGCCATGTGTAAAGCCGCGGGCGTTCGAACAGAAGTTGCCGGCAATATTGGAACGCCGGTTCTGGACGTCGTGAGCGAGATCGATTCAGGTAAGCGTCGCACACCGGACGTCTTTGTGCTGGAGTTGTCGAGTTTTCAGCTTGAGTCAACATCCACGCTGGATGCTGATGCGGCCGCGGTGCTTAACCTCAGTGAGGATCACCTGGATCGATATGACTCGGTAGATCAGTATGTGCAGTCCAAGTCCAGGATCTTCTGCGGGGATGGCGTACAGGTCCTTAATCGCGAGGACGATTATTCGCGCGGAATGGCCCTTGATGGGCGATGTGTATTCACGTTCGGTTCGGATAGTCCGGGCAACAGATACGAGTGGGGCCTGCGCGAACTCGATGGTGATATATGGCTCGCCCAGGGCGCAGACAATCTGATGAAAACATCAGAACTGAAAGTCGCCGGAAAGTACAACCACTGCAATGCGCTGGCAGCACTGGCCCTGTGTCGCGCCATGCGCCTTCCTTATCCGCGGCTGTTGGAAGGATTGCGCAAGTTTTCGGGCCTGCCGCATCGCGTACAGAAAATTGCGGAATATGCCGGCGTCCGCTTTTACGATGATTCGAAGGGAACGAACGTGGGTGCGACCGTGGCTGCACTGGACGGCATTGACGGTCGCAGCGTGGTCATTCTCGGTGGTGATGGGAAAGGACAGAACTTTTCGCCGCTGACACCAGTCATTGGGCGTAAAGCGCGCGCGGTGGTTTTGATCGGGCGAGACAGTGATCTCAT
The DNA here is from genome assembly GCA_951812315.1 of uncultured Burkholderiales bacterium. Classification (GTDB taxonomy): domain Bacteria; phylum Pseudomonadota; class Gammaproteobacteria; order Burkholderiales; family Eutrophovitaceae; genus SG8-40. The sequence continues at coordinate 1,161 of CATOSA010000066.1, forward strand.
ACGCAAGGCAATAGAACAGGACGGTGTTTCATTCGAAAATGCCGGAGATATGCGCGATGCAGTCAGTCGTGCCTTCAGGCTGGCGCAGCCAGGGGACGCGATCTTGTTGTCGCCTGCTTGTGCAAGCTTCGACATGTTCAGAGACTACGTTCAGCGTGCCGAAGTGTTTGCCGAAGAAGTCGCGGCACTGGGGAGGGGCGTTTGAGCGCGCTTATTGGTACAGCGGCAGCCCGTCCAGCTGTAGAGCCGGACTTCGACCCGATCATTCTCTGGCTGGCGGCCGTACTACTGGGCCTTGGCGTCGTGATGGTTTATTCGGCGTCGATCGCCATTGCCGAATCTGCAGCATTTTCGGACGGCCAATCGCACTACTTCCTGTTGCGTCATGTCATTTCGCTGGCAGCAGCAATAATTGCGGCCGTTGTTGTCGTGCAGGTACCGATGCGCTGTTGGCAAATTATGGCGCCCTATTTGTTCATGGCTTGCGTTGCATTGCTCGTCGTTGTCCTTATTCCGGGTGTGGGGCGCGAAGTAAACGGCGCTCAGCGGTGGTTGGGATACGGGGGGCTGAGCTTGCAGCCGTCTGAACTGGCGAAGTTGTTTGTGGTTGTATATGCGGCCGACTATACCGTGCGCAAGGCGGCGCATATGGCGAGCTTCCGCAAGGGTTTTCTGCCCATGTGCGCCGTGATGCTGCTTACCGGAACGCTTCTGTTGCAGCAGCCGGATTTCGGCGCGTTCGTGGTCATCACCACAATTGCAATTGGCGTGCTGTTTCTTGGCGGTATCAACTGGCGCTTGTTTGCCAGTCTTTTGGTGTCGCTTTTGATCGGATTCTTTATTCTGATCTGGACGTCGCCTTACCGCATGAAAAGAGTGTTCTCATTTATGGACCCGTGGTCGGATCCATATGATTCCGGTTACCAGCTGTCGCACGCGTTGATTGCATTTGGCCGTGGTGAGTGGTTCGGCGTTGGCCTCGGCGCAAGCATCGAAAAACTGCTCTATTTGCCAGAGGCGCACACAGATTTCCTCCTTTCCGTAATCGCCGAAGAGCTCGGATTCATCGGTGTCACTGTCACCATCGGTGCATTCGCCTGGCTATCGTGGCGAGCTATCTCAACTGGCAATCAGGCTGCGCGCCTGGAACGCCATTTTTCAGCCCTGGTGGCACAAGGCGTGGGATTGTGGATCGCTGTGCAAACGATGATCAACATGGGCGTCAACATGGGTTTGTTGCCCACCAAAGGTTTGACGCTGCCTTTCTTGTCTTACGGAGGAAGTGGTCTGGTCGCGAATTGCGCGGCGCTTGGCTTGTTGCTGCGAGTCGATTACGAGAACCGGCAAATGATGAAGGGTTACACGCTTTGAGATACGCGCGTTGCGCCAGGTCAGCGAAGGTCTGTGTCTGCAATCACTGTAATGCGATGAGGCTTGTCAAATGCACCTCAGGTTCGCTTGCAGATGAGTCGCGCAGCGCACGGGGTGCAACTGCGTCGCACAGCGCATGGGGTGCAACTGCGTCGCGCAGCGAATGGGGTGGAGCAGCGTGAGTAAAACCATACTCATCATGGCTGGCGGCACCGGCGGTCACATCTACCCGGCCCTTGCGGTCGCGGATGTGTTGCTCGAGCGCGATTGGAACGTTGTGTGGCTTGGCTCGCGCGCCGGCATGGAAATGCGCGTCGTGCCCGAGCACGGATACGACATCAGGGCAATTCGGTTTGGCGGATTGCGAGGCAAGGGCATAGTGCGTATGGCACTGTTGCCGCTCAATCTGCTCGTCGCGTTCTGGCAGAGTGCCCGCGTTGTTTTCAGCGTTCGCCCCGATGTCGTTTTGGGCATGGGCGGTTACGTCAGCTTTCCTGGCGGCATGATGGCCGGGTTGTTTCTTCGACCATTGGTCGTGCACGAACAAAACGCCATCGAGGGTCTCGCAAACAGGGTGCTCGCGATGCTTGCCGACCGGGTACTGGAAGCGTTTCCCGGAACTTTGTCAGGCGCGATATGTACCGGGAATCCGGTTCGTCAATCAGTGATCGATATTGCAGACCCACAACAGCGATTCGCCGATCGGACGGGGTCGCTACGCTTGCTAGTGATTGGCGGAAGTCTGGGCTCGAAGACGTTGAATGAAACGGTTCCTGATGCGCTTGCCTTGCTACCGCAAGAGTCACGGCCAACAGTTACCCACCAGTCCGGCCGTCAGCACGTTGCGGCGCTTGAAGCCGCCTATCGCAGTGCCGGTGTGGAAGCCGAGATGGTTGCTTTCATTGACGATATCGCAAGTGCGTATTCGCAGGCCGATCTGGTTTTGTGTCGCGCCGGCGCGATCACGATTGCGGAAATTGCAGTCGCTGGCGTGGCGAGTGTACTCGTGCCATTTCCCTTTGCCGTCGATGATCACCAAACGGTAAATGCACGCTATCTCGCCGACAGCGACGCGGCCGTTCTGATTCAGCAGAAAGATTTGACGCCGTCGCGGCTTGCCGGCGTATTGCTGGAATTTACCCGGGAGCGTCTGGCGCAGATGGCGAGCCGGGCGCGTGCGCTTGGAAAAGCAAGCGCTGCAGGCGATGTCGCCGATAACTGTGCGGCGATGGCAGGATGAGGCACAAGGTTAAACATGTGCACTTCGTGGGCATTGGCGGCTCCGGCATGAGCGGTATTGCCGAGGTGATGCTCAATCTGGGATACAAGGTCACCGGGTCGGATCTGAATGACAACCCGACCGTTGCGCATCTCAGATCTCTGGGCGGCAAGGTCCAGATCGGACACGACCGCGCCCATATCAATGGTGCCGATGCAGTGGTGACCTCGACTGCCGTCAGTGCCGACAATCCGGAAGTGGCGGCGGCACGCACGAAACGTATACCGGTCGTACCGCGGGCGATGATGCTCGCCGAGTTGATGCGACTCAAGCAGGGTATTGCCGTAGCGGGGACGCACGGCAAGACCACGACCACCAGCCTGATCGCAAGCGTGTTGGCAGAAGCTGACATGGATCCGACGTACGTTATTGGCGGACGCCTTGAAGCGGCCGGTTCGCACGCAAAACTGGGCGGCGGAGAATTCATTGTCGTGGAGGCAGACGAATCGGACGCTTCCTTCCTCTATTTGCAGCCGGTTCTTGCGGTGGTCACCAACATCGATGCCGATCACATGGACACGTATGGCCACGATTTCGGGCGATTGCGCCAGGCGTTCCTGGAATTTGTCGAGCATCTGCCGTTCTATGGGACTGCGGTGCTGTGCATCGACGATGACAACGTACGCAGCTTGCTTCCTATTATCACCAAGCCGGTGACGACTTACGGCATTGACGTTGCCGCCCATGTACGCGCGGTCGATGTGAAGCACCATAGCGGAAAAATGCAGTTTCGCGTGCAACGCCGTAGCGCGATTGCTGATGCGAAATTACCCGACCTCGAACTGACCTTGAATATGCCTGGCGAACACAACGTTCGCAATGCGCTGGCCGCAATCGCGGTTGCCATGGAGTTGGCAGTCCCGGACGACGCGATCGTGCGCGCTTTCTCCGGATTCCGCGGCGTAGGCCGCCGCTTCCAGAGCTATGGAGAAATTGCGCTGGGCGGTGGCGGGTCGTTCACGCTCGTCGATGACTACGGACATCACCCGGCGGAGATGGAACCGACGATTAAAGCCGCGCAGGGTGCGTTTCCGGGCCGGCGCCTGTTCCTTGTGTTTCAGCCGCATCGCTATACGCGCACGCGAGACTGTTTTGAGGATTTCGTTCGCGTACTTTCATCGGTCGATGCACTGTTGCTGACCGAAGTATACGCCGCCGGTGAAACGCCGATTGTCGCAGCGGACGGACGCGCCTTGGCGAGGGCAGTGCGTGTGGCCGGAAAGGTCGAACCGGTGTTCGTTGAAAACATTGCTGATGTACCAGAGGCAATCATCGAGATGGTCAAACCTGACGATGTCGTCATGACGATGGGTGCCGGCTCAATCGGCTCGGTGCCCGCTGCGCTGGCGAAACATTGACATGAATATGGCCGAAGCCAGTCAAATTAACGAAAGTGCATTGCGCGGCGTCTTGCGTACCAGGGAACCAATGCGCCGGCATACGAGCTGGAGAGCCGGTGGATGTGCCGATCGCTGCTATTCGCCAGCTGATCTGGAAGATTTGTGCGTGTTTTTGCGCAGTATTCCTGGCGATGAGCCTGTTCTCTTCGTCGGTCTGGGCAGTAATTTACTGGTCAGAGACGGTGGTCTTCGCGCCACCGTGATATTTACACACCCGGCGCTCAGCGCGTTGGAACTCATTCGCACGGGTGACCATCAGGAGATCCATGTACAGACCGGGGCAGCAAGTCCCAAGGTCTCCCGTTTTGCGGCCATGCACGGATTTGAAGGAGGCGAGTTTCTGACCGGCATTCCGGGAACAATTGGCGGAGCGCTGGCCATGAATGCCGGTTGTTATGGAAGCGAGACCTGGGACGTTGTGACGCAGGTTCTGACCATCGACCGTGCAGGTCGAACACACAGGCACGGACAAAACGACTACACGATTGGGTATCGAAGCGTCGTACCTCATTTCGACCATGAGGAGTTCTTTGCGGCAGCGTGGTTGCGTTTTCCGCCGGGCGACGGAGACCGATCGCGGCGCCGGATCAAGGCGTTGTTGCGCAGGCGCATCTCAACGCAACCACTGCAAATACCCAACGCCGGCTCGGTGTTTCGCAATCCGCCAGGAGATCATGCCGCTCGTCTTATTGAGGCATGCGGACTCAAGGGCGTTTGCCATGGTGCTGCGATGGTCTCGCCCAAGCACGCGAACTTTATCGTTAATACAGGCGGGGCGAGCGCGCACGATATCGAAAGTCTGATTGAACGCGTGCAGACGGTAGTCAGAGAGGAGCATGGCGTTGACCTGCAACGCGAAGTGCGCATTGTTGGCGAGGTGGCTGAATGAAGGGCCGTGATTTTGGCAAGGTCGCAGTTCTTCTCGGTGGCAAGTCGGCCGAGCGGGAAGTGTCGCTGATGTCCGGAACGGCAATTCTTGAGGCACTGCAACGCCAGGGCGTTGATGCGCACCCGTTTGATACCGGAAAGCGCAGTTTGACGGAGCTTGCTACCGAACGATTCGATTGCGCATTCGTCGCTTTGCACGGGCGTTATGGGGAAGACGGCACGATTCAGGGTGCGTTGGACCTGATGGATGTGCCTTACACCGGCAGCGGCGTAATGGCGTGCGCACTGGCGATGGACAAATGGCGTACCAAGCTGATCTGGCGTGCTGCGGGTATTCCGACGCCGCGTTTTGAAATGTTGAGCACGGAAACGAACTTCGTGGCGACAGCAGATTCATTGGGACTTCCGCTGATCGTCAAGCCCGCTCGTGAAGGTTCGACGATCGGCCTGACAAAAGTCTCCAGCGCCAAGGCCGTAGCCAGTGCATATCATAAGGCGGTCAAACACGACCCGCTTGTGCTGGCGGAACAGTTTGTCGATGGACCAGAGTTGACGGCTTCAATCCTCGATGACGAGGCATTGCCGCTGATTCGAATCGAGGCGGAGGGTGGCAACTACGATTACGACGCGAAGTACTTCTCGAACGAGACACGCTACTTCTGCCCATCCGGTGTCGATGCCAGGCTCGAGGATCGTGTCAAACGCATTTCAGTTGATGCGTTCCGTATTCTCGGTTGCAAGGGTTGGGGACGTGTCGACGTGATGATTGATGCTGATGGCGAGCCATGGGTGCTCGAAGCCAATACCGTTCCTGGAATGACAAGCCACAGTTTGGTGCCGATGGCGGCAAAGGTAGCCGGCCTTTCATTTGACGAACTGGTCATCCGAATACTGGAAGCGGCTGATGTGGAATAACGCGCGCGCGCTGAACCGGATATCGGCTACGAGCGTCGCGATGGCGATACTGATGCTGATGTGCGCGATGGCATGGCGCGTGGCGCACTTCGAAACATTTGCGGTTCGCGAGATCAGCGTCGTCGGCGATATCAGGCATGTCACCCGTGTACAGGTCGAGGCCATTGTCTTCAATGAACTGGAAGGAACGTTTTTCACAGCCGATCTGGGCGCTGCGAAGACAGCGTTTGAAAAGCTTCCGTGGGTGCGGCGCGTCGACGTGCGACGCCGTTGGCCGAATCGGCTCGAGATTGCTGTTGAGGAACATCGCGAGCTGGCTCGCTGGGGCAACAGTGCCCTGGTCAATCGCTACGGCGAGGTTTTCGAAGGTGCGAGTAATAACCGCTTGCCGGAATTTGAAGGTCCCGACGGAAGCTTCCATGAAGTCACGCGCAAGTACGTTCAGTTTGACGAGGCGTTGAAACGCATCGGCCTGCGAGTGGAGTTTGTGCAGGTCTCGGAACGTCGTGCCTGGAGTGTGCGCCTGGACGACGGCACTGTGATCGAACTTGGTCGCGATGGCGTGATCGCAAGACTGAACAATTTCGTTGCTGCGTATGAGCGCAGTGTGGCAAGGCTCGAAGGTAGTGCCCGCCACATCGATTTGCGCTACGCAAACGGATTTTCGGTAAGAGTGAAAGGCCTGCAGTGGGGTGACACACGAGTATGAGACCCGTTGTCGAATGGAATCGTCCAATGTCGCGCACTAAAGGTCGCGAGAGTAAAAACCTGATCGTCGCCCTTGATATCGGTACGTCAAAGATTGCCGCGGTCGTCGCCGAATTGCGACCGGAAGGCGGATTTGAAGTGATTGGAATGGGTAGTTCGCCGTCGCGTGGGCTGAAGAAAGGCGTCGTCGTCAATATTGAATCGACGGTCAACGCTATTCAGCGTGCACTGGAGGAAGCGGAGTTGATGGCTGACTGCAAGATCCGCGACGTATGGACCGGCATCGCGGGCAGCCATATCAGAAGTTTCAATTCTCACGGGATGGTTGCCATCAAGGATGAGGAGGTCGCTCAGGGGGACGTCGATCGGGTCGTGGAAACAGCGCGCGCCATACCAATTCCGACAGATCAGCAAATCTTGCACGTGTTGAATCAGGAATTCGTTATCGATGGGCAGGAAGACGTTCGCGAGCCGATCGCAATGTCCGGCGTTCGTCTCGAGGTCAAGGTGCACATCGTTACCGGCGCGGTCTCGGCCGCGCAGAACATTCTCAAGTGTGTGCGCCGGTGCGGTCTGGAAGTCAGTGATTTGATTTTGCAACCGCTCGCCTCCGCGACGGCCGTCTTGTCCGAGGACGAGCAGGACCTGGGTGTATGCCTGCTCGACATTGGCGGTGGTACCAGTGATCTCGCGGTGTTCACGCAGGGCGCGATTCGTCATACCGCCGTTATCCCAATCGCTGGTGATCAGATTACGAACGATATTGCGATGGCATTGCGCACACCGACCAAGGACGCCGAAGAAATCAAGCGTCGCCACGGCTGCGCGTTGCGCGAACTTGCCGATCCACAGGAAATGATTGAAGTGCCCGGCGTTGGAGACCGTCCAACCAGAAAGCTTTCTCGACAGACCCTGGCGGAGGTTATCGAGCCGCGCGTGGAAGAGTTGTATTCGCTGGTCCAGGCCGAGTTACGCAGGAGCGGATTTGAAGAGCTTCTGTCTTCAGGCGTCGTGATCACCGGCGGCAGTGGCGCGATGCAAGGCATGGTCGAACTCGGAGAAGAGGTGTTTCACATGCCTGTTCGTCTGGGACTACCCACTTACTTCGCGGGTCTGTCAGAAGTGATTCGCAATCCACGATATTCAACCGGAGTCGGTTTGTTGATGGCAGCGCTCTCTCAACACGAACGACAACAACTGGACAAGATAAAAAGCGGCTCTTTCAAACACGTATTTTCGCGCATGAGGAAGTGGTTCGAAACGAATTTTTAGGTAATCGGATTGAAGAATTGTCGAACGGCCAGATTGCAGGGTTTTATAAACATCGAAGTTTCACAGAAGGAGGATGGGAATGTTTGAGATCGTAGACACACAGACGCAGGAAGCGGTTATCAAGGTTATCGGTGTCGGTGGTTGCGGAGGCAATGCGGTAGATCACATGATCGACGCGGGCGTTGAGGGCGTCGAGTTTATTTATGCGAACACCGATGCGCAGGCATTGAAGCGCAACAAATCCAAAACCCTCCTGCAGATGGGGGCGAATGTCACGAAGGGTCTTGGTGCCGGTGCCGATCCGCAAATTGGCCGCGAGTCCGCCTTGGAGGATCGAGAGCGAATCATTGAACTCATCGAAGGTGCCGACATGTTGTTCCTGACGGCTGGCATGGGCGGCGGAACAGGTACAGGTGCGGCACCGATTGTTGCCGAGGCCGCGCGCGAGTTGGGCATATTGACGGTGGCGGTCGTGACCAAGCCATTCGCTTTTGAGGGTCGGCGCCAAAACATCGCGACCCAGGGGCTAGAGGAGCTGTCGTCACACGTTGATTCTTTGATCATTATTCCGAACGACAAGCTGATGGACGTGCTTGGAGAGGACGTCTCCATGCTTGATGCGTTCAAAGCTGCGAACTCGGTATTGCATGGCGCGGTCGCCGGCATCGCTGAGGTGATTAAATGCCCAGGCTTGGTAAACGTCGATTTTGCTGACGTGCGCACGGTGATGTCTGAAATGGGCATGGCGATGATGGGATCATCGTCGTCAAACGGCGACGATCGCGCTCGGGTTGCTGCGGAGCAAGCAGTGGCAAGCCCCTTGCTTGAGGATGTCAACCTGGCCGGCGCGCGCGGCGTGCTGGTAAACATAACGGCGAGCACCAGCTTGAAGATGCGCGAAGTTCATGAAGTCATGAACACCATCAAGGAGTTTACGGCAGACGATGCAACGGTTATTGTCGGTACTGTCATCGACGAGATGCTCGAAGATCATTTGCGTGTCACGATGGTTGCTACCGGTCTGGGTGGATTTGGCGATCGTCAGCAACAAAAGCCGTTGGCTGTTGTCAGGACAGGCACGGATGAGACGCCGCTGAACGTTGATTATGAGTATCTTGATGCGCCCGCAGTCATTCGACGCCGCAGCCGTGATGCGGCCGTTGAAGCAATGAAGCAATCGGGTGTCGATATGCTTGATATTCCCGCGTTTCTTCGCAAACAGGCAGACTGAGTGAATAGGCAGACTGAGTAGATTAGCGACGTGCCGCAGATATTTTGGCAGCACGGCGAGAATATCTTAAAATTGTCAGTTAGTTACGGTATCTGATGCAGCGAACGGTACGTGTTCGCCCCAGGAAACATGATTAAACAAAGAACGCTGAAGAATATAGTCCGCGCAACAGGTGTCGGACTTCACACCGGAGAGAAGGTCTATCTTACGCTCCGGCCCGCTGCCCCCAATACCGGAATTGTTTTCCGACGGATTGATCTTGAGAAAGTAGTTGAGATCAAGGCAGATCCATATGCCGTCAAGGATACGCGCCTGTCATCATGCCTCGAGAAAGACAATGCGCGCGTGCAAACGGTAGAGCATCTGATGTCTGCGCTTGCCGGTCTTGGTATTGACAACGTCTACGTCGATTTGAGCGCGGGTGAAGTGCCGATCATGGACGGATCTGCGTCGCCGTTTGTGTTTCTTATTCAGTCTGCCGGTATTGAAGAGCAGGCTGCAGCCAAGAAATTCATTCGAATTCTGAAACCGGTCGAAGTCAAGGCTGACGACAAATGGGTCAAATTTGAGCCATATCACGGATTCCGTGTCGACTTCAGCATTGATTTCAAACATCCAGTGTTCGCCGACAGGAATCGTCGCGTACTTGTCGATTTCGAGGAGACTTCCTTTGTCAAGGAGGTTAGTCGAGCGCGAACCTTCGGCTTCATGCAGGATGTAGAAACGCTGCGCTCGCAGGGCCTCGCATTGGGAGGAAGTCTGGATAACGCAATTGTGATGGACGAGTATCGAGTCCTGAACATGGACGGTCTGCGCTACGAAGACGAGTTTGTGAAGCACAAGGCGCTTGATGCAATCGGGGATCTGTATCTTCTGGGGCGACCGTTAATTGGTGCGTTCTCTGCATTTAAGTCTGGCCATGCCCTTAATAATCAGTTGCTTAGATCCCTTCTCGAACGCGAGGACGCTTGGGAGGAAATCACTTTCCAGTCGCGCAGCGACGCGCCCGCATTCCTGCGCATCCAGGGGCAGGCAGCCACCTAGCTGGTTATCGGATTATCGCGCTGACACGCCACGCTCCAAGCTGAATCCGCAAGAATGCTGATCGCGCGCATTCTGGGGATTTTGTTACCGATTACGCTCGGTGCAAGCCTGATTCTTTTCCTGATCACCAAAGATCGGAAATGGTTACGTATTTTCGGCAAGGTCTTCGCCGTCGGAATCGTTATCATATTGATGTTTATAGGAATTTACCTTGTCGAGCGTTTCTTGCTTATAGTTTGAGGGTGTTGCACGGTCTGCAAGGCGTCGTATGGCCGACTGTAACGGCGATGTTTCGAGGCGGGCAGACAGCGTGAGAAGCGCATTCCTGGCTTTATGATCCAGAAAAATTTGTTTTTTATGCAACGACTTATGATCGACCCTAACTTGCACCACAACCTTTATTGCGTTAAGTTCCGGCTCGAAGGGGCGTAACTTATTCAATAATCGTGGGACAAGCTGGCGAATCTTGGCCGCCGCTGCGCCGTTATCGGTCGCGATGGTCAGTTTTCTGGACTCGAGATTGGCAACATCAGCTCGCGAAGCGATGCCGTTGGGAAGTGACTCTCTGATGAGCCGCTGCAAATATAGAAGTTGTCGGGAGCGTTTAGTGAGAGCGCGTAGTTCGGGCGCATTGTCCAATATGGTTTTAATTTCTTTGGCTGACATCGATTCACCTCGGAAGTACAGGAATCACTCTGAAAGAACTTGAATCACTTTGGAAAGCCTTGAAAGCTGAGAGGAGCATCCTAAGGGGATCAGATGGACATTATTCTCGTTTCCAACAAATTTAACCAAGCGCGAAGCTTTACGCTCAGTAGGCCACAGGTTTTCTTCTTGTGTCTGCTGTTCTTTCTGACAGTTATTTCTCTGTCTGTTCTGCTGAATTATTTCTCTCTCCGTTACGCCGTCACCAACAAGAGTCCTTACCTGCATTCGCTCCTGGAAGCGGTCCAGGCCGAGCAGACCAAGCGAACGCAATCCTATGTGCGCGAGAGCCTGAATACGATGGCTGCCCGAATCGGACAAATGCAGGCAAAATTGCTTCGTCTGGATACTGTTGGCGAGCGCCTTAGCAAGATTGCCGGCCTCAATCCCAAGGATTTCATGTTTGATCAGGCGCCAGCAAGGGGTGGTCCGGCGCCAGTGGTGGAGTCCAAGCCGCTTTCTTTTGCTGAATTAAGCGAACAACTGGATGCGCTGGGCGGAAACCTGGATGACCGCTCGGACAAGTTGGGTGCGCTCGAGTCACGATTGTTCCTCGATTACGCGAAGAAGCAGTTTGTTCCCAATTCGCTCCCAGTCGATAAAAATTGGTACTCGTCGAACTTCGGCTGGAGAATTGATCCATTTACAGGGCTGAGCACGTTTCACGAAGGAATTGACTTCATGTCCAGGACTGGCAGTCCGATCCGTGCGGCTGCCGCAGGCGTCGTGGTTTACTCCGGGCGTCACCCTCAGTATGGAAATATGGTCGAAATCGATCATGGAAACGGCCACGTGAGCCGTTATGCGCACGCGTCCAGACTGGACGTCAAGGTCGGGGACGTTGTCGTAAATGGCCAAACAATAGCAGCCGTTGGCAGCACCGGGCGTTCGACTGGCCCTCATCTTCATTTCGAAGTACGGGTACGCGGCGTAGCGGTGAATCCAAACAAGTTCCTGAAGAAAAATTCTCGCGGCGCCCACATCGTATCGCGATGAAGCTGCACATGCGGCGCTCGTGAAGTTGACAACTGGCTCTCAGCCCGCAATCTCGACCTGACGACTCGCCGTTGGAGTGAATTCTTTAGGATTGAGCACGATTGGCGTGAGCACGTATGGTGTTCATTTGCATCCCTATTTTTCGCTCCCCTCTCTGCTGAATTGCCGGCCGGACCATCGATGCATTGCCAAAATCGCAGCGCATATGCCAATTGCGCTGACAAATGCCGCCCACCGCATGCTGTGTGGCTCAGTGCGTGCGATGTGGTCACACTGAAGCGCTACTGAGATCGTTATGCCTCGTTTTCGCATTGCTTCAGTATTCACATTGGTGACTTTTGTGGCCCCGACCTACGCGATGGAATGTGGTGCCAGTCCGTCATTTTCAGATGCACGCGAAACAGTAACCATCAATGCAGTAGGAGACATGGTTCTGGGTACCACATGGCCAGAGGAGCGTCTCGGTCCGGGCGTCGAGTCGCGCTTCTTTGAAGGGGTGACAGACCAACTGGCTGGCAGCGATGTCGTATTCGGAAATCTGGAAGGCGCGCTAACTGACTCGGATGACACGCACAAGGATCCCAGCCGTGGCACCCAGTTTGCATTCAGGATGCCTCCACGTTTTGGTGCCGTTCTGCGCGAGGCAGGATTCAACGTCATTAATTTGGCAAACAATCACAGTGCGGATTTTGGCGATAGCGGACTTGAGGACACGCAACGGAATATTCTCGAAAACGGGATGTTCGCGGTGGGACTGAAAGACGAGATTGTCTATCAGCAGATTCGGGGCATCCGTATCGCATGGATCGGATTCAGTTACCTGCACCGGCACAATTCCATCCACGACCTGGACCTTGTGTCGCGTCTCGTTCGCAGCGCAGACGAGTCCGCGACCCTCGTAATAGTCACGTTTCACGGCGGTGCCGAGGGCTCAGACGCGTTGCGCGCGTACGATGAGGATGAAATGTATCTGGGCGAGAATCGCGGAAACGTGGTTCGCTTTGCCCGCACAGCGGTCGAGTCCGGAGCGGACCTGGTGCTTGGTCACGGCCCGCACGTATTGCGCGGCGTTGAATGTTACTGGCAGAAGCTGATTGTGTACTCGCTTGGCAATTTTGTCGGATATGGCGCGTTCTCGACGAAGCGCGCTGCCGCAGTTTCGACCATTGTCGACGTCACGCTCGACCAGGACGGGTGGTTGCGGCAGGTTAAATTTCATCCGGTGCGGTTTAACGCGGAACATTTGCCCGAAATTGACCCTCTTAAACGAAGCCTGTATTTGCTAAACGATCTATCGATGCTCACACCGCTTGAAATTGAAGGAAAAGTACTGGATCGGCCTCTTGATGACGATCCATATTACCGGTCGTATCTGAGGTGGATACGGGAATCAGACCTCGAAAAACAATTGAAGGACTGAGCAGCCGGCATGCGATTTTCAATGCCATCTTGTGACGACCCGTACATCCATTTGCACAGCTTTCAACGTGGTAGACTTTCGCGCTTTCTTGATACTCCGCTAGCCGCGGACCGCGGTAAATGATCTCCAGTCTTCTGAAAAAAGTCTTCGGTAGTCGCAATGACCGGATCCTGCGCAAGTACGCGCAGGACGTGCGAAGGACCAACGATCTCGAGCCAGCGATGAAGGCACTCAGCGATGCTGAACTTCGCGCTCTGACCGACACATATCGCCAACGTGTACAGGACGGCGAAAGCCTGGATCAGATTCTGCCGGAAGCTTTCGCTGTTGTTCGCGAGGCGAGCCGCAGAGTCTTGAACATGCGGCATTTTGATGTGCAGTTACTCGGTGGTATTGCGCTGCATAACGGCAAGATTTCTGAAATGCGTACCGGTGAAGGCAAGACCCTGGTTGCGACACTACCGGCCTACCTGAATGCGCTGACAGGCAAAGGTGTTCACATCGTGACCGTCAACGACTATCTGGCGCGGCGAGATGCCGAGTGGATGGGGCGTGCATATGAGTTTCTCGGCCTGACGGTAGGCGTAAATCTCTCGCAGATGGACCATGATGCCAAACAGCAGGCGTACGCGGCAGACATTACGTATGGAACCAATAATGAGTTCGGATTTGACTACTTGCGCGACAACATGGTGTTTCAGGCGTCGGAGAAGGTTCAACGGCCTCTTTTCTATGCAATAGTCGACGAAGTCGACTCGATTCTGATCGACGAGGCGCGCACACCGCTGATCATATCCGGCCAGGCTGACGACAGTACGGATCTGTACTACAAGCTGAACGACGTTGCGCCACAATTGCAGCGTGCGCCGGAAGAGAAAGAACCGGGTGATTACGTCGTGGACGAAAAAGCGCATCAGGTTCTGTTAACCGAGCAAGGGCACGAGCGTGCCGAGGAAGTATTGACCAAAGCCGGGCTGTTGCAGCAGAACGGCAGCCTGTACGACGCCAGTAACATCGGTTTGATGCACCACCTTTATGCAGCTCTGCGCGCGCATAACCTGTTTTTCAAAGACCAGAATTACGTAGTGCAAAACGACGAGATCGTGATCGTCGACGAATTTACCGGACGACTCATGCCGGGCCGGCGTTGGTCTGACGGATTGCATCAGGCCGTTGAGGCCAAAGAAGGTGTGAAGATTCAGCGCGAAAACCAGACCCTCGCGTCAATTACCTTTCAGAACTATTTCCGCATGTATGACAAGCTAGCGGGAATGACCGGCACTGCCGACACCGAAGCCTACGAGTTCCAGCAGATATATGGACTCGAAACTGTCATCATTCCGACACATCAAAAGATGGTTCGTGACGACCGGATGGACAAGGTGTTCAAAACCGGCAAAGAGCGTTATCTGGCGGTCATCGAAGACATAAAAGACTGTCACGAACGCGGTCAACCGGTTCTGGTCGGAACGACTTCGATCGAAAATTCAGAGCTGATATCGAAACAGCTCGATGGTGCGTCTCTATCGCATCAGGTTTTGAACGCAAAACAGCATGCTAGTGAGGCCGAAATTATTGCTCAGGCCGGGCGCCCCGGAATGATTACGATCGCGACCAACATGGCCGGTCGTGGTACTGACATCGTGCTCGGTGGAAACCCGGAACCGGAGGTCAATCGCATACAGGACAACTCCGAACTGTCCGACAGCGACAAGGAAGAGCGCATCGCGGCGCTTCGCAGCGAGTGGCAGGTGTTGCACGACAAGGTTGTCGAATCCGGTGGCCTTCATATTATCGGCACAGAGCGGCATGAATCGCGGCGCGTAGACAATCAGTTACGCGGCAGGGCCGGCCGTCAGGGCGACCCTGGATCGACGTCTTTCTACCTGTCGCTGGAAGATCCGTTATTACGCATTTTTGCTTCCGACAGGGTCGCTTCGATCATGGACCGCCTGAAGATGCCCGAAGTAGAGGCGATCGAGCATCCTTGGGTTACGCGTGCGATTGAAAATGCCCAACGCAAGGTCGAAGCCCGGAACTTTGATATCCGCAAACAGCTTCTCGAATACGACGATGTTTCGAACGATCAGCGCTCGGTGATCTACCAACAGCGAAACGAGTTGCTTGAATCGGACGATGTCTCCGAGACTTTGCGCTCCATGCGCGAAGGCACAGTACAAGCAATGATCCAGGATCATATTCCACCGGAAAGTGTCGAAGAGCAATGGGATGTTTCCGGCCTTGAAACGGCGCTTGCTTCGGAACTAACGCTAGACGTGAAACCGAGTGAATGGCTGGAGCAGGACGAGAAGATGGATGAGCAGTTGTTGAGCAGTCGGATTATCGAGGCCGCCAACCAGCATTTCGATCAGAAGTTAACGGACATACCTGCGGAAGCGATGCGCTCTTACGAACACGCGATAATGTTGCAGAGCCTTGATAGTCATTGGCGCGAACATCTTTCCGCGCTCGATCACCTGCGTCAGGGTATCCACCTGCGGGGCTATGCGCAGAAGAATCCGAAGCAGGAATACAAGCGTGAGGCGTTCGAATTGTTCTCTTTATTGCTTGAGGCGATTCGTAATGAAGTGACGCGCGTATTGATGACGGTGCGTATCAGCAGTCCCGAGGAAGTAGAAGGAGTCGCGGGCGAGAACGTAACCGTCAGGAATGTTCGCTATCAACACGCTGATTTTGACGACGCACTCAAGGACAAAGATGACGCGCCAGAGGCGGCGGCGACTGGCGCCGCCGCGCAGCCATTTGTCCGGCCCGGCCAGAAGGTCGGCCGCAATGAACCCTGTCCTTGTGGGTCAGGTAAGAAATACAAACACTGTCACGGCAGGTTGAACTAGTTCCTATGGTTTTTAGCAAGGTTTTTTTCCGACCATATCAGGCTTGAACGGTTGTCCTGAAGTCCAGATGGCAAAGGCGATGCGCAGTAGCTTTCTGGCCAGGATCACAATGGCCTCGGTGGTTGCCAAGCCCCTGGCCAGTAGTGCGCGATAAATTGGTTTGAACAATTTTGTCTTTGCCGCTGCCTGCCCAGCCAGGTAGATCAGCCGCCGATCCTCCGCATTGCCCTGTTTGGTCAGGCGCCGCTTGCCCTGATGAGTACCAGAATCCTTCGGGCGCGGGTCCAATCCGTAGGCGGCCACCACCGCATCGCTATTGGCAAAGGGCGTGTGATCGAAGCGATGGGTCAACGCCGCGCTGTTGATAAAGCCAATGCCGCGAATGCGCTGCAGTTGCTTGCGTTTGTTCTCCAGTTCATCGTTGTGTGCAATGACGCGTTTGAGCTCGTTGTTGAGCTCGGCGAGCAGCGTGTTCAGGCTCTTCAAGGCGCCTTGATGCGCGCGCTTTAAGGCGCGGTTGGACCGCGTGCCCGTAGCCCGGATGCTCTGGCGCAGCGCCGTAGTATGACGCACGACGCTCGCGCGTTGGCTGATCAAATCACGCAGCGTGCGCTGCAAGGCGCTGGGTACGACATAACGATGTAGCCCATCACGTTCGCGATCGACATAACGGGCAATCACGCCCGCGTCCATTGGATCGGTCTTGCCGCGCTGGCCCACGTCCCTGGCGTAAGACGCTACATGCTTGGGGTTAAGGACGTACACGACGTGTCCATGTCCTGCAGCCAGATCAGCCAGCTGCTGATGTAACCGGCCCGTGGCCTCCATGCCGATAACACAGCTTGCGGGAAGTTGTTTGAGCCAGACCACAATGGCCTCGCGCTTATTGGCAATACGCTGGCAAGGTCGCTGCGAGCGCGCCCAGGCAATAACGATTTCGCACTGGCTAATGTCCGCGCCGATGACTTCGATGCTCTTGTGTGAATCAGACATGTAAGCTCCACTTCCACGGCCAATGGCAACAACGGCTGCATACATGGACAACGCCGTGCTCAAGCCGCCCGTATCGCCGTACACTTAAACGTGCCGAGGGGGGCTGTCTTTGCCGCGTTAGCTTGTTTCTATCGGCGGTCAGGTGCGTAAACACTTGCCGCTGCTTCCCAAATCGACGCTCAGAAAGACAGAGTGGGGACATGGCTAGTTCGGTCTGTCCGGTTACGGCAGATAGCCTGCATCGTCCCTCCACCCCGGCACCCTCAGGTGCAGGACGTACCATACAAGCCTGCATATTTCACGAAGACGGTCGTGTAAGCCGCATAATGGCGTAACGAATCAACTTGATACAGAAACTATTGGGCATTTTGTTGCGGGAGCAGATTGTACCTATTCGCTTTCAGCAAGAATTTGCGGTCACAGCTTGAACGATCGACCTGTTTGGAGAGAATCCGGCGCAATAGTCTGGCTATTCCTCTGCGCCCGATCGTCCAATCTGTTTAGGCACATTTCTCCTGAGAAACGAATCCTTCGTGAAATATACAGACTAGCGTTTGTCGTAAAACCAGGCATTGCTCGGGCGTGGTTTCTCGAAAACGCGACGGTGCAACAGGTGCTGACGATGTCACGCACGAAAATGAAACGGGACAAATCTGCAATGTTCGGACAGGCCAGGTCGAAGACCAGCCGGTCTGATAGCGTTGTTCCTATCGTCCCTGAATAGACAGCATTTGATATGCCGGTCAATCTATCCGCTCCGAACCCTGACGAACTTTTCGCCGTAGGCGGGGTTCGCCTTGGCGTTGCGCGCGCCGGAATCAGGACTGCGGATCGAAAGGATCTTCTCGTCATTTCTCTCGCAGAGGGCTCTGAGGTTGTCGGCGTTTTTACCCAGAACAGATTCTGCGCAGCGCCTGTGATCCTGGCCAAGTCGCATCTTGCGCAAATGCCGGTGCGAGCCATGGTTGTAAATACCGGCTGCGCAAATGCCGGCACTGGAGAAGAAGGCAAGGCGCGCGCAACACGCGTGTGCCGGGAAGTTGGTCTCCTGCTGGACTGCGATGTCCGCGCTGTTCTGCCTTATTCGACTGGCGTCATCATGGAGGACTTGCCGGACGATCGAATTGTCGAAGCGTTGCCGGCGTGTGTGAATGCATTGTCAGAACACGGTTGGCTCGATGCCGCGGAAGCGATTATGACAACAGACACTGTTCCCAAGGCAGTGTCTCGGCAGTTGACGGTCGGTGGCAGCGCCGTAACGGTGACGGGGATCGCGAAGGGCTCGGGAATGATTCGGCCAAACATGGCCACAATGCTTGCCTTCATAGCAACAGATGCGCCGGTTTCGAAGAAAATGTTACAACGCATGCTTGAACATGCGACGCAACGAAGCTTTAACTGTGTGACTGTCGATGGAGATACGTCTACCAATGACAGCGTAATGTTGATCGCAACTGGATCGACGCCGTGTCCCGAAATTTGCGCAGATACATCTGATGGCTATGGGCTGTTGCAGGAGGCGATTGCCGATGTTTGCATCGAGCTTGCCCAGATGCTGGTTCGAGATGGGGAAGGTGCCACCAAGTTTATTACCGTGCGTGTGGAAGACGGGCGCGATGAAGACGAGTGCCGCGCAATAGCCTATTCCATTGGTCATTCACCCCTGGTCAAGACCGCGTTCTATGCGTCTGATCCAAACCTGGGACGCATTCTTGCCGCAATCGGTTATTCAGGGGTCGATGATCTTGATGTGTCGGCGCTCGATGTCTATCTGGGGAACGTACTTGTTGCGTCGGGAGGTGGCCGGGCGCCAGGGTATAAAGAAGAAGATGCGCAACGAATCATGAATGAAGATGAAATTACGGTGTGCGTTCGCTTGAACCGTGGCGTCGCCTCGGCGACGGTATGGACCTGCGATTTGTCGCACCAATACGTCAGCATTAACGCTGACTATCGGAGTTAGATGTGGCGGATTGGGATCAGCTGTTTCAGAAACTTGAACGCATTCTGGATAGGGTCGAACAGATCGTGCCGGCCAAGCCGGAATCTCCGGACTGGAAGCAAGCGATCGCCTATCGTTGGCGACGGCGTGCCAATGGCGGCTTTCTTCAACCTGTGACCAGCCCACACAAAATTCGGTTGAGCGATCTGCAAGGCGTCTCCGATCAAAAGCGGTTGGTGGAACAGAATACCCGGCAATTTGTCGAGGGCTTTAGCGCCAATAATGTGGTTTTGACTGGCGCAAAGGGCACTGGCAAATCGTCTTTGGTCAAGGCTGTCTTGAACAAGTTCGCGGGTAAGGGACTGCGGATGATCGAGGTCGAGAAACACGATCTGCTGGATTTGCCCGACATTGTCGACATGGTGGAGGCGGCCCCGTACCGCTTTATCATCTTCTGCGACGACCTGTCGTTCGATGCCGAAGAGCCTGGATACAAAGCATTGAAAGTTGTTCTCGATGGCTCGATTTCGGCGACGTCGGACAACGTGCTGATTTACGCGACGTCCAATCGACGCCATTTGATGCCCGAATACATGCAGGAAAACCTTGAGACGAAATATCTCGGCGAGGAAATACATCCTGGCGAGAGTGTCGAGGAAAAAATATCGCTCTCCGAGAGGTTCGGTCTTTGGGTTTCGTTCTATCCGTTTGACCAGGACGAGTACCTGGCGATCGTCTATTACTGGCTTGGCAAGCTCGCAAAGAAGAAGGTCGACAAGGAAAACGTGCGCCAGGAAGCCTTGCAGTGGGCTTTGCTGCGGGGGTCGCGCAGCGGTCGTGTCGCGTGGCAATTTGCGCGCGACTGGGTGGGTCGCCAAGATGTGGCGGAACTTGCGCGCAAGCGATCATAAGTAAAACGTTGACTGACAAGACCGTTGATGTGGCTGCTGCAGTGTTGCAGCGCCCGGACGGCAGCTTTCTGCTGGCGCAACGACCGCGCGGAAAAGTTTGCGAAGGTTACTGGGAGTTTCCGGGCGGCAAAATAGAAGAGGGCGAATCGCCATCGCAGGCATTGTGTCGCGAACTGGATGAAGAGCTCGGTATTCAGGCGCAGCGCATTTTCCCTTGGCTGACCCGCATGTACAGCTACCCGCATGCACTCGTGAAACTGCATTTTATGCGAGTCGTTCAATGGAGCGGGGATCCGGTTTCGAGGGAAGCGCAGGCGTTTGCCTGGCAGCGACTTGGCACACCTGGGGTATCGCCGCTTCTGTCGGCAAATACGGCCGTTCTCAAAGCGCTCGAGCTGCCCGATTTATACGCGATTACGAATGCCAGTGAATCCGGAGAGAGCGAATTTTTGGCGGGTCTTGATGATGCGTTGGCAAGAGGGCTCCGCCTGGTCCAGGTGCGCGAGAAGAGCTTCGAAAAAAAGCGGCTAAGGCATTTCGTTATTGAAGTCATGCGGCGCTGTCGGCATCATGGGGCGAAGGTGTTGATCAATGGTGACGCCGAGTTGGCGAACGATGTGGGCGCCGATGGGGTGCATTTGACTGCAAGGCAATTGATGCGAGCGAACAGCCGCCCGCAATTCAATTGGTGCGCTGCCTCCTGTCACGACGAACGCGAGCTGCAGCGGGCCGCAAAGCTCGAACTGGATTTCGTCGTTGCCGGCCCGGTCAATGTGACGCCAACTCACCCGCAGGCGCGGCCGCTTGGATGGACTCGTTTCAGGCAATTAGCGGTGGATACGCCGATTCCTGTTTATGCGTTGGGGGGACTTGGTCGCGTTGATTTGCCCGACGCCTGGGTAAGCGGGGCACATGGTGTGGCGATGATGCGCGCCGCGTGGCTTGAGCGAAGCTGAAAGGCTATTGACTGCGAAACTGTGCTTTCAACGCTTCCAGGTTTCGTTCGCGGTATTCATGCTTGTCTCATGAGTTGGTATCAGGCTTCGTTATCGTTTGACGGAGACTGATCCGTATCCGCGGGAACGCGGTAGTTTCCCGATGCCCATTGGCCGAGATCGATCAGCTTACAACGCTCCGAACAGAATGGGCGGTAAGCATTTTCTGGATCCCAAGCCAGAGGCTTGGCGCATTGTGGGCAGTTAACGACCAGCCCGCTCGCGCGCGAATTTTCCATCTTTACACATTACAGAATGTCAACTCGAAGTCGATGTCTGCGTCGCTAAGCTGGCGCCGCGATCCGGAAATGGAGGCAAATCGAATGTTAATCGCATATTTGTTGGCACTGATTTCAGGAGAATACGCATAATTGTCGTCGATTCGTAGCCGTAGCATCTGCGCTTGCCTGCCAGCCAGCATTTGTTGAAATACGCCTTTGTGAGCGGTTTGTTGTGTCATTTTCCCGCTCTCACGCAGCAATCGAAGAATCAGGCGTACGCCACGGCGTAGTGGTTGAAATGGGGAGAGCCATTCGTCGAGATCGTGTCTGCGTGCCTCGGGCGGAAGATGCATCCAGTGATGGTAGGAAGGCAGATCGAACTCGCATATCCCGCCGGGAATTGCAGTACGCTGCCTGATGGCCATCAACCACTCGTTCTCACGCAATTCCTGTCCGGTTTTTCCGGATGAATGGAGCAAGTCAGCAATTGCCTCCTCGGTCTCCCGGTTAATTGCCACAAGGGTGCGTTGTTCAACTGATGGATTATCCTTGAGTGCATCCAATTGGTGCTTCTTGCGTTCCAGTTCCTGCATCAATTCCGATTTCAGGTCGGCACGTCCAGCGACTTCAAGTACTTCGAACAGCGTCAGGATTGCAACGTGATGCGCCTCCGGATCATCTTTAGAAATGAAATACTGCGCGCGCTCGTAGAGCTTCTCAATTCTGAGCAGTGTACGCACCCTTTCATTGAGCGGAAACTCGTAGCAGATCACGGTGGTCGTCTGACAGTGATGGTGTGACGGTGATGATGTGACAGTGGCGGTGTGTGCGTCAGGAGCGCCGTTAGTATTGCCGATTCGGTTGCAAAAAGAAACTCCGCAGCGCGAGCCGTCAGGCGGCCAGTTTCAGATATTTCCGATGCAGAGCGCTTACTAGTGAATGCAGAGATTGCGGCGACTCGTCGTTGTTGATCACGTCATCGGCAAGCGCCAGGCGATCCTTGCGAGTCGCCTGCGTCGCCATAATTGCCAGAACCTGATCGCGTGACAGATTGCTTCGCTTCATGACTCGTGAGATCTGTTGTTCCTCGCTACAGTCAACAACCGCAATTCTGTTGGCATATTCGTGGCCGCGCGTTTCGGTCAAAAGAGGAATAACGACCAGCGCGTATGGCCCAGGTGAGGCGGACAGGCGGCGCCTGACTTCTTTTCCAATCAATGGATGAAGTATGGCCTCCAGATCCAACCGAGCACTTTCGTCCTGAAAAGCGATCTCGCGCATGCGTGCACGATTAAGGGATCCGTCTGAATTGGCGACGTCTTCACCGAATCGTTTTGCGATCTGTTTGACGGCAGGCTGCCCGGCTGCCGTCAAGGCTCTCGCAATTTCATCAGTGTCGATAACGTCGGCGCCGAGTTCGCCGAACAGGTCGGAGGCGGTCGTTTTGCCCGATCCGATACCGCCTGTCAGAATGACCGCGAATGCCATGTTTCAGAGATAAACCATTGATCAGCACTAGTCGCTTTTCTAGCGATACAGGCCAAGATACATCGCATTGATGTCAGCCCCCCACAATATCGCGATCAATCCGGCGGCAGCGAGATACGGACCGAAAGGTATCAGTGTACTACGACCATGTCGGCGAAATACGATTAACAGGATTCCTACCGCGGCGCCAACGAAAGAAGAAAGCAGAATCACCAGAGGAATAAGCTTCCATCCGAGCCACGCGCCGATCGCTGCCAGCAGTTTAAAGTCGCCAAACCCCATCCCTTCTTTGCCTGTGGCGAGTTTGAACAGCCAGTAGACTGACCACAGCGCCAGATATCCGGCAACAGCACCAATGACGGCCGCATCGAGCGGTGCGAAGGTGCCAAGCATATTTGCCAACAATCCAATCCAGAGCAAAGGCAGCGTGATGCTGTCGGGCAATAACTGGGTATCGATGTCAATAATGGTTAGCGCGATCAGTGACCACGCGAACACGATAGCGGCGAGCGCGGCCAGCCCGAAACCAAAATGCCATGCAATATATCCCGAGACTACCGCAGTGATCGCTTCGACGACGGGATAGCGAATGCTGATTGGCGTTTTGCAGCCGGCGCATTTTCCTCCCAGGACCAAATAGCTGACAATCGGAATGTTCTCAAGCGCCCCAATGCGTCGTTGGCACTTTGGGCAACCTGAACGCGGCACGATCAGATTGTAACGGGCCGGGGTATCGCGTTTTTCGCGAAGTGATTGCGCACAGTCTTCAAGTTTCGCATCGTCGAGTACCATTGCGGCCTGTTCATCCCAGTCTCGCTGCATCATTATTGGAAGGCGATAAATCACGACATTGAGGAAGCTGCCGACCATTAGCCCTACCACTGTCGCAGTGATAATGAACACGACGGGATGATTCTGAAGAAGGGGGACGATTTCAGTCATTTGGAAGGAGAATTTGCTGGGTGTCAGCCCGCCGGACGATGGGCGACATTATATGGGTGCGCGGCTCGATGCGCTGCAATATAGTAAACGCACACGGTCTGCGGGCGACAATTGTTCGAAAAGAAAACGTACAAAAAAACGCCCGAGAACTCTCGGGCGTTTTGGAAACTTGCAACATGCGTCAGACTGCATTACCCATCTTGAAGATCGGGAGATACATGGCTATGACCATGCCGCCAATCAGTACGCCCAGAACCACCATGATCATGGGTTCCATCAGCTTGACAATGCTTCCACAGCATCATCGACTTCGCCCTCGAAAAGTCTGCGACCTTGCCGAGCATGGCATCCAGATATCCTGATTCCTCGCCGATTGACGTCATCTGAATCACCATGTTTGGGAAAACCTCGCTGTTTTGCATTGCTACGGTGAGTGCCGTTCCCGTAGTGACTTCCGCCTGAATCTGCTTGGTAGCCTTCAGGTAAACGTAATTGCCAGCGGCGCCTGCGACGGATTCAAACGCTTCAACCAGTGGTACGCCTGCAGCAAACATCGTCGATAGCGTGCGCGTCCAGCGTGCAATGGTCGCTTTGCGGATAAGTTCGCCGAACACCGGAAGTTTCAGGAACAGCTGATCGAGTATCTGCTGAATCTTCAGCGATCGCTTCCATGTGTAGAAGAAGAACCAGAATCCGAATCCAAGCCCGCCGAAAATTGCCCACCACCATTTGACGAAGAAGTCCGAGATGCTCATGACCAATAAGGTCGGCGCTGGAAGGTCGGCACCGAAGTTGGTGAACAACTCCTTGAACGCCGGGATGACGAAGATCATGATGATCGCGGTAATGATGAACGCGACGACAATGATCGAGACCGGACAAAACATGGCGGCTTTGATCTTGCTCTTGATCGCCAGGATTTTTTCTTGGTAGGTTGCGAGACGGTCGAGCAAGCTGTCAAGAATACCTGCTGATTCGCCTGCGTCGACCAAGTTGCAGAATAATGCGTCGAAATGAAGTGGCTTCTTGCGAAAGGCCCCACTCAGGCTTGTTCCTGTTTCGACGTCGGCCTTGATTTCCATGAGTAGTTTGGCCACTGCCGGATTTGCGTGGCCCTTGCCGACGATGTCGAATGCCTGTAGAAGCGGCACACTGGCTTTCATCATGGTTGCCATTTGCCCCGTGAAAAATGTGACGTCTTTTTCAGTAACTTTTCCGCCGACACCTCCGCGCTGTCGTTTGACCTTGGCCTGGGTAATGCCTTGGCGCCGCAACGCTGCCAGCACGACGTGCTGGCCGCCGGCACGCATATCACCTTTTACCAGCTTGCCGGATTTGTCCCTACCTTCCCACAAAAAGTCATATTCCTTGACCTTTTGTTGTGCCCGGCGGCCGCCCGCTGCAGTTGCTGTTGCCATTAAGAGTCCCTTTGAATCTTTCGAACGCGCTGAAGTTCTTAAATACTTGGTGAAATTTATGCTAACTTGACTTGCCGGTTGGCTACGCCACGGTATTTGGCGCTGGCTCGTGCGTATGGCGGTCGTCAATCCTGTCTACGGCGCCATGTTTTGCGTATTCGTGCGGGGGATAGAAGCAATCTTCATGCAACGTGGCGGCGAGGACACGCAATGCTCGACCCTGGAAAAGATTTCCAGTGGGAGCGAGAGGGCGGTGCTATAAGTCGTTGTTGCTTTGTGGTAATTCGGCAGCGGAAAGCCGCACCGACTTGATCGCCCTGTGTTGCGTTTGCAGGATATCGGCCAGGCACCCGGCCAGTTTCAAGGACGTACCAGGTTCGGGAATTTCCTGCAGGTGTTCGAGTATCAGACCATTCAATGTCTTCGGCCCGTCGACCGGAAACGCATAACCGAGTTGGCGATTGAGTTCGCGTAGCGAACTGGCTCCGTCTACGACCACGCTACCGTCGTCGCTGCGCGTGAATTGCGCGGCTTGAAGCGGTGACTGGGTGGTAAATTCGCCGATGATTTCCTCGAGAATGTCCTCCAGCGTCAACAGTCCCATCAGTTCTCCGTACTCATCGACAATCAGTGCGATGCGGTCCTGTTGGTCCTGAAAATTCTGGATTTGGGTAAGGAGGCCGGTTTCAATGGGGACGAAGTA
>CATOSA010000067.1 GCA_951812315.1 uncultured Burkholderiales bacterium
GGCAGACCAATCCGGCAGACCAATCCGGCGGCAATTCGCATCCACGCGGATCGTGGCAAGAGACTCGTGCGGCTTCTCCCCGAATAATTGCGCCCGCGTATTTGCTGGGAATCGGATTTGCAACATACGGCATGCTGTCTGCAGAGGAATACACGTTGAGCAAGAGCGGCCGCATTCGTGTCGATTCATTGCCGGCAGATCCATGAATCACCCGGCAACTCAGCAGAACCAGCGAGCCGGCGGACCGGTTAGCGATACTTCGCGCTCTCGCCAATCCGCCGGCAGGTTCTCTTCCGGGATGCGCAGCACCCAATTTCGGTTCTCATCGTACATGCTGTACAGCGGTGCCCGATGCGAACCGCGAATAGCCTTTAATGGCCCTTGCGCTTCGGTAACGTCCTCAAGGTACACGCCGACAGTTACCGGGCTGTAGTCTGTGTGCGGCCATGCCTGAATGTCCTGGTGCCAGTCAAATCGCTGGCCGCCGCCCGGCCATTTGAAGTTTAGCTTTGAGTGATAAAACTTCAAGTCGTGGCCGCATACGTCAGCGGCAACA
The DNA here is from genome assembly GCA_951812315.1 of uncultured Burkholderiales bacterium. Lineage (GTDB taxonomy): Bacteria > Pseudomonadota > Gammaproteobacteria > Burkholderiales > Eutrophovitaceae > SG8-40. Next base: position 557 of record CATOSA010000067.1, read on the forward strand.
TCAGCCGAGACAGATTCACTCGCGAACGACCAGAAATCCGCATGATGCGAAACGGGACTCGAAAGACGCCTCAGGCGCGGGCTGTCAGCACTGTGACCTGACTCCAGCACGAAGCGGGTGTCACTTTCTGTAACCGCGCGACTCGCCTCGACGTTAGACGCCATCGCTTCATGCAGACGGCCCAGCCACTCGCTGCCGACCAAACCTTCAACGACCATGCAACCATCTTCAAAGAAGCGGCTGCGCTGTTTTTCACTCAACACCCTGGTTGAATGTTTGAGTATGTCTTCCATCAACATTGACTTACCTTCGTAACCGGCATACCGCAAAGATGGTAGCGCGCCCATCAAATTCTGGGAAGCGAGCGCGTCCATGCAATTGCGCAATCACGATCGCCGATGTTGCCGGTCTTGATCCACTGAGGCAGTCAACGTACAAATGTCGCGATCGACGACATCCATTCGTCCTCGCGCATTTACTTCACGCTGCGGTATCAACGGGACCCAATGTACTCGCGATCGTTTTCCATTGCGCGAATTTTTCTGGCAGCGGAATTGACGCATTTGCGGGACTTGTTGATGGAAGGCGCTTCGTCGCGACACCGGAGAACGCGTTCGACAAGTTCGGCAGAACATGACGCAAATACACTTGCTCTGCCTTGGCACCGTTGAAATAGACAGCGCGTATTCCCGAATGTGTTCTAAAGAACTGTTCGAAGTCATTCGGGGCGATTGACGCATCAATGATATTGGAATCAAGACTGCCGGCCCTGGTGCAGGCCTTAAGTACATCCCACATTGCAACGCCGCGCCGGGTCAGCGCTTCGCAGCGCGCGGCATATGGCAGATCCGAACGTACTCCGATGATGGTTTCCATCATCGTCCAGAAAAGATTTCGCGGATGGGCATAATATTGATTGGCAGCCAGCGAGGCTTTGCCTGGCATGGAGCCCAGTATCAGTACTTTTACTCCTTCGCTGCTGACTGGCGGAAAGCTGTAAATCTGGGTCATTGCAGATTGCGGACAAACATACGATATGAAGCGATACTGCACATGTTAAGCAAACGCTTCAAGACATGGAAACTCGGCCGCGTTAATCACATTCGGTTGACGAACTTGCCTGCGCTGCAACCGTGCTGTGGGGCACTCAATAAGGCAAAATTCGAGGGATCGCATGTGCTTTGCCGACGGACTAAGATATAGACCGCGATGCCCGAATTGCCTGATATCACTGTTTACGTCGAAAGCCTGGAGCAGCGCATTCTCGGCTCCAGGCTCGTGCGCGTGCATTTGAACAATCCGTTCCTGTTGCGAACAGCCGTGCCACCGATCACCTGTGTGCACGGACTTCGGGTTGCAGGCGTGCAGCGCATGGGAAAGCGCATCGTAATCGACCTCGAAGGCGATTTGCATCTGGTCATGCACCTGATGGTCGCTGGCCGCCTGAAATGGCTTGCGGAAACCAGGAAGACACCTAAATCGGCACACGCAGTATTCGAGTTCGATTCGGGTTCGCTGGTGTTGACCGAGGCCGGGAAACGTAGACGCGCTTCATTGCATCTTGTATCGGGCGAAGCAGCTGTCCAGGACTTGCACGCCGGCGGTATCGAGATTTTCGATCTCGACCTCGCTTCATTCAGTTCGCGGCTAAAAGCAGAAAATCACACGCTTAAACGCGCATTGACCGATCCGAAAATCTTCAGCGGCGTTGGTAACGCGTATTCGGACGAAATCCTTCACCGCGCGCAACTCTCGCCTTTTGCAATGACAGCAAAGCTGGCGGACGACGACGTAGCGCGGCTGTTCGATGCGGATCGTTCAACACTAAGCGAATGGACCGAAAGGCTCAGAGCGCAAACGGGCGATCGATTTCCGGAGAAAGTTACCGCGTTTCGCGACGAGATGGCCGTGCATGGCCGGTTTGGAAAACCTTGCCCGGTGTGCGCTTCACCCGTGCAACGTATCGTCTATGCGAGCAACGAGACGAATTACTGCGCGCGTTGCCAGACAGGCGGAAAAATTCTCGCTGACCGCGCGCGCTCCCGGCTTCTCAAAAAAAGCTGGCCCGCTCTATTGACGAGCTTGATTGATCAACTGCTGCCCAATGACTGTGACGACTTGCCCGGTCTCAAAAAGGCATGCACAAACCGGACACTACGCAACCAACGAATCACCGATGCGGATCGTTCCGCCTTCAAGAATTCGGCAGACGATGCCGCCATGACCGCGCATTGCGTTGTAACCTCCCGCGCCAAGGACTTCTTCCATACGTGAACAAGGGTCACAAGTGCCGGCACCTTCGAGTGAAACCTCTCCAATTCTGAACTTGCGGTCACGCAATGCGTAAAGGTTTATTCCGGACACAACAATGTTGCGCCTAACCGATTCCGGACGCACGTCGTCGGTTCCGAGAATCTGCGCAATCGCGGTCAAATGTTCCTGCTGAATTAGAGTTACCTGACGTTTGCCATTATTCTTTGAGGCATAGTGGTCCCCATCCAGCCCAACGCCGGCAACCGCCACGACTTCTTCCAGTTCAGCAAGAGGCGCTCGCCGTGCCGAGCGGATGCCGATCCACTCCACCGTTCCCGCGCGTGGAAACGTTGCCATCAGTTTTGCCAATTCGCCGTCGGGGTTCATGACTGGTAATCAATACCTTGAGAGAAGTAACTGGCGATTGGCCTCGTCGCCTGTCGTCGATACGGAGTCTACCGGTTCCAGGGATTGACGATCAATTCGGGCGGTAGTAACTGTCAGAAGAGTCCATTGAAATGACACATGAAATAACACATCGCGCTCTTGGCTTGACGTCGCTCGGGGCAGAATGCGGTTGAGGGTTGATGCACAGTGATCTGGACGTCAGTACTGCCAAAGCCGAGAGCCTCGCACAGCACCGAGAAGCCGGCAGGGCTGATGAACGTACTTCAGCACAAGTCGGCGATCGGGTTGAAAAAACGCAATTGCAATTGCGACGGGCTTCGCTCCGACCCGATTCCGATCGAATCTACTGATATATCGTGTCCAACTTCTCGCGGTCGAGATATTTTTCGAAGCGCGAAAGTGCTGCATTGACGTCACCGTTCAACATCAACTCCTGCCCTGCCGCCTGACCAAGCAAATTGAACGCGACTTCGATTGCGACATACCCGCCTGCTTGCCATGCTGCCTTGGTTTCTTGCGGACAATCCTCTGCCATCAGTCGAGTATAGACTGAAGCAACAAATTGCTCGGTCTGGTTTCTGGAATCGTCGGGCACTTGTGCGTACATACTCATGTCCGGATGCACGGACATCACTAAGAAAATCCACTTGGCTATATTCTTGAGTTCCTTACCAGTCACAGAGTCAGTAAGACACACACCAAGCTGTTGTGCTGCCTGACCGGACTGAACGTTTGTCGAGATGACACAAAGAAACACTATTGCGATTGAAAGCAGATTTCTTTTCACGAAACATTCCACTGTTCAATTGGATGACGAGGCTGATTACGAGTCTCGAAAGTGCTCCGCGTTGCGAGTTCACGCGTTGCGAGATTCGACGCAGTATACCCAATAGTCAGTGCATGTGCAATAACAGCAAAACAAGCAATTAGAGTGCCAAAATCAGCGACGAAGTCGCGAGATGTCTGCCGCACTTTGTCACATTCGCGAATACGCCAAAATGATCATGCGCCAGCTCCGCGCACAGATCTCAACGTCGCGCGATGTTCACTTTCCCTTAATCGAATCGCAAACAAGTTTGCGTAGATTCGATTGTCCTTAATGCATAAACGATCAATCAGCGATATGCCAAAAACTCCCGCACGATTGCAAAAGCAGCTTGTGTTACAGGCCGGGCTCGCGGGCGTCGTTCCTGCCGAGCGTGGCCAGTCAACTCGTTTACACGAGGAGACCGACGACGACGTAACTGGGACAAAGAAGCCTGAAACGCCTGCAGCTAACAGGCGCGTCCGATCCACGGAAGTTCCATCGGAAACGCCGCGATTGACCGTGTAGCCTGACGACCCGGGTGCCGGGTCGCGGGGCGGCCGATAGGGATCCGGCGTACCCGCGGGAATTGGCGGATGCTTCTTCAGTGACGCAACATGCTCTTCCAGCTGCCCAAGCGCTGCTTTGGGAATCCATGTGTTCGGGAACAGTACATTGTCCCGTTCCTGCGGGTCAGTCAGTAGATTGTAGACCCTGGGCATTGTATAAGTGCGCAGTTGGTCGAACGCGGAATCCTGCTCCTTGAAGTGCAACTTCCAGTTGCGCCACTTGACGCCAAAAATGTCGTTGCCCATATAAACGACAAAACCTTCGCGCACGGATTTCTTTTCTTTGCCCAACATAAAATCCGTCACGTCCCGGCCATCGACGACACGATCGTCGGGCACAGCCCCGCCGGAAATTGTGGCCAACGTTGGAAACAGGTCCATTGCATGGACGATCTCGTCGCTCGAACGTCCGGCTGCAATCTTGCCCGGCCAACGGACCGCGAACGGTACGCGCAGCGCACCTTCGAAACCGGTAAACAGGGTGCCACGCCATGGTCCAGGTGAACCATGCATTGCGGTCTCAACCGTCAGATTCGTTGACCCGAAATCGAACGCTTCAGGGCCGTTGTCCGCGGTGAATATGAAAATTGTGTTGTTGGCAATTCCCAGTGAATCGATGGTGTCCAGCAACTCTCCCGTGTAGCTGTCAATCTGCATCAGCAAATCAGCCCACGCACCGTTTCCTGACTTGCCGACAAAATCAGGGTGCGGCATTGTCGGAAAATGCGCCGCGGTGTACGGAAGGTAAACAAAGAACGGCTTGTTCGCGCGTGCTTGCCTCTTCATGAAGCTGATCGCCCTGTTGGTCAAGTCACGGTCGATCAGCGGTCGGTAGTCGAGGCGATACGGGCGGACTTTTTTCGGGACACGTCCTTTCTTGCCATCCATCACGAAGGTTTCTGCCACACCACTTTCTGAAAAACCTTGCAGTGAAGCATAGACCGACTCATCGGTTGAGTTGGGTACGCCGTACCATTCATCAAATCCCTGATCGTTCGGAAACCGTCCCGGCGTACGGCCGAGATGCCACTTTCCAAACATTCCTGTCGCATATCCCGCGTCGGAGAGCATCTCCGCCATTGTGACCTCCCACTGCACGAGACCATAGACCCCTTCACCGAGCGGTACCGTGCCGTTGCCACTGCGGATCGCATATCGACCCGTCATCAGCGCAGAACGCGACGGCGTGCACTGCACCTCCACATTGAAGTTCGTCAGCCGGAGACCTTCGCCAGCCAACTTGTCCAGTCGCGGCGTCGCCGCACCCTGAATGATTCCCCCGCCGTTAAACCCCGGTTCCCCCCAGCCAAAGTTGTCCATGAAAACAATGACAGTGTTGGGCTTGTCCTGGGCAAGTACTTGCGCCGGCACGCAAGCCAACGCAGTAAAGGTTGCGATGGCAATCAGCAAGTGGTTCATTCTTTTCATTTAAGGCCTCTTCTGTCTTTCAAACGTATCCAACTGGCAAACGGCATCAGGTCAAATGCGGCGACGACCACCCTGTCGTCGACAACTCCTGCTTGTGAATTATCTCAACAAACGCGTTTGTCGAAATTGTCACGACGTTCTTCACTCGACACATGCACGTCGGTCCAAAGCATGATTGAAACGGTTGTGACACTTCGAATTACGATCGACGCCCGATCAATTTTAGTCCAGCCGCAATAGCGTGTGTAAGTCGTGTCCGTGTAAATGTTGCCGTCCGTTCAGGAAGCCCAGTTCGATGACAACGCTACAGGCCGCGACCTGTCCGCCGAGGGCTTCGATCAGACGCACCGACGCCGCCATCGTACCGCCGGTCGCCAACAGATCGTCAATGGCCACTCGTTCCCCCGATTGAATCGCATCTTCGTGGATATGTATCGTCTCCGAACCGTACTCGAGTTCGTACTCAATGGACCGCGTCCTCCACGGCAGCTTGCCTGCCTTGCGAATCGGGATGAAACCGACGCCCAGATCGCGAGCTACCGGCACGCCAAACAGGAATCCGCGCGATTCGATCGCGGCGATCTTGTCAACGCCGAGCGGCGCGATCGATACTTTCATGGCGTCGATCGTATGCTGCAGCGCGCTCGTGTCGGCGAGTAGCGGCGTAATGTCCTTGAAGACAATGCCGGGCTTGGGAAAGTCGGGAACGTCGCGAATATAGTCACTGAGATTCATCGTAGTCGCATCCAGTCTGGCGAAAACACACTCTCACATCGTCATTGTCGTTCTTTTACTGTTCTGGGCGACAACGTCAACCGGGATGGGTATCAAGGATGTGTATCAAAAAGGGGCGCGCAAGATGGCAGCCACACTGCGACTGCCCGGCATGCCCTCTCGGCGCATCGCATACAGCCTCACCAACGGCTTGCGCAACGTCGCCGCTGGTGGAATGATCGCAAATAGAGCACAGAAACGTTTACAGAGGACGAACCAGTGACAAGTAACTCTTTCCCACCCGTTTCCTGCTCATCGGTCCCAGGGAACAGGACGATACTTGTTGAGCGACATTGCAAGCGCCCGTTCACGGGCCGCGTAGCTTCCTGCTACCCCGTAAAGGGGTGATTCGATGCCCCATACCAGGGCAGCTTGGTGAATACTCGTTTCTATGGTCTCGTCTAAAGGCCGGTCGCCTACCGCCTCCCTGCGTTCGGCAAGTCGTCTCGGCAAGGACCAGCGGTCCCAGAATACCCGGGCACCTTCGCCTATCAAACGCTTCGCACAGACAAGGGCTGCACGTGACCCGTCCCGAATTCGATAGCTGATGAAGTGCAACGGTCTGGATTCGATTTCCACTTCCCACTCTCGAAGAGGTTCATCACTCGCCAGCTTGCGTATTCGCTGAAGATAGCGGCCTACCGGATGCATTGGGTGCTTCCACAACGGCGCGACTTGCTGACTACTGCTGACGCAGTTCAAGGCTCTCAGGCTCGCCGTTGAATTCGTCAGCGGAAACCATCGTGAGGACGCCGCAGCAGCATATCGATAACCCGGCCCTCCGTCACGTGGACCAACTGCCTCGACATCAATTCTAGCGTCAAGCGTTGCGGGAAGCGCCTCGCCCCAGGGTGAATAGAGCTGCCCCACAAGCCATATCGTATCTCCGGGCTGGACTTCCTTCGCCGTACCGTTGACCGCCCTGGTTACATGGAACTGCGGCCGTCCGAATCCGCTTGAGTCACCCTGTAGCTCAGAGAACCAGGGATCCTGCGGATCACGCGGAAATCGCAATCGAATGTCTCGCCGATTGAAGTGTACGAAGTGACTGCCCATACTCGAATCTCCCAACAATATCTTTTTCGGCTGCCCGGAGTCGCGCAATCAGGAGTTCACGCACACATGCGATTTCCTTTGCCATTTTCTTTCTGTGGAAATGGGACAAACCGTGTCACCCCGTTATTGTCTTACATACTTAAAAGCGCCCATTATATTAAAGGACTTCGACCACTTTTCTTAATCTCCCTAACGACATAGCTGTGCGGCGTGAACCAAACGCAGCGTAGTGAACGGCCGAACGAATGCTCATCGCCTTGTCGCCAAGCGCAGGTTATGCCGTCGCCATATCCTGCCCGCTTGCGCTTCTTTGCCAGACATAGTCATAAACCCGCGCCGCGATGTCCTCGGTCTCGTCCTCGGTGAACGGCGGACGAGGGAGCGAGTCATATAACCGATCGAGGATGAAGATCTTGACCTCTGCCTGCGTCGTCGCATTCTGCAGCCACCCAGGCATCGGCGCGAGGAGGTCTCGCAAAGACGACAACAGGCCTCGGCTAGCCTGTTTCAGGCGCTCACGGTTTTTCTTGCTGATCCTTTCCTTGAACAACAGGTCGAACAGCGCCAACTCGTCGTCAGTCAGTCCCTCCTCGGCGGCGCGTCTCTGCTCCGCGTCGAGGCTAGCTGCAAGGGCAAGAAGCTGCGCAAACGTGGCTTCCACCGTCGCCCGGTCTTTTTCACGGTTGTAGTCGGCAATGATCTCCTGATACTTCTTGTAGTAATCCATCCGCATCGGATTGCGGGCGAGCATCTGGGCCAGCTTCTTCTCAACGATATCCCGGATATCCTGCAACGCAGCGTGCTTGCGGCGCACCTTGCTCGCAAACTCGTTTCGGAGTTTCTCAAAGTCGATCTGGCTAAGGTCCACCTTGAGCCCTTCGGCATGGTCGCCGCCGGGCGCGGCCGCCCGAATGGCCTCGTTGACGATGCGGTGCAGTTCCTTGAGCACCTCGGTCACGTCTGCCGTGTCGCGCCGGTCCTTCAACTTCTTGTAGATGGCCTCGATGTTGTCGTGACGCTCCGCATACGCCAGAACGCTCGGCTCCATCAGCAACGTCTTGTAGCGAATAAAGACCTGCCGGGCCATGATCTCGAAGCGGCGTTTCGATTCGTCTGAGGTGTAGACCGCGTCGACCGCGTCGCGCAGTGCTTCGATACGGCCGAACCCGGTCGCGCCGCGCAGCCGGGTCACATCGAAGCCAAGCGCGAGCAGGTGTTGCTCCGCCGCCTCGATGGCCTGAAGCAGGCTCGCAACCAGTTCCTCGATCGGGGCCACGAGGCCTCCCGCCTCGCCACTGCCGTCCTCGTCGCCCAGGGCATACTGCGCCAGCGCCTCGCGCAGGCTCTTGAGCATTCCGTTGTAGTCCACAATGACGCCGCAGTCCTTGCCCGGGAACACGCGGTTTGCACGGGCGATGGCCTGCATCAGGTTGTGCGCCCTCATCGGTTTGTCGATGTAGAGCGTCGCCATGCACTCGACGTCGAAGCCGGTCAACCACATCGCGCAGACGATCGCGACGCGGAAGGGGTGCTGCGGGTCCTTGAAGGCGTCGTCGACCGGCACCCGTTTGCCGTCGGGAGTCTGGAACCCGGTCTTCATTACCATCCGGTGCGGGATGATGTCGAAGTCCCACTTCTGGAAGTCGCGGACCTCGTTCTGCGCTTCGCTGATGATGATCTCGATGATCGTGCTCTCCATCCACTGCACCTGGCTGCGCTGGGCATCGAGTTCCGCCGTCAGGCGCTCCTATGTCGGGGTCGGTTACTGCAGCAATCTCCGCCTCCTTGCCGGGAATGAGCGCTATAAGACTGGCGAGCTTGGCTTTCCAGCGCGGCTCGATGCGCTGGAGCATCCGCGCGTAGGTGATCTTGTCGATGCACACCAGCATCGATTTGCCTGTCTGCCAGCGAGTGGAGCAGTGCTCTACGAAATCCTCGGCCAGTTTGTCCAGGCGATCGTCCGCCGTGATCACCTCGTAGTCCTTGCCGAGCAAATTCTCCAGCAGGGCTTGCTGATCCGGGTCGAGCTCGGCGTTTTCGATCGCCTCGGCGATTCGGTCATTCAGGTCAAAACGGGCGATGCCCAGTTTCTCGCCCCGGCTCTCGTAGACCAGCTTGACCGTGGACTGATCTTCTTCGGAACGCTTGAAGTCGTAGCGCGAGATGTAGCCGCCAAAGATCCGCTTCGTCAGCTCGTCGTGCTTGAAGAGAGGCGTGCCGGTGAAGCCGATGAACGAAGCGTTGGGCAGCGCGAGGCGCATGTTGCGCGCGAACCTGCCCGCCTGCGTCCGGTGCGCCTCGTCCGAAATGACGATGATATCGTCGCGCACGCTGTAGGGCGCGGTCACCGGCTGGTTGAACTTGTGGATCAGGCTGAAGACGAAGCGGTGATTGCCCTGCAGGATCTCCTGCAGATCTTTGCCCGAAGCGGCGCGCGGCGTCTTCTCATCTGACACCCCGCAACCGATGAAGGTACGCCAGATATGGTCGTCCAAATCCTCGCGGTCGGTCATCACCAGGAAAGTGAAGTTGCCGGGCACCACCCTGCGCACCTTCTCCGCGAAGAACGCCATCGAGTAAGACTTGCCGCTGCCCTGCGTGTGCCAGAACACGCCCAACCGTCCGAGATCGGGGTTTGTGCGTAACACCAGCGGTAACTGATCTTCGTTCTTAGGTCGATCAACTACCGAAAAATGACTGGCAGGCATACCTTCGATTGGGTCTGCCGCTTTTCGAAGCTCCGGCATCGGAACGCTGTATTTCAGCAAGCGCTTCTCTGGTGGAATCTGCCGCTTCAATTCCTCCTGCCGTACCACCGACGCCACGGCGCTGTTGACGCCGAGCACCTGGTGGTTTCGCGCCACGATCTTCCGTGTGCCGCCGGCCCGGCTGTCGTCGAACAGGAGGAAGTTCTCGACCAGATCCAGCAACCGCTCCTTCGCGAGCATCCCGTCGAGCAGCGCTTCGGCATCGAGGCGCGCCTTGTCCGTCTCGGCATTGCGCTTCCACTCGACGAAGTGCTCCCACTTGCTGGTGATCGAGCCGTAGCGGGCATGGTCGCCGTTGCTCACAACCAGGAAGGCGTTGTGATAAAAGGCGTGGGCGATGCTGTGCTCGGTGAGGTAGTCGGTCAGGTTGTCGTCGAAGCCCGCGCGGATGTTCCGATACACGGCCTTCAGCTCGATGAAGACCAGCGGCAGGCCGTTTACGAAGCACACCAAATCGGCGCGCCGGTTGTAGTGCGGCACGCGTACGCCTTGGATCTTGAGTTCGCGGACAGCCAGGAAGCGATTGTTTGACTTCCCGTCGGTCCCGGTCCCATTGTTGAAGTCGATCACGTGCGCGTGCCGGGTCTCGCCGCTCGCGTCCCGCCACTCCACCGGCACGCCGTCGCGAATAAAGCCGTAGCACTCCCGGTTGTGCTGGATAAGCGAGCGGGCGAAGTCGATGCGAGTGATCTTCTCGACCGCTTGTTCGCGGGCGGATTCCGGAAGATCCGGATTCAGGCGCTCCAGCGCCGCCCGCAAGTCACGAACCAGCACGACCTCGCGCTCGGAGGTTCGCCCCAGCGTTCCATGAGGCCCGAAGGTCTCCGCGTTGTAGGCGTAGACGCTGTCCCAGCCAAGGACCTTCTCCAGATGGTCGGCGAAGGTCTGCTGGACCAGCCGGTCTTCGCTGTTGATGTCGGTGAGGGCCATGGCCTGTTTAGATCAGTCGATTGGCTCAGATTTGGCTCATTCGCCATACAAAAGCTAAAGAAAGGCCGCCTGAAAACAAACGGTTGCGCGGGCCGGCGAAGTCTCTTTGGCTCGTTCTGACAGTCGGAAATACCCTATTTCCCGGCCTTTGCGCCAAATGGGATTCCCTCATGATTCGTCCCTTAATCGGTAGCGGGCGCCGTTTCGCTGCCCGTCCATGGCGGCAATCCCGGATCGAACCATGTCCGCCAATGCTCTTTTCAATTGGGAGCGATTGACCTCCGCGCCCACGCGGGCGCTGATCTCGCCAATCTTGGAGCGTGGATAACGGCGCAAGTCCTCGCGCACCAATTCCACAAGCCGATGCGGCTCGATGCGCTTCAGAGATGTCGCGAGCTTGAGCCCGGCATCCCTAAGCAAACGCGGATCAATGAAGTAGCGTGTCCCCTTCGTGCGCCCGGCGCTTTGCACCAAACCCAGCTCCGGAAGCCGTCCTAGCCACGGGGCTAGCGCATCCGCCCCTTTCGTTTCCAACGCGACTGCGAGTTCCCGAGCGGTCATGCCTTCGGTCTGAGCCAGCGCGCCCAGCGCAATCCGCTCGCGCTGCGTCAATTGGAAGCGATCATCCACCTCGGCCATAAGGCGCATCACCTCCGGTTTAACGATCCGCCGCTGGATCGTCACCTTCACCCAGTCCGCGCCTTCTTCCGGCACCGGCGCCGGCCGCCCTTGGGACAGCAACCGGTCGTAGATCAAATCGAAGCCGCTGCCCTCGCGCTCCATCAGCCCCAGATCATGAAACACCCGCGCCAGACCCTCGTTGCGACGACGGCTGGCGTGCAACATGTTGCGCGGCGTGACGCCCAGCGGCAATCGGCCGGGGTTCACCACCTCCAGCCGGTCCGGATGCAGATTGAGATAGATGTCGCCCTGCTGTGTGTAGGGCCGGTGCACCAGCGCATTGACCAGCAACTCACGCACTACCTTCTCGTCATACGCCGGCACACTGCGGCGAAACATGCCTTCCGCCACTTCATAACTCTCCCGGAAATCCGGCACCTCTCGCCAGACCGCATCCACCAGTTCGACGGGTGAAAGCGCGCAGTCGTCCCACGACCACTTGTTGATCTTCTGACCCTGCTCGTCGTACCTGATCGCCTGCACCAGCGGCGCGGTGCCCAGCGCGCGCCGGTCGGCCGCACTACTCAGCAGCAGGACGCCGAGGCGGGTAAGCATGTCTTTCGACGCCAAGCCGTAGTGGATCAACAACTCATCGGCGCCTTTCTCTTTCACCGAATCCTTCACCCGGTCAGAGCTGCGTATGCCCTGTACAAAACGGGCGAGCTTGTCCGCGTCCGCCGCAGAGCACGGCACGCCACTATCCATCGCCTCCCACGGCCGCCCCGGTCGTTCGTTCGCCAGGCGCAACACGTCGTCGCCGAGTACTGGCACACAGGTATCGCCGACCCGCAGAAAATAACGCCCGTCAGATGTCGAGGCCACACTCGGCGAACGATCCACCACCAGTTCGATGAACTGACCGCCATTGGCTGCACGCTGCAGGGTCGGTAACGCCTGCACGTTCACCGCTAATTCTCCAATGCGCTTGCGCAGCTTCTCGATCAGTTCGGGTGCGACCGTTTGCGCCGGCGGCGGTAGCCCCTCGCCATCCTCGATGCCGATCAGCAGCCGCCCGCGCCGTTCGCGAAGCACACGCAGGCGCTCGCGACCTCATCCCAGTCCGCAGTCCTCCCGATGATGGCGCGTAGCGACTTGCGGTCGGTGTGCTGGTCTTCGAGGGTCATTGGAAAATCCCTCGCTTGATCAAATTCAAGGCGAATGTTTGCCGGATCAGGCGATCTTCGCTGTTGATGTCAGTAAGCGCCACGCCCCTATCCGTTCTGATAGATCAACGTCAACGCCCGGCGGGCGAAGGTCAATAATTCTGCGTCGACCACCTGGACTGTGTCGGCGCTCTGGTTCGTGTCGTGGTGGAACTGACCCGCATAGTCGTTGACTCCGAACAGTTCTTGCGTCAACGGGCGCAGATTGATCAGTGGCCCGGTCGTCGTCGGATCGACGGAAAGCGCGACGATCTGGCCGAACAGAAGCTTGCGCGGGATCGTTCCCGGAAATCGGCGATGATAGTAGCCCTCCAGCAATGGCCGAATCGCCTTCGCAACGTCGCGTGAGCTCGGAGTTGGTTTGCCGTCGACAAAGTCAGCTACCAGTTTGTGATGCCTGTAATAATCTGACGAGCACATGTCATCGATGTCACAAGACGCGAACGCTGAATACCCGTGCTGAACGCGCTTCAACGCCAGTAACGTGAGTGGGATCGGTGCTGGCTTTAGATCGGCCAGCCGATCACGCAGATCGCGGACAAAGTAGGCGTCATGGGAAAGCACGATCAACTGCTTGCACTCCGTTGCCAATCTGGCAATCAGGCGCTTGCTTTCTTGTCGCCGGTTGCGGTCCAGGCTCGACACCGGATCGTCTAGCACGACGACAACCTCGTTCAGCTTCGGGTCAGCCCGCAGTCGAGCAACGAAAAATGCGAACGCAAGCGTCCGCTTGTCCGCTTCGCTCAGAGTGCTGGCAAAACTGTGGCCACTTGTGAGATCCGCACGCGAACCCAGCTTGACCGCCTTGTTCCTCAGCCGCAGGCCAAACTCAGTCCGTGGTTCCCCGGTGCTGCCGACGTAGCTGGGTTTCAGCTCCTCAATGGAAAACTCGGCTCCGAACGCGCTCAGCAGTTGATTGATTGCACCCTGGTATTGAGAGAGTGTGCTCTGCATGAGCGCGTCTATTTGCGCTCGGCCTTGCGTCTTCTCTTCCTCTAGCTTCTTGCGTTCCGTTTCCGCCTCTCCATAGGACGTAACCGCGGCAATGGCATCCGGCAGCTGGCGCCGCTGAACTGCGTCCAGTTTCCTTATTGAAGCCTCCAGGACGCGGACGCTCTCGGTGGCAAGTTTTGACTTGAATTGAGCGATCTTGGCTCCGATCACCTGAACTTTATCGTTGTAGGCCTGAATCGAGCTATTGATCCCGGTGACAGCGGCCGCCACATCGGCTGCCTGGCTCGCCGAACCGACCGGTGCCAGAGGCTGCTGGCGCTTGACGGTTGCAAGCCCCAGCAGCAAAGTGCGGACTTCCCCTAAAGCAGACTGGACCGACACGGTATCAAGAGCTGGGCAATCGACAGGAAGCTGATCCTTCCAGGCTTCGATTCGGGCGACGTTCGTCGCCAAAGCAGCATTGAGCGCATCGACCTTCGCGTCGCCGAGTGCAAGAGTAATCTTGCACTCCATCTCAGCAACCTCCGCTTTGAGCGTCTCGTATCCCGTGTTGAAATATGACTGATACGCCTTGATAAGACTCAAGCCGCCAATGGCTTGACCACAGAAAGGACAGTCATTCCCTTTCAGAAACGCCTGGCCGCCGCTCACCCATGACTCGATACTCGCTTGGCCATGCTTCGCAAGATGGGCTTGCACCTCTACTTCGGCGCCTTGCTCCACGTCCGCCAGTGTCTTGCCCAATACTTTGAACGCCGCCTGTTCATCGAACTGCAAAGGCGAAAGCGCGACGGGGCTCTGGCGCGCGGTCAACTGCTGCGCGCTCTTCGCCGCCTCGATCCGTTTTCGCAGGGCGTCGATCTGCTATTGTGCATCGTGTATCGGCTGAAGGGCCATGAAGTCCTTAACCGTGAAGGGCGATGCGAATCCGGTCAGTGTCTTTTCTGCAGTACTGCGCTTGGCGGTTTGCTCCTTGATGGCTTGAGACAACCGTTCGACCTGCTGCTTCAGGGTCACTGTCTGATCGCCAAGCGCAAACTCGAGCAAGGATTGCCGCTGATCGGGCCGTATCTCGAAACCGGAGTAGACGTTCTGCTCCACGAACTCCGAGTCGAAGACCGCAATAGCCGGCGCGCTGCCCGTCCAAGTGTTCGCCTTGAATTCGACGTGCGCGCCCGTGGGCAGCAGCAAGTCGACCTCTGGCAGATCACCAGAGTCGATGGTCTTCCGGGCGTTCATCCGCCCTGCGTCGCCTACCTGACACGCGCGCAACACCGCGGCCAGCGTCGATTTGCCGCGCCCGTTTGAATAGATTGCGGTCACTCGCCCGAGGTCGACGGCGCCACCCGCACACGCATCGCGCATCAAGGCGATGTTTTGGATCTTGATGATCTTTCTGATCATGGCATCAAACAGGGATATCCCCGCTCATCAGGCGTGGCAGCAGCAGGTCGCGTGCGGCGCGGAGTTTCTCGTTCATCTCATCGAGCTTCGTAATCTGTTCGTGCAACGGAACAGCGGATTCCAGGAAGTCGCGAACGATTCGCGGTTCAGGTACCAAAAGCGGCCGGCTGTATGCGAAGTTTCTGTTAAGCCCGGGCACGGCCACGTCGGTGCTGATGAAGTGCATGTGCCGGAGCGCATAGAATAGCCACAGATTGCTCGTCTCGGCGTCAATGAAATACGCCGTGTCGATCGGCCAGTAGTCTTTGGGGCACCAAAAGACGCTGCCGACATTGCCCTTGCGACCAACGACGATTCATGGGGCTACTGCGAGCGCCTTCTCATGCATGCCGACGATGCCGCTAGAGCCGTAAACCGGACAGGGTCCCCCTACTCGATCTTCGGCCTTCAACGCCTTTCCGTAATTCAGCGTCACGCGGTCGCCGAGCGTTTGCGCCTTCCACCCCGCCGGCACGCCGTTGGTGATGCGGGTGTGCTCGTGGCCGGGGAAGCGGAGGCGGACGAACCACTCGCGGTAGAGCTGCCGCGCCGCATCCTCCAGCAGCGCCTTCCGCCGCCGGTTGTTCTCGATCAGGTCGTCGTAGGCGGAGAGGACGTCGGCGATGCCTTGCTGCACGGCCGGCGCCGGGTACTTCAATGGGAGCTCGGTGACGATGCCTGCGCTAAGGTTCAGCATGGTTGTGCCGACGGCATGCTGCTCCAACCAGCGCGCGACCTCGTGTTGCTCCATGTAGTAGTAGAGAAACTCCGGCAGCAGACGCTTTCCTTCGAGCACAATCTGTAGGCACCCTGTTCCGCACAACCACCCGGCCTGTTCCTCCCGGATAAACGCGCGCTTTGTGATCTCACCTCGTCGCGGAAGAACGATAGTTCTTGGCCGAAGCTGATGCCGGCTAAGGCGTTGCGCCGTCTGCTCGGACACCCTCGCGACAGAATCGGCATCGACTCGCCCGTCGGCGATGTCCTTCGGCATGATGACCGGGATGCCCTCAGCCACATAGTCGGATTGATGAAGCTGTGATCCGAACGGGCCGGTTTGAATCAAACCGCCACCGCGTTCAACGACATCGCCAAGAGTTGCGGCGCTCCAATTCATGCGCCGAGTTCCTCGAAGTTCACCTGAATTGTCGCCGCCAGATCCACCGCCTCCTTGTTGAGGTCGGCCAGCTCCACATGGATGTCGCGCAGAGTCTGCTCGAAGTCAAAGTCCTCGTCCTCCTCTGGCGGAGCGACACCAACGTAGCGGCCGGGCGTGAGGCTCCATTCGGCCTCCTCGATCGCCTTGCGGTCCACGAGCTTTACCAGCCCCGGCACGGCTTCGAGCTCGGCCTTCGGGAAGCGGTCCTGCAGCCACGCCACCTGCCGGTGAAAGTAGGCGGCGTGCTTTAACTGCTCCACGGCGGCCTTACGCTCTTCGTCGAGCTGTTTGACCAGCCGACCCGTTACGCGGCGGTCGTAGGCGGCGGAGATCGCATCGTCGGTCGCCAGTTCGGCGCCCAGGTCCGCCACACGCACGGCGAGCTTGTAGAGCAGGTCCACCTGCTTGATGAGGCCGCGGATCGCTTCCGTGATGGAGTCGAACGCCCTCCGCGCCTTGTGTTGGGCGTCGTGCTTGTCGAGCAGCGCCTTCGCGTACTTCTGGCCGAATGCGGTGACGCCCGCGAGCAGTTTCTTCGCGTCGGCCTCATAGAGCGCGGCGGCCTCGCGCAGTTCGGCGAGCGTAGTCTCGAAGGAAGCAAGCGCCCCCTCTACAGCGGCACTATCGGCGCAGACGCGGCCGAGGTAGTCCTTCACGAGCCCAAGGAATCGCTTCTGCTGCCCGCGATAGAGCCAAACGATGGCCGCGAGGTTGCGCATCTGCTCGGGCGAGAAGTCGTAGATCTTGCGCGTGACCTTTCGGTAGACGTTGCGCGCGTCGAGCATCAGCACCTTGTCGCGGCGCTCGGGTGGCTTGGCCCGGTCGAAGTGCCACAGCTCACAAGGGACGGTGCGCGTGTAGAAGAAGTTGGAGCGGATGGAAATCATGACGTCCACATCGCCCGTCTCGACGATCTTCTGGCGCACTTCCTTCTCACCGTGCCCGGCGCTCGAAGCCTGCGAGGACATGACAAAGCCGGCCCTGCCCTTCGCGCCGAGGTAGCTCCAGAAGTAGGAGATCCAGAGGTAGTTGCCGTTGCCGACCTTCTTCTGCTTGTTCACGCCCGGCAGACCGAAGGGCAGGCGCGGATCGCCCTTGATGCGCTCGGCGTCCACCAGGTCCACGTTGAACGGCGGATTGGCCATCACGAAGTCGCACTTGCCGGCAAGGCTGTGCTCGTCCTGGTAGTAGGTGATAGCCTCGGCGATCTTCCCCTCCAGCCCATGCACGGCGAGGTTCATCTTGGCGATGCGGATCGTGTCGCGGTTCTTCTCCTGTCCGTAGAACACGACTTTCTTCGCGGTGTCGCCGCCCTCGTGCTCGATGAAGTGGCTCGACTGCACGAACATGCCGCCCGAGCCGCAGGCCGGGTCGAACACGGTGCCGTGGTCGGGCGCGATGACGTTGACGATGGTCTGCACGATCGAGGACGGCGTGAAGAACTCGCCGTTGTCGTGCGCCTTCTGGATCGAGAACTTGGCGAGGAAGTACTCGTAGATGCGTCCGAACACGTCACCGGTGGCCTGCTTGATCTGCGCGCTGTTGAACAGGCGCATCAGGTCTTCGAGCACCTTGGTCTCGAAGATGCCGTAGTCCTTTGGCAGGACGCCGAGGAGCGGCTCGAACTCGGCCTCGATCGCGGTCATCGCGTCGGTGACCAGCTTCGGAAGATCGGCGCCGCTGGTCGCAGCCTGCTGCATGATGAAGTCGTACTGCGCCTTTGCGGGCAGGTAGAGGGAACGGCGGGCGATGTAGTCGGCGGGCAAGACCTTGCGCTTGGGCATCTTTCCGCTCGCCTGGTCTGCTTCGATCTGCCGGTGGGCGGCGTCGAAGCGGTTAGCCGCGTGGCGCAGGAAGATGACCCCCAGCACCGGCATGAAGTAGTCGCTCGACGTGAGCTTGGAGTTGGCGCGAAGGTTATCCGCCGCCTCCCAGAGGTCGGTTTCGAGCTTCTCGATGTCCTTGAACGCGTCGCTATTCATGCCTTGCCGGGGTTCCCTTCTTCGTTAATGTCCGCGGCGAGACCATTGGGGCGTGGCCTGTTTTAATGCGCAATGGCCGGTCCATCAATCTGGTTTCGATATGCAGATACACAGGTCAGATCCAGACGCGCTTAAGTACCGGACGACCACTCTCACGATCTAATCTTTTTCGCTGGCCGTCATCAACGAGCCGCCTTGCGCTTGCTAAGGGCAACCATGACCTTCTCGGCGGCTTGCTTTGCCTTTTCAGGACTGCTGCACTCGCTCGCGGGAATGCGCTCGACGTGAACACCTTCATGTTGAAGCATAGTGGTACGGGCATGAGCTTCGGCCGGTGTTTCTTGGTGTACGGTGTCACCATCGACTTCGACAACAAGAGTAATGCCACTATGAACAATAACAAAGTCCGGCTCAATGCGACGATAACTTTCGCCACCACGGACAAACACAGGTAGCGGTGCAAAAGAGACGCCCAAAGATTTTAGTGCTCGATAGAGATGGATCTCGGGTTGCGATCGAAATAAGAGGCCGTCAGTGCTCAGTGGGGCGACATTGCTGGAACGAACACGACCTTGATTAGATACCTTGCTGCCAGTGAGCCAAGCGGCTGCCTTCTCTCGCCATTGCTCGTCTTCAACAACTGCGGGTATTACCTTTACTTGGGAGAGGCGGTCGTTGAAAAAGCGTGCAAGGAAAATTTCGGCTTTTTCGAGAATGGAGTCTTCGATCTTACCTAGCCCCTCCTGGAGCTGCGGATAGAGGGCAAGCGGTACGTGCAGGTAGAGAGTATAGCTAGTTATTCCACCGTTCCAATTATCGTAACCACTTTCTACGATTTCGGGAGATGAATATGTAAGGACCGCAACCTCCCGAGCCGCACCATCTGCGGCGATTAGTCGTGCCAATGTTCCGAGAATCGACTCAGGGTCAGCAAAAAATCGACTTTGCACGGTGGTCATTTTGACGGCTAACGCCAGCGATAACTCGCCGGCCAACAGCAAGCGAAGCACCGCTGTTGGCCGGTCGGGTTGACCGCGAAGTTAGGCACCACGGTTGGCGCCTACAACGCATGTCCGCACTTGGGGCATCGACTTCCACTGCTTTCGGGTGGAAGAAGAATGATGCTCTGCAACCAAAAACTCTCTAACTGTGGCTCAATCTTCTCCCAAAGCGAGAGCTGCTCCGTCAACGTCATTCGGCCGTGCCGTGTGTGGCGGTACTGTTCTAACTTTGCCGTCAAGGAACGAAGGTCACGAAGGATTTCCTGCTCTATCGTCATTCCTCATCTCCTCATATGTGGTGCTCAGCACTCCCTCGAGATGCTGCCGCGATGTCTTACCGTCTGACATCTCAAGTTCGTGCGAGTCGAGCACACCAAACCACTGGAGGTACGGGCCGAGACATTCCTTCAGGATGAGAGCACGCTCAGCGGGGCTTGCGTTCTTCCAATACCATGCGATCAATCGCATAGAAGATAGTGCGCGGTGCGCCATGTCAAGATTGGGATCTTGTGGGTTCGGTGCGCGCACGCCCTCCAAAGCTTTGGTCAAGAGCGGAAGATCAACGATCTGTTTGTTCGTGCCCTCTGTGGGACGGCGCAAATATGTAAAAAGCATGACGAGCAGGGCGGCAAATGTGAGCCCCAGGAACACGAGCATCACGATAAACGTTTGCTGCTGAGACAGCTCCACGAATATCGGCAGCGTGAGCCATTGTTTGTAGAGGCTCCAGAATACGAACGCAGCGACGCCACTGAGTCCGCAGACGGCGACAGCAGTGCTCCAGAATTTGCTGATTTGCGCCTCCTGAGATATGTCGTAGTGGTGCCTGACAGTGATTAGACGGAAACATTCCGTATTTTTCGAGGAATCTGTCCACCTATCCAGCACGCCGCACGTATATGCCTGCATCGATTAGCCTCTCAACACCGATGCAAAGACTACTACCAAATCAACTGGCTGCCAAAACCTGATTGCGCCCGATCGCGAACTTTTTGCTCGCTTCGGGAGCAATCAGGCAGACCGATTCCACTTTCCACGCGCGTGTAGCTACGCCTCACCCTTCGCATCGCCACCGCGCAACTAAAATGGAAACGCCCGTCGCTTCCACGACCGGCGCTTCATATTCCAGACAATCAGATAACGATTACCTTGTCACTTGCGCCGCGGTCTGACCGGACAATGACTGTGCAAGATTGACCATCGTGACGAGCTCGCCGCGATAACCAAACGGATCGCCGCCACGTGCGCCATTGGCAAGTGCTCTCACGTCGTCGTAACCAAACTGCTCCATGTAGGTACCGCCTCGCAACAACTGACCAAAGCCGGCAACTGCCGCTGCAAAACGATAGTTTGCACTGGTAGCAGCGAGTTCACTCTTGATCTCGGCAGTGCCAACCGGCCGCTCGATCAGCTTGCTCTTGTCAGAAGTGGACCCCGAAACTTGGACCCCCGCTTAAGTGAAATCTCCATGGGGTTCAGGCCGCATGGGGTTCAGGCCGCGCTCTTCAACGCCGTTTGTTCGAAGTACACCGCATCGGGGGGTACGCCGGTCAAGCCCAGTGTGAGGACGCCGGGTATTGTAAAAACGAAAGTATTTGTCCAGTCCGGCGCGTAATGCCGCCGGCGTTTCATACGCGCGCAGATACACGTCTTCGTACTTCACACTGCGCCACAACTGTTCGACGAACACGTTGTCGATCCAGCGAGCCTTGCCGTCCATGCTGATCGTCACTTCGTGGTCCTTGAGAACGCGGGTGAACGCATCGGCCGTGAACTGCGTGCCCTGATCGGTGTTGAATATCTCGGGTGTACCGTAGCCACGCAATGCCTCTTCGAGCGCCTCGACGCAAAAGTCGCTGTCCATCGTGTTCGACGCCCGCCACGAAAGCACCTTGCGCGTATGCCAGTGCATAATCGCCACGAGCTACATGAACCCCTTGGCCATCGGTAGATAACAGATATCGCTCGCCCACACCTGGTTGGCCCGCGTGATTGTCATGTCCCTGAGCAAGTAAGGATAGATCTTGTGTCCCTTGTCTGGCGTGCTGGTGCGCCGCTTCGGCTACAGCGCCCTGATCTGCATCTGACGCATCAGCCGCTGTACGCGCTTACGATTGACCTGCAGCCCGCGTGTATCGAGTTCGTTGCGAATACGACGGCTTCCGTAGAACGGCAGCTCAAGGTGGATCTCGTCGATCAGGCGCATCAGCTCAAGGTCTTCGGCTGACACCTGTGCGCCGCGATAGTACGCTGTGCAGCGTGCCACTCCGAGTAACTCGCAGCGGCGTGCCCTGGACAGTTCGTGAGCGCTTTGAATCTGTGCTCGGCGCTCGCTCACCAGTCGCGCCCAAGAAACTTTGACAGAAAATCTTTCTCCATCGTCAGTTGCCCGACCTTGGCGTGCAGCTTCTCGATTTCGCGTTCGGTGTGTTGCGCCTCAACTGCGTTGCCACCGAACACGTCCTCGGCACTATCGACCAGACGTTTCTTCCAGTCCTGGATCTGATTCGGGTGAACGTCGAACTGTTCAGCCAGCTCGGCCAGTGTGTGCTCGCCACGCACTGCGCCCAGTGCTACTTTGGCCTTGAAGCTCGCCGTGTGATTTCTTCTCTTTCTACGTGTCATCTTCGGATCCTCTCTGTGTCGTAAAAGAATAATCCATAAGATTTCACTTATCAGCTATATTTTGGTGTCCAGCCGTTGGGGTCCACCTCTGTCACCGTTGGGCGCTTTGTAGCGCAGCCGCAGGAACGCAAGTTCGCTGGCCGTGGCTTTATCGGCACGATCTTCAGTCTGATAGCGCAACGGATCGACCCGTTGACCACTACTACCGGCCAGCGCGATTTCATATACGGCCGTCACGGTATGACCGGCACCGATCTCTCCGGCATCGACCTGGTCGTTGTTGAAATCCTCTCGGGCAAGGATACGGTTCTCGTAACCGATCAGGCGATATTCAGCAACCACATCAGGGTTGAACTCGATCTGAATCTTGACGTCCTTGGCAATCGTTTGCAGTGTTGCCGACATCTGTTCCACGAGCACTTTGCGCGCTTCGTTGAGCGTATCGATGTAGGCATAGTTGCCATTACCGGCGTCGGCGAGCTGTTCCATCAGGTGATCGTTATAGTTGCCTGAACCGAAGCCGAGTGTGGTGAGCGAAACACCGGTCTTGCGCTTTTCCTCGACCAGGTTTTTGAGCGCTTCGAAGTTTGTCGTGCCGACATTGAAATCGCCATCGGTGGCAAGTAGCACCCGGTTGATACCGTCTTCGACAAACGCCTGTTTGGCCATTGCATAGGCGAGTCGAATGCCGGCGCCGCCGTTGGTTGAACCACCAGCGCTCAGCGAATCGAGGGCAACAATAATTTCACCTTTCCGGTTGCCGGAAACCGGCTCCAGCACGACCCCGGATGCGCCAGCGTAGACAACGATTGAAATCCGATCCTGCCGGCGCAGTTGTTTGGTCAACATTGTCAGTGAGGTTTTCAGCAAGCCGAGCTTGTCGTCGGAGCGCATCGAACCGGAGACGTCCACCAGGAAGACGAGGTTTGTCGCCGGAATCTCTGATTTCGGCACTTCGTAACCCTTGATGCCGATATGCAGCAACTGCGTATCCGGGTTCCACGGATTCGGGCCGAGTTCGGTCACAACATTGAACGGGCGGTTGCGATTTTTCGGTGTCGGATAGTCATAAGAAAAGTAGTTGATGAATTCTTCGACACTAACCGAATCCTTCACCGGCAAACCACCGGCATTCAATATGTGACGCGCATTGCTGTAGGCGCCGGTATCCACGTCGATGCTGAATGTTGATACCGGTTGTTCTGATACGCGCTTGAGCCGGTTGTCTTCGAAATGCGCATAGTTTTCGCGATCCAGTTCTTCGCTTGGCGCGCGGATCGAGTTCAAGACGACACTGGAAGCCGGAGCCTGCGCGATGACATTGCTTTCCTTGCCCACTTTGGCTTCCCTTGTTCTCGCCGGGCGGGAAAGAACTGATACGGACTGTTCCTGAACGGCTACATCTGCAACTGTCTCATTGGCAAATTGTGCCGGAGCGTTGATCTGCCCGGCGACAACCTGACGTTCGCCCTCGAGCCGCGATTCATCCGTGTCGTTCATTGAACCTTTATCGTCCGACGCTACTACCTTGTGCTTCGCTGTTGAAACCGGTGCCGGAACCGTACCAGGGGAAACTGCTTCCTCGATCTCGAGTTTTGGCGGGTTGCGTTTGATCGAGTCGATATCTACCGACTCGGTTGTTGCAGAATTGGAACGTACTGGATCAGTATTTGCCGCGTCGGGGTTTACCGAATCAGTAGAGCAAGCCGTCACTACGAATAGGGCGGCAATGGACAGAGCTATCACCTTGGTATTGCACATTGCATTCTCCTGAGTGGGTCCAAAAAATGTTCTGACCCTGTAAACGTCAGGAAAACGGGAATGGGGTTAAATGTGCGTGAATAACGCTGGATCGAACGGATACGCGGGATATGAGCGCAGCAAGCCTGCCGACTGTTCTGCTAGTTGCACATCCTGAAAAACGAAACCGCTGATCGAAACCATATGGTCGTCAGCACAAACCGAACGCGATCAAGGCGTGATGTGACTACCCACCCTGTCCTGTTAATTTGTATCCAGCCAAATACCTTGCGTTCATTGTGAGCAGCCCTTGGTGCGTTAGTTTCGCAAGCGCATGGCGCCCAAAACGAAAACGCCCCGAGTGCTTTCGCGCTCGGGGCGAGGTACTGCGGAGGCAATCCGGCCTATCCGTTTATTGACAAAGCTACTGCGCGAACCAAATGCGGCGTCGCGTGCTCGCTTTGTTCAACAAACTGCTAGATACTTGCCGAACCCCTTAACCATACAAATGATCCAGTCTCGGAGTCTTGACGGCCAGTCCTGCCTTGGTTTACTCGCACTGGATCACCTCCTTTCAAAATTGCCAGACATGGAGTGTAGCAAATACCGTGCACTTGAAAAGAGGTTGGAACAGATTTTTTGAAGTTTTTTGCAATCGACGAAAGTTGCCCAAACTGGCGCTCAACCAGGGGGCGACACATTGGCAGGTACCTGGCTGACGCCAACAGACTGTGCTGTTTCAATTATCGACTGCCAGGTGTCTTCAGAAATCGGTATACCTTGCCGCGTCCTGCACTCACGACTGCGAATCTCCGGTTCGCCCGGTAACATCGTCTCGCCATCCGAATCGAGCGGCTTCGCCTGCTTTACAAATGCCAGGTAACGTTTGACGTCGGCCGGAAAAAAATCTTCCGGATCAATTTTCGCTGGATCAACGTAGAGCGAAAACATGCCGTTGGTAAATTGCCTGCCGGTTTCCGTGCATCCGTTTCCCGTCAATCCGCCGCCCAGTACCTCACACATCAGGGCAAGGCCCGAGCCCTTGTGATCGCCGAAGGCGCGTATTGCTCCCGGTCCAACTCTGGGGTCGCGCAGACCAGTCGGTCCTCCGTAATCACCGTATAGCAAGTGTGGATCAGAACCAGGCTTGCCGTCCGGTCCGATCAGCGCGTCGGCAGGTAGCGGTTTGCCGCCCTGACTTGCAACCAGAACCTTACCCTCCGCGACGATAGACGTTGCGAAATCCAGTATTAATGGATGCGAATCAGCTACCGGCACGCCAATGCAATAAGGTGCGGTGGAGAAACGCCGCTCGTAACTGCCGAACGGCGCGACCATTACACTGCCTGCACCGTTCACAAAATGAATGGATACCAGCCCTTCGGCTGCTGCCATTTCAGCCCAGTCCGCGACTCTTCCGATGTGGCCTGAATTGCGCAACGTAACTGCAGACACGCCTGACTGCCGGCATTTTTCAATGCCAATTTCGGTTGCCTGTGGCGCGACCGTCTGCCCGAAACCGTATTTTCCGTCGAGCACTGCCAGCGCCGGCGTATCGACAAGCACGTCCACTTTACGATCGGCAAACACCAACCCGTCACGCAACATCTGCACGTAGCGCGGCACGCGGATGACACCATGGCTATCGTGCCCGGCAAGATTCGACTCGACCAGGTAGTGCGCAATACGCGCCGACTCCTCCCTGGAACATCCGGCTTCGCAGAAAATATCGGTTACGAAATCGAGTAACTGCGTGACAGGAATCAAATTGTTATCGGTGCTCATTAATTTCCCTTGATCCACTAATTTCCTTTAATCAACTGACTTCTTTCAATGCATTGACGTCTTTCAATCCACTCTATTTTAGTCCCCAGTTGCCCGCCCGGTGCTCACTGACGTCGTCAACGATATTGATAGTGGCTGTCAGTTCCCGTTCTCATAATTTGACGTGTGCCTGTTTTAGCGCGACGACATAGCTCCGGTTAAAAGTCGGTGTAACCAACACTTCGTTCATACACATGTGCTTTGGAAGACCCGCAACATAACGAATCAGGTCGCCAACATCCTCGGATTGCAGCATCTTTGCGCGCTGCGCCTTCGTCACCGGCACCAGCCGTTGGTCGAGGATTGGCGTTGCCACTTCTCCCGGGCATATTACGGTCGACCGGATACCGTTCACACATTCCTCGCAATTGATGCTGTGACTCATTGCCACAACGCCATGTTTCGACGCGACGTAGGCGGGCCCGGTCAGCGGACCGACAAATCGCCCGGCCATGGATGAAACATGGATCAGCACGCCGTCGCCCTGCTCACGCATGACCGGCAACGCAGCAAGTACACAATAAAATGCGCCGGAAAGATTGATCTGCATTACAGCGTCAGCGCCATCGGGCTCGAGATCGCGCCAGTTGCGCTTGGCGATATTGAGCCCCGCATTGTTTACCAGAATATCGATGCGCCCGTACTTTGCAACAATGGCATCCGCAATTCGCTGCGCTGACTTCGAACGCGCCAGGTCACCGGCTTTAACGAGTGCAACGGCTCCTTCGCGCTTCAGTTCCGCTGCCAGTGTATCCAGCGGGGCCTTGCGCCGGCCGGTGAGCACCACCGACGCACCGTCTCGGGCGAGCGCGATCGCCGCTGCTTTTCCGATGCCACTTCCTGCGCCGGTTACCCATGCCACTTTGCCGTCGAGTTGTCCCACGTTGCCGCCCCCCCGTCTTTGTCTGTTCGCATCTTGATATTCAGTTCCATTACCCTGCTACCATACCGCATCGTCAGCATATTGCACTGCTGGGATATTGCACTGCGATGTAACTCCGCCCGTATCGGTGGTCGGTGATGCGGCTTTCAACAAACAGAAAAATGGTCGATAACGTGAGAGAAAACACAGTCAGGTCAATATTCGAACAAGGCGGCACGGTCGTAAACGGTTGGCTTGGCATTCCAAGTTCAGTGTCGGCGGAGAACATGGCGCAGGCCAACTGGGATTCGCTCACCGTCGATCTTCAGCACGGCGTGGTCGATTACCAGACTGCAGTGACCATGTTCCAGGCAATCACCACGACGAACACAATCCCGTTTGCGCGCGTGCCCTGGCTGGGGCCGGGAATCATCATGAAACTGCTCGATGCCGGCGCATACGGCATCGTCTGCCCGATGATCAATTCGCGGGCAGAGTGTGAAGCATTCGTCGGCGCTTGCCGTTATGCACCTGACGGTTACCGCAGCTTCGGGCCGGTACGTGCCGCCTGGTACGCCGGGGCCGATTACTGGCAGCACGCGAATTCAACAGTCATCACGATGGCGATGATTGAAACGCAGAAAGCCGTCGACGAAATCGACGAGATATTGAGTGTGCCGGGACTAGACGCGATCTACGTCGGACCTTCAGATCTGGCGCTATCGATCGGGTGTAAACCTGGCTTTCCGCCGGAAGACAAGGTCGTCGACGTTATCAAGGTCATTGCGGCAGCCGCCAAACGTCATGGCATTTATGCGGGCATTCACTGCGGTTCGACCGCAATGGGGAAGGAAATGGTGAGCTACGGCTACCAGTTCATTACGATGCTCGCAGACAATGCGTTCCTCGCAGCGGCGGCCAAGAAAGCCGTTGCCGAAATGCGCGACACGGAAAGCGACACCGGCAAGCAAAGCGGGCCGTATTGACCCGCGACTAATTGCCGTCCGAAACAAACCGAAAGAAGCAGCGAAGCAGTCGACGCAACGATGCGACGACTGCTCGCGGTGGACTAATAGCGCTCAGGAGACGCGCGCGAAACGCGGTGCCCGCCGTTCGATAAACGACCGCACCCCTTCACGGAAATCGTCGCGCACCAGGCTTTCATTCATCAGCTGGACGGTCTCTTCCATTGCGGGTCCGAGCGGCATGTCGACGTGTTTGTATACCTGCTGCTTCATGATCATCAGGGACGTCGGCGAAGCAACTTGCGCAAGCTCTGTCAGATAAGCTTTCGCGTCGTTCACGGATTCACCCGGCTCACACAGGCGATCCGCAATGCCAAGCTCTTTCGCTTCCGTGCCGTCGAACTTGCGTGCACTCCACAACAGATCGAGCGCTCGTGATGTGCCGATCAATCGCGGCAGGACCCAGCTCATCGCATGCTCGGCCACCAGTCCACGTTGCGAAAATGCAGTCGTGAACTTCGCGTTCCTGTCGACAAAACGCATGTCGCATAACAACGCGTAGGCCATCCCCATGCCGGCGGCTGCACCATTGACCGCAGCTAGCACCGGTTTGCGCAGGCCCTGCAGGTGGTTGTACATTGTCGCGAATTGCGGACCCATATCAGGGTTCCCGGGGTTGGCGTCGAGTTCTGACATGTCGTCCTCTGTGGACGTGCCGCCGGCAGAAATATCGTTGAGCGCGTCCATGTCCATACCCGGACAAAAGCCGCGACCTGCACCAGTGAGCACGATTCCGACAACGCTTGCGTCTTTTTCGGCTTCTGCCAATGCATGCCTGATTTCAGCAAGCATTCGGGTCGTGAATGCATTCAGTCGCTCTGGCCGGTTCATCGTAATCGTTGCCACCGGATCAGTAACTTCATAGATTATTTCGTTGTACATCATTAGCCCGTGAGTAAGTAATAAAAACGTTTCGCAAAGCCTGTGACCTTGACCTTGATCGCACGCATTGCGTCAGCGTGCCACGACCAAACCTTGTCACCGCCCGAGCGCTTCGACCATGTCGGCGACGAACGCGTGTTGTGCAAAGCGCCTGCCGTTGGGATCAACGCCGGTACGCACAATAACGAGATTGTACGCGGGGACAATTGTTACATATTGGCCTTTGTTACCGGCAGTCGTGAATGTTCCTTCCGGTATGCCCGGCATTTGGTCGAGCAACCAGAACTGCGCGCCGTATCCCCACTGTCCCGGCTGCGGCGGCCGGGTCGGCGCGGCATTCACCGAAAAACTGATCCAGCCTTCCGGCAATATTCGTTTGCCGTTCCACACGCCGTCGTTTTCCAGCAGCATGCCAAAGCGGGCAAGATCTCTTGCCGTCGTGTACGTCTGACTCGACCCAACGAAATTACCCAGATGATCAGTTTCCATGCGCGTGTGGTACATACCGAGCGGGTGAAGCAGTTTGTCGTACGGATAGCGATGGTAATCCTCGTCGCTGCCGAGACGATTGCGCAAAGCGCGCAGCAATAACAAGGTATCGTTATTCGCGTATTTCCAGCGCGTGCCCGGTTGCACTTCCAGTGGCGTAGTCGTTGCGGCACTGATCACATCCTGGCCGCCAAAATAGATTGCGTTGGTGTTCGATCCGCCGCTATAGAGACCGCTGGACATCCACAACAGGTGCTTGTAGATAATTGCCTTGCGCGGATCATCAGCCGATACCCACTCCGGAATGTCGGCTGCATCTTCAATATTCAGAATGCCCTCGCCCGAGGCGATGCCGATCAGTGCCGCCGAAATGCTTTTCGCGGTTGACCATGTGCGATAACCGGAATGGATGCCGAATCCGGGTCGATAGCGCTCGGCAATGAGTCGTCCATCCTTTACGACGATCACCGCGGTCGTGACTACCCCGCTTGCACTTGCGTACGTCGTGCCGTCGAACGCGTCAACAAGTACCGGTTCGACCATTTGAAAGCGTGCATCGAGTCCGTCTTCAGGCAGCACGACAAGATCGCCGGCGGGAAACGGCAGACTGGATACGTCAGGGCGTTCTGCGTACGCGACATTCGGCAGTCGCGGTACGTCTTCAATTTTCCAGTGCGGCGGTAGCAGGGTGCAACCCATGTATTCCCGAAACGCAGCGATTCGCAATATCGTTCCGTTCGTATCCTCCGCGGTAACGAGACGACGCCGTGCGTCGATGACCGGGTCGGGATAACCGAGACCTTCAACGTCAATCAGCTCGACTTTCTTGATGCCGTCCAATTCTCGCCCAGCGAAGAAGTGTGCCGAGCAGGTAAATAACGCGCGATAGCCGGCGACGATGAGCGGCTCGGTGTCACCGGCGATACCCGCGGCTCGCCGATACGGGGTTGCCGCATTGACAGGTGCAGCCAACAAGACAACCAGCAAGCTCGCAACAATACGACCCCGGACATTTGTTCCAACGCGCAGACGTACTGACATAACGAGCGTCTAAACGAACACAGTAAGCACGCGAACCGTTCCAGCGACCTTTCAGCGCACCCCGGACATGTCAACAAAACCATTTCGGTTCGGCATGCGCACCCGAGGCAATGACTTCGCATTCACGGATTGTTCTTTCGAAACGATGTCATTCAGAAAAAGTACGTATGCGGTCACCGCATACGTTTCGTCATCGGTGAGTGTCATCGGCGCATTGAGTGGCATTGAGCGGCGAATGTAATCGAACAGTGTCGTCGCATAAGGCCAGAAACTACCAACTGTTTTCACCGGCTTCGCCGAATCGAGCGATCCGATGCCACCAACGAGTTTGTCAGCTGGCTTTCCCGTTCCATCGACCGCGTGACATGAGGCGCATTTCTGTGCATAAACGTCTTCGCCTGCGACCGCGTTGCCACTACCGGCCGGCAGGCCTTTTCCACTCGGCGGAATACTGATATCGATCACTGCAATTTCTTCGGCTGTCGCCGGACGACCCAGCCGCGGCTCGTCGGCAATCGCGTAATTTGCATTTAACACGATCAGCAATAAAAGTGTCGCCGACTCAAAGATACGCATTGCTGACCTCCCCGTGTTCATTGACAGCCCATGTTTGCATCGCATTGTAGTGATAGCGTTGCCCTGCGCCGTACTTGGCCATCCATTGTCCGTGAGTCATCTGGACCCTGCCTTTTTCGTCGGTGGCGCGGCTTTGCAGTTGTACCGGCTCGCCGTTCCAGTGCCATGCCATCGAGAAACGGGTAAGGCTCTTGTCGAGGATTGGGCCGTGCAGATACGCGTCACCCCAGGTCTTTCCGCCGTCAGCCGAAACCTCCACACGGCGGATCTTGCTCGCACCGGACCAGGCCAGACCGGAAATTTCATAGAAACCGTCACGCCAGATCGTCATGCCCCCGGACGGACGCGTAATGACCGATTTGACACCCATCACAAATGTGAACTGCTCCGCCTTGCCATCCGGCAACAGATCTGTGTAGTGCGAGGTTTCGTCACGGGCATGCAGCGGACGATCGGTCACCTTGATTCGATGCAGCCACTTGATACTGGTATTGCCCTCAAATCCGGGAATGACCAGTCGAACCGGATAGCCTTGCTCAGGGCGTACTGGCTCGCCATTCTGATAGAGCGCCACGATCACATCGTCGAGCGCCTTGGATAGTGGAATACTGCGACCCATTGTCGCCGCATCAGCGCCTTCGGCCAGAATCCATTTCGCCTTTGCATCAACGCCGGCTTCGTCGAGTAAAACTGACAGCGGAATGCCGGTCCATTCGGTGCACGACACCAGACCGTGAATCATGCCTGCCGGAAGTGGGCGTGGCTTGGCAAAGGTGTTGAAGAAACTATTGCCAGAGCATTCGATAAAACAGATGCGATTGACCATCGGATATCGCATTAGCGCTTCCATATCAAACACCAGCGGCCGTTTCACAAGACCGTGAATAGTGAGCTTATGTTGCGCGGGATCAATATCCGGCACGCCGTTGTGATGACGCTCAAAGTGCAGCCCGTTCGGTGTGATCGTGCCGTGCAATTCATGAATCGGTGTCATCGACGCGCCGGAACCCGGCGCAATTTCACCGTACGGCTGAAGGACGCCACGCTTGAGTTTTTCTTGCGCGAATCGCGACGGAGATCCACCGGCACTCATCGGTGCGCCGATGGTTTTCTGCCATGGCTTCGCATTGTCTCCGATGTTTGCGGCGTATCCACTTGCAATGCCGCCGGCCAGTGCCAGGCCTGTTGCCGCTCCGCGCTGCAAAAATACGCGCCGGTCGATCAAGCCATTTGCCGCAACGCGGCCAGCTTTCAATTGACTCGCGATGCGATTCGGCTTTCGTTTCATCCGTAGCTCCTTGTAATTAATATCAATCCTGATTGGCACCATTTAGAAGCCATGCCCCACCGATGACACGATGCCTGTATTTTCGTTCAGCGGCAATCGGTCAGCTGAATTAGCGGGCGTGCATTCAGTCAATCAGCTGAATGCGTATTTGTGGACGCACTTACAGAACCATTCGCCGCGCTCTCGCGCCCCGGCACGCGCAACTCGCAGTCAACCGAACAGTAGCCAGAGAAAAATCAGTGCGATCAGACACGGCGACACATAGCGCAACAGGAACAACCAGGCACTTGCGAGCGAGCCGTCAGGCAGTCCGGCCGCGTCGATAGCATCAGTGCGTGACCAGGCCCATCCGACAAACAGGGCAATCAACAGTCCGCCGATTGGCAAAACGATGCCCGAAGCGATGCGATCGATGCTCTCCAGAATACCCAGCCCGGAGAACTGAATACCGGCAAGCAATCCAAATCCCAATGCAGATGGCACGCCCGCCGCAAAAACAACGCATCCCATGACAATCGCGCTTTTCCTTCGTGACCACTGCAAGCGTGACATCAGAACTGCACAAGAAACTTCGAGTAACGATACGGCAGACGTCAACGCTGCAAGACCGAGCAGAACGAAAAAAGCATTCGCGAACAGCCAGCCACCGGGCATAACGCTGAAAATTTCCGGCAAGGTGACGAAGGCGAGCATCGGTCCTTGCGCGGGATCGAGTCCAAATGCGAAAACCGCCGGAAATATTGCAACACCCGCGATGACCGCAAATAGCGTGTCGCCGGCTGCAACGGTAATCGCGGCAGGTGCGAGTTTCTCCCCTTTTGGCGCGTAACTGCCATAGGTTAACAACGCGTCGGCCCCGATGCCGAGCGTGAAAAACGCCTGCCCGAGTGCCGCGAAATAGACCGCGGGATCGGCAAGCGCCGCCCAGTCAGGGCGAAACAAAAATGTAAGCCCCTTGCTGGCACCATCGAGCGACAGACCGTAGCCCGCCAGCACAATGACAGTAGCGCCAAGCAACGGCATGAGTATTTTGTTAAAGCGCTCGATGCCTCGTTGAACGCCGGCCACAACCACCACCTCGGTGGAAACCACCACGACGAGCTGCCACAACACCGGTTCGAATGGATCGGCGACGAATGCGTTGAAGTAGTCCGCGAATTTCCCGCCAGCGGTATCTGTAATCACTCCAGACAGATAACCGGCAAAATACTTGTACGCCCAGCCGGCAATCACTGCGTAGTAGCTGAGCAATACGCAAGAGGCCGCCACCATGAGCCACCCGGCCACTCCCCAGGCCGAATGACGGGTGACACTTCCAAACGAACTGACAGCGTCAGCCTGTGCGCGCCTGCCAATACAAAATTCCCCGAGCATGAGGGGAACACCAAGCACCGCAATGCATGCCACGTAAATCAGCAGAAAAGCTGCGCCGCCATTCTCTCCAGCCACATAGGAAAAGCGCCATATATTGCCCAGCCCAGCCGCGCATCCTATCGTCGCAAGTACGAAGCCGGCTCGCGAATTCCAGTGTTCTCTTTCTACTGGTTCTCTTTGTACTGGATCTCTTTCTACAGGTTCTCTGTGAACTTTCGCTCCCGACATTGTTCGCCTAATTTATCTTGTTGGGATTCGACAAATCCAGGCAGTCAATGCGCCGACCCTGCATCAGAATATCTCGTCAATCAACAAGCTCTTTTCTGCTTCCAATCGACAAGGCATTGAAACAAGCGATGACCTGATGAATATCAGACTTCCTCGCTTGGTTCATCTTCAGGCTTGGCGCGCAATACCTTGCGGCCGGTAAACATCGCAGACACGATGCCGCCGCCTTCTTTCAATTCAGTGATCACGACTGCGGCGATGTGCACGACGATCATGACCGCAATTACATAGAACGAATAATAGTGCGTGGTAATGAATAGCTTGCGGAAAGCGCGCATGCTTTCCCATGCAGCCTCATCGTACATGTGCGGTGAATACGGCTTCATCATTGCCGGATCCATGCCTGGCGCCGCGACCCAGCCGGCGATCCACGCGCCAATTGGTGGATAAAAGATATCCGTACCGGCGAGTACCAGACCCGATACAGCCTGGATCACGAGCAGCAAAAACAGCACAAACACGCTTAGGCGCGCGAGCGGATTGTGGCCGAGATACTGCTGAGGCTGTCCGCTGGCAAGGGAAGCGACGTAGCTCCGCAACGAACGCCAGTAACCGTCACCACCCGGAATAATCTCCCGCCAGCGCGCGTAATGGTTGCCAATAAACGCCCAGATGAAACGCCACAGCAGGTTGACCACAAACAAGTACCCGATCCATACATGCACGACTTTAAGCGTGACTTTGCCATCGTTCGTCAGACCCAGAACTTTTGCGTTCAGTATGACGACCCCGATCGCGATCAATCCGATTATGCACAGCACATTGATCCAGTGAAACCAACGCGTTGTAGCATCCCAGACCCGGTACGA
The DNA here is from genome assembly GCA_951812315.1 of uncultured Burkholderiales bacterium. Taxonomy (GTDB): domain Bacteria; phylum Pseudomonadota; class Gammaproteobacteria; order Burkholderiales; family Eutrophovitaceae; genus SG8-40. The sequence continues at coordinate 34,754 of CATOSA010000067.1, forward strand.
CTTGAGTTCAGACATGTTGCACTCCGATAACCAACACACACCCGGCGTTTATCCGAATTGAACCGTCATAACGTCGGACCGACTTTTGTTTTAATGTTACCCGGGAACGTGCGTTGCCGGAACTGATCGGGGTCAAACTATCCGCGACCATGCATTCGGATTGAGGCGGGCTAGTGCAAATTTGTTCTGCGCGCAGGCGCTCTGCAACGCTGTACGATTGCAGGCATTCGAACGAAAATGAAATTACTCAGCCCGGGAACAACGGAAACGAACGGGTCATGAAGAATACCTGGATGATTTACGGGGCGAACGGCTATACCGGACAACTCGCCGCACATGTGGCGCATGAACTCGGCGAATCGCCAATACTTGCCGGACGCAATCGCGCGCGCATTGATCCACTGGCTGGCGAGTTGGGTTTTGAGGCGCGCGCTTTCGATCTTCGCAACGCTGAGGAAGTGATGCGAAATCTTGATGGCGTAAATGCCGTCCTGCACTGCGCGGGACCGTTTTCGGCAACCAGCCAGCCAATGCTCGACGCTTGCATCGCCAGCGGCACGCATTACCTCGACATCACCGGTGAAATTGCGGTGTTTGAGAGCATCTTCTCGCGCGATGCCGAGCTCAGGCAGGCTGATGTGGTCGCGATTCCCGGTGTTGGAATGGATGTGACACCGACCGACTGCCTGGCCGCAATGCTCAAGCGCGATCTGCCATCGGCAACACACCTCAAACTGGCACTGAACTGGCGCAAGGCAAAGCTCAGCCCCGGTACTGCCAAAACAATGGCAGAAGGCATTCCATACGGTGGAAAAGTCCGTGTTGACGGCGCAATCGTGACGGTACCTCCGGCCTGGAAGCAAGAAACAATTCCATTCTCGAAAACCGAATCGTCGCTTGCGGTCACTATTCCATGGGGCGACGTGGCGACGGCATACTACTCAACGGGCATTGCCAACATCGAGGTATACGCGGCGGTCTCGGAAAAACAGATCAGGCAGATGAAGATGCCCGGCATCGTACGTTGGTTGATCGGGTTGAAACCGGTGCAAAACATTATTAAGATACAAATTGGCAAACGCGTCAAAGGCCCTGACGCTGGCGAACGTGCCGCAAGCGAAGTCCAGATATATGGCGAGGCAAGAGACTCTGGCGACAACAAGGCTGTCCTGCGGCTACGTACGCCAGAAGGCTATACGCTGACGGCCGAGTCGGCGGTGAAAGCAGCAACGAAAGTCGCCGCCGGAGACATTCCTGCCGGCGCGCATACGCCATCCATGGCATTCGGCGCCGACTTTGTTCTTGGCCTGGTCCGCGCTGATGAATGATGGTTGGCCGCTAGTGTAGTGCTTCACTGTTCTCGGCACTCAAGTTGGATTATAGAAAGAGCGCTTAACTAAACAAAAGTGGCGAAATTCGTCTCAGGCAAGGCGCAAACCACAGCAAGGTTGGCCACCTTGCGAGGATTTGTAACGCAGTATGAGGCGAATTCTCGCCGTCTTTTGTGCCGCTAATAGTGAAACACTACACTAGGTCCCACTGCAGTGGGTTTAGCAAACTGCGCAAAGGATGTAGGCTGTGTCTGTCGCATTTCATACGGACGGGCCATCATGAAACACGATATAGATCCAGACGGCGCACGTCTGCCGATCAAGCTGGACACCACCTCCAACGGTGAGTTTGTTCCAGTACCTCTTGCCAGGGCGAATCTTCATGCCAACCATCTTGCCCATCAACTGGCGACGCAAAACGCGAAACGCCGGTCACTGAGCCGCCGTGATTTTCTGATTTCGTCGTGTGGCGCGGCAACCACGTTGCTCGCATTCAATCAGGCCAACGCGGCGGCCGGAAAGATCGGTGGCTGGTTCGATCTCGAAGCCGACGCCGCGCTCGATCCGCAGCTCGCCGCGACGCAACTGGACAAGGGCGAGTTTATTTTCGACGTGCAGGGACACTTTGTGGACCCGACTGGTGCATGGGTGAAGAAGCTGCCGCCGGGCGTGAAGCGTTTTACGTTCGCACCAAAAGGAAATTGCGATCTGGCAAACGCACCTGGCGAAATGAGTTACCTCAATTGTCTCGGCGGGGACGAATTCATCAAGGACGTTTTTCTGGACAGTGATACCGACATGATGGTGTTGTCATTCGTGCCTTCAGAAAGCGACGCCGAACCGCTCACGATCGAGTCGGCCGATGCGGTGCGCCGAATCATCGACCGTATGGAAGGGTCGCATCGTCTGCTCCTGCACGGCCGTGTAAATCCGAACCAGGCGGGTGATGTCGATAGAATGGATGAACTGGCGCAGCGATGGAACGTCTCCGCGTGGAAGACCTATACGCAATGGGGACCAGACGGTAAGGGCTATTTTCTGTCCGACGATATCGGCTTGCGATTTATCGAAAAGGCGCAGGCACTCGGCGTCAAGGTCATCTGTGTTCACAAGGGGTTTCCTTTTGGACGCCGCTCTTACAAGCATAGCCAGTGCAGCGACATCGGCAAGGTCGCGAAAATGTTTCCTGACATGAGTTTCATCGTCTACCACTCGGGTTTCGTGGCCGGCAATAGCGAGCAGGCGTATGTAGAAGAAAGTACCCGCGATGGTGTCGATACTTTGATCCGCTCGCTGCGCGACAACGGCATCGGTTCAAACAGCAACGTATACGCCGAACTCGGCAGCACCTGGCGCTTTGTCATGCGCGACCCGGACAGTGCTGCGCACGTGATGGGCAAGTTGCTCAAGTATGTGGGCGAGAACAACGTTCTGTGGGGTACCGATTCGATCTGGTACGGCTCGCCCCAGGATCAGATACAGGCTTTCCGGACTTTCCAGATTTCGTCAGAGTACCGTGAACGCTTTGGATATCTGGAGATCACGCCGGAAATTCGTGCCAAGGTTTTCGGGTTGAATGCAACCAGGCCGTACCGCATTAGCGTTGCGGAAGTGACCAGGCATGCGCGTCGCGACCGAATTGCCGATGAGCGCGTGGCTTATCAGGAACGTCGCGAACCGCATTTCAGAACATATGGCCCGACGACGCGGCGCGAGTTCTTCAACCTGTTGAAATGGAATGGTGGATCACGCGCGTGATCCACAAGATCCGGATTGCCGGAATCAGGCGGCGGGTTTCATCCGGGTCGTTTCGTGACGCCAATGCGCTGGCGTCGCACGGCAAGTCAGACGCGCAGATCGAACTCATATACAAAAATGGCTGAACGCAAATTCAAATTCTGGGGTTGGGGTTACACCAACGAAGTCGCAACGCCGGAGGAACGCGCACGACTCAAAGCGTTTTACGCGAATAGATTTTCGATCTCGGACTGGGATGAGGTCGCGCCGCCCGCAGCCGACGAGATTTCACTTCCTGCGGCTCGCATCAAACCAACCTCTTCGCTGGACGCGATATGCACGACAGACAATGAGCAGCGACTGATCCACAGCTATGGAAAATCTTATCCTGACAGCGTACGCGCGTTCGCCCGGGAATTTCCGAGTCCACCCGATATCGTCGCGCGCCCGACAACCGAAGCGGAGGTCGTCGCGGTACTCGATTTCGCGGACAGCGTCAGTACCGCGGTCATTCCGTTCGGCGGCGGCTCATCCGTTGTCGGCGGTGTGGAATCTGCAATCAAGGGCGACTACCTCGGCGTAATTTCGCTCAACCTTCAGCGACTTGATCGGGTGCTCGAAGTCGACAACGTTTCGCGGGCGGCTCGCATTCAGGCGGGCGTACTCGGTCCGCACCTGGAGGCACAACTCAAACCCCACGCACTGACATTGCGGCACTTTCCGCAATCATTCGAGTACTCGACTCTTGGTGGCTGGATCGCAACACGATCTGGCGGTCATTTCGCAACGCGGATGACACACATCGATGACCTGGTAGAAAGTACCCGCGTCGTCACGCCCGCAGGTATCAGCGAATCACGTCGCCTGCCGGGGTCAGGGGCGGGGCCGAGCCCCGACCGCCTGTTTGTTGGCTCGGAAGGCATACTGGGTGTGATCACTGAAGCCTGGATGCGATTGCAGGCCAAGCCGAAATTTCGCGCAGCCACGTCGGTCAGCTTCGCCGACTGGTACCGCGGCGCTGAAGCAGTACGCGAGATCGCGCAGTCCGGACTATATCCTTCGAATTGCCGCATTATCGACCGCGAAGAGGCGTCGGTCATGGGCGTTGGAGACGGCCAAGGTCATATTCTGGTGCTGGCCTTCGAAAACGCCGATCACCCGGTGGACACGTCAATGGCACGCGCGCTGGAGATCGCCGGCGCGTTTGGCGGCACCTGGGACGACGACACGTCCGCAAATCAAGACAGTCACAGAAGCGGTGCATCTGGAGCATGGCGCAATGCGTTTTTGCGAGCACCGTATTACCGGGAAGTTCTTACCGGAATTGGTGTTATGTACGACACATTCGAGACGTCCATCACCTGGGATCGGTTTGCGGACTTCCACGCCAACGTGATGGACGCAACAAGACGCATCATTCGCGACGTAACAGGACGGGACGGCTCGGTCAGTTGCCGCTTCACCCATATCTATCCTGACGGACCGGCGCCTTACTTCAGCTTCTACGCGTTAACCCGGCGCGGCGCGGAACTCGATCAGTGGAACGAGATCAAGAAAGCCGCATCTGATGCACTCATCGCGGCAGGAGGCACGATCACTCACCACCATTCGGTTGGCCGTGACCACCGGCCCTGGTACGACGTGCAGCGCCCCGAGCCGTTTGCGCACGCGCTGCGCGCTGCCAAGAAGGCACTTGATCCAAACGCCTTGCTAAATCCAGGGGTTTTGATCGACCCATGACGACGGGTTAGCGTTTGTGGCGTGATGGCCATGCCTGGGACCACGTAAAGTACGGCCCGACAATGCCATGGACGTCACACGGTTGAGTGGATAAGACGTGTCAAGGACTATTTGACGCTATGGACAGCCAACCTGGCAGGAATATTGTGTGTGAATCAGGGTGCACACAAATGGGCAGTTGTCCGCTGACCGGTGTCAAGAATCGACGACCTTCAATTCAACGCTTCATCTCGCGAGACCATCTACGATCCTGAAATTGCGCTGGCTTGCTTTGAAACGCTCGGCAAGCCATGCGAACTGCCAGAAGGCGAAGCGTTTTTTGCCGAGAAAGAAACCAGCGACTGCATGTACTTGTTGCTGGAGGGCGAGGTTCGCCTGTTTCGCGGCGTTCGCGTGCTCGATATCGTCCGTTCCGGGGAGATTTTCGGCGAAATGGCGGTTATAACCGGTCAGCCGCGCACGGCATGGGCAGTAGCAAGAGAACCATGCAAAGCCCTGATGCTGGAGCCGCTTCAATTTGTAGACGCGATCTGCACAACGCCGGAATTCGTGCTGATGCTGATGCGGATCATGTTCAAGCGCCTGCGCTTGACGTCTGAATTTCTGAGAAAGACCGGCCGCCTCAGGAACAGCGGCAAGACACATGAGAAGGTGTTCAGCAAGGCACTCGTCAAGCAATTGACGAAAGCCATGGGCACGCGGGAACCGGAGACGATTCCAGCAACAACAACGATCATCCGCGAGGGCGAAACTGACAGCGACTCCTCGATGTATGTTGTTGTTTCAGGAGAGATTTCTGTATCGATGCAGGATACTTTCATCGAACGCATTGGTGTCGGCGGCATCCTCGGCGAAATATCGCTGCTCAACGATTCTCCGCGCACGGCATCTGCTATTGCCCTGACCGAGGTGCAACTGTTGCCGATCAGCCGCGACGATTTCATGCGCCTGGTCAAGTCAAATCCCACGTTTGCTGTAACGTTACTCAGAGGCATCGCCACAAGACTGGAAATCCAGACAGCAAAATCCGCATTTATGGACCGCTAGCAGTACTTCGCTACACTATTGGCCCGTATTGTGTGAAAAAGGCCGCTCGTTCAAGCGTGACGGCACGAGACCAGACCAGAATGGGATTTCGCTTTCTGACCGGAAAACCCCTGCATAAGCTGGGAATTAGCGACGGGCACCTTGCCGCATGCCCGCGGCGCCCCAATTGTGTCTGTAGCGACGCGAGCGACGCACAACATGGCATCAGCGCGCTGATTCTGAGGGTGCCGCCCGATCAAGCATGGGCAGCGGCCCGATCGGCAGTGTTATCCCTGCCTGGAACGCAGATCGTGTCTGAATCAGATCATTATCTGCATGCCGAATGCCGCAGCGCGATATTTGGATTTGTCGACGATCTTGAATTGCACTTTCGCCCGGAAAATGACTCGATCGCCGTTCGTTCTGCGTCGCGCCTTGGTTACCGGGATTTTGAAGTGAACCGCAAGCGGGTCGAATCACTACGGGCCGCCCTGATTGCGATCGACGTAGTGACGTCAAGCCCGGCACCGTAATATCGGGAGTCTTTCAGGAACACTTTGGCTACACCGTCGCGCGATCAGGCACTCTCTGGTGAGATCATCAGCGGCGCCCTGACATGACGCAAGTTGTCACGAGATGACGCGATATAAACGCTTGAACTACAGGGATTACTTAACCAAGCGAGCAGCTCGAGGGCCGAGCCCAGCGATCAACCCGTCGCAGCGTCAACGCCAGACGTTCAGCATGCTTTTACTCGAAACTGAATCCTGGCGTGCGCGTGTAAATGTGCAGTCCCTCATCCTGAATCACTAGCGAACGCATGCGCTTCTCACCACGATTATGGTGCGAGTGCAGCGTAGTTGCCGGCGTAATCTGCGCCGCACCGCTGACCCAGTCGATTCGCTCACCGTCTATCATCGAGTGAATACCTTCTCCCTGTATTGCCAGCGTCACGGCCACACCATTGTGACGATGCGGTCGCTGGTCACAGTTCACGGCAAGGGTATTTATCGCGGCGTTGATAAATGGCGTCGTCGTGAAATTTGGTTCAGTCTGGCGCGTTGAGAACTGCACCGAAGCACCAGTAGTGCGCTCTGAAATCGAGCGGTCATACACTTCCTGCAAACGGCGATCTATCTCGGCCGATGACCATACAACCGCTTCCACGGCTGTATGACCTGCCGCGGGCGCACCCGTGCCTGCGAATGCGAGCAATGGGGCATCAGTTGCGCTGAACAGGAGCGCGTCGCCAGTTGCAGTGTGCACTGTCTCCGCCCCGCCCGGGAAACAAAAACCGTCGCCAACGCTCCAGCTAATCTCATCGGCGCCATTGCGACTGGCGCCACTACCCGCAATGACATATATGACCTCACCACTCGCCGCAACAACGCTGGATAGTCGCTCGCCGGCGCGGACCCTGATATATCGGCAAAGCAATGACGGCGTGGTCGCTTTATGGGTCGTCCCCAGGTCGCCGGACGCGTCAAGATCAATCACACCGCTGGGTGCGGCTTTATCAAACGCCCGGTCGCGCTCGGCCAGAAACTGCCGAATTGGTACCGCTGGATAGGAAAAATCGAATCCGTTTTCGTTACAGACGTAGCGCGCGCTGCGCATAAACGGATGCCGATTTGTTCTGCGCGCGAACGGCTTCCTTGACCGACATGGGGTGACCTCCAGATTCGTAGATAGTGCAAGCCTGCATATTTTACGAGGGATTCGCTTGTCAGGAGAAATGTGCCTAAACAGATTGGACGATCGGCCGCAGAGGAATAGCCAGACTATTGCTCAAGGGCGATCGTTCAAGCTGTGACGGCACATTTCTCCTGAAAGCGAATAGGGACAAACTGCTACTGTCAGGCAATGCTCCAAAATTTTGCTATCAAGTTGATTAGTTTCGCGAATCGATTGGATACGCGACCGTCTTCGTGAAATATGCGGGCTAGACCTGTTTGCGCCAGAAGCCCAATCGCTGGCCCCAATACCTGCAGCTTCCGATTTCAGCGGCCCGGGTAGCTAACCGCCATACCGGCACGCACGTCCTGCTGGACGCCATACTGCGCAAACGGATAACGGAATCCGTTCTTGGCAAGCGCCCGCATTCCGGCTATTGCCTTGTGCAAATAGTCCACAGGCAGCGCCATCAACATTTCATCGTCGAGCACACCGCCATAACGCCGTTCAGCAAAACAGGGAATCGACAAACTTGGTTCACGCAGCTTGAGCGCTCGTCCCCACGAATCGGCACACGCGGATTCGCCCACCACGCTCCAGTCAAAGCGCTTGTATCCCGACCACTGAAGCCCGTTGATGAAATAAATCATCGCGCCGGGCGTTGCGTAAAACATTGCGATGTCCGGGGGATCGAGGCGCCCGCTCGCCAGCGGCGAAACAGCCAACGCGAGGTACTGGCCAGCGGGCACCAGGTGCATCGCTTCCTGATGGTGCGCGGCATCCGCATTGGTCGCGAACCATACGCCGCTCATATGCTTACCGGATCTCCATTCCGCGTCCGCCGTTCCAAGACCTACCACCGCCCGGCATTGCTCGCCAACCAGGTCATCCCCGGTAATACCGACGGTCCAACCAAGGCGGGCCGCCTGCGCCACGATCTGGTCGGTGGTATGAATCGACTTGGGACGACGAATCCCGGGAATCGTTTCCATTTGCTCGACGGTTTCGAACAGCTTCATTCCGAGGCAAATGCTGCGCAGCTTCAGCAGGCGTTCCAGGTCAGCGACCAGACCAGCATAGTCAACCAGTGATTGGGCCATTGCGTTGTCCTCCAGTTTCTAATTTGATAGCGGTGCGCACATCGTAACGTCGCCGCAATGCCTTTCGGATTTTTTTGTGAGAAATTTGGTAGTGTTCCCGGCCTGGTTGCAACCCTGTCCTGGCAATGACCCGGACCATTTCAACTGTGGTCCGTCGCGCGATCGATTCGGCAAAGTTCACGCTGACCGACCTCTGCTAAAGATTCGATGCGCATCGCAGCCCGCCAACAAGGATCTGCGCGCTGGATGCCGGCAAAACTATTCTGATCTATCGCCCATGCGCAAAACGCGAATTGGAAAAAGCCAGGCGGTCAGAAAGATTTCGCATCAACGCCTTGGCAAACTGTAGCTGGCAACGATCGCCAAGTTTCTCCAGAGCAATCCTTGGAAACTCGACCAGTGTCGAGTCAGCGCTGGTTTCGATGGTCGCACCGCGCTCACTGGCCTTGCCGGTTATGTATGGGATCTCGCCGAACCATTCGCCGTTGCCAAGGACATTCAACAAGCGCCCTTTGATTGTCACCTTGGCCTCGCCGTCGACAAGCAGAAACAGACTGTCGCCCGCCTTGCCCTCGTTGACGACCTGCGTTCTGGACGGCACACGCGACCATCGTCCGGCGCCTGCGAGTTGCCAGATGTCAGCGTCTCCGAGACTGGCAAGTAACGGTCGCTCTTTGAGCACGGTGAATTTTTCACTGTCGGATATATTCTTCTCAAATGCACTGAGCTGGCCAACGTCCGCCAATGCCAGCGCAAAATCGGCCCACGAATCGAAGCGTTGCGCCGGGTCCTTTTGCAGTGCACGCAGGACAATTTCGTCCAGTTGCGCCGGAATTTCCGCACGCAAGCTCGAAAGCTTGCCAGCTTGTTTGCCTGTAATTTGAGCGACCAGTTCTGTGACGCTTTTGCCTGTAAATGGCCGCTTTCCAGTGCACAGTTCGTAAAGGACAATAGCAAGCGTGAACATGTCACTCTTGTACGTAAGTTCCTTGCCACGCGCCTGTTCCGGCGACAAATACGCGGGAGAGCCAACGTCGAGTAATTGCTGGCGGTTCGCGTTACGAATCCATGCCGCACCGAAATCGATGATCTTGATTTCCGTCCCCGCAGAGATAAGTATGTTGGCGGGTTTAATATCGCGGTGAATGATGTCGTTGCGAAACGCATAATCGAGCGCTCCACAACATTTGAAGCCAATTTCGATCGCATCGTCAACCGGTAGCAGTTCGTAGTTCGTCTTTCGCGATGATGTCGGCGAGGCTGCCACCGGGCACATATTCGGTCACGACGTAGCTCACGTCATCACCCGTTGATGCATCCAGAATTCTCGCAATATGCGGATGCTCGAGCCGGCCGGTAAGCGACGCTTCGGTCAGAAACTGCAAACGTACGTGGCTTGGCATCTTGCCCAACAAGTCACTCTCGTAGACCTTGATTGCCACTTCGCTTTGAGAAAACTCGTCAAGCGCAAGATACACAACGCCGGACGTACCTTCGCCCAGGCGAGATTTCACCAGGTATTTGCCAATTCTGTTTAGATCCGGCATTGGACGGACCCTGTTACAGCCAGTACAGCGTCATTGCAGTTGACGCATTGCAGTAGCGGCAGGGCAGGGATTTTTATGTTCCGGGAAAACAAGCTGTCAACAATGCGCTTCGAAAACTCGCGCTCGATCCTCTGGTTGTCATTTTTTGGCCAGAGCGTGGCCGGCCTGAGTCACCGCAACATATCGCCTTTAGCCCATGAAGACATGGACGAACGCGGCAGCAACCAGGCAACCGAAGCACGAGCCAAGCCAGGGCGGCAGTTGAAATCTATCTGAATTCGTCAGCGAATGATCTGGTTGATCTCGATAATCGGCATGAGCACGGCGAGTACGATGCCGAGCACGATGACACCCATGACGAGGATCAGGATTGGCTCAATCAAGGTCGCGGCCGCCGTCGCGCGGCGTTCGACTTCACGGGACTGATTGGCCGCTGCATGGGTACGCATTTTTGGCAGATCGCCGGTCGCTTCACCAACCTCGATCAATCGAACTAGAACTGGCGGAAACGCGTTTGTGGCGGCGAGCGCGCGACCCAACCCGACGCCCTCGCGCACTCTTTCGTTCGTGCTGTTTGCGGCCGAACGCAACAGCGAATTGGTCAACGTCGCTTCGGCGGCAGCCAACGCTCGCAAAATGGGTACGCCCGCTTCGCTCAGAATTGCAAGTGTGGACGCGAAACGCGCGGTATCTACTCCACGGGCGATACGTCCAAACAGCGGCAGGCGCAACACTGCGCGATCCCAGGCGGATTTTGGCCCGGGCCGTTTCAGCGTGACGTGGACGGCATAGATTCCGCCGGCAATTGCTGCTAGCAACCAAATACCGTATTCACGCAAGAAAGCCGACACGGCCAGAAGAACAAGAGTTGGCCAGGGTAGCGCCTGGCTCGTCTGCTCAAATACCTGAACGGCCTGCGGAACAACATAGGTCATCAAGAACAACACGATCGCAAACGCAATGACGGTGACAATCGCGGGATAAGTCGCAGCCGCAAGCAACTTCGCACGCAATGCCTGCCGTTCCTCGAGATATTGCGCAAGCCGCTCCAGCACTGCGCCGAAACTGCCCGCCTGCTCGCCGGCAGCGACCGTCGCGCAATATACGCGCGGGAACACGCCCGGATGGCTTTCCAGTGCTTCGGCAAAACGATGACCGGCAAGTAGTACGTCGGCACGCACGACACGAAAAATATCGCGATGCACGCTCTCTTCGGCTTGTTCGACCAGTGTCGAAAGCGCAACATCAAGCTGCAAGCCTGCGGTTAACAGACTGGCAAGTTGCCGTGTCGCAAGCGCAAGATCGGCCTCGCGCATGCGATAACGGCTGCCGGCCTCCTTTCGCGCTTCAGCCTGGCCCAGCGCCTCAACTGAGATCGGCACCAGACCGCTTGCCCGCAACGCACTGCGCGCGGGGTGTCGGCATCAATCTCACCTTTTTCGACAGCCCCGCTTTCGCGTGCGGCTTCGAAGCGGTAGGTAGCCATTGGCGCGGGTATGTTCTGCTTTACTGGTCGCGCGTGACGCGCGCTACTTCTTCTACAGAGGTGCTACCGCCTACCAGCCAACGGTCGCAATCCTCGCGAATCGAACGAAATCCGCGTTGCGCAGCGATGTTGCGCAACTCGCCCTCGGCTACTCGCGCATGGATCGCCTCGCGAACCGCGTCGTCGACCGCTAGCAATTCGTATGCACCAGCGCGACCAGCGTAACCGGTATTCGCACATGCCGGACAGCCGGTGGCATGCCAGTGACCGTTAGCATCTTCCTGGTGGCATTCGACACAAAGCTTGCGCAACAGGCGCTGCCCAAGCGCACCGAGAAGAGTTGACGACAGCAGAAAAGGTTCAATACCCATGTCAAGTAGCCGGGTTACTGCCGATAGCGCATCATTCGTATGCAGCGTTGCGAGAACAAGATGCCCGGTAAGTGAAGCCTGCACTGCTATCTGCGCGGTTTCGCGGTCGCGGATCTCGCCGATCATGATCACGTCCAGATCCTGTCTCAGGATGGCGCGCAATGCGCGCGCGAACGTCATCTCGATGCGTGGATTGACCTGCGTCTGCCCGATTCCCGGAAGATCGTACTCGATTGGGTCTTCCACCGTGAGCACGTTGGTCGTCTCGGTATTGACTCTCGAGAGCATCGCATACAGCGTGGTTGTTTTGCCGCTGCCAGTCGGGCCAGTTACCAGTACGATGCCGTGGCTTAGGCGGACAAGCGAAGTTAACGCGGAAAGCGTATCGGCTGCCATACCAAGGCTCTCGGGTGCCAGCGAACCGCGTTCCTTGTCAAGCAGACGCAACACGACCCGCTCGCCATGGGCGGCCGGCAAGGTCGAAACGCGCACATCGATCGGGCGTCCACCGAGACGCAACATAATGCGCCCGTCCTGCGGCAGCCGCTTTTCAGCGATATCAAGATTGGCCATGATCTTGATGCGCGACACCAACGCAGCATGCAAAGCCGCTCGCGGCCGAACCACGTCACGTAGTGAACCGTCGACGCGATAACGAACGACCGAGTGAGATTCGAACGGTTCTATATGCACGTCGGACGCGCCTTCGCGAACAGCCTGCGAGAGCATTGCATTGAGCATACGAACGATCGGCGCGTCGTCGTTTTCATCGAGCAAGTCTTCAACGTCAGGAATATCCTGCATCAACCGGCCAAGGTCGACCTCGCCTTCAACTTCGCCAACTACCGTCGCAGCGCCTTCGCCGCCATCAACATAGGCAGCGCGCAGCCCTTCCTCGAACTGTGCGTCGCTTACCAACATTGGTGTCATATCGCGAGCGAGGGAGCGCCGTAGTTCGGCGATGGCCACCGGTGGCGTGCGCTCGGTCACCCACAACAGCAAGGATCCGTCGCGCTCGCCAGCCGGCAACACTCGTTGTGTCCGGGCAAAACCATAAGAGACGAGCTGGCTCATTGCGCTGGCGGTTGAACGTCTGTCTTGTCTGTATCCGATTGGTTCGCATCAGGCTGCTGCCCAAGGTGGATTTCCGGCAACACCGGACCTTCAAACGTTGGCAGAGCAAAGCGCGTCTCGGGCAGCATGTCCTTCTCGGCCTGGCGCATCATCTCGTAGCGCTCGACCGTCAGAGAACGTGAGTCGGCGGCGTTCCGGATGATATACGGTCGCAGGAAAAGCATGAGATTGGTTTTTTTGTTGGCTCGTGTTTCATAACGAAACAACGCACCCAGAAGAGGAATGTCACCGAGAACAGGCACTTTCTCCACGACAGTTGCGACCTGATCCTGCACCAGTCCGCCCAGCACAATGATGCTGCCCTCTTCTATGAGAACATCTGTTTCCACCGATCGTTTGGTCGTCACGATGCCCGAATTCGACGCCGTGTCCTCCTTGACCGCGGACGCTTCCTCATAAATGCTCATGCGTATCGTGTTGCCCACTGATCTGCGGCTTGACCCTCAGGATCAGCCCTACGTCAACCCGTTCAATGGTCTGGAACGGATTGACGCCGTGACTCACCGAGCCGGTGTTTGCATACTGACCAGTCACGAACGGCACGTTTTCGGCAACGATAATTGTCGCTTCTTCATTGTCGAGAGTGAGGATGTTAGGGGTGGACAAAATATTTGCGCCTGTCTCTTTTTCCAATGCGCGCGCCAGAAAGTTCAGATTGGTTACCGTACCCAACCCGGGAATGGTCACCTGCCCCCGAATGACGCCGAGGTTGAGCCCGGTTCCAAGATTGCCAAGATTCTGCGCGCCACTAATGATGTTCTGCGATGAGTCTCCGAAATTCGTCCCGCCAATCAGCGCTGCTTCACCGCCGGCAATATTGTCGAGGCCTCCAAGCCACTGAATGCCAAACTCGGCAGCAAGTTCACTCTGCACCTCTACCAGCAACGATTCGATGAAGACCTGCGCTTTACGTTCGTCCAGGCGGTCGATCACTTTCCTCAACTGACGGTACGCCGCTTCCGTTGCAGAAATGATTAGTGAATTGGAAGCCGTATCGGCGACTACCGTCGCACTTTCGTCGACGCCCTGCCCAGTTGGTTGCGTGCCCGGGGCACGCGCCCGGGCACTTACTCCTCTGGCTGAACCTGTTGGGATCTGGGTGAGTATCTTGGCAAGCTCTTCCGCTTCTGCATTCTTCAGGGACACCACGTGTACGCCTGCGCCAGCCGGTCCAGGCTTGTCCAGCTGGTCCACGATGCTTCTTACGGCGCGAATCTGCGAGCGGCTCTTTGATTTGACGATCAGGCTGTTGGTTACCGGATCGGCAAGAACCGTGACTCTTTCGTTTGGATCGAAGGCAGCACCCGCCTGGGCTTGTTGATCGGTGAGCCGTGCGACGATAAGCGCCATATCAGTCGCAATAGCGTGATCCAGGGAAATCACCTGAGTCAGGTGAACACGGTGTTACTCACTTTCTACATATCAGTCGCAATAGCGTGATCCAGGGAAATCACCTGGGTCCCGGAAGATTTTTCGACATCAATCGCGTTGATGATTTTTTCGATACGCCGAAGGTTGTCAGCGTAATCGGTCACCACCAACACGTTGCTGCCAGCGTATGCGATGACCGGGTTGTTAGGCGGAACCAGTGGACGAATCACCGGAAGTACGTTGGTTGCCGACTCGTAGCGCAACCGGAACACATGCGTAATCACCTGATCCCCACGCGCGCTGCGCGGCACGCCTGAGATGTCGACCGGGCCGCCTTGAAATTTTGCGTCGGCTTCCGGGACAACGCGAGATATCGCACCAACCTCGACGACAGCAAATCCTTGCAAGCGCAAGGCAGCAGTCAGCGCAGCAAGCGCCCGGCTGCGACTCATCGGCTTTTGCGATTGCAGATTCAGCGTACCCTTGACGCGAGGTTCGATCACGAAAGTACGTCCAGTGAAATGACTCACCGCGCGTACAACTGCTTCGAGATCAGCGTTGACGAAATTGAGCGTGACGCGGTCTTGGGCAGCGGTCGCAGCCGCAATTCCCAGGAGAAGGCACGCCGAAAGCAACAGGCGGTTCAGCGCAAACCGCACTGGACGCACCAGGTTTGTTCGAAATGCAGTGGTATTTGGAAACGCGGCTTTTGCGGATGCAGCCAAGTTTCGCAATAGCGAGATACAAGTCAGCCAAAGCGTTCTATTCGCTTTCGTGTCCTGGCCATCGCAAGTCGAAAACATGTTCAGCATTCGGAATTGTTTCGCGCCCCGGGAGCCCGGCGCTCCCTTTTGGATTCGTGCATAACTTGATTCATCAGGTCTGCAATTCCCAATTCAGCAAGACCTTTTGCCCTGATCGCGGGCCGAGCACCCCGATCAAGCCATTCAAGCTCGCGCGCATATGTGGCTCCGCATCGGCCGTACCCGAGAACCGTAGCTTGCCTTGAGCAATCTTTCCAACACCTTCAAGCAATAGCGGTCCACTCAGCGTTGTCAGTGTAACGTCTCCCTGACCACCGTGCGCCCGTGCGATCACCCGGTAATCGCCAAGCGGGGATACTGGAGACAGTGCTGACTGCGCCGCGCGCCAATCCATACTGATTTCTCCATCGAATCCGTCACCCGCCACGCGCAAAGTTTCCCAGTGCAACAGTAGTGTGCCACCTGGCGATATTGTATTGAAAGGTGCACCAGCCACAGATAGCAACCCGGCCGGCAAATACGCACTTCCCGGATCAAGATAAAACCCGTCGCCGTCGTAGCTCAAACGCAGCGATCCGTCGACGCCAGCATGTCGAATTTCAACTGCAATTCTTCCCGAGAACAACGCCCGCCATTGCACTTGCCACGACACCCTGTCAGGCACGATGCGTGCCTGTTTGCCGTCGCTTATTGCCAGCATGGCAGTGCCACTCCAAACAGTCCCGTTTGCATAAACGAGACGCAGGCGGCTGCCTTGTGCAACCCAGTCGCCCAGCCAGGCGACCGGCGCATTCACGACGGTGATGATAGCCACCGTCACCGCGACTGCTGCTAGCCTGAACATATTGTGCTGCGCATCGCTCTCTGACCACTCATGGTTGGCAATCCGTTTCGTTTAGTCACTCTTGCTTGACCAGTTCTATCTGACGACCGCGCTTTCGAAAGAGAATGTTGCGTTGACCCTTCCAGGTGACGCGCGTTCAACGCGCGCTGTAACAACCCGAATTCGCGCCTCGCGCGCAAAACTTTCCAGCCAGGCAAACCATGTTGCCGCCGCAACATTTCGAGCGCTCACCGATACGGCATTTGCCCCCTCATTAACGACTTCACCGGCAAAATTCGCGCGTCGCATCGATTGTTCGGCGGCGGCGCGCAACGATTCGCGCGTTTGCACCGTGCCGCCGCGATCTTCAAGCGCGCGAACTTCTGCACGCAATGCCTCGAGCCGCACGAGTTCGTCCTGCAAGCGCGGCAAATCGCCTGCCAGACGACTACGAGCCTGCCACGCTGGTTCGATAGCAATGGTATACAACAGGCCGATTCCAACAACAATAGCTGCAGCCAGGACCATCATGCGCTCGCGCCGCGCAAGTCCCCGCCACCAGGTGCGGACCTGCGACATCATGATGCGCCGCCCTTCTGGCTCAAAATCGCCTCGTCACCGGAAAAACGCAACGTCAAGCCCGCGGCAGCCACTTTTGCGGCCAATCTCGACCGCTTGCCGTCAGTATTCACCGCACCCGGAAGAAAAAGTACTCTTAGCGTGCCGTCAGTGAATTCCATGGATTGAACCGAGTCGAAATCGGCAACACCGGCGAATGCGCCGGCAAGCGCAAGAAATCCGCCGCTATGGATGCCGGCACCGGCGCGCAGGCTGGATACGCGCTGTTGCATTTGCGCCAATGGATCGAGGATTGCCGGAACACCAGGGATGGCATCTGCGACAATCGCCGCCATACTCGCGCGTAACGCTTTCTCTTCACCAAGAAGCTTCCAGGCGTGCAGATTCAGCCCGCCCAATGCAACCACAAACAAAAGTATTGCGAGTGCCACCGGCGTGCGCAATCGTTTCCAATCGGCGACACCGGGAGCGAATTGATATTGCAGCAGATCGATCGTAATTTCCGGGACCCGCGTGTCAGGCGACACCTGCCTGACCTCAACACCAAGCGTCTCGCTCCAGACATTCACATCGCAGTCGCCGTCTACTTCTGTCGATGCTGGTGGAGCAATCGCCTGTGCGATCAACAGCTGCAGCTCGACCGGCACCGCTTCCTCGATCGCAATCGACACGCCGAACGATGCACCGGTACATACGCTACCAAAACCGTCGCGTATCCTGACTCGCCAACAGTCCACTTTGAACGGCAGCGCCAGCGGATTCAGTGTGGCGGCGACAACGCTACGCCCAGCCTGCGTGAACACGTCGAGTGTGTGAGCAAATGACGCACGATCGACGACAGCGGCCACGGCGACGCCGTCCGGGTCGCGCTCACTCGCAACAACGTGCACGTCCTCGGCATCGCCCGCCAGTCTTTCTTCTACCAACCCTGGAAGGGCTGCCGCCAGTTTGGACCGCGCCAGATTCGGCGTCCGCACATCAAGCAATACGCCGTCCCGGCCGTGCACAACCAGCTCACAGGGCATGCCTTTGGGTAGCCCCGAGATCGCCGATTCTCCAAGGTGATTCACATGGCGGTCGGAATTGATGACTTCGAATTCGACACGTGAGTCGGCTCTTATCTCCGACATGGGCGGCAACCATATGCGTAGTCTCACGCCCCGACCTCACCTTTCCATATCATCTGAACACGCCCTTGTTCACGGCGCAAAAGCGCACGCTGATGTAGCTTCGCACGACGATACTCAATCGCGCCTTCAAGTATGAAAAATCGTGAGGCGACCGCGATCTGACCGGCTGGCGCATTGGGCTTCAAATCGCGCAGACGCGAAAGGACATCGGTCAAATCCTTGAATGCGGCCCGATCGCGGCTTGCAATAAGACGCTGTGCGTCGGTCAACGAGACGTTGTCGAAGCGCGCGGCGAGTACTTCCGGCAGCGCAGTGTTCGCGTTGATCGGCGTTGGGACGGGCAGGATCGTAACGAAGGCGCGCAATTCCAGTAGCTCCGCACGTAATTTCGGGTCAGAAAAATTGATTTCATCGATGTCGGCAGGCACAAGACGATTTCCGGCAATGCGCGTCGACAACGCCAGATCGATTTCCTGCGCGAGCGGTTCAGCCAGCGAAGCGTCTAGACCTGCAATCGAAAGCAACCTCTCGAGCACGGCAACTTCGTCGGGCACAGGACCTTCACTGCCAACGAGATTGCGCAGGTTGAAGCGTGCCTGAGCGTCTTTCACGGTGCCGTCGAGCCATGCCGGGTCACGCTCGTCATCGTTGAGCCGTGTTTGTTCAAGCGGCACGGCCCACGGCTCGGCAAGATGATCGGTCGTCGACGCGCGCGCGTCTTCCTGCAAAATTACGCGCACCCAGTCAACCGCACCCGCCATTAGCCAACGCACTTGCGCGGCGGCAAAGTGATTCTCGACCGTGCGCGCCATAACGCTTTGGCGCTGGAACGTGCCACTCACCATCAGTGCCGCAAATGCGACCACCAGCATCGCCATGACAACGGCGGCACCTTGTTCGCGAATATTCGAACTGCGAATTTGCGTGTTGGCCGGGGTCATAGGGGCAATATCCTCAGGTAGCACTCACCGGCGGCGCGTTCTATCGCGACCTCAATCGCCTGCGCGCGCCCGGTCACCGATTCATCAAGCTCGTTCGGGGCCACCCAATTACCCGACAACAAAAGACGTACGCGGAATTCGCGCACGTCACCCAACATCGTAACACTCGTCGTCGTGTCCTCGTCTTCGATGGAAACAGTACGAACGAGTTCTTCGCTGCGCACAAAGTAAGTCACAGTCTGGGCACCAGGACTCTCTGGACGGGTACGAAACAGGGAGAACTCGATTGTCCCGGTTTCGGTCGGTAGTGACGTTGATCGCATAGGGCAACGGTGAATTGACCGGCGGTGCAGCCATCAGAACATCTGCAATACTCACGTCTATATCGCGCTCAATTTGCGCGATCGTACGTACAACGCGTTCGATCTCCACGGTTTCTTCATTGACACGATCGCGCAGCGCGACCACCTGATCAAGCCCGCGCCAGGAGATCACACCAAGCAAGCCGAGCAGGGGTATGGCCACGAGCATCTCGACCAACGTGAACCCGCCAGACCTGCAGCCGGTGCGTTTCATGTCTCGTCCGCCAGTATGCCAACAAGTTCGACAAGGTAATGTTGGTCTTCGCCATCGACATAAACGCGCACCTCGATGCGCTGGAACAGTGGATTAGGTGTCGCCGATATTTGCTGGCGGCAT
>CATOSA010000068.1 GCA_951812315.1 uncultured Burkholderiales bacterium
GTTTCATGAGGCTGTCACGAATCAAATTCTGGATGACCTTGTTGCCGCGACGCGGCCCAGATTCATGCGCTTGATGGCCCGATTCAATGTGCGCGGAGGCATTTTCACGTCGGTCGTCACAGAACACCGAAAGCCGGGCTGGAAGGCGCGGCCAGCGATCGAACTTCCACCAGTTACGCCACAATCTTCGATAAGCTACTAGGAGCCTGACGAACCACTCGCAAAGTAACGGCAGCAAGACCTTTCCGGGTGGACCACCCGCCAGTCCTGTGCGCTGTACAGGCCAACCGTGCGCACCAACGCGAAGATCTCCGGCACGGTCATTGCACGCTTGCCGCGGGCGAGGTCAAGTATTTGAATCGCGTGTTGCCGGGACAGATATTCTGCGAGCTGAATCCGGCAACTCAATCACACGTTATTCGCGCCGACCCAGCGGCGGTGAAATTCTTATGAAGGAGCTGCTTGTTTGCGGGAGCAAGGCCGTATCTGTCAGTCCCCAATGGCTACGATAGCGGGAAATTCGTTATCCGGGCATTGTCCTGTTTGCTACCCTTATGCTGATTCGAGTACTGTTGCTGCTGATCTGGTACAGCATCATATTTGCTCGTCGCATACCCACTGACTGCAGTCTGCCGACCTCTACTCCAGTGTAATGATCGCTAACGCGCAGATCCAATGCTTGGACCAAAAAACAAGATCGAGAGCGCTTCAGACGCTAACGCACGGACGCGATAGATGGAATTAGACCTCGGGACGATTAGTTACGGCGTTGCCGCGCTGGCGTTTCTCCTACTGACCACAATGCTCGCCACGATCTGGCGTGAACGCATAGAGGGCGCGCGGCTCGCGATCGCTTGCCTGACTTGCACGGCGTGGGCTGGAGCGGCAGCATTTATCCCCGGGCAAACTGATGCGACGTTAGATGCGGTATATGTTCTCGAAATCGCACGCAATGCAACCTGGTTTGCGTTCCTGATCGGTCTGTTTGGCCATTCCGGAAATAATGTAGCGGCCTTGCGCAAGATTGCTGTGGCCACTGTCACGTTTGGCGCAATCGCATTGGCCGCAAAACTTTTCTTTGGCGCTGATGCATCTGCGCAAATGATCACGGTCGTCCTGCTCAGCCAGCTGTTAATGGCGGTTGTCGGCATCTTCCTGATCGAACACCTCTATCGCAGCCTCGCGTCCGAGAACCGATGGGCGACCAAGTTCCTCTGCGTCGGGCTCGGCAGCATGTTCGTCTACGATTTTTTTCTGTACTCCGATGCGCTGCTTCTCCGGCATATGACCACCGACATCTGGGCCGCGCGCGGAATCGTCAATGCGATGGTGGCTTCGCTGATCGCGGTGGCAGTTGCCCGAAATCCAAAATGGTCAATTGATGTCGCGGTATCGCACCGCTTGCTGTTTCATGCGACGGCAATCTTCGGCGCGGCAGTGTACCTTCTGGTGATGGCTGCCGCCGGTTACTACATTCGCTACTTTGGCGGAAGTTGGGGGCCAGTGTTACAGGTAACGTTTTTGTTTGGAGCGCTGCTGCTCGCGACGATACTGTTATCCGGTACGTTGCGCGCTCGGGTCAAGGTTTTTCTCGGAAAGAATTTTTTCAGATACCACTACGACTATCGTGAGGAGTGGCTGCGGTTCACACGCGCCTTGTCACAGGGCGAACCAGGAACCCAAGTTATATACGCTCAATCATCGCGATCGCCGAATTGGTTGAAAGCTTGGGCGGAGCGCTGTGGCTTTCCCGGCATGGAAGGCAGTTCGAGCAGGTCGCCACCTGGAACATGCCATCGGTTAATGAGAGCGAGCCGGGCGATAGCAATCTGTGCCAGTTTCTCGAAGAGCGCCAATGGGTCATCAGCGTGCCCGAGTACGATTCAGAACCGACGTTATACGATGGACTAGAGATACCCAGCTGGCTGTACGCACTGCCGCAAGTGTGGCTGGTGGTTCCGCTGATTCTTCACGAGAAGTTATTGGGCTTCATCGTACTGGCCCGATCCAGAAGCAGGATCAAGCTGAACTGGGAAGTGAGTGACGTGTTAAAGACTGCCGGCGGCCAGGCGGCAAGCTACCTTGCCCAGTTGGAGGCAGCAAAGGCTCTGCTGGTTGCACGCCAGTTTGAATCCTTCAATCGCATGCCCGCTTTTCTGGTGCACGACCTGAAAAATCTGGTGTCACTCAACTCCTTGTTGCTTTCGAATGCGGACAAACATAAACACGAACCTGCATTTCAGGAAGATATGATCGAGACGATTGCCCAGTCGGTCGAGAAAATGAAACGGTTGTTACTTGAACTTCAAGGGGGCTACACATTGGAGCCTCCGGCAGCGGTGCAACTCCATGGTCCGGTTCAACAGGCAGTCGCTGCGAAATCTGGCCTGGAACCTGCTCCCAGCCTCGAAGTACGCGAAAGCGCAATGAGAGTTGTCGCACACGCGGCACGCCTCGAACGCATAGTTGGACATCTGATACAGAACGCCATTGAAGCGACGCCAGCCGATGGCCAGGTAACAGTGCAGCTGCTGCGGCAGAACAACTCCGCAATTATCGCGATTACCGACACCGGCTGCGGTATGAGTGAGCAATTCGTGCGTAGCAAGCTATTCGAACCCTTTGAGTCAACCAAGCCAACTGGCATGGGAATTGGCACATACGAGGCCCGGGAATATGCCGGTGAGCTCGGAGGAGAAATCAAGGTAGAGAGCCAGGAAGGCCGAGGTACCGTTGTGCGAATCGTGCTGCCACTTTATGGTGGTACGCCTGTTCCAGAGACCAATATTGAAGAAGTGGATAAGCGTCAGTGAACCAAAAAACCAATGTGCTGCTGGTTGTCGAAGACGACCCTGGACTGCAAAAGCAGATGCGCTGGAGCTTTGACGCCTACGACACGAAAGTGGTCGGAAATCGCGAAAGTACGCTGGCGCAGGTGCGCAAGGATGAGCCCGCGGTTGTCATTCTGGATCTCGGCCTGCCGACGGATGCGAACGGAACATCTGAAGGGATGGCGACGCTCGAGCAGCTCATGGAACTGGCGCCCGACATCAAAGTGATTGTTGTGACCGGAAACCAGGACCGCGTCAACGCCGTAAGAGCGGTCGCAATGGGTGCCTATGACTTCTACCAGAAGCCGTTCGATCCGGAGGTTCTCCAACTCGTTGTGGAACGCGCATTTCGCCTGCATGCGCTGGAGCAGGAGAATCGTCGTTTGCAACAATCCCAGGACGCGCCCACGAACGGCATCCTCACCAGAGATCCGGGGGATGCTCAAGATCTGCCGGAACGTTGAACGGGTTGCACCCTCGGATGCCAGCGTGCTGCTGCTAGGCGAATCAGGCGTTGGCAAGGAACTGTTGGCAAGAGCACTTCACAACCTGAGCCTGCGTTCGTCCGGGCGATTTGTCGCCATCAATTGCGCAGCGATCCCCGAAAATCTGCTGGAGTCCGAACTCTTCGGCTACGAAAAAGGCGCATTTACGGGCGCGAACAAGCAAACGCGCGGCAAGATCGAGTTTGCTGAAGGGGGCACATTCTTTCTCGATGAGGTGGGTGACCTTTCGCCCGCTCTACAGGCGAAAATCCTGCGCTTTCTCCAGGAGCGGGTGGTCGAGCGTATCGGCGGACGCGAAGAGATTCCCGTCGATGTTCGCGTTGTCTGCGCCACCCATCAGAATCTGAAAGATCTGATTGCAAAAGGCGGTTTCAGAGAGGATCTCTACTACCGCCTGAGCGAGATCGCGATCGCGATACCGCCGCTTCGTGACCGGCCAGGCGACGCTTCACTTCTGGCAAACGCGTTCTTGCACAAATTCAACCATCAGGAAAAGCGCTCAATCAAGGGTTATAAGCGCCAGGCCCTGCGTGTTATAGAAGACCACTCATGGCCGGGCAATGTGCGGGAAATGGAAAACCATATCAGACGGCAGTCATCATGACGGAAGGATCCATGATAGGCGCTGAGGATCTGGGCATCCCGGAATCTTCAAAGGCTCCGATGCCACTCAAATTACGCGACAATCGCAACGCGGCCGAGCGCGACGCGATTGTCAAGGCATTGAGCCGTGTCGGTGGAAACATCCAGGCTGCGGCGGATCTACTTGGAGTGAGCCGTCCCACTGTGTACGACCTGATCAACCGTCACGGCCTGAAGTCGGCCAGTACCGAAAATTCCCATGAGGACTAGTTCCTACGGCCCTGTCTGGCGCGAACCGACCAATTTGTTATTGAACCCTACTCTAGCTGTATGGAGATCTGCATGATTCGATCAAGCGTCCGCAAAATACGGTGCTGTCTGGCCGCGACATTGCTCTTCGCCGTGTTTTTCGCCCCAGGTTTGCAGACAACGCTGATAACCCGGAACAGTTAGTCGCAGATGCAAAGCTAGCTCGCGCTGAGGGTGAGCACAACACGGCTATTATCCACCTGAAAAACTTACTAAGAGAATCACCGGAACACGCCGAAGCCAGGTTCCTGCTCGGCGTCAGTCTTAGCGACATTAACGATTTTTCGTCGGCCGAGCGCGAGTTGCGAAAGGCACTCGATTTACAGTACCAGCCAAGCGCGATCATGCCCGTCCTCGGAAAGGCGTTGTTGATGAACGGCGAGTTTCAGCAAGTTCTCGACGCGATTCCTCTTGACGACAGCGCAAGCAGCGGCTCGCGCGCCGAGATCCTTACACTGCGCGCGATGGCAATGATCGGGCTCAATCGCGGTGACGAAGCGCGTGTTTTGCTTGAGCAGGCGCTCACTATAGAACCCGAATTTCCGGATGCGTTGCTCGGGCAAGCCAGACTTGCGGCCAGCGAGAACAAGCTGAACGATGCCCAAGAATTGATCGACCGGACGCTCGCGACCGCGCCGAACAATGTCGATGCGTGGTTTATGAAGGCCGAGCTTAGCCAGATCATGGGTAAACCGAACGACGCGATTGCAGCATTCCAGAGAGTCATCGATCTTTCTCCTCGGAACATCCCGGCCCGCGTGAAACTCGCGTCGCTACAGGTAGAAACTGGCGACATCGACACAGCGCGCACCCAGATCGAGCAGTTGCGCAATATCAATCCCAAGACGCCGATGGCCGATTACGTCGAGGCGTTGATCGAGTTTCGCGAACAAAATTATGCCGATGCCCGGGCCCGGGAAGCCGCGCTGAAGGTGCTCGGAGTGGCTCCCAACTACATGCCAGCGGTGCTGCTTGCAGGTGCGATCGAGTTCGCAAGCGATTCACATATTCAGGCGCAGACATATCTGGCGCAAGTAATCCGGCAAACACCAGACAATCTCTACGCACGCAGGCTGTTGGCAGCATCACTCGCGAAAAGCGGCCAGCCCGACCGTGCTCTGGGCGTCATCGAGAAAGGCTTGAATCAGTATCCGGCAGATGGCCCGCTGATGGCACTCGCTGGGGAGGTGTATCTGCAGAAGAACGATTTCGCACAGGCGGTCCGCTACTTCGAAGAGGCGGCGAAGCTCGATCCCAATAGCGCGCGTGCGCGCACCCAGCTTGGTCTGGCTCGCCTCGCATCTGGACAAACGGACTACGCGTTGGCCACCCTCGAGTCCGCCTCGCGACTTGATCTTGACACCTACCAGGCGGACATTTTGTTGGTGACGTCGCATCTTCGGCAAGGAAACTTCGACAAAGCGCTGAGCGCGATGCAAATGCTCGAGAAAAAGCAGCCGAATAATCCGCTCACCTATAACCTTAAAGCAATGATTTACATCGGCAAACAGGACAATGCCACCGCACGCAAACACCTCGAACATGCCCTGCAATTGCAGACGACCTACGTTCCCGCTGCAGTAAATCTGGCCAGACTCGACTTACAGGACAATGATCCCGAGGCGGCACGCGAGCGTATCGAGGCGATACTTGACGAGGATAAAGACAACGTTCAGGCGCTTTTGGCGCTCGCCAGTCTTGGCCAGTCCCTTGGCGCCAGCCAGGAGGAACAGGTTGCATGGCTGCAGCGTGCACGCGATGCAAGTCCCGACTCGATACACCCTCTGCTGATGCTGGCGCGCTTCTACGCCTCGGCAGGCAAGCCAAACGACGCGCTCGAGGCCGCACAGCAAGCACAGGCGATAAGCCCGGACAACGTCCAGGTTCTGCACATGCTGGGAACGATACAGAGCGGCACAGGAAAAAATGAACAAGCACTGCAAACGTATCACAAGCTTGTCGCACTGCAGCCAAATTCTCCCGCCGCACTGTACGGTTTGGCGCGCGCGCAGTTGGCGGTCAAAAACGAGATCGCCGCTGCGAATACGCTTCAGAAGGCGTTATCGCTACAGCTGAATTACGTCGACGCGCAAGTGACATTGGCCGTATTGCAGATTCGCGCAGGACAATTAGAAGAAGCGGCGGCGATTGCGCGCCAGCTAAAAAAGCAGGACGCGAACTCGCCGCAAGGTTACTCGCTCGAAGGCGACGTGCTGATGGCGCGGAAGAAATATTCACAGGCCGCGACCGCTTATGAAATTGCTAATGAAATCGCCGCGAGCGGCGAACTCGCGCTGAGATTGCACGCAGCCTATGCGCTCGCCGGCAAGCCGAGAGAGGCAGACAGGCGGTTGGCACAATGGTTGGAGCAGTCGCCCGACGATGCCCGTGCGCGTCTTTATGCTGCTGAACAAGCCCTTAAAAACGGCAAGTATCCCGCGGCGATCGAACACTACGAATGGCTGCTGAAGACGCAACCCGACAACGTGGTCGCCCTGAACAACAGTGCGTGGACCTATCAACAGGTCGGGAATACACAAGCTGCGCTCGAAAGTGCAGAGCGTGCCCACAAACTCAAGCCCGGCGACTCCGCAGTTACCGATACGCTGGGCTGGATTCTGGTGGAGAAAGGCGATACTGCGCGCGGGATCGAATTGCTGCAATCGGCGGTTGCTGCCGATCCGGACGCTCAAGAGATCCGCTTCCATCTTGCGCGCGCCTGGCTCAAGGCTGGCGAAACGTCAAAGGCCAGAAACGAACTAGAGCAGTTGCTCGCAAAAGATGGCGATTCTCCTCAGAAAGCCGAAGCAAAGACGCTGCTTGACGAACTGAGCGAATAGGAAATGGGGTTGGCAAACACATTCTGAACAACGATTGTTTGCCCTCTACTGGATGCGATTCGTAGCATTCAGCTTCGGGCAATCGCCACATGCATCGCCCTCCACTCTGGAACCCTCAGGCGCAGGATCTACCATACCGGTGAAATAAGGGCCGCTCTCCCACCGTTGGAGCCGAATCGTCCTGAGTCCGACAACGTGTTAGTCCTTGCCCTGACCGTATCACTGGCCGAACCGCCAACGAATTCGAAGCGGTAAGCCGAATTACCAGTCGAGTAATTTGACATCTATCAGAATACGTAGCGCCGCCGTCAGCGACTCGCCTCAACGCCGGACGCGCGTTTTAAATGCGTGGAGTCCGGGTATTCTTGGCGGAGATGTTTCCGGAGAAACGTCCGGCCCAGCGGCGAAAAGCCTTGTCCAAAGAGCGAATTGCGCATTGCTGCACGTGCGATCTTGCGCCGATACCGGGACAGTCAGCAGGTTTATTGATCAAGCCAGTGACAGAAATCGAAGGACAGCTTTGGGTTTCGCGCTTATTGCGTGTCGATGTTTTTTACATGATGCTGCATATTCTTGGTCACTCACCCCGTCAAATCTATATAACATACTGATATAATTAGTATATTAGCATATGGCGCAGAATCTGCTAGCGTAAACGGGGGATGGCCTTTGGGGGGGTTCTTTGTAGAGGCCAACAACGATGTGAAGATTGTAAGGAAAAGCTATGCAGGCAATGACGAACAAGAAGGCCGTGTTTCTGGGTGCCGCAATGCTGCTGGTTCCGCTCACCTCGAACGCCATTCCTGTGACAGTTGATTTCACGGGTACTGTAACCGCATTGGATGGAGCATGGGCGTCACAGGGTGGGATTGGAAGTGCAGTGTCCGGATCCTATACGTATGACACGAATGTCGCAGATAGCAACGCCAACCAATTACTTGAGACCTTCACGTCCCCCACGAACCAAGTCTGGAACATCACGGTAAACCTGGGATCGACCCAGGCGTCATGGGATACGGGTGTTGCCGGAGGCGTTACCAGTTTGGCTCTTACCCAACAAGAAGACCACAGAACGCACAAACAGCGCTACACGTTTGGAACCACGGCATTCAATCTCGACCTGAAAGTTGCCATCGCTGGTACGGCTGGCGGTTCTGAATATCTCGCAGTGGTCCTCACCGGCTCGCCACCAGGAGGCGCCCCGAACCTGGCCTTGTTCGGTTCAGCAATTGGGGAGTACAAGAACAGCCCTTCTATTGCCGGCAATGTCGCGGGTAACCTGACTTGGAATGTTGCAAGCATGACCACGCGCACGAACAATGTACCGGAACCCACCACACTTTCGCTCTTGGGGCTGGGTCTGCTCGGACTTGGCATAATGAGACGCAGAAGACGGGCTATCTAGTTCCGCCTTTCTTATGCAGTATCGAGAAAAACCCGCCCATTGAGGCTGTGTAAAAACCCGGAGGCCATCTTGTTCGAGGTGGCCTCTTTTTCATTTGTGATTAGATAGCCAGTGCCTTGCAGAGTTGCTTCGTTCCCGGGATGTTAATAGCACGGGTCAGGTTATAAGCGGTCACGGCCAATGCCATCTCGGCTTTGACCTTCTGTATGCCTCTTACCAGGAAACGCCCGCCGTCCATACGCCGCTTGAGCGTGCCAAATGGGTGTTCCACCATGCCGTTGCGCCGTTGCATCATGAGTGGATTGGCCGCGGTGCGATCGGCGACCTCGTTAAGCACGTCTTCCTCGAAGTGGCGCGTCACCCAGCCTCACTGGTGTACAGCCAGTGGCGCTGCTTGTTCGACTGGGTCTTCTTTGGCAAGTGCTCACCGGCCGGGCACTCGTAGTAATCGCCCTCGCCGCAGTAGGTAAACTCCGATTTGTCGAAGTAGCAGCCATCGCCTTGGTTGTTCGTGGCGCGCTGTACCGGCACATAGGGGGCCTGGCAGCGCTTTAGCAGCTGACCATTGGAATAGCCTGCATCGGCCAGTACCTGCACCCGATCGCGCTGCAGTTGGCGTTGGCTGCGTCGCGCCATGCGATACAACTGCTGCAAATCATTGGCATTTTGTACCACGTCCACATCCACGATCAGGCGGTGCTTGCCATCGACCGTGCTTTGTACGTTGTAGCCAATATGTGCGCGGGGCATCACCCGCGCCTGCTCGTCCGTATCGGGCTGCGCCGAGACTTGCGCATCGTCCATCGCCCGGATGCGTTCGGTTAAGGTCTCGCGCTCGGCCCTGAGTGCGCCAAGAGCGCCTTGGGTGTCGCCGCCGTTGGGCCCTTGGTCATCATTGTCCTCATTGTCTTCGAGCGCATCGAGCCACGCTCCGATCCTGCGATCCAGGCCGCTGACTCGCTGTTGCAGATCTTTCTTGTGTGTGACTCGGCTGCGGCTGTTGTCCGCCCTGAACTTGCTGCCATCAATCGCGATTTGCTCGCCGCCATACAGCGCTTGCGAGCGGCAAAACTGCACGAACGCCCGACACACGCGCGTCAGGGCCACACGGTTGTCCACCCGGAAGTTGGCAATGGTCTTGTGATCTGGCGCCAGCCGGTTCAGCAACCACAGAACCTCGAGGTTCTTCTGGCACTCGCGCTCAAGACACCGTGAGCTGCGTACTCGGTGCATATAGCCGTACAAATACGGCTTTAACACATCACCCGGGTGGTACGGTGGCCGGCCCGTGGCCTGAAGCTGCATGCGGGCAAAACCAAGTGCATTCAAATCTAGCGTATCAACAAACGCGTCGATCACCCGGACTGCATTGTCCTGGCCTATCAGATCATCGAGCCGCTCCGGAAATAGCGTCGCCTGATCCCGGCTTTGTCCCTGAATGTGCATAAAAAAATACCCGCAACAATGTGCGGGTATTTTCTCAAAAACCCCAGACTATTTACACAGTCTCCATTGTGGCGGGTTTTTGTTTCGTCGCTGCGCGTGTCAACCGAGAGCCCGTCCGTGATTCTGACGCGACAGTATCTCCGCTATGGCCAAGCGACTTAATGTCTTCACAACATTTGTCTGCCAGCGACAACGCTAATCGCCCCGTTTCTGTTGGCGAGGCCTAATCGGATTCAAGCAGATACGCCCTCAGTGAACGCTGAAACGACTTTTGAAACTGGATGTCCGACACAATTCGCTCGTGATTGTCTCCAGCTTCCGATTGCCCAGAGAAAGCTTGGTTTGAAAGAGCGTCGCCATTGCGCATATACATACTGTCACTTTCGAACGATGCGTTTGCCATCGGACGATACATGAAGAACTTCTCGTTTTCGAAATAACCGTCGACGCCCAGATAATCATTGGCAAGAAAATAGGTGCGGCGACTCGCGATCCTCTCGTCCCAAACGGGACTTCCGAGCACATACATTGACGAATCTTCGATTCCCAACAGAGACAGGATTGTTGGCGCCACATCGATATGGGACGTTACGTTCTCGATATATGTCAGATCCGACAATGCGTTTGGCGCGTAGACAACCAGCGGCACGCGAAAAGAAATATCGTTCAGAACACCAGGTTTGAGATCGGGATATTCGGCAATTGTTCTTAATCCGTGGTCGGCGCAGCAACCAGTTAAAACCGCGGGTGTCTGAATACCGCTTGGTGTCTGCTGTTCAGAGAAGATCTGGAACAGGGCAATCAGCTGATTTGCTGTTCATTTGCCGGGATTCGAGGACCCATTGAAGCGTTTTTTGTGAAGCGGACGTACCTGAGACTGAAACCTGTACTCGGGAGCGTCCTGTGCTGACCAATTTATCGCCTCATTCAAAATCGCCTCGCTCAAAATTGCCTCGTTCAACATTGTTTCGGACACAACTGTTTCAAAAACAATGGACTCGCTGGCTGATTTATGCCGCGGTCGCTGCATTTGCGGTGTACAAGCTGTCACCGGCGTTGCAGGCCAGAGACCGCCTGAACGGCTTCGATATCAGTGGTGCGCTTGTGCCCAAGTCGCAGATTACCCATGGCGGCCCGCCAAGGGACGGTATCCCTGCGCTCACCCGGCCATCGATGCGCCCGGTATCGGACGTTGATTACCTCAAGCCGACCGACCGTGTCCTGGCATTGAATCTCGGCGGTGAGGCGCGCGCGTATCCGATCCGGATTCTGAACTGGCATGAGGTCGTCAACGACACCGTTGGTGGCCGCGGTGTCGTCATCAGCTATTGCCCGCTGTGCGGCACCGGGATGGTTTTCGATGCGCAACTGGCGGGCGTACACTGGAGTTCGGCGTTTCCGGATTGCTGTATAACAGCGACATGCTATTGTACGATCGGCACTCCAGCTCATTGTGGTCGCAGATTCTGGCCAAGGCCATTTCAGGGCCGATGAAAGGTTCGACGCTGTCACTAATAGCTGCTGACTATGTGAACTGGCAGGACTGGAAGAATGCGCATCCAGACGGCCTGGTGCTTGACACGATGACGGGTCATTCCCGCGATTATTCCCGGGACCCGTATGCAGGGTACGAAAACGTCGCGACGCTTTATTTTGAAGTGGCGAATCGCGACCAGCGATTCCATGAGAAAGAACCGGTGGTCGGATTGACCGTTGCAGGCGAAGCCAGGGTGTGGCCATTGAGCGAACTTGAAAAAGTCCGTAACTGGCCTGTGCATGATTCCCTCGCCGGGACCGAACTGCGAATAAACTATCGGGCCAGCGACAGGTCGGTCACAATTACCGATGCCAAGGGGATACAGCTACCGGCCGTGCCGGCCTACTGGTTCGCATGGGTCGCGTTCTACCCGGAAACACAAGTTTTTCTCTTCGAATAGCCAGCGGCAGATGTTGCGCAAATGGCGATTCGGGGAAACATGTAAATTGATATCAATTGAGGATACGCCATGAGCCACAATTTGTTTAACTCGTTCCGGGAATTTGCGCCCGCTACCGGCAAGACCGGCAAGTTCTATTCACTGCCTGCGCTGGAGAAAGCCGGCGTCGGCAAGATTTCCAGCCTGCCTGTTTCAATCCGCATCATGCTCGAATCGGTGCTGCGTAATTGCGACGGGAAGAAAGTGACCGAAGAGCACGTCAGGCAAATCGCGAACTGGAAGCCGCGCGCCAAGCGTACTGATGAAGTTCCATTCGTGGTTTCGAGGATCGTCTTGCAGGATTTCACCGGCGTGCCATTGTTGGCCGATCTCGCAGCGATGCGAAGTGTCACCGAAGTCCTGTTCAAGGACCCAAAAGTCATTGAGCCACTGGTCCCGGTTGATCTGGTGGTCGATCATTCGGTGCAGGTCGACAACTACGGTTCCAGCGATGCGCTCGACCTGAACATGAAGCTCGAATTTCATCGCAACAAGGAACGCTATCAGTTCATGAAATGGGGCATGCAGGCGTTCGATACGTTCAAGGTCGTGCCGCCCGGCATTGGTATCGTCCATCAGGTCAACCTTGAACACCTCGCCCGAGGCGTACATCAGAAGGATGGCGTCTACTACCCCGATACCCTCGTCGGAACCGACTCTCACACGACGATGATCAACGGCATTGGCGTTGTTGGCTGGGGCGTTGGCGGCATTGAGGCCGAAGCCGGCATGCTCGGTCAGCCGATTTACTTCCTGACGCCAGATGTCGTTGGCGTAAATCTCGAAGGCAGTCTGCGCTGGGGCGTCACCGCGACCGACCTGGTGTTGACGATTACCGAAATGCTGCGCAAGGCGAAAGTCGTTGGAAAATTTGTCGAATTCTTTGGTGAAGGTGCTGCCAGTCTTCCCGTGACCGACCGCGCGACCATCGCAAACATGGCACCCGAATACGGTGCCACGATGGGTTTCTTTCCGATAGACGCCAAGACGATTGACTTCATGCGCTACACTGGCCGTACTGACGAGGAAGTCGCGGCACTGGAAGCCTACTTCAAAGCGCAGGAGATGTTCGGAATGCCGAAGGCAGGCAGCATCGACTACAGCAAGACACTGAAACTGGATCTTTCCAAGGTCGAACCATCTCTCGCCGGGCCGAGACGCCCGCAGGACCGGATTCAGATCGGTAATGTCAAATCGAAGTTCACCGAACTTTTTTCGACACCGATCGCCGACGGGGGATTTTCCAGACGCAGCAAGGCGCTGACGCAACGCGCCAAAACCAGTGATGGCATTGACATCGGCTCAGGTGACGTCCTGATCGCGGCGATCACGTCGTGTACGAATACGTCAAACCCGAGCGTGCTTATTGCCGCCGGTTTGCTCGCGAAAAAAGCAGTCGAGAAAGGCCTGACGGTCAAGAATCACATCAAGACGTCGCTTGCTCCGGGATCGAGGGTCGTCACCGATTACCTGAAGAAAGCCGGTCTGCTGGGATCTCTCGAGAAACTCGGTTTTTACCTGGCAGGTTACGGCTGCACGACTTGTATCGGCAATTCCGGTCCATTAGCCGAACCGATTGAAGAAGCGATCATTGACAATGACCTGATATGCGCATCGGTGCTGTCGGGTAATCGCAACTTCGAAGCGCGCATCCACCCGAACATACGCGCGAACTTTCTCGCCAGTCCGCCGCTGGTGGTGGCTTACGCAATTGCCGGCACCGTTCTCAGGGACTTCATGACTGAACCGCTGGGCACCGGCAAGGATGGCAAGCTTGTCTATATTGGAGACGTGTGGCCGCAACCGGAGGAAGTTACCGACGCATTGAAATTCGCGACCGATGCCAAGAGCTTTCGCAAGTTGTATGCAGACCTTGCCGACGCAACACCGCTCTGGAAAGAAGTGCCGTCGACAACCGGCGACGTCTACAACTGGCCGCTGTCGACTTATATTGCCGAACCGCCTCTGTTCACCGGGTTTGGCATGCAGCCAGGACGCGTAACAGACGTAGTCGGCGCACGCGCCCTTGGCATATTCGGAGATTCCGTAACGACCGACCATATATCGCCGGCCGGTTCGATCAAGGATACTTCGCCAGCTGGTCAGTATCTGATTTCCAATGGTGTGACCAAAGTTGACTTCAATAGCTACGGCGCACGCCGTGGCAATCACGGAGTCATGATGCGCGGCACATTTGCCAACGTCCGAATCAGAAACCTGATGCTTCCGCCGAATGCCGATGGCACGCGCGTCGAAGGCGGATGGACGTTGCATCAGCCGGATGGTGAAAAAATGTCGATCTATGATGCCGCGATGCGTTACATCGACGACGAAATTCCCACTGTCGTGTTTGGCGGTGAAGAATACGGTACCGGCTCTTCGCGCGACTGGGCGGCAAAAGGGACACAGCTACTCGGTGTGCGCACAGTCGTCACTCGCAGTTACGAGCGCATCCATCGCTCCAACCTGGTTGGCATGGGCGTACTTCCATTGCAATTCAAGGGCAATGATTCAGTCGAGTCCCTCGGCATCAGCGGAAACGAGACTTTTGACATTCTTGGCCTGGACAATCTCAAACCCCAGCAAGATATCAAGTTGATCATCAAGCGTGCGGACGGATCGCGTAAGGATGTCACCCTGTTGTCGCGCATCGATACCCCGATCGAAGTCGACTATTACCGCCACGGCGGCATACTTTCCTATGTCCTGAGAGAGTTGCTCGCGGCCTGAAGATGTCCTCATCGCCGTCATCAACGACACACATACCATCTCGGCCTGACGCGGGCGCGAGCGCGCGCCCGTCAGCAGCCGAGGGGAAGGTGCGGGTCTCCAAGTTGATGTCCGAGCGCGGCATGTGTTCACGCCGCGAAGCCGACGAGTACATTTCGCGAGGCTGGGTCTACGTCAACGATGTAAGAGTCGAAGAGCTGGGTACACGTGTCGATCCAGTGGCAAAAATCCGGCTGGACAAGCGTAGCGCCGCGATACACAAGGTAACCATACTGCTCAACAAACCCGTGGGATATGTCTCGGGGCAAACGGAGAGCGGCTATCGTCCGGCAATTGCGCTGGCGATACCAGAGAATCATTTTTCGGACGACCCATCGAAGACCAGGTTCGTTCGCCAGCATCTGAAAGGGCTTGCGCCTGCCGGCAGGCTCGATATTGACTCCACCGGTTTACTGGTGCTCACCCAGGACGGTCGAATTGCGAAGCAACTCGTCGGGCAGGACACGTCTATCGAGAAGGAGTACCTCGTACGTGTCAAAGGCCGACTCAGCGACAAAGGGCTCAGGCTTCTCAACCATGGCCTGAGTCTCGACGGCAAACCGCTCAAACCGGCAAAGGTTTCCTGGTTGAATGAAGATCAGCTGCGCTTTGTTTTGCGTGAAGGCAAAAAGCGCCAGATCCGCCGTATGTGCGAACTCGTCGGGTTAACCGCAACCGGCCTGAAGCGCGTCCGGATCGGCAGCGTGAATCTCGGAAAGCTACCGGTCGGGCAGTGGCGCTACCTCGGCAAGCACGAAAAATTCTGACCAGCGCCCGATGCGCGTCGTACTGGATACCAATGTCTGGCTGGACTGGCTGGTATTCGAAGACCCGGCGGTCATTCCGCTCAAGTCCGCCAGACAAAATGATTCCATCGAAATCATCATCGACACAGCATGCCGGGACGAACTGGTGCGCGTGCTCGCGTATCCGAAATTCAAACTCGACGGCCAGACACAGGCCGGCATTGTGCGCCAGGTCGACCGATTGAGCAGACAGCCCCGGAAACTGGACTATTCACCGGAACATTTGCTGCCGTTTTGTGCTGATCCGGACGACGTAAAATTTCAGTCCCTCGCCCATGCCAGCCACGCTGACTGGCTGATTACCAAAGACAATGCGCTGTTGACCACACGGCGGAAAAGCAAGCGCCTTGAGGTCTCCTACTTAGTCGCAACCCCTGCAAAATGGGCACAGTTGCATGCCGATCGTTCAGCCCCACCGTGCTAGCGAAAAGGGCACGCCATCGGTTTGTGAGCTGCATCCTCCAGCTACGATAACTCCCGGTTGAGGATTTTACTCACGACCGGAAAATTAGGAATCGCCCTCGCCCGCTTCGATCGCTTTTGCGAACAGCTCGAGGACATTGCGGGCGCCGCCCGGTTCAATGCCGCCTTCTGATGCCAGTTCGATGGCATATTCAAGGTGCTTGCGGGCATAGTCGACAGAAAATGCACGCAACGGAAATTGCCTTGGCAGAATTGCCTTCATGCCATGATTGCGCAACGCAAAACTGTCTGCCGACCCTTTCGACAGGGCATCAAACAGCACTTCTGGATCGACACCGGCACCACGTGCAATTGCATAGGCTTCGGACAGTGCCGTGACGGTCTGAAAAAGCACCATGTTATTGAGGACCTTGGTCACTTGGCCGCTGCCGATGGCACCACAATGCGTGATATCCGAGGCAAAGCATTGCATTAACTTGCGGCCGCCGTGGGAGGCGTATAATCGAGTCGAGTCGAACAGCACGGAGTAACCGATGACCATCACCGTTACGCCTGTTGACGCCACACTTGGCGCTGTTATCACTGATGTCAATCTTGCCGATCTTGCCGATGACACCTGGGCGGAGATTTATTCGGCATTCCTGACGTATGGCATTTTGGTGTTTCCGGGCCAGAATCTCGACGAGGTCTCCCAGGGTGCGTTTGCGCGGCGATTTGGCAATACCGAACAGCTTTCGCCGGAGCAAAAGGGCGAGACCAGCGTATTTACCAACCGCAAGCAAGACGGCTCACTGGCGAAGCCCGATGAATACGCATACAAGATCATGAAGGGCAACGAGGGCTGGCATACCGACAGCACGTATATGCCGCTCGCGTCGAAAGCAGCCATGCTGTACGCCCTCGTCGTCCCTCCTGAAGGAGGCGAAACGGAGTTTGCTGACATGCGCGCCGCCTGGGACGCCCTCGACCCGCAAACACAGGCCAGGCTCGAGAATTTATCGGCACATCACGCCATCTACTACTCTCAGGCGCGTGCAGGCTTCAGTCATGAGACCGATCATTTGTACGGGTTCCACGATAAAGGCGCGCCGCTGCGTCCAATTATCAAGACACACCCGGAAACTGGCCGCAAGTCCATTTATACCGGTCGCCATGCGCACAACATTCCTGACATGAGCGAGTCAGAGTCAAAGGCGTTGCTCGACCAATTGATGGATGACGCCTGCAAACCGCCGCGAGTATATAAACACGAATGGACACCCGGTGACCCCGTTGTCTGGGACAATCGCTGCCTGATGCACCGGGCATGTCCATTTGATACCAGCTATCCGCGCGCGCTGCGCGCAAGCAGGATTTCCGGAGAGCCGGAAACGGAATTCGCGCCGACCACCGCCGACCCGCGCGCCGACGGGTACCGGCCGACGACATCGAACAAGTCGCCTCTGGTTACGTAAGCCCTTGGTGCTGGATCTGACGTTAGCCATTCAGCCCGAAATACAGGCCCTTCTCCTGCTGATACAAACGCAAGCCACTGATGCCCTTCTCGCGGCCGAGTCCACTGTCCTTGAATCCTCCGAACGGTGTCGAAATCGAAAGTTGTTTGTAAGTGTTGATCCACACTGTGCCCGCGTCGAGCCGTCGCGCAACACGCCAGGCGCGCTGATAATCAGCCGTCCATAATCCGGCCGCCAAACCATAGGCAGAATCATTTGCCTGCTGCACCAGATCGTCTTCATCATCGAACGGCAGCACGCATAGCACCGGTCCAAAAATTTCCTGCTGGCAAACACTCGATGTATTCGCAAGTCCCGTTACGACGGTCGGAAGGTAATACGCACCGGCAGCCAGCCTGCTGTCGTCGGGCCGCTGTCCTCCGGTAGCAACTTCACCGCCTTCGTCGCGCGCCGTATCGACAAATCGCGCGATTCGATCACGATGGGCAAACGAAGAGATTGGCCCGAACTGCGCTCCGGGAGAATCGGGCAAGCCAATTTTCAATGCACGGGCGCGCTCGACAATCCCAGCCAGAACGCGCTCATGAACGCTGCGCTGTACAAACAGGCGCGACCCGGCAACGCAGGATTGCCCGCTCGCTTCAAAAATTCCATCCGCAACCGCGTTCACCGCTGCATCGAGATTGGCATCCGCAAATACGATATGCGGCGACTTGCCGCCAAGTTCGAGGGCGACCGGCATTAACTTGTCGGCAGCCACGCTGGCGATACGGCGGCCGCTAGCCGTGCCACCGGTAAATGAAACGAATCCAACGCCGGGATGTGCGACCAGCGCCGCACCGGCGACACTGCCGGTGCCGGGCAACACGTTCAATATGCCGTGTGGAAATCCGGCGGCGAGCGCGGCCTTTCCCAGTTCGAGCCCGGGTGACGGCGTAATCTCGGAAGGCTTGAGAATCACCGCATTCCCGGCGGCCAGTGCCGGCGCCACTTTCTGTGCCTCCATCGTCAACGGCGAATTCCACGGCGTAATTGCGGCAACAACGCCGTATGGTTCGTGAACACGCATCGAGAAGTAGTCACCACGCGACGGCGTCAACGCGTCCTCGACCGTTTCGCACACCGCGGCGTAATATCGGAATATCGCTGCCGCCGAACCTGCTTGCGCGCGACACTCCCTGAGGACTTTCCCGTTCTCGCGCATTTGTGCTTGTGCGAAATCGTCGACTCTTGACTCGATCACATCGGCCAGCTTCGACAACAATCGCGCGCGGGCGTGCGGAAGCATTTGACGCCAGGTCGATTCGTTCGCGGCGCGCTCGGCGATGGCAACGGTCAGATCAACATCTTGCGCGCTTGCAGCGCAGACATGGTAGTTAATTATGCCAGTGGCCGGATTCTGCGAGTCAAATGTCTCGCCGGAGCCGCTCTTCCACTCCCCGCCAATCAGCATCGGTTTTGCGTCGTCCATTTAGCCTATCCCTGTAAAGTCTGCCCGTCACTCGTGAACAAATCGGGGCTCGGCGAACATTGTATCCGCCGGCTCGCACAGTCGACCGCCCCCGAGGATGCCCGCCAGCCCACGCGGCGGTATGATCACTACTTCGGTTTCTCGACGTTCGTGAACAAGCGCAGTTAATCTCGAATACCGTTAGTTTCAATCATCGTTAGTTTCAAGCATCGTGAATTTCAGATACCGCGGACGATGCGAAACGAAATGTTCCGACCAATAGATTAATGGGGTCAACAGAAATGCAAACCAGTGCAGACATGTCACGTGCCACGAAGCGAAGTTCGGAAATTGCGGATACCGTGAATCGGATCCGGAAAATTGAAGCGAACCAGGGGGTCAATCCGGATGCACTTGAGGCGATCAGGAGCGAGCTACTGAAACTCGCTGCAAAGACCGAATTGTTTTCCATGGATGATTTTCCACCTCCACCAGAAACGGCCGGCAACCCGTCCTGCCTGTACCTTCTGTCCGAGGACGATGATCATCGTTTCGCGTTGTACGCCAATTCCAACAACAGACGCTATGTCAACGCCCCCCACAATCACACAACGTGGGCAGTGATCGTCGGCGTACACGGTGAAGAACCGAACCGCTTTTACAAGCGCACGGAAGATGGCGGTGTAGAGCAAACCGGCAGCGCGGTTGTGCGCGCCGGTACAGGTGTGACCTTCCTGCCGGACGACTTGCATTCTCTGGATATTGCAGGCCGCGCGCCGATGCTGAACTTTCATATGTACGGATTGGCAATTCCGCAGCTGTTCAAGCGACAGTATTACAACGAGCGTGATCACAGCTGGAACTATTACCCACCGCACACAGACATTCGCGACATGCGTGTCGACTCCGAGAGCGCGGCCTGATGGATGTAATTGAGTCGGTTTCGCCGCAGGCCGTCAAGACGATGCTTCGCGACGGACACGAGCTTGCGCTTGTCGATATCCGCGAACAGGGTGTGTACTTCCACGAACACCTGCTGTTTGCAGCCTGCATTCCGCTCGGTCATCTGGAAATGCGCGCCGCCGACCTTGTCCCGCGCCGCAAGACCCGCATCGTATTATGCGGCGGCGAAGACGACGAAGACGCACGCGATGCGGCGAAGCGACTTGCCGGATTCGGTTATTCGAATGTTTCAATTCTGTCGGGCGGCGTGACCGCGTGGCGCAATGCGGGATTCGAGGTGTTCTCGGGCGTCAACGTCGTCAGCAAGGCTTTCGGAGAACACGTCGAGCATTGTTACGCTACACCGCGAATCACTGCACACGACCTGGCAGCCAGGCGCGCGGCCAACGAGAACATGATCATTCTCGACAGTCGTCCGATGGAGGAATTTCACAACATCAGCATTCCGGGCGGCATTGATTGCCCGGGCGCCGAGCTGGTATATCGCGTGTTCGATGCGGCGCCGGATCCCGCTACACTAGTCGTGGTCAATTGCGCCGGGCGTACACGCAGCATCATTGGCGCGCAGTCGTTGATTAACGCAGGCGTTCCCAATCGTGTTGTTGCACTAAAGGATGGCACGATGGGCTGGCAGCTCGCCGGTTACGAACCCGCCTGTAATGAGACCGCACATGCGCGCGAGCCCAGTGACAAAGGGCGCAAGCGTGCAGAGGCCGCAGCCGCCCGGGTTGCGGAAAAATTCGACGTAACCACGATCGATCGCGCACAACTCGAAACATGGCAAGGCGAACGCGAGCAGCGAACACTGTATCTGCTCGATGTGCGCACGCCGCAAGAATATGTTGCGGGACACTTGCCCGGCAGCCGTTCGGCGCCCGGCGGTCAGCTCGTACAGGCAACTGACGAGTTTGTGGCGACCCGTCACGCGCGCATCGTCCTGGTCGACAATGACGGTATCCGGGCGACGATGACGGCCTCATGGCTCAAGCAAATGGGATGGACCGATGTTTACGTATTGGCCGATCCCTTGAACCGGACGCTGGTGCAAGGTCAATTCGAACCGGAATTACTCGGTCTACGCGAGGCCGCAACCTTGTCAGCAAGCGATCTTAAACAGTGTATGGATCGCGGCGATGATTTACTGGTGCTCGATTTCGCGGACAGCCTTGCATATCGCAGGCAACACATTCCCGGAGCGTTCTGGGCCATGCGAACGCGCCTTGACGAGGCGTTGTCAAACCTGCCTGCGACCGAGCGCCTGGTGCTGACCTCTTCCGACGGATTGTTGGCGCACTATGTGGCGAACGATATGAAACTGAGCTGTCCGGATATGGCGGTAGCAGTTCTCGCCGGTGGAGCCCGTTCCTGGATCGAGGCCGGCTTTTCCACAGAGGAAGGGGCGGAGCAATTTACAACAGAGCCAAACGATATCTGGTACAAGCCATACGAACAGGCATCCTCGGTCCGTGATGCGATGCAAGGCTATCTCGACTGGGAAGTGAACCTGGTCGCCCAGATCGGACGTGACGGTGACGCCCGTTTTCTTTGAATGAAGCCGGATTGCCAAAAGTCGCTGGGCGCAAGTTGATGACGCGATCGGATGAATAGTCCCCACAGTCGTTCACGAACCCGATTGCCGAGTCGATCGCAGAGTCGATCCCGCCTCTTGTTTGCCGTCCCGACAGACGGCAAGTAGCTATTGTTGTAGGCAGATTACTTATTCCGTAATTATGGGATCAACCGTGCGTGCACGTTGGAGGCCAGCAACAATGTGCTCGCGAAGATCACTACGGAATGATCGGCATTCGGATGAGCAAGGGCGAAGTTCCCAGTCGACGTTGACGTCTTCTTGTCTAATAATCAACGCGATGCCGATTTGCAGTACTTGGAGCACCCGCAGGACATTAGCTACAGCCAGGACCTACCGGCCATGCCGATCCACTACCGGCAGCTCGATGTTTGGTGAAATTCCACTGCAAGCCCACAAGCCGCGGTACACAAGCGACCAGAACAAGTTCCGTCGTCGGGAACCAGGTAAAAACCGTATGTCGGCCATGACATTCTGGCCCACACCACTGGCGTGCAATTCGCTTTGACTGGTTTATAGAGGCGATTGGCGCACGCATGCACCGTGATCTCCTCCCGCCAATGGCAAGTTAATGCGCTTCAAGTGCAGTGTGTGCGAAACCGTTACTCGACTGTGGATTGGGCTGTGAGCAGAACACACGACAATATTCCTGAACAACTGGGTCGCTACCATATGCTCGGCCTGGCAGGACGCGGCAACATGGCAGTCGTTTATACAGGATACGACCCGTTTCACAATCGCGACGTCGCGATCAAATTGTGTGATCCGCGCAATGCTCAGTCCGCAACCTACAATGACAAACTCACGCGCAAGCTGTTCTTCAACGAAGCGCATACTGCCGAGAAACTGGATCACCCGAATATTCTCAAGATTCTCGATGCAGGCGAGCAGGACGATCGGCTCTATATTGTCATGGAATACGTAGATGGAAGCGAAACGCTTCCAGCGCTGTGCGACTACGCCACACCGCCGACCTCGCGTCGGGTAGCGGAAATCATTTACGCGTGTGCAGTTGGACTTGACTATGCTCATCGCAATGGCGTCGTTCACCGTGACATCAAGCCGACGAATATTCTATTTGCGCCCGATGGTTCCCTGAAAATTGGCGACTTTGGTATTGCCCAGAGGGCAAACGCTGAATCTACGCAAGTGAGTGGTGTTCTTGGAACACCGCACTTCATGTCACCCGAACAAATACGCGGAGACGACGTCAATGGGCAGACGGATCTCTATTCTCTTGGTGTACTGATGTACAGACTGCTGTCCGGTCGTTTGCCGTTTACCGGCGACAATATTCCAAGTCTCCTGTACAGCGTATGCCATAAGGATCCACCAAAACTTTCCAAACTGTGCCCGGACTTGCCCCAGGATTTGATTCAGG
Source organism: uncultured Burkholderiales bacterium (assembly GCA_951812315.1). Lineage (GTDB taxonomy): Bacteria > Pseudomonadota > Gammaproteobacteria > Burkholderiales > Eutrophovitaceae > SG8-40. The sequence goes on from CATOSA010000068.1 coordinate 22,730, forward strand.
TCGTCGAGTGCGCAATGCACAAGGATCTGGAAAAGCGCTATCGGGTGGGGAGAGAGCTCGCCGCCATTTTCTTCGACCTGCACAAGCCCGACGTGGCAACGCCTGCTGACACCCGCTTTGAACTGGTCAGAAATCTACGCTTCTTCACGGAGTTCACTGATGCAGAGCTGTGGGATGTCATGCACCATTGCCACTGGGAAACGCATGAGGCCGGCAAGGATATCGTCAAGGAAGATACTCTGGACATGTCGCTGTTTGTGATCGTATCCGGCACGGCCAGCGTAACGCACGGCGGACGGGTCGTAGCGAGGCTCAAGCGCGGGGACTGTTTTGGCGAACTCGGTTATGCCGGCAAAGCGAAACGGTCGGTCGCAATGGCCGCAACAAGCGACGTCACCGTGATGAGAATGAATGCCGCCGCAATCGACCAGACGTCAACCGAATGCCAACTTCGATTCCACAAACATACCGGTGATTTTGCTGACCGGTTGCTCGACGCGACTTGATCGGGTGAAAGGCAAAATGTCGGGATGCGGATACCTATCTTGCCAAGCCTGTCAGTAAGGACGAGTTCTACCAGACGCTACGCAAACACCTGGGAGCAAGATCACCGACGGGTTAGAGAAGTTCGCTGCTGACTGTCAATCCCCGCATATCTGTCAATCTCCGCGTATCTGTCACTTGTAGCGTCGACGTGCATCGCCTGCGCGCTTCACGCAATCATTCTCCCCGCCAGCCTTGTCAATTGAACGCGCAGGCCTGCGTGTGGTTTAATCCCCATCGTTGCCCGCGAATCTATTCGCGGGCAACGCAGAATTCCAAAACGACAAAAATCACTACGCAGGGAGAGAGGCCATGGCCGACAACGGCATCAAGGCACTTACGTTTGATACCGGCGGAACCATACTGGATTGGCACAGCGGTTTCCGTGATGCTCTGGCTAAGCTCGGCAAGAAACACGACATCGACAAGGACTGGGCGGGACTGACCAACGAATATCGCCGCCGAACGCTGCAGACCATGCTCAACCACGGCGAGCATCAGCCGGCAAGCAAGAATTTCGACCACGTGCATCGCGATGTATTGCACGAACTGGCCAGAGAATCCGGACTGGAGGCATTCAGCGATGCGGATTTGCGAACCGTGTCATGGGACGCTCTACACAACCTGACCTGCTGGCCCGATTTTCCGGCGACTCTTCCGAGACTGCGGGAAAAATTTGTGTGCGTATCGTTCACCCTGCTAAGCATTCGCAACATCATCGATACGGCGCGTGCGAATGGGCTCAGCTGGGATGCCGTCATTTCCTGTGAGGCAATCGGCAAGTACAAACTGCTTCCGGAGGCATATCACACATGCGCGAAGTTTCTGCAACTCGATCCGGCTGAATGTTGCATGGTTGCCTGCCACAACTTCGATCTGGACGCCGCGAAGTCTTGCGGTTTCAAATCCGCTTTTGTACGCAGGCCGGATGAATGGGGACATGAAGCGCCGCCCAATCCCGAGCCAAATGCGCATCATGATTTTGTCGCAGATGATTTCCCCGATCTCGCGCGCCAGCTTGGCATCGCTGTCTGAATACGACGAACGTAATCGCAGACCATGTCACGCTGGACTGAGCGACGAACCCGGTTCCGGAATATTCTTGCAAATGATGCGTGCATCTATCCGGGATCGGTATTCGATCCGATATCGGCCAGGATTGCTGAAGATCTCGGGTTTGAAGCCGCCATGTTCGCCGGCTCGATCGCTTCGCTGACTGTTCTTGGTGCGCCCGATCTCATCACCCTCACACTGACCGAGTTTGCCGAGCATGCGCATCGTATTTGCCGTGCCGGAAAACTGCCACTGATGTGTGACGCAGATCATGGTTACGGTAATGCGCTCAATGTCAGGCGCACGGTCGAGGAACTCGAAACGGCCGGCGTTGCAGCGCTGACGATCGAAGATACGGATTTGCCAACGCCGTTCGGCAGCAACGGTAAAGCGCGCCTGCTTTCTGCTGAGGAAGGTTTCGGCAAGATGCGCGCTGCGCTCGATGCACGCTGCGATTCGAACCTCGTCATCGTAGGCCGTACCGGTGCAATGGCAATCAGCGGAATTGAAGACGCGATCTCTCGCGCCCGCCGATATGCCGATGCCGGCGTCGATGCAGTTTTTTTTACTGGTGTAAAGACGCGTGATGACCTGGACAGAATCAGTAGCGAAGTAAACGTACCGTTGATGCTCGGTGGGGCGGGCAAGGATTTGTTTGATCTCGCCTACCTCGGTTCTCGCAACGTACGCATTTGTCTGCAGGGTCACCAGCCATTCATGGCCGCCGTACAAGCGGTTTACGACACGCTTGGCGCGCTGCGCGGCGGCGCTTCGCCGCAGTCACTCGAAGGCGTTGCGTCCGGTGACCTGATGAAACGACGATTACGCCCAATGGATAAAGGACTGGCTGTAGCCCTTCGCTGACGATGTCCCTGAGTACGGCCAGCGTCTACAGCTTTATGTTCTCGGGATGGGTTAAAGTCCCGGTGAACGCTTTCCCGAAAGCAGCAACGGAGATTTCAAATGACCACTGTTTCCCCGGCACATCCCGCGCAAGTGGAACACGCACGCACACCGGACGCAGGCGAGCACAATAAATTGCCTCCGATGGCGTCACGGTTTGTGCAGGTCGACGCCCTGCCCTGGCAACAATCACGCTTCGACGGTATCGAAACGAAAACGCTTCTCGCCGACAACTCATCTGGATTGCTCACCTCATTGCTGAAAATGGCACCGGGTGCGCGGCTGCCTGACCATGAACATGTCGAGATCGAGCAAACATGGGTTCTCGACGGCAGTCTGGAATGCGGCGAAGGTCATTGCACGGCGGGTAACTACGTCTGGCGACCGGCCGGCAGCCGGCACGTCGCCTGGGCCGGACCGCAAGGCGCTTTGTTACTCGGCATGTTCCAGATGCCCAACCGGTTTTTCGAGCCAGACGGTCGTCAACTTGATTTTCTCGGCCAGGACTGGACGCAAGCCTGGGACGAGGTACATGAGCGCAGGCAACAGGCACTGTTCGACTGACATGTTCGTGACAGACGGTCACAGGTAACTGCCGATGGGCACAAAACTGCTGGAGGGCGACATTGCCCTTGTCACCGGAGCCGCATCGGGAATCGGGCGCGGCATTGCGAAGCAACTCGCGAAGGAAGGCGCGCGCGTCGTACTGTCGGATTCAAACGCCAACGACGGGCGACAAGTGAGTGAAGCATTGCGCAGCGAAGGCCATGACGCGACCTTTATCCCTGCCGACCTTTCGCAGAAGCAAGATCCTGAAAAATTACTCAGGAATGCTTCGGAAAAATTTGGCACCTTGTCCATCCTGGCACACAGCGCCAGTCCGCCACGGCACGAAGCCGATCGCGTACTTGCGGTCGAAGAGGACGTCTGGGATGAGATGCTGGCGGTCAATTTGCGTGCGGGATTTATTCTGGCGCGCGAAGCGGGACGCGAGATGATCGCGCAGGACATCAAGGGACGGATGTTGATCATTACGTCGCTGCACGCTGGAACACCGCGTAATTTGCCGCACTACAGTGCGGCCAAGGCTGGCCAGACGATGGTCATGAAGGAACTGGCCAAAGCATTTGGACCACACGGAATCCGCATCAACGCGATTGCGCCCGGCGCGATTGCCGGCGGCGGCTTCGACGCCACCGGTGCCGGATTGGAACGCTTGACCCAATGCACCAGCCTGCGACGCCTTGGCACGCCGGAAGACATTGCCGGAATGGCGATCGCACTATTGTGCGACCGGTTTTCGGCCTATGTCACCGGCACAACGGTCGCGGTCGACGGCGGCATTGCACTGCACAACTGGATCGAACCGGACTAGCAGTCTGTCGGACTTAGGGGTTCGAAAGCGAAACGGTGGGAGAGCGAGTACAGATTTTGCCGATTTCACGTGTTTCGATGAAGCTGCACATATCGGGAATACGTAAGGAGAAATCGGTGAAATATGGGCCGCTCTCCCACCGTTGCAGCCGAATCATCCTGAGTCCGACAGACTGCTAGTCAAGACGAATGGGAAACTGGAAGTGACCGCACCGAATCTGGACGACTGGCTTGGTCTTGTCGAAGAAGATGTGATTGATCCGCAATTGCCGATTATCGATCCACATCATCACTTGTGGGAGCACCCGGACAACCGCTACGTCGCCGAAGATTTTCTGCGCGATGTGGCCAGCGGTCACAATGTTGTGCAATCGGTGTTCGTTGAATGTATGTCCATGTACCGTACGTCTGGACCGGAATCGTTCAGACCAGTCGGTGAAACTGACTATGTTTGCCAGCTGGCCGAGCGCTCGGACGCTGCCGGACCAGAGTCGCCGCCGGCATCGTTGGCTATGCCGATCTGACCCTGGGTGACGCGGTCGAGCCGGTGTTGCAGGCGCATATCGAGTCCAGAAAAGGCCGCTTCCGAGACTGTGTAAATAGTCTGGGGTTTTTGAGAAAATACCCGCACATTGTTGCGGGTATTTTTTTATGCACATTCAGGGACAAAGCCGGGATCAGGCGACGCTATTTCCGGAGCGGCTCGATGATCTGATAGGCCAGGACAATGCAGTCCGGGTGATCGACGCGTTTGTTGATACGCTAGATTTGAATGCACTTGGTTTTGCCCGCATGCAGCTTCAGGCCACGGGCCGGCCACCGTACCACCCGGGTGATGTGTTAAAGCTGTATTTGTACGGCTATATGCACCGAGTACGCAGCTCACGGTGTCTTGAGCGCGAGTGCCAGAAGAACCTCGAGGTGCTGTGGTTGCTGAACCGGCTGGCGCCAGATCACAAGACCATTGCCAACTTCCGGGTGGACAACCGTGTGGCCCTGACGCGCGTGTGTCGGGCGTTCGTGCAGTTTTGCCGCTCGCAAGCGCTGTATGGCGGCGAGCAAATCGCGATTGATGGCAGCAAGTTCAGGGCGGACAACAGCCGCAGCCGAGTCACACACAAGAAAGATCTGCAACAGCGAGTCAGCGGCCTGGATCGCAGGATCGGAGCGTGGCTCGATGCGCTCGAAGACAATGAGGACAATGATGACCAAGGGCCCAACGGCGGCGACACCCAAGGCGCTCTTGGCGCACTCAGGGCCGAGCGCGAGACCTTAACCGAACGCATCCGGGCGATGGACGATGCGCAAGTCTCGGCGCAGCCCGATACGGACGAGCAGGCGCGGGTGATGCCCCGCGCACATATTGGCTACAACGTACAAAGCACGGTCGATGGCAAGCACCGCCTGATCGTGGATGTGGACGTGGTACAAAATGCCAATGATTTGCAGCAGTTGTATCGCATGGCGCGACGCAGCCAACGCCAACTGCAGCGCGATCGGGTGCAGGTACTGGCCGATGCAGGCTATTCCAATGGTCAGCTGCTAAAGCGCTGCCAGGCCCCCTATGTGCCGGTACAGCGCGCCACGAACAACCAAGGCGATGGCTGCTACTTCGACAAATCGGAGTTTACCTACTGCGGCGAGGGCGATTACTACGAGTGCCCGGCCGGTGAGCACTTGCCAAAGAAGACCCAGTCGAACAAGCAGCGCCACTGGCTATACACCAGTGAGGCTGGGTGACGCGCCACTTCGAGGAAGACGTGCTTAACGAGGTCGCCGATCGCACCGCGGCCAATCCACTCATGATGCAACGGCGCAACGGCATGGTGGAACACCCATTTGGCACGCTCAAGCGGCGTATGAACGGCGGGCGTTTCCTGGTAAGAGGCATACAGAAGGTCAAAGCCGAGATGGCATTGGCCGTGACCGCTTATAACCTGACCCGTGCTATTAACATCCCGGGAACGAAGCAACTCTGCAAGGCACTGGCTATCTAATCACAAATGAAAAAGAGGCCACCTCGAACAAGATGGCCTCCGGGTTTTTACACAGCCTCTTCCGCGGGATTCGCCATGCCAGCGGCTGGGACGCCAGCGACGACATGCGTAACTCGCACACGCATCCGCCGGCTGGCCTGCTATCGGACGAAGCTTTTCGCGCCGGTTTTGCCCAATTGGCAAAGAAACAGCTGAGCTTCGACGCCTGGCTATATCACCCACAGATACCGGAACTGACCGAACTCGCACACGCATTTCCGGAAACCACCATCATTATCAATCACATTGGCGGGCCTCTTGGAATCGGGCCCTACTCCGGAAAACGCGAGTCAGTTATGGATCAATGGAAGCGCAACATGGCGAAGCTCGCTGATTGCGACAACGTCTGCGTCAAGCTCGGTGGCCTGGCCATGAAAATATGTGGTTTCGACTGGCATAAGCGGGACATTCCGCCGACGTCAGACCAGCTTGCCAGCGCAAATGGCCACTACTACGAGTTCTGCATCGAACACTTTGGTATACAGCGCTGTATGTTCGAGAGCAATTTTCCGGTCGACAAGCTGTCCTGTTCCTACGGTGTGCTGTGGAACGCGTTCAAGAAAATTGCCGGTAGATACTCCGCACAGGAGCGAACGGCACTATTTCATGACAACGCAGCTCGTATCTACCAGCTTCAGGCGGTCGTCTGAGCGTGTTGCCAACACCATCAGACGAAACGCCGTCAATGTAAGACAAACAGCAAGTCAAGAAGGCGGAAATACCTTCAGCCGCTGCGCTTGTTCGGCGGTGAGCGTCAGGCTTCCGTTCTGGTAATCCTGAACAGCTTGCTCAATTTCCTCGCGCGTGTTCATTACAAACGGGCCGTATTGTGCGACCGGCTCTGACAGTGGCTTACCTGCAAGCAACAAGAAGCGCGCTTCGCTGTTTTCGGTTTCTACCCGCAATTCGCTGCCATCACACAATAGTCCCGCGGTACGCCGCTTCAGCGGCTGCCTGTCTTCGCCGACAACTGCGTCCCCGTCATACAAATACACAAATGCGTTGTAGCCGGGTTTAATCGGCAGTTCCACACTGGTATTGGGCGGAAGCCGAACATCCAGGTACAACGGATCTGTCGTCAGGCTGGTGACTGCCCCTTTGACGTCCCCGCTGCGTTGGGAAAGCGTGCCGGCAATGACGCGAACTTCACCGCCATCGTCCAGGCTGATACCGGGAATCTGTTCCGAGGGTATGTCCCGATAGCCCGGATCCTTCATTTTTTCCGTGGCCGGAAGATTGATCCATAGCTGGAAACCGCGCATGCGCCCTTCAGTCTGCTGCGGCATTTCCGAATGAATAATCCCACGTGCAGCGCTCATCCACTGGACATCGCCCGGACCCAGATCACCGCGATTGCCAACGCTGTCTTCGTGACGCATATGCCCATCAAGCATGTAGGTTACGGTTTCGAAACCACGATGCGGATGAGACGGAAAGCCAGCAATGTAATCATCGGGATTGTCGGAATAAAACTCGTCCAGCATCAGAAACGGGTCATGACGGAGGAACTGGGACGAGCCGACACTGCGCCGCAGTTTCACACCGGCGCCATCCGACGTTGCGACCGATTCAATGACTCTTTCAACTGTTCTGCCTGCCATTACGATCACCCTTGCTTTCTTCACAACGGGGACGCTTCGTCTTATGCGATAGTCCCTGGTTTGTAATCAGGCGCGCCGAGCGTCGATACTCCAGTTTCCGGCCCCTCTGGAGGCCAGGAACAGGAATCCACCTGCAATTGCGACATTCTTCAAAAACATGATCTGTTGCATCTGATCCGAGACATCCCCGTGAAACAGCACAGCGCTCAGGATTGTAAATCCCGCCAGTGCCAGTGCCGTCATACGAGTCCACAAACCCGCCATAACCAGCAACGCGCCGCCAATTTCGAGTGCGATTACGACTGGTAGCAATAAGCCCGGTACGCCCATCGACTCCATATAGGCCTGCGTCGCAGCGTAGCCGCTACCGAGTTTGCCGATTCCCGCCATCAGAAACAAAGCCGAAATCAGAATTCGCCCCGTTAATTCGCCAGCGTTGTTCTTCGCGTTTTCCATAAGACCTCCGTTCGTCCTGCAATTCATTTGAAATTGTACGAATCAAGCGTGTAGCGAAGCTTATACATTGATCTAATCGATTGAAAAGTAGAAAATACTGCGATATTTAATCGATCATATCGAATGGTTTGCCCATGTCTGTGCCGAGAATCACGCTTGATCAATGGAATACGCTCGTAAATGTCGTTGAATCAGGTAGTTATGCGTCTGCGGCAAGCCGCCTGCACAAGAGCCAATCGACCCTGAGTTACGCCATTGCGCAACTTCAGAAGCTGACCGGAGTGCCAATTTTTACCATTCAAGGCCGCAAGGCAGTGCTCACCGAAACAGGCCGCGCGCTTTACCTGCGCGGAAAGCGGCTGATCAATGAAGCTTCCCGGGTCGAGCAAATGGCTGCGGAACTGGCACAGGGTTGGGAGTCGGAATTGCGCATTGCGGTGGAGATTATTTTTCCGATCTGGTTACTACTCGAATGTTTAGCTACTTTCAGCCACGAGCGGCCAAGTACAAGCGTCGAACTACACGAATCCGTCCTCGGCGGCACCGGTGAGGCATTGCTGCAAGGCCGGGTCGACATCGCGATCGGCCCAACCATCCCGCCCGGCTTTCTGGGCGAAGCGCTCATGCAAGTGCACTTTGTACCGGCGGCCAGCCCGCAACATCCCCTGCATGGCCTGGGACGTGTACTCACATTGTCCGATTTGTATGATTATCGTCGGCTTCTGATTCGCGAATCAGGCGCCCGCCATACGCGCGACATCGGCTTTGGCGCAGAGCATCGTATTACGTTCTCGACAAAAGCGACGTCTATTCGCGCTGCATGCATGGGCCTTGGATTCGCATGGTTTCCGGCTGAAAGTATCCAGGCGGAACTTGCGACGGGCGAACTCAAGGTGCTGCCGCTACGCGAAGGAGCAGACGGTTTTGCCACCCTTTACCTGATGCACGCAGATCCAGACTCGGTACGCCCGGGCGCGCGCCGCCTTGTGGAAATCATCCGCGAAGCCGTCGCCTCAAAATGCCCGGACGACAGCATCAAAGCGGCATCCTGAGCACTTTCCGGGAGGCTCAGCCACGCCAATCGACCACCTTGTCCAAATCGGCGCGCTCGGTTCGATAGTTGTTGATCGGGTGATCGTGGTCACCATATCCAAACGCGATACCGCACAGGAACTTGCGCTCTGTTGGCGTGTTGAAATGCGCACGCAACACATCCGGGTAACTCGCCAGTGCAGCTTGCGCAATACTGTCCACGCCGTGCTCGCAGGCCGCAAGAATCAAGTTGGAAATGTATAAACCGCAGTCAACTGCGCCATAAACGCCTAATTCTTCTGGCGTTGTGATTAACAATACGTGCGGCGCACCAAAAAAGCGAAAATTCTCCAACGCCTGCTGCGCTGCTTTCGCCCGCTCTTCCTTGCCGATTCCAAGCGATTGATATAGCTGCACGCCACACACCTTGCGCCGATCACGGTAAATGCCTTCATAGCGCGCAGGAAACTCAAAATCCGGCTTAGCGTGGGCGCCGCTGGCAGCATGCTCGTGAAGCTTCTGGCCGAGCCGACCGACTTCATCGCCCGACAGCAGGATGATCTGCCACGGTTGAGTGTTACACCACGACGGCGTCATTTGCGCTGTTTTCAGTATTGATTCGATTGTTTCCCGTGGAACCGGTTTTGGAAGGTACTGGCGGCAACTAAAACGTGCAGCCAGAGTATCTTTAATGCCTGTCATGGATTTATTCCCGATATGCGCCGATTGCTGTAGTACGTTTCTGGAATTGTTCATATACAAGTAGATCGCCGCCGACTCGCAAGGCATGCCTGTTTGCAAGTTTTCCGGCCTTGTCGGTCGCGTAAACCAATGCGGCGGCGATCATCGGGGTTCTATTCGTAATTTCGCCCGTTGCGTCCTTAATTCCCTTCTCTCTTGAACGGCGTCAATTTCATATCCAGCGCGCTCATTTGCTGCGCGCCTTGACCTTTGCGCCGGCACTGCGTGCGTTGGGACGCTTGCGTGCGCCCTCTTTGGTCGCCTTTTTCGCTCGCTTTGGCGCTTTCCAGGCTGTGTATTTGTGTTCCTGCTTGAAAACGTCGTCGACTTCCAGTTGGAGTCCAGATGTGAGGCGGTTGCCACCATTGGCCAGCGCAACGATTTCATTCAACTCTGCAAGGACTTCATCGTCCATGCCTTTCATCCGGGCAGCTGCCGTGTGCGTATTGATGCAATAGGTGCAGTCGTTTGTAATGCTCACCGCCAGATAGATCAATTCCTTGGTCAGTGGATCCAGCCTCGATGGCTTGATCATGACCTCTTTCATTTGTTCCCAGAATCGTTTGAGCAATGGTGGATGCGCTGCCAGTGCACGCCAGATGTGATTGACGTAATCGGTATTGCGCGTTTTCATGATGTCATCGAAAACCGCCTGCGCTTCCGGCGCAGCATCTTTGTAATTGGCAAGCTTTACGAGCGCCATGTGGCCCCCTCCTCCAGCGTTTGTTGAAGGCGGGAATATTACCCTGCGCAACACCCCCCGGATAGACACTCGAGGGTTCAACGCGCATAATGCGCGATCCCGATTTAGCCACTCCTCCACGTCCTGCCTGGCGTGTGGCTACGCGAGCGTTTTCTGGATATTCACCGTGAAATTTCTGTTTGATATCTTCCCCGTCCTGGTGTTCTTTATCGCCTTCAAGGTGTACGGGATCTACGCCGCCACGGCAACAGCAATCGTTGCGACCGCGGTACAAGTTGCCTGGTCCTGGATGCGTCACCGGAAGGTGGAAAAGATGCTGTTGATCAGCCTCGGCATCATTGTGGTTTTCGGCGGTGCCACCCTGCTGTTGCAGGACGAGACCTTCATCAAGTGGAAACCGACTGTTCTTTACTGGGCATTTGCAGTCATATTGGTCGGTGCCGAGATGTTTTTCGGCAAGAATCTTATTCGCGCAATGATGGGCGCTCAGATGACTCTGCCAGGCCCTGTCTGGGGAAAGCTCAACCACAGCTGGAGCGTGTTTTTTGCCCTGATGGGTATAGCCAATCTGTATGTTGCGTACAGTTTTTCGACGGATGCCTGGGTCAACTTCAAACTGTTCGGCGGAATAGGGCTGATGATTGCCTTCGCAATCGATCAGGCATTGATGCTGTCACGCTATCTCGAGTCCGAACAGGAAAGCGAAAACTGATGCGCCCCGAATAGAAGATCGTGAACGACACCGGGCAGCGGAGGAATTCTGTGCAACACAGTATGGCCATCATGCCTCGCCACATAAGCGGCGCATGATTCGACCAGGTTAAAAAGCGCAATATCGGTTGACCACCAGCGACTGCAAGATTCAGCAGGTTGGTAGACGCTGTTGAACTCCAGTCAAATCCGATTTTTAGACATACCCGATTCATAATTGTAAGGAACCGTAATGCTCCGCAAATATATTGTTTCCATGTTGCTGGTCACAGCAACGCTGTCATTTCCAGCTTTTGCAGCCGATGAAGAAGCTGTAGCGACTGTCAATGGTGTCGCCGTGCCCAAGTCACGATTTGATTTGTTGCTGACCAGTCAAACCACGCAAGGCCAGCAAGACACGCCCGCATTTCGTGAAGAATTGCGCGAAATCATGATCACGCGCGAAGTGCTCGCCCAGGAAGCCAGGCGCCGCAAGCTCAACGAGAATGATGAGTTCAAACAGCAATTCGACGCGATGGAGCAACAGCTCCTGCTTACGGTGCTGTTTAATACTTTCATCGAAGAAATGACGCCGTCAGAAGAGCAAATGCAAGCTGCCTATGAGCGGATCAAGTCCGAGAATGCGAAACTCGGTGAAAAGGAATATCACGTTCGCCACATTCTGGTTAAAGAAGAAGGTGCCGCAATCGAGATCATCGCCCAGCTGGACGGCGGCGCGGATTTTATCGAATTGGCAAAGGAAAATTCTGACGATACCGGCAGCAAGGAAAACGGTGGTGACCTTGGCTGGTCAGCGCCACAGCGCTACGTCAAACCTTTCGCTGACGCGATCGCTTCCATGCAGAAAGGCGAAATAACGTCAACGCCGGTAAAGACCGACTTCGGCTACCACGTTATTGAACTTGTCGACGTGCGCGTGGCAGCGTTTCCGCCTTACGACCAGGTGAAAGAACAATTGCGTAAGGAAATGCTGACCAAGGCGCGCGACGACCTGATTGGCAAACTGCGCGCCGACGCGGAAATTGAAAAGATCGGTTCGGTGCTGGCAGAATAAGCAGAGGGCTCGCTTATTCGACGCAAGCGCGGGCGTTGCGAAACATGCGCATCCATGGACTGTACTCGCCCCAGCTGCCAGGGTGCCATGAGTTCTGGACCGTTCTGAAGACGCGCTCCGGATGCGGCATCAGAATCGTAAAGCGTCCGTTCTCCGATGTCAGGCCCGTGATTCCGTGCGGCGACCCGTTCGGGTTGAACGGGTAATCCTCAGTCGCCGCCCCATAATTATCAACGAAGCGTAGCGACACAAATGGCTGCGCCTTGCGCAGCTTCGTGTTGGAAGAAAACTCCGCGTAACCCTCGCCGTGTGCAGTCGCAACCGGGAAACGTGACCTTTCCATGCCGGACAGCAAAATCGAAGGACTGCGAGCGACTTCGACCATGACGAAGCGGGCCTCGAACTGTTCGGACCGATTACGCACAAAGTGGGGCCAGTGATCCGTGCCCGGAATGATTTCCCTCAGGTTGGACATCATCTGGCAACCATTGCACACGCCCAGCGCAAACACGTCTTGACGCCCGAAGAACGCTTCGAATTCATCGCGTGCCCGGGCGTTGAACAGAATCGACTTGGCCCAGCCTTCTCCCGCTCCGAGAACATCGCCGTAAGAAAATCCGCCGCAAGCGACGATTCCCTTGAATCCTGACAAGCTGGTGCGCCCGGCAATGATGTCAGTCATGTGAACATCAACTGCGGCAAATCCGGCCTGATCGAATGCCGCCGCCATTTCGACGTGACCGTTTACTCCTTGCTCACGCAGTATTGCGATTTCCGGGCATTTTCCGGCAGAAACGAATGGCGCACTTACGTCCTCGTTCACGTCGAACGTTAATACCGAATGTAGCCCCGGATCGGCAGCATCGAGAACACGGTCATACTCCTGCTGGGCGCATTGCGGGTTGTCACGCAGGCGCTGCATATGGAAAGTCGTTTCCGACCAGGCGCGTTGCGCCTCGACCCCGAGCTGGTCATGGATCGTTCGCCCTGCTGCCTTGACGATCAATTTTCCAGCGCGGTTCGGCGAACCAAGCCGATGCACGTCATCGCCAAGGCCTGCGGAGTTGAATGCCTTCTCGACGGCGGCGCAATCGCCGTTCACAACCTGAATGACGGCTCCCAGTTCTTCACTGAACAAGGCTGCGAGCTCAATTTCCTTGTTCGCTGCCGGTCCAATGTCGACAGTGACGCCGACGTGAGATGCGAACATCATTTCAACCAGGGTCACGAACAATCCGCCGTCGGAACGGTCGTGATAGGCGAGCAATGTTCCGGATGCATTCAAATTCTGAACGAGCTCAAAGAAGGCATGCAGCTTTTCAGGTGATTCAACATCGGGCGTTTCGTCGCCAATCTGACTGAATACCTGTGCCAGGACCGATCCTCCGAGGCGTCGCTTGCCGCCGGAAAGATCGATAAGCAAGAGCGTCGTGTCTTCATCGGCCACGAGTTGCGGCGTCAGTGTTTTTTTCACATCGACGACCGGCGCAAACGCAGACACAATCAGCGAAACAGGCGAAACCACCTCTTTCTCGCGCCCGTTGTCTTGCCAGGCAGTTCGCATAGACATCGAATCCTTGCCCACCGGAATGCTGATGCCCAGCGCCGGACATAACTCCATGCCGACCGCACGTACGGTGTCGTAGAGCAACGCGTCCTCGCCCTCGAATCCGGCGGGTGCCATCCAATTGGCAGACAGCTTGATGTCCGCGAGTTTTGCAATCCGTGCCGCGGCGATATTGGTGATCGCTTCGCCGATGGCAATGCGCCCGGAGGCCGGACCGTCAATAACCGCCAACGGTGTTCGCTCGCCAATTGTAAAAGCGTCACCCAGGACAGTATCGAATCCCTTGACCGTGACCGCTACGTCCGCAACCGGCACTTGCCAGGGCCCGACAAACGGATCGCGGGAACACAGTCCGCCAACGGTACGGTCGCCGATGGAGATCAGAAACGTCTTGTCGGCTACGGCCGGAAAACGCAAGACTCTGCGCGCTGCCTCTTCCAACGTGACGCCGGACAAATCCAGTCCCCTCAATGGTCGGTCCGTGTGCGATACGTCGCGCACCATTTTTGGTGGTTTGCCGAGGATTACCGACAAATCGACATCGACCGGCTTATTGTCGAACAGCGGATCACTCACCGTTAACCGGCCATCATTCGTCGCGGTACCCAGCAATGCGTACGGACAGCGTTCGCGCTCGCACAAGGTCTTAAACATATCAAAATGACGCGGTGCGATTGCGAGCATGTAGCGTTCCTGAGCTTCGTTACTCCACACCTGCATCGGCGTCATCCCGGATTCTTCAGAAGGAATGTCGCGCAGGTTGATGCGAGCGCCGCAGCCCGCCGCATAAACGAGCTCCGGCAGTGCGTTGGACAATCCTCCAGCGCCGACATCATGAATCGACAGAATCGGGTTTTCATTGCCAAGCGCCCAACAGCGGTCGATAACTTCCTGTGCGCGCCGCTGGATCTCCGCATTGCCGCGCTGTACCGAGTCAAAATCCAGATCGGCGGTATTGGCGCCGGTTGCCATGCTCGATGCCGCCCCGCCGCCCATTCCAATCAGCATGCCAGGTCCGCCAAGCTGCACAATTAACGTGCCGGACCCAAAATCCTTCTTCAACGACTGATCTGCAGAAATGCTGCCGATACCACCGGCGACCATGATTGGCTTGTGATAACCACGAACTACACCGTCAACGACTTGCTCATAGGTACGAAAGTAACCAAAAAGATTGGGGCGACCGAATTCGTTGTTGAACGAGGCAGCGCCAATGGGCCCTTCCAGCATGATCGACAGTGCCGATGCGATCCGCTCGGGTTTTCCGGTGCTGTCGCTTTCCCACGCCTGGTCATTTCCGGGAATGCGTAGATGAGATACGCTGAATCCGTTAAGTCCGGCTTTCGGTTTGGCGCCGCGGCCGGTTGCACCTTCGTCTCGAATTTCACCACCGGAACCCGTTGCCGCACCGGGAAACGGCGAAATGGCCGTCGGATGATTGTGCGTTTCGACCTTCATCAACGTGTGCGTCGATCGGGGTTGTGAGCGATAGGCACCGTCGACGTCAGAATGAAAGCACGTTACTGTCGCGCCTTCCATGATCGCTGAATTATCCGAGTATGCGACCACTGTACCGTCCGGGCTGCGTCGATGGGTCTCGCGGATCATGTCGAACAGCGATTGGTCCTGAACCTCGCCGTCAATTACCCATTCGGCGTTGAAAATCTTGTGCCGGCAATGCTCGGAATTCGCCTGCGCGAACATCATCAGTTCAACATCGGTCGGATCACGGCCAATGCGTTGAAAGTGCCCGGCGAGGTATTCAATCTCATCCTCGGAAAGAGCCAGACCCATTTCGCCATTGGCCTGTTCCAGCGCCGCTGTTGCATTCCCGGTCAAACTGACGCTGGTTAATGGCAGCGCCGGATAGTGGTGAAACAATTGCCTGGCCGCCTCAACCGAATCAAGCACGGTTTCCGTCATTCGGTCGCAGATCAAGGACAGCAATGCATCACGATCTTGCGCAGACATGGTGCCGGAACTGGCACAGCGCACGTGCCAGCAGATGCCACGCTCGATGCGCAGGACGTGTTTCAGGCCACAGGAATGCGCAATATCTGTTGCTTTTGATGACCACGAAGATATCGTTCCCAGGCGCGGCACAACAAGCAGCACCTGGCCGCGAGCAGCCGTTTCGCTATCGCCAGTTTGCGGGGACGAACCGTAGGTAAGTACGCGCTCGAGAACGCGTTGCTGTTCACCGGAGAGCGATTGCTCGAGTTCGACAAAGTGGCGGAATTCTGCGGACAACCCGATGATATCGGGGGCAGTGCTTTGCAGAGAATTTAGAAGTCTGTGAAGACGGAAGTCCGAGAGCGCGTTGCGGCCGCGCAGCGATTGAAACTCGGGCATGAAACCGGCAGGGTGTGTCTAAAGAGTGATTATAGCCGACCC
The DNA here is from genome assembly GCA_951812315.1 of uncultured Burkholderiales bacterium. Classification (GTDB taxonomy): domain Bacteria; phylum Pseudomonadota; class Gammaproteobacteria; order Burkholderiales; family Eutrophovitaceae; genus SG8-40. The sequence goes on from CATOSA010000068.1 coordinate 38,898, forward strand.
GTTTGCACCCACCGCTTACGGCGAACACCGCGACCGCGGTAAACTGGGCTATGCAAACGACACCTGTTTTTCTGACCGAGCATATCCGTGCGCTCGAACGTGCCGCGTTTGCCCAGGATCCACCGCTGCCCTTGATGGAGCGCGCCGGGCGCGCGACTGCCGAGCTTGTGCGGCGTCTTGCCGACGAGCGCATCAGACGGATACTTGTACTTGCCGGTCCCGGCAATAACGGCGGTGACGCGTTTGTCGCCGCGCGGCATTTGAAGCAATGGTGGTTCGATGTTTGTGTTGTATTTACCGGTGATGCCGGCAAGCTGAAAGCAGACGCGCGTGCTGCATTCGATGACTGGAGCGCAGCCGGCGGCTCGGTGCTGACCGAAATTCCCGGCGACTACGACTGGCAACTGGCGATCGACGGACTGTTCGGCATTGGATTGCAACGCGCGCTCGATGAACGCCACAGCGAACTGGTAAGTCAACTCAACGATTCCCGTTGCGACGTGATTGCGATCGATGTCCCGTCCGGAATCGATGCTGACAGCGGGCAGGTCATGGGCACCGCAGTGCAGGCAAGACACACGATTACTTTTCTGGGACTGAAAGCTGGACTGCACACGCTTGACGGTCCGGACCATGCCGGAGAAATACATTTCGCTGGGCTCGGCATAAATGAGGCCGGCGAGATGACGCTTCCGGACGGCCACGGATACCTGATCGGCAACGAAATCATCGCGTCCACGTTAGCGCCACGCCCACTCAATAGCCACAAGGGGCGTTTCGGAGATGTCGCTATCATCGGCGGAACGAACGGAATGGTCGGAGCCGCACTGCTTGCCGGACGCGCGGCGCTGAAACTGGGTGCGGGCCGGGTGCTGATCGGAATGCTGGGGGACGGCCCGGCCGTTGACCTTGTTCAGCCTGATCTGATGATACGCAACGTCGAAGAACTGCTGGAGCGGGAGAATATTGGCGCAATGGTGGTTGGACCCGGTCTCGGTCAGTCTGACGTCGCCAGTCACGTTCTGTCTCGCGCAATGAAGATCGACGCACCGCTAGTGCTGGATGCCGATGCGCTGAACCTGCTGGCGCTGTCGGACAGCTTGAAAGAGTTTATCCGCGATCGCGATCAGGAGACCTTGCTTACACCCCACCCCGCCGAAGCGGCACGCTTGCTCTCCGTTCAGACCGACTGGGTGCAGGGTGACCGAGTGGGGGCGGCCCAACAGATTGCATCCGAATTTGAAGCCGGCGTCGTGTTGAAAGGTTGCGGCAGCGTTTGCGCTTTTCCGGAGGGCATCTGGTGCATCAATACATCAGGGAATCCCGGCCTGGCTTCGGCTGGAATGGGTGACGTGCTGGCCGGAATTCTTGGCGCCCTCCTCGGCCAGCGCGCAAGTGCGCACAATGCGCTGCTCGCCGGTGTACATGTACACGGCCTGGCAGCGGATGATCTTGTTGCACATGGAACCGGCCCGCTGGGACTAACTGCCTCGGAAATCATTGACGCCGCGCGGCGAGTCTGGAACCGTCTGGCAAGTCACGATCTGCGAAGTGTTGACTAGCAATCTGTCGGCCCCGGTTTCAAACGTACTGGTATCAATCGTCCTGGTGTCAAACGTCCCGATATCAAACGTCACACCACTTTGACTCGCAAGATGAATCCGCGATGCGTTCCAGCCGCGCATTTGGCGGCACCAGTCAGGCGTGATACCGTTTTGCTCCTCCGTTGACAACACATAATTCACGAATGGATACGATTGAACAGGAACGGCGCGGCGATAACGCCGAGGCGGCGACCGAACTCGATGCGTTGATTATCGGTGCCGGTTTCTCCGGACTTTATCAGTTGATTTGCCTGCGTGACCGGCTTGGCCTCTCGGTCAAGGTGCTGGATGCAGCTGGCGATGTCGGCGGAACCTGGTACTGGAACCGTTACCCGGGTGCGCGCTGCGACTCGGAGAGTCACTCCTACTGCTATTTCTTTTCAAAGGAACTGGTTGAAGAGTGGGAATGGTCGGAGCGCTATCCAGAGCAGCCCGAAATCATGCGCTACATGCATCACGTCGCCGACAAATTTGACCTGAAGCGCGATATTTTTCTGAACACTCGTGTCGCCAGTGCGCACTATGACGAAGCTGCAAACCGCTGGAACGTCGAGACCGAATCTGGAAAAAGATTTGCCGCAACCTACCTGATTACTGCAGTCGGTTGCCTGTCGGCAGCAAACATCCCTGAAATTCCCGGACTGGACAGCTTCGAGGGGGACTGGTATCACACCGCTCAATGGCCACATGAAGGCGTTGACTTCAGCGGCAAGCGTGTCGGGCAGATTGGCACAGGGTCAACCGGCATTCAAGCGGCACCGGTCATTGCACAAACCGCCGGCCATCTGTCTGTATTCCAGCGAACGCCGACCTATAGCGTGCCGGCCAACAACGGGCCGCTCAGCGATGAATTCAAGCAATATTTCAAGGAGAATCGCGGCGAGATACGCAAGATCGTCGAGTCGACACCCAATGGCCATCCGTTCAGAATCAACGAACGCAAGGTCTTTGACGTCAGCCCGGAAGAACGCAAGAAAATCTACGAGGCGGCTTGGGCAACAGGCGGCCTGCAGTTTCGCGCCTGTTTTCAGGATCTGATGGTCAACAAGGCGGCAAACGACACCGCAGCCGAGTTTCTGAAGGGCAAGATCCGGGAAATCGTCAAGGATCCGAAAACTGCGGATGCACTCGCCGACATCGATCACCCGTATGCAACCAAGCGTCCACCGATTGACACCAATTATTTCGATACCTTCAATCGCGACAACGTCACGCTGGTCAATTTGCGAACCGACCCGATTGAGCGCATTACCCCGGTCGGGATAAAGACGCGCGACAAAGAACACAAGCTGGACATCATCGTGTTTGCCACTGGCTTTGACGCGATGACGGGTACATTGCTCAAGATTGATATCCGTGGCAGGGGCGGTTTGACATTGCGCCAAGCGTGGGAAGCGGGCCCGAAAACCTATCTTGGCTTACAGGTTCCCGGTTTTCCGAACATGTTCACAATGACCGGCCCCGGAAGTCCATCAGTGTTGTGCAACTTGCCAGTGGCAATTGAACAACACGCGAACTGGATCACCGACTGCATTGCCCACATGCGGCAGAACGGCAAAGAACGCGTTGAAGCGCTGCCCGATGCGACTGAAAAATGGGTGGCGCATGTCAACGAAGCCGCCGATGCAACGCTGATGCCGATGGCAAACCACTCCTGGTATCACGGCACCAATGTGCCAGGCAAACCACAGGTATTCATGCCCTATGCAGGCGGCATGACGCGCTATCGCGCCATTTGCGAGGATATAGCGCGCAACGGCTACGAAGGGTTTTCCTTTACCGGTAATGGCGAACAAATGACCACAGCAAAGAACAGTACGAGTGCTAACGCGTTTGCAGCCGCCGAGGCCATCAATTCCCCCGGAGTATAAACCGCCGAATCGCAGTATGGTGCAGGCTCGATTCAGCCGCTTGCGCGGGAGAAGATGGCGTTATGAAATATGACGGGTGCGTACAACCGCATCCCACACCTCGGTATTGGCAGGCGCCGCTTCGCGAACGGCGTTTTCGTTAGTCCCGTCCCGAATGGTCACGATTCGATCCTGACCGCGTGACCGGTATGTCCACAAATGCCTGCCGGGAAGTTCTCCCGTGATGGCAGCGTTTGTTACGACTACAACGACCAGCGGCATCGGTTCTGCGTCTGGTTGCGTCTCAAACACGTCGGCGCATAAAAGACGCACAAGTTCTTTCGGTCCTTTCAGGCTTGATGGTGCGTAGCCCGCACCGATGCTCGCCGCCCATGCGCGCGTAAATGGCACCTGGTGCTGTCGATTGGGTTTTCGAAACGACTCTACATCCGGTGCCTGAAAATGGCAGAACACGCGATTGCCCTGCACCGAGTTGTAAGAACCCCAATAGCTCAGACGATATTGCTCATAGCACCAGGGTGCGCGCGAACTCAGGCCTTCGAACGAATCGAAATCGACAAAAGTATCGAAGTAGCGTTCTACCAGTACGTTTTCCATGTTCACCGCCTCGGCGCGCGTCAGTAGCGCAAAAATCAGCCAATGAGCCTGCTACAGAAAGTTTACTGCCGCACCTAATCGTAAACGACGATGCATCGAACTTCGATACTCCAGCGATCGGGCGCATCAGGCGGCGCTGAAGGGTCATCGAATGCAGTATGGAAGCTAAACGTACAGGGCAACTGCGGCGCGCTGGAATCGGCTTCGACACCTTGAGAACGCGCCATTATGCCGTCGGAGTCCCACTGTTTAATCAGAAGTGCTTCGTCGCTGGTCATGCCTGGATAGCAATACCACTGATGGCGCGGCGAATACTTCGCGAAATAATTCTCACCGATCCGATCCTGATAATGGATCTCGAACACCACCAGGTCCTCCGGGCGTACAGTTTGCCCGTCACATAGTGCCATTGGATAGGTTGCAACCGGTTCTTTCGCAATGTTGCGCCAGACATTGATGATCGCAAACCTGCCACCTTCGCCAAGCGCCTTGTCGACAACGGCCGACGAAATGAGTGATTGCCCTTCACCAAGGACGGAGCGCAGCGTATCGTTGCCGGTAGGTGGTTTGCCAAGATCACGCAAACGTTGCGGCCCGCTGGTCAGCGTGTAATCTCCGTGGACCATTTTCGCCGGTCCCTGCACCTGCTGGCCACCCTCGATGCGCTGCTTGCTCTGCTTGCCAGTCGCCGATCTGATGTTGTGGTCGAAGGCAAATGCGTGGGCACCTGTAGCCGCTTGCACGAGTTCGGCGCATTGACCATAGTATTTGTTCACGACCTGACTCTGGTCGAGAAAATCGACACCTCCCGAGACCGGCTGTGTAAGCAACTCGAAGCCGTTCGTTTTGGCTGTGCAGCGCCCTGCCCCGTTTGCGGCACGGCCATCGTGGATGCTGATTTCGCGGTCTTCGCGCACGACACCCTGCCAGCCTGAATCGCTGCCGTCAGGATCTCGCCGCGTGAACACCTTGCCATTTCGATACAGCGAAGACTGTGCCGAATCTTCCAGGTAATTGAGAATGCCGGGCCTGTCCTGTTCACCCGCTGATTGCGCAGAATTCTTTGCCATTGACGTTACCTTCGAGTTCGAAGCTGGAATGATACCGTGGTCCCGGTTTTGGGGCAGTTACTATCAGCACACAGACTGAATATTTACGAATGGCGCGACGGGGTAGGCAGCGGAGTACGACGGAAATATTTACCTCTTCCGGCGATTGTAGACCGTCAGGTGGTCACTGCCCGCCACGAAATAATTCCGATGACAGTCATTGCAATTGAACCGATGACATGCGCGCTGATCAGCAACGCCATCCATCCGTAGCGAGCCGTGTTCAACAAGCCAACTGCTTCGGCTGAAAAGCTCGAAAAGGTCGTCATCCCACCGAGAAACCCGGCAATCACCAGCAAGCGCAACTCAACCGGAAGATCCCCGTGCTGAGAAAAGAACTCGACTGCGACTCCGATCAGAAAACCGCCAAGGAGGTTCGCCACAAGTGTGCCCAGCGGCAGATTCGGCAGGACCGAATTAAGTGCAATTCCCAGCCACCAACGTATCCACGCGCCGAATGCAGCACCCACACCAACCGCAAGGAAACCAATATAGGGCATACGACCTCTCCTGATTCGCGTCAGCCGAGATTATAGGTGGGCACTGCACTAGCTGTATGTTGCACTCAGGGAATGGACAGACTGCTTGTGAAACCATACCCGGAAAGTATGGCCTGCCCTCGCGGCGAGATCACAAACTCTATGAAACGCCGGGCCAGTTCAGATTTGCGACTGTCTGACGTAACGGCAATTGGATAGGTGATCGGTATCGCCGGCGCAATAGCCATCAACACCTTCACGCGCCTGTGCATCGCGCCGCTGTCGGTTGCATAAACGAAGCCGACATCGACTTCGCCGCGTGCAACATAGTCAAGACTCTGACGTACGTGCTGGGTATTGATGAGACGTGGCGCGATCTCATCCCACAAGCCGGCCGATTGCAATGCCAATCTGGCATAGCGCCCCACCGGCACGCTGACAGGATTGCTGATAGCAATGCGCGTGATCTCGCTTGTGCGCAATTGTCCAAGATCTGCCAACTTCAGTGCCGAATCTGCGGGGGCAATCAACACCAGTGTGTTGCCAGCGAAATCGATGCGCGAACCGGGCAGGATCAAGTTTCGTTCATCGGCGCGATTCATGGTTTCCTGATCGGCACTGGCAAATACGTCAACGGGCGCACCGCGATCAATCTGCTGCAGGAGTTGTCCCGAGCCACCGAAATTCAGAACAATGCCGTTGCCCGGATTGTCATGCTCGTAGGCCGCGCCAAGTTCTGTGAAAGCATTTGTAAGGCTCGCTGCCGCCGAAACAATAATCTCGTCCGCCGGCAACGCTTGCGAGGTCAGGAAACCCGGTCCCGGTGCCAAATACAGGCAAAACAGGATGCCGGAAAAGATTCGTGAAAAACGCATTATCAACCGGCGTTTATGGCACCGGGAAAGCTATGGATGCGTGTGAAGTCACGAAACTGCGTCTGCGGTACGCAGGGCCGCCGGAGTTGCAGCGTCGGGCAATTGCCGGGATTCTGCCAGCAGCCTGCGAATCTCCGCGGTCACCGGGCGGCCTTCATCGTCGCGAAACGGAGGTCCATTGAGGCTTACCTCACGCAGTGTCCGACCATCCCTGAGAACCAGCAACGATTCCGCGAGAGTCGCCACGTCGTCAGGATCATGGGTAATCACCAGCATCGGCACCTTGAATAGCCACTGGGTGTTCAATAGCTCATCGCGCATTCGCGAACGCAGCATCGGGTCGAGGGCAGCGAACGGTTCGTCGAGTAACAGAACGTTGGGCGCGCGGATCAATGCGCGCGCGAGTGCCACTCTTTGGCGTTGCCCGCCTGAAAGTTGTTGCGGATACGCCGACCCCAATGTGGGAATCTCGAATATCTCCAGGAGATCGGCCACCTTCCTGCGAACGTTATGACGCGGTCGCCGTTGCCACCAGGGTTTGAGCCCGAAAGCGATGTTTTCTTCCACGCTCAGGTGAGGAAATAGTGCGTAATCCTGGAACAGGTAACCGACCCCGCGGTGGCGCGCTGGCACGTCGATGCCTGCCGCAGAATCGAACAGCACGCGGCCATTCACAGCGATGCGCCCGGCGTCGGGCCGCTCCAGCCCGGCAATCGCCTTGAGTGTTACGCTCTTGCCGGCACCGGATGCACCGAACATGACATTGAGATTTTCATTGCAGACGAAGGCGACATCGAGCCTGAATTCCCTCGATCGGGAGCGTAGCGTCTTGCGAATGTCGACTTCTATGCGCATGAATCAGTGATCATGCTGTCGCATATCGCGGCTTCAGCAGATAGCCCGATGCGACGAGAATGAATACGCATACCACTGAGGTCACGATCACCAGGAAGTTGGCGACCTGGTCGTTACCGGCCTGAACCGCTTCGTAAACAGCGATCGAAAGCGTCTGTGTGCGCCCGGGAAGACTCCCTGCGACCATCAGGGTGGCCCCGAACTCCCCCAGCGCGCGCGCAAACGCGAGCATCATGCCGGCAAGAATGCCGCGCCATGCGAGCGGAAGCGTGACTCGAAAAAATACATTCCATTCAGATTTGCCGAGGACGCGTGCGGCCTGCTCGTATTGCGATTCCACGCCTTCAAATGCGGCCCGCGCTGCCTTGTATATCAGTGGAAATGACACGACGGCAGCAGCGACTACTGCACCCTGCCACGTAAATACCAGCGATATGCCCAGTTCACGGTCCAGCCATCCACCGATGACTCCGCGCCGGCCGATCAGTACCAGCAGATAGTATCCAAGCACGGTTGGCGGCATCACCATTGGCAATGTCAGTACTGCGTCCGCGAGCTCACGTCCCGGGAAACGGACCTTGGCCACCAGGTAGGCTGCCGACAAGCCGGAAAAACCCGCAACGACGGTCGCCCACCCAGCCACTTTCAGGCTCAAAAACAAAGGGATAAGGACGTCTTCTGAGAATGGGTTCATGCCTGGAGCGGGTCGCCGCAGCGTTATATCGCTTGCAATATAACACCGTATTGAACAGCCAGATACAGCGGTCTGGCGATTTCGAGACAAGGTATAACGGGCAAAAAAAGCGGCGTTCTTTGAGAAACGCCGCTTCAATACACTAAACGGGAAGCCAAGTCCTCGATCAGCGCGTTCTTCCTGTACCTGCGCTATATTTAATCGGATACAGCGATCGTTGTCAACACTGCCGCGGATGCCCTATCAGGACGCAAGAGAAATCCAGCCCGCCCCGCCTATATCAACGCATGAGCTCCGAAAAATCAGCCATTTCACGGCTGACACTTTCGCCGGCCTTCTTCTCCATTGCGCGGTAGCGCTGGACGACGTCGAGACCGAGTGGCGTGACTTGCGCGCCGCCACCGCGGGCACCGCCGGTCAACGTTTCCACCAGCGGTGATTTGAAGCAACTATTCATCGTGCCCACCAGCAGCCAGGCGCGCCGATAGGACATCGCAAGTTGCCGGGCAGCCGCCGAGATCGATCCGGTCGCTGCAATCGCTTCCAGAAGGGCTGCCTTGCCCGGTCCCATTGCAATGGATTTGCGAAAACTGATTCTCAGCTGTGGTTTGAGTTCACCACTCGTCGCCGTGTCTGAAGGCGTTCGCACTGTCATCATAACGGCCACCCGTTAATCGCCCGCGTCAGGTCCAACGCTCGGCAGCCGCATCGTCACTTGCTCTTGCGTCCACCCAGCGCCCGCCCTCCGGTGTTTGTTCCTTTTTCCAGAAAGGCGCCCGCGTCTTGAGATAGTCCATCAAAAACTCACAAGCTTTGAAGGATTCGCCGCGATGTGCACTTGTAACGACGACCAGAACGATCTGGTCGAGCGGACTGAGCGTGCCAACCCGGTGAATGACCAACGCGTCGTAGATTTCCCATCGCTCACGCGCCTCGGCGACAATACCTTCGACCGACTTTTCTGTCATACCTGGATAGTGTTCAAGTGTCAGAGAAGCGACACTATCGCCTTCATTCAGGTCGCGAACGATGCCGACGAAACTGGCGACAGCGCCGACTTTTGGATTCCCTTCGCGAAGACGCGCAATTTCGGCGCTGACATCGAAATCTTCAGTCTGTATGCGCACCGGCACCGCGCTCAGCCTCCGGTTACTGGCGGAAAGAAAGCGATTTCCTGACCACCGCTGACAGGGGTATTGGCATCCGCCATGTCCATATTGACGGCAACACGAACCGCCTTGCCATCGCCCAGTTCTGTGGCCCAGTGGTCACCGCGGGCGCGCAGAAACGCTGCCAACTGGCCGATCGTCGCAACGCCGTCGGGAATGACGAGTTCCTCTTCGGCCTTGCCAAGGGCTTCACGCAGCCATGCGAAGTAGAGAATCTTCACCACTGCGGTCTGTGCTTCATTCGGTTTCATAATGCAATTTTACCTCTACGGCGCTGGTTCGACTTCAGCCGCCTTTTCCAACACAAATGCACTGAGCGCCTCGTAATCATTGAGGCCAAACAGGGGCAGCTCGGTTTGCAGAAGTTCATCGGTGGCGATGCCGACGATATGTGGATCGCCATCAAACAGAAACGGCACGTTATGCGCCTTTCGGTGAATTTCGAGTTTTGGAATTGGCTGTTTCTTGAAACCCTCGATCAGCACGATATCGCACGGTGACATGCGGGCCAATTGTTCGGGCAGTTCCGGTTCGGGCTGATCGGTATTCTCGTGCATCAGGATCCAGCGTCTTGCCGAGGTCAGCATTACTTCGCTGGCACCGGCCTGACGATGTCTGTAGGAGTCCTTGCCTGGCTGATCGACATCGAAGGCGTGATGCGCATGTTTAACCAATGACACGCGCAATCCGCGTTTGACCAGTACCGGAATGATATTTTCAATCAGCGTAGTCTTTCCGCTACCCGAGTAGCCGGCGAATCCGAATACTTTCACGACGCTACCTCCAGCCGGCCGGCAGTCATGTTAAGACGGGTCACACCGCTCAGGTTCAACAGTTCGCGATCGTGGCAGGCAATCAGAAGTGTGCGCCCTTCCTTCGAAATAGCATCGATCAATCGGGTCACGAGATCCCTGCCATTCTCGTCGAGGTTTGCGGTCGGCTCGTCCAGAAGGTACAAAACCGGATCCATCGCATGTACCCTCGCGAGCGCCACTCTTTGTTTTTCCCCGGCAGAGAGCGCCTGTGGCGGTGTATCAACAAGCGGACGTATACCGGCCCATGTGATTGCAGCATCGGCGCGCTGTGCGGCTTCGGGCCGCGAGGCACCGGTTGCATGCAACCCGAACGTGATATTCGCAACAACGGAGGTTGAAAACAGGATTGGATGATGGTGCACGAAACCAATACGACGATGCAGTTTTCGCGGATATGGCGACAAACTGCGTTGAACGCCTTCGAATTCAAAGTTTGCACAGCGCGCCGAATCAAGTCCGGCCAGCGCTCTTAGCAATGTCGTCTTGCCCGCACCATTTGCGCCGGTCAGCAAATACGTTTGACCGAGTTCGAGCACCAGCTGATCGACACTGAGTAATACCCGATCGCCTTGCTGCCGTTTGAGTGAGTGGCATGAGAGCAAGTGACTCATCTTCGCTGATCTCCGGCACCCTGCGCCCACGACATCGCAAAATTAACGCTGAGCGCCAATGTCATAAGCACAATTCCAAGCGCAACACCTTGCGCAAACTCGCCTTTGGTCGTTTCCAGTGCTATTGCCGTAGGCATGTTACGCGTCATTCCCGCAATATTGCCACCAACCATCAGCGCGCATCCGACTTCGGATATCACCCGCCCGAATCCATTGAACACGGCCGCCATGACACCAAAGCGCACTTCGCGCAAAACACTTAGCGCGGTGCGTACGCGGCCAGCGCCAAGCACAATCGCGGTTTCGCGAACACGCGCGTCGGCGCCCTGAACCGCCGACAAGGTAAACGCGATCAGAATGGGCGCGGCGATCAGCATTTGCCCGATAACCATCGCGGTTTGTGTGAAAAGAAGTTGCAGTGAACCGAGCGGACCGTGGCGCGACAGCAGCATATACAGCAACAAGCCAACCACAACGGTAGGAAAAGCGAACAATGCCTGAACGACAACGACCAGGATTCTGCGACCGGGGAAACGCTGCGTGGCGAGCAGGTACCCTGCAACGATTGCGAGAGGCGTCACCAGCAAAAGCGCGCCAATGGAAATCTTTAACGATATCCAGACAATTTGCCATAGTTCGGAATCGCCGACGAACAGCAACCGCAGCGCTTCTTGCGTTGTTTCGATCAGTTGCAACGCACCGCTCTACTTCTTCGCATTGGGAAAAAATACCTGTCGATTGTCTATCCTGAACTCACCAATCAATGCCTGGCCTTCGCGTGAGGTGATCCACTCGGAGAAACGAGTTGCGCCTTCGAAATTGATGTCAGGATACTTTTCCGGATTTACCGCAATGACACCATATGGATTGAACATTCGTGGATCACCTTCCACCAGCAAGTCGAGATCTGTTTTGACTTTCATTGCGAAATAGGTGGCGCGATCGGCAAGCGTATATGCGCTCAATTCCGACGCCATCAGCAGCACCTCACCCATTCCACGCCCAGCGGCGCGATAATCCGGGTCGTTCAAGGGGTTTCGTTTCAATGCCGCCCAGTAGCGCATTTCTATCTTGTGCGTTCCGGAATCATCACCTCGTGAAACAAACAATGAATCTGACGCGAGGATCCGGCCAAACGCCGCAGTCACATCATGTGTGCCGCGAATGATCGCCGGATCCATGGGTGGACCGACAATCACAAAATCGTTGTACATGACATCACGGCGCTCCACCCCGTGCCCTTCTGAAAGAAAACGATCTTCGTCGGGCCGGCTATGTACGAGAATTACGTCGACATCGCCGTTTTTTCCAAGTGCTAATGCCTTTCCGGTGCCAACACTGATCACCCGGACTTTAGTCGCGTGCGCGGCTTCAAACTCCGGCAGCAGAAACTGGAGCAGCCCGGAGTTGTCTGTACTCGTGGTGGTCGCCAGCATGAGATCGCGGGCACCAGAATTTCCACTGGCCACGGCCAGAATGCACGCAATTGTGAGTGTGGCGACCCACATTCGGCGAAATCGACCCATCGTCGGAATACCTTACCGTTGTGTTTCATCGTATATATCGGTGGGCATTATCGCAGAAGTCGGGGGTGAATCGGGAATTCGGGAATACCGGGATTATTGCGTTCGACTTGTGTGCTGCGACTGTCGTGGATGCATGCAGGCTCAAACATCTGGCTTCTTATGACTTGACCTCATCAAGCCAGAGTGCATGGTGTTCTTTAGCCCAGGTCTCGTCAACCTTGCCAGTGCGCATCGCCTCATAGGCACCCTCGGTGCCAATCGTACCCATGTATATGTGGCCTAGTGAGGCTGCTATGAACAACAGCGCACCAACGCCATGAACAATATTGGCGATTTGCATTGTTTCGCGCGTCTGAGCGAAGTTCGGGAAGTCCAGAATCAGGCCCGATATTCCTACTACCAGTCCCAATAAAGCAACGCCTCCCCAGAACCAGCCCTTTTCAGCGGCGTTGTATTTACCGGATGGTGCATGGCCTTTGCCGGTGAGCACTTGCGGTGCTTTTTTTACCCATTCCCAGTCAATCCTTCGCCACAGGTTCTCCCGCGCAAACATCACAAACATGCAGGCGACGCAGAAGATGAACAATGGTCCAACGATGTTATGTACGTTCTTGGAAAGTGCGGCGAACCAGGAAAACCCCGTGTAACCGATAATCGGAATAAGGACGTATCGACCGAAGAACATCAGGACTCCGGTAACGGCAAGCACGACAAACGTGATTGCCGTGGACCAGTGGATGATCCGTTCCCAGTAGGTAAAACGCTGCACAAGCCTGCCGCTGGGTTGTCCGTGCAGTTTCAGAGGACCATTCAGCGCATAGAAAACGGCAATGACAATCGGCACGAGAATCAGAAGCAGACCACCAATCAGTGTCACCGGGCCATTGCGAATCTGGCGCCATGTTTCACCGGATGCCTGAATCAGGACGCCCGCCCTCGCGCCCGGTTGCCTGGGTGGAATGTTCCCGTCCGGAGCGTACCGACGCCACACAGGTGCATTGTTTTGCGGTTGTTCAGTTTGCCGCATGACCTGCATGTCAGACTGGTGGTTTGCAGCCGAATTTGCCGCAACGCCGGTCATCGATGCACCACCCAGGATACTGCTCAGTCCGAGCCATGCGGTAAGAAACAAGGCCCGCCGTTTCATCATCCGCCCCCTTTTAACCGTGTGTACTCGCTTTGCAACGCGCTGCGTTTCTTGATTTCCTGTTCCCATGTCTCGCGCGAGCCGTTAAAGGTTTCGCTCTGCCACGCAGGCGTGTCCGGCTTGCCGGCATATGTGCCACCTTCAAACATGACATCCTGCGAAGGTTCATCGCAGCCCGCCAACGTACCCGCGGCAAGTAGCAGAATCAACGCAAGCATCAGCCTCACGGCTATTGCTTCTTCTTGCTGACATCGTTATCAGGCTGGCCATAGGCGGTGCCCCAGCCCCACACTTCCGAGCCTTTGCCGCGAACCAGTACGCGCTCGCGATATATATCTGAGAGCACGTCGCCGTCACCACCGAGCAATGCTTTGGTCGAACACATTTCTGCACACAACCGGCAATTTGCCTTCTGACAAACCGGTTGCGGCCATACTTTTCGAATTCCGCGTCGCTGCCATTCTCCTCCGGGCCTCCCGCGCAGAATGTGCACTTGTCCATCTTTCCGCGTGCGCCGAACCAGTCGCTGGACTTGCCGCCTGGCGTACTGGCATTGGATGCAGGGAACTGCGGTGCGCCGAACGGACACGCGTAGAAACAATAACCGCAGCCAATGCACAAGTCCTTGTCGTGCAATACAACGCCATCATCGGTCTTGTAAAAACAATCGACCGGGCAAACAGCCATGCATGGTGCATCGGAACAATGCATGCATGCCACTGACATTGATTTCTCCGCCCCTTCCTGTCCGTCGTTGACAGTAACAACGCGGCGGCGATTGATACCCCACGGCACTTCATGCTCGTTCTTGCAAGCGGTTACACAGCCATTGCATTCGATACAACGCTCTGCGTCACAAAGAAACTTCATTCTTGCCATGTTGATACTCCTCCTGGCCCGTGCTCGGTGTTAATTGGTCATCGAGTCCGGGTTCAATATGCACGCACCGGATTTCAGACCCGGCCGATTTCGCACAATGTTGTTTTTGTTTCCTGCATCATCGTGACAACGTCATAGCCATAGGTCCATGCGGTGTTCACTGCTTCGCCACGTATGATCGGTGCGCTGCCTTCCGGATAGTGCGCCAGCATATCGTCACCTTGCCACCAACCCGAGAAATGGAACGGGGATGAAAACCGTATCGGGTCCGACCCTTTCTGTCACAAGCGCCTTGACCTTGATCCGCACGCCGCTGGCAGCTGTCCACCCAGACATCGTCGCCCACCGCGAATGCCGCGATCGGCAGCTGCCTTCGGATGGATCTCGACGAAGTTATCCTGTTGCAGTTCTGCAAGCCAGGGATTGGAACGTGTTTCTTCACCACCGCCTTCGTACTCTACGAGCCGGCCGCTGGTCAGCGTGAGCGGATATTTCTCGCTGACCTTGTCGGCAACGGCTTTGTCCTGAATGGATTTGAACAAAGTCGGCAGCCGGTACAGCGCTTTCACGTCGGCATGGGTTGGCCATTTGGCAACCAGTTCCGGGCGCGAACTGTACAAAGGCTCGCGATGAATGGGCACGCCATCGGGAAAATTCCAGACAACTGCACGTGCACGCGCATTGCCAAAAGGCACGCAGCTATGTTTCAGGGCGACGCGCTGAATACCACCCGATATATCGGTTTTCCAGTTCTTGCCTTCGGCTTCCGCCTGTTCGGCCGCCGTCAGATCCGACCACCATCCGAGCTTCTTGAGCATCTTGTGATCGAATTCGGGATAGCCGGTCGTAATCTCGCTGCCGACCGAATGCGAACCGTCGCCCGCCAGCAGGTCAACGCCTTCGTGCTCGACGCCATAGCGCGCGCGGAATGTGCAGCCACCGTCCATTACGTGCTTGGATGTGTCATACAGGTTGGGCGTGCCGGGATGTCCGGCCTTGTCAGTCCCCCAGCAAGGCCATGGCAATCCAAAATAGTCGCCGGTCAGGTCATAGCCGGTTTTTTCATCCTTGCCGCCATGTGCGCGCAGGCGTCTTGACATCGAATACGTGCAGATTGCGCATATGCGCCTGGATCCGCTCCGGCGTCTGGCCGGTGTAGCCGATGGTCCAGGCGCCGCTGTTGATTTCGCGGAGCACGTCTTCGATATCCGGCTCCATCATTCCGCCTTTGCCGGCAATCAGCTTGACGTTCTGTTTGCCATTGCCCTTGCCAACAAACTGTTCGCCGAAGCCGAGCTTGTCGGCGAGTTGGTACATGATCATGTGATCAGTGCGCGACTCGAACAATGGCTCAATCACCTGTTCACGCCATTGAATGGACCGGTTCGACGCGGTGATGCTGCCGTAGGTTTCGAATTGTGTCGACGCCGGCAAGAGATAGGCGCCATCCTTGCGCGCCATCGCAAACATCGCAGCGGACGCCGACGGATAAGGATCGACAACCACCATCAAGTCGAGTTTCTTCATTGCCTCAACCTGGTCGACCCCCGCGGCTTTGCGAATTGGGTGCATGCCCCAGAAGACCACTGCGCGCAGGCTGGTCGCCTGATCAATGTTCTCGCTGGCTTCCAGCACACCGTCCGCCCAGCGCGAGACGGTAATGCCCTTCTTGCCCATCATGTCTTTCGCGGCAAACCGCCCTTCCAGCCATTCGAGGTCGACGTTCCAGACTCGCGACCAGTGCTTCCAGGCACCACCGGACAACCCGTAATAGCCGGGCAGCGTATGGGCATTCGGCCCGACATCTGTAGCGCCCTGAACGTTGTCATGGCCGCGATAGATATTTGTTCCGCCACCGGTAC
>CATOSA010000069.1 GCA_951812315.1 uncultured Burkholderiales bacterium
GCTGTTTCCGTTGGTGCGAATGAAGGTGCGCGAGCGGATTGTCCGGGTACTGAATATCGATGAGAAAACAGTGGTCAGGATGGTGTTGCAGGAGTGGAAGATGAACCAGTCCAGTGGGCAAGGCGAGCCGCTGGTTGTGCCGTGTGTTGTACGCGTCGTGCCGGTCAAAGGTTACTGGCAGGAGCACGTCGCGCTCACAGAGTTGCTTTCGACCAGTTTGGGGCGGTCTGCCGTTGCCGACTGCGCCTTTGCCAGCGCGATGAACGCGGCCGGCTTGAAGCCGGGTGGCTACAAAGCCAAATCAGCCGTTGCGTTGTTGCCGCAGATGACCAGTGAAGCGGCGGCCCGCGCCATTTTTCAAACACTGCTCGATACCATGCGTGCGAATTGCGATGGTGTCCGCCGCAATCTCGATCCCGAGTTCCTGCATGACTATCGCGTCGCGATCCGTGGCACGCGATCTTTGCTCAAGCAGGTCAGGGGTGTATTCCCGGACAGCGCGACACGGCATTTCTCGGGTGAGTTCAAGTGGCTGGGTGCAGCCACCGGACAAGTTCGCGATCTGGATGTCTACTTGCTCAAGATGGTGGATTTCAGGGCTCAATTACCGGCCGAAATCGGGGAACATCTTGGCCCGCTGGACGAGTTCCTGCACGTGCATCACACAAAAGAGCAGCGCCGCCTGGTGCGAGTACTCCGCACAGAACGCTACCGTGCGCTCATCGACGAATGGTCCACGCTTTTGCACAATTCCGTAAAAGTAGACGAAGCGCGTTGCCCCGACGCGGCCAGGCCGGTTATTGAACTGGCTTCACATCGTATCTGGAGGGCATTCCATCGCGTTCGCACGCGCGGAAGGGTCATCGAAGAAAACGTTGCCGCCGAAGCAATGCACGCACTGCGCATCGAATGCAAGAAGCTGCGTTATCTGCTCGAGTTCTTTGGTTCGCTGTACCCGCCTTCAGAGGTCCGTCAGTTGACGCACTCCCTCAAGCGGCTGCAGACCAATCTTGGCGATTTCAATGACTGCGAAGTCCAGCGTCACACGCTTGAACGGTTTGCCAATGAAATGTTTCAGGAAGGTCTCGGCTCGGCGGAAAGCTTGCTGGCAATGGGACGGCTGACCGATCACCTTTCGCAACAGCAAGAAGACGAGCGGCAGCGGTTTGAAGCCAGTTTCTCGTCTTTCTTGTTGCCGGATAATCTCGACCGGTATCGCCGTCTGTTCAAGCCGCATGGCAAGGAAGCGCAATGAGAGTCCTGGCCGCGTACAACATCAAGGGCGGTGTGGGCAAGACGGCAACGGCTGTCAATCTGGCGTATCTGTCGGCCTATCACGGCGCAAGAACCCTGGTCTGGGACCTCGATCCCCAGGGCGCCGCGACATTTTACTTTCGCGTTCGCGAAAAGCTCGGTGGTGGCAAGCGGCATATCCGCGGCAAACAGGATCTCGACTCTCTTATTCGCGGGACCGATTTCGAGCAGCTCGATCTGCTGCGCGCCTCGTTCGCATACCGAAATATGGATCAGACGCTTGCAGGGACGAAAAAACCTCTCAAGCACTTCGCCCGGCTGATCCGGCCTCTTGCAACCGACTATGATTGTCTGATCTTCGATTGCCCGCCCGGCATCAACCTTGTGTCGGAAAGTATTTTCTTTGCCTCCGATGCGCTACTCGTGCCGACCATACCCACGATTCTCTCGCTTCGCTGCCTGGATCAGCTTACCGATCACCTCAAGCGTGAAGGGCCGGATTCGTTGCGCGTGCTTCCGTTCTTCTCAATGGTTGATTCGCGCAAATCGATGCACAAGCAAATCTGCAATGCGTCTGGCGGAAAGCACGTGTGTTGTCTCGAGACCCGCATTCCGTATGCCAGCCTGGTTGAACAAATGGGCGTTTATCGGGCTCCGATTAACGTCTACGCGGCGCGCAGCCCCGCCGCTTATGCCTACCGTGCGCTGTGGGACGAGATCCAGGCGGAACTGAGCACGCTGCCGGTCCGTGTCTGACCTGCCGGGGTGATCAATCAGGCCACATTTTTCAGCAGTTCTATTTTTCAGCGGTGATATAGGCTTGCCATGCCGGGTCGGCGTCAACGACCTGGCTGGGCTGAAAATCGCCGTCGGTTTCTCCGGTCTCGTCGTCCCAGCC
Source organism: uncultured Burkholderiales bacterium (assembly GCA_951812315.1). Lineage (GTDB taxonomy): Bacteria > Pseudomonadota > Gammaproteobacteria > Burkholderiales > Eutrophovitaceae > SG8-40. The sequence continues at coordinate 2,153 of CATOSA010000069.1, forward strand.
CTCAAAATAGGTCTGGACGCGCTTGAATCCTGCCGCTAGCAGCAGTTCCCGGATCTCGGGCAGCGTCCACAAACGCCAGTCATAAGTAAACGCCTTCTTCAGCCGTGAACCATCGTCAAACTTGAAATGAATGTGCGTCAGAAAATCACCGTTCACCGCGTTGTACGCCGCCTGTTCCCAGATGTAACTGAAGTCGCCGTGTTTGGTCTTTTCCTTTAGTTTCTGGAAAGCTTCATATCCGCCGAACGCGTCCAGGAACAATACGCCATCGTCGATCATAGCATTGCGCGCCGCCTCGAAGTAGCGCTGCAAGCTCGCGCGATCCTTGAAGCACCAGTAACTGAAGTTCATTGCCAGGACGGCATCGGCCGGGTCTGTCTGAGCGGTCAAGACATCGCCGTTGAGCAACTTGACGCGAGCACGCTGTTTGGATTTCAGAGATGCAACATTGTTCTCGTGACCCCACTGCAACACTTCTGCGTCCAGGTCCACGCCGACCGCGACATTGTCGCCGCGCCGGCGCGCCCATTCGCAGGCGGTATTCGCGGTGCCGCAAAAGTCTTCGCGCAGGCGGCTCGCCCACCGGCCGCGCAATTGCCGGAACGTTTCGTCGACGAAGTCGATTTCGTGTTCGACACATTGCACTGATGACTCGTAAAGTACGTGCTTGTCGGCGAGTTCGGCCTTGCTTTGCAGGCGCTCTTTCTTGTTATGTTTCATTTTTGTGACGCTATCCTTTTTAGTGCGTGCTTCGTTTTGTTCATTGCGACCGTATGACGGTGTTGATCACTGCCATCAACAACACCAGTCCCAAGATCGAAATAAAATAAAAGATCTATTGCCCGACCCAACTATCAATTATCACTGAAGCACCGTACTCGTATCAATGGGCTTTGGAAAAAGGTAACCCGTGCGGTTGAGAACATCTTCTTTCTAATCGAGCGGACGTGTGTGCCGTGCATTGGCATTGCGATCGCGAGACGTGTGCGAATAGTGTGCCAGCCCCTCGTGATTTTTTTCGCGAACGTTGGTCGCTTGCAATGAACGCTGTCAGGTTGCTGCCAACCGTCGTTGCCGCGAGCAATGACCCGGAGAGCAAATTGATATTTGGAGAACCGGACAATATGGATACACTTGCTGCTTCCATAAAGTTCAGGCGAAAAAATCTTGTCTTCAGTATCCAGTCTTGTGAGTCGCAGCTGTACCATTTCTACCATATGATCCGACCTTGACCACATGACACGGCGACTACTACTGCTACGTCACGGCAAGTCCGACTGGGACGCCGACGTGGACGACTTTGATCGACCTCTGAAAGGGCGTGGCAAACGTGCTGCGCAGCGCGTCGGCAATTGGCTTGTGCAGCAAGACGCTGTGCCCGATTACATTCTGGCCTCGCCGGCGCAGCGGGCGCTTCAAACCGCGCGTAGAGCGTGCAAGGCAATGGACATGGCCGAGGAGACAATTCGCACCGACAAACGAATATACGAAGCCGGCGTTGATGATCTGTTAGCGACACTTGGCGAATGTCCTGAAACCTCACAGCGGGTCATGCTGGTCGGACACAACCCGGGCCTGGAAAGTTTGATCGCCTGGCTGGCGAGAGATCACATACCGGTGCCGAGCGACGGAAAATTGGTACCGACCGCTACGTTGGCAATGTTGGCAATGCCGCCGGACTGGCGGCACTTGCAATCGGGTTGCGCAACACTGATGTCCATTACCATGCCTGCAGATTTGCCGGCGTGAATTCCCGGGCGCTTTGGACCGTGCTCGACTTTTTCGGCGCGCAGGCACGTGCCGCAACCCGTCGAAAGTGTGCGTGACGCGCCAGTCGAGACTGGCAGACGAGGCCCTTGCAACTCATCGTGCGAGTGGAAGATGATCAACGAACTGGCCGACCGGCGCCTGCCACCGGTGCAACATCGTCGTGCGCCGGCGTCCAAAATCACAGTCCCTTCAAAGACACGACGAGATACAGGCGGTCGGGCTTGTCGCGCTGCATGCAGTCAGTGTGTTTGTCTATCAACCCCACTCGGAGCGGCACTGCACAATCCCAGCGTTGACTTCTTGCCTGGCTCGACGCGGAATACGGGAACGGCAAATGGCGAAGATTGCGCAATAGCACCACACCCGGGGGCGGGGAAAAATGCACTGCCATCGCGATAAACCGGGGCTCGATTTCCGATAAACTTACGATATTACGCAGGCCGATATTACTGAGGCGAACCGTGCGTCTGGCCTGGCGTTATTGTTAGCGCTGTTCGGTCAGCGCCGTGGACTGACTTACGAGGGAACACACGCAATGGAACACGCGATCGCGCAGGTGGCAGACGAGACGGTCACCGCACCACTGCAATTTACCAGGAACGATGGCCAGCTGGTGATCGCCAAGGTCAAGGTGGAAGGTGCTGGCCCGGATGAGCGCACGGGCACGTTTATATCGCGCGACGTCGAGATCCGTGACGGGCGGCCGATCGCCGATCAACTTGATCTCGACCGCGATGGCTACCGGTTTATCCGGCATCAGAGCGCGGTCAAGAGCTGGTTTGACGCTGATGAAGCACGCCGCGTTGGTTACCCCGAGACTGAGGCACTGATCAAGCGAATCACCGGCTGTTCGAAGGTCGTGATCTTTGACCACACACCGCGCATTGACGATGAGGCCTTGCAGGCCGCGCGCGCTCTCAGGCCACCGGCAAAGTATGTGCACAACGACTTTATTCCCGATTCGGCGGCACAACGGGTGCGTGACGTGTTGCCCGCAGATGAAGCCGAGCAACGCCTCAAGAAGCGCTATGGATCGTTCAATCTGTGGCGGCCGATCAAAGGTCCGGTCGAAACCGCACCGCTGGTCATCTGCGGCTATCACGATATGGCCGACGAGGACCTGGTCGTATCGGAACGCCATTATCCGGACGGGCGCATCTACCACGTTGACTACAATCCGAACCAGCGCTGGACTTACTTTCCGCACATGATGCCGGACGAGGCGGTGCTGCTGAAGTGCTACGACTCGCTGACCGACGGCACTGCCCGCTGGACGGCGCATGGTTCCTTCCAGCCACCGAACAAGCCGGCTAACGCTGCGCCGCGTGAAAGCGTCGAGTTGCGTTCAATGGTTTTTTGGGACTAGTCAGTTTTTTGGGACCAATTAGTATTTTGAAACTAGTTGGTGTATTGAAACTCGGCGGCGCCTGGAGACTGACTGGAACCCTGGCAGCCTGCCGGGTAGTAGGGGCGAGGTACTAACACTGCCGGTGCGTGCGAACCTGAAGTCATAGCACAGCGTCCGGGAGCGACCCCGGGCAGGGTTGCAATTCGATTTCAGGTGTTGGCGGAAGCCTGCTTGGAGTCCAATGCAATATCTGGCGAAGCCACGCCTCGATCCAGTCGCTTGCGGCATACCTCGGCAATGAGTATCCCGAGCGGCGCGGAGAACCAGATGCAAATCAGCAAGGCCGCGGCTTCCCAATTGCGAAGCAACGGCCCCAATACGAATAACATCACCCGGAATAGCCAGAACGCGCCCCGCATCGATCCGACGAAGCGGATCATCCAGACGCGGTGCGTCGCTGCGTCGCCTTTCCGAATCGCTGCCACGCTCATGACGGCGCATCCGTAGACGCATAGCGACATGAACCAGAATCCGTACATCGAAAGACTGCCACCGTACTCACCGACCGGCCCGTGCTCCGCGGCAAGCCAAATCGCGCAAATTGTACCGATGGTCAGGAACGCAAATGAAACGCGGCCGATGATGCGATGCCAGTCCCTGTTGTTGCCGGTGCCCGGGCGCAGCAACTGGACATGCATCAGGATGAATACCAGCGAGTTGAAAATCAAATGCCCGTACAAAAGATTTGTGCGCAGTTGCGGACCGTTCAGGAAGCGGTCATGGAACGCGACGCCCCAGGACGGATGATTCAGATAGCGTTCTCCCCAGATGGTGCAGGCGTTGTCCGGGCATCGCGCAAGGGCTGCAGCTCCCTCGGAATTGGCAACACCAAGATTGTCGAGAACGTCGTAAATGCCGATGAAATATGCGATCGAAGCGGGCACGCCGTCCGTGATGTAGCGTACGTTCAGCACCAGCAACAATGCGATCCCGAATATCAGGAACGGCGTGAATGAGCGCCGCTTCATGCCGTGAACAAGCAGGACCAGCCAGACAACCAGGCCACCATAAAGGGCAAGAACGCCGAGGGGAAGATTCATAGCAAAGTTCCTTTCAGGGCTACGCCATTTCGGGTCTACACCAGTTCAAATTTAACCCCGGGGGCGAAGCCAGCCGCCTGTTCGTCTGGGCGCGCAGCGCACCAACAAAACCTGCGCCTGCAACTATGAACTTGGCGGTCAGTGTCGTCAACGTAACGCCAAACGTGGCTCGGGATAAAATTCGCCGAGCAGTTTTGCCAGGACACGTTTTGCTTGTTGGGTACGACCGTCCGTGGATTTTTTGGCGCGACGCTTGCTTCTAGTGCGTAGGACAATTGTTCGTACAGAAACAGGAGTTTGCGTTGTCATGGCAGGGTGGTCGGAGGAATCTTGTGTCACATCTTGCGACCAGAGCGATAGGATGCATCATGCGCGGAAAATTGTCCGGGCGAACTTTATCTGCAAGAAGATGCCTGATCTCACGCTAAGTCCGACAGACTGCTAGCCTACAATTTGACGAAGGCGAGTTTTATTGGTCAGGTAATCGAATTGGTCAAGTAACCGAATCGGCCAGGTAACCCAATCAAATTCATGAAAGTACAATTGGGCATTTTCGCGCGGGGCGCGAATCCTTTGTGGGATTTGCAGGCGAGCAGCAACAATTTTCCTGCAATTGAGTCAGAATTAAACGGTGCTGGCGCGTGGCTGGCGCTTTTTTACACGATTGGCGAAATTTCGATACGCCGAGAGACGGAGCACGAATGAAACAGAAACTGCTATGGAAGGTTTTGGTATTCGTAGCGGTTGCGCATGTCGCGACCCTCTATGCGGAAACCCGGTACCCGCCGGATTTGCAGCCCATAGAGCAAGAGGCCCGGGCGGCGCACCTGGCGGCAGAATTGCTGACCCGCTACCACTACAAGAGGATTCCGCTCGATAGTGACATGTCGGAGAAGATCTTTGACAGATACCTGAATTCTCTCGACCCCGACAAACTCTTCTTCGTTCAGGCCGATATCGATCAGATTTCCAGTGATCGGTCCAGGCTCGACGACGCCGTTCTCAAGGAGGATCTCAGTGTTCCGTTTGAGATCTACAATCTTTACAGGCGTCGCGCATTTGAGCGTTTTGAGTATGCCCGGGCTCTGCTTGGCGAAGGTTTCGATTTTGATCGGGAAGAAAGTTACAAATACGCGCGCGAGAATGCTGACTGGTCCAAGACCGAATCCGATATGCGCGACCTGTGGCGCAAGCGGGTCAAGAACGACTGGCTTCGGCTCAAGCTAGCCGGCAAGGACGATCAGGGCATCGTCGAAATTCTCGACAGGCGTTATGACAATTACCTGAAGCGCATCGGCCAGATTACCAGGGCGGATGCTTTTCAGACCTACATGAACGCCTACACCATGTCTATCGAGCCGCACACCAGTTACATGGGATTGCGCGCGGCCGAGGAATTCGACATTCAGATGAAGCTTTCGCTGGTCGGGATTGGGGCGGTGCTGACGAACAACAATGAATACGTCACGATTCGTGAGTTGGTGCCGGGCGGACCGGCAAGCCTTTCGGGTCTGCTGAAGATCGGGGATCGGATCATGGGCGTTGGTCAGGGTGAAGACGGCGCCATCACCGACATTCAGGGTTGGCGGCTCACTGATTCCGTCGCGCTGATTCGCGGCACACCGGACACTGTCGTCGTGCTCGATATCCTTCCGGCTGATGCCGGGCCAGATGGCGAGCACAAACTGATCTCTCTCGTGCGCAAAAAAATCAACCTTGAGAAGCAATCCGCGAAAGCAACAATCCAATCCACGACCAGCGGCGAGCGCGATCTTCGCGTCGGCGTGATATCGCTTCCCTCTTTCTACGAGGATTTCGCCGCACGACAACGAGGTGACGCGGATTACAAGAGCGCGACGCGGGACGTTGAGCGCTTGCTCGGCGACATGAATGCGGAAGAAGTCGACGGCGTATTGATCGATCTGCGCAACAATGGCGGTGGTTCACTTGGCGAAGCGGTAGATCTCGCCGGCTTGTTTATCGACACCGGGCCGGTGGTTCAGCGGCGCGATTTTAACGGCGAAGTGATCGTGGAAGTCGATGAGAAGTCCGGTGTCTCATGGAATGGCCCGCTTGGTGTGCTGATCAACCGCGGGTCGGCATCGGCGTCGGAGATCTTTGCGGCGGCTATTCAGGATTATGGCCGTGGCGTAATAATCGGCGACCAGAGTTTTGGCAAGGGTACCGTGCAACGGGTGATCGATCTGGATCGCATCGCGAATAACAACAAGCCGCAATACGGTGAGCTGAAAATGACTGTTGCGCAGTTCTTCCGGATTGATGGCGGGACGACGCAATTGCGCGGCGTTATGCCGGATTTGCTGTTACCGGCGGTTTACGATTCGGAGGACTTCGGCGAATCGAGTCTCGAAAATGCGCTGCCCTGGACGCAGATTGATGAAGTCGACTATGCTCCGGTCGGCGACATGAAAGCCGTTCTACCGGTGTTGTTGACGATGCACGACGACCGCGTGACTGAAAGCAAGGACTTTCAGTACCTGCAGGAAGATATTGCTGAAACGAATCGTCTGCGCAACAAGAGCGTTGTCTCGCTCAATCAATCCGAGCGCCGTGAGGAACGCGAGGCACGAGAGCTCCGGCTGAAGGCGCGAAAAGCACAAAGAGATGCTGAAGAAAGTGGTAGTGATGTTGCCGTCGACGAGGAAAATGCGCCGTCTCAGGATGATGCGGTTGGCGATGATGGCCTGCGACCCGACGAACGCAGCCTGGCCGACGAGTTGGCGGCTGAAGAGGCAAACAAAAACGCCAAAGATGTCTTGTTGGACGAAGCCGTTAACATTGTTGGCGACGCAGCAACAGTGTTGGAAATGGGCGGTGCGTTTGCAATCCGCGCCAAACCCGAATCCCCAATGATGACGGAATAATAACGCTGGCGAGCCGAGCGCTCCCCCATGGTAGCCGGCATGTCCGCGTGTCCCGGGCGGTGAAAATCACGGCAAGCAGCGGCGCCTGGCAGAAACCTGGCGCTGCTGCCCATTGACGGTCACGGAACGGTCACAGATTAGTGGTCGAACTTTGATTCCGATCACCACGCAATTGCAGGTTTATGCAGGCTTGCCTGTCAATTTTGACGACGAGAGAAGATTGAATCATATGAGCCTGCGAATTTGCGACCCGAATGATCTTGATGCGCCGACAGATTGCCCGGATGTGGTGCCGGTGAAGCAATGGGTTTCTGCCGCAATGGTGATGCTTGCGCTATGTCTTGTCTCTGACAAGGTGTGGGCTGAGGAGAAAAGTTCGCCGGTGCCAGACGCCTTCCGCCCGTCGTTGTCGATCACGCCCTATTATCAGGGCAGTGCCGGTCTGAATGGCGGTGGCAGCTTCAGCGCGGCCAGCGCGATTACCCGCTTGATAGTGAACAACCGGCTTGGTGACAGTGGCTTCTGGAGCCTTGTGCTGAACTACGACTACACTGATTACCGATTCAGTGACGTCAATGCATTTGGCGGTCAGGCGCCCTGGAACAACGTGCAAAGAGTGGGATTGACCGTTCCTTTCAATCTGATCTCCGGAAAATGGGGATGGTTGATTGCACCTTCGGTCGACACTTTTCGCGAGACCGGAGCGGATTGGAACGAGTCGCTCACCTACGGTGCGATTTTCTCCGGCGCGCGCAGGTTTTCGCGGGGCCGGCTTGGCCTCGGCCTGGGCGTGTTTAACCGGCTTGAGGAGGTGAGGGCGTTTCCATTCGTCGCCGTAGACTGGCGGCTAAGTGAGAATTGGCGTCTGACCAATCCGCTCGCGGCTGGGCCGACCGGTCCGGCAGGCCTCGAGGCCAAGTATGCCTTCGGAGACGGCTGGGAGCTCGGTGCGGGTGGCGCCTATCGCAATGTCCGCTTCCGGTTGAACGAAAGCGGGCCGATAGCTAATGGAATTGGAGAGGAAAGGGGCATGGTGGCCTTTGTTCACCTGTCGCGCGCGGTGGATCGGCGCGTTTCTCTGGATTTCTACGCCGGCGCCATATTTGAAGGCCAGCTCAAGGTGGAAGATAGCAACGGCAATTCATTGAGCGATGTCGATTTTGATACGGCACCCCTGGTCGGATTGAACGTCAGAGTGCGTCTCTGAACTGATCGCCGATTACGGCCCTCAAGCCCACAGCGCACAGCGATTTCGCTAGTGTCCGCCAGTCCAGGCAAAGGTCTGGATATTGCTTTATATGCAGCCGAGACAATCTTTAATTTCCGGTTTGCGGATGAAGCGGATGGCATCAGGCCGATATTTCATGAAAACTGTCTATCAAAACAGTGCTTTGACTCGAGTTGCGGAGCGCGACCTGCCAAGGGGTTATCCGAGGTGACTGAGCACGCTAGCGCGTCATTGCTTTTACAACCGAACGGTGCCGTCACCGATCCGGAGCCGATGCACAAGGCGCGGGTGATGTTGATCGACGACGAACCGGCCATCATTGAGGTGCTGGAAGTCTATCTGGAGGATGCGGGTTTCACCGACATTGTCGTGTCCACCGACGCTTCCCGTGCGATGGCTCTCATGCGCGCTGCGCCTCCAGATATTGTGATAACCGACCTTATGATGCCCGAGGTGAGCGGTTTCGAGATTCTGAGACGGATGCGTGCCGACCAGCTCCTTTCGCGCATTCCGGTCATCATTCTCACTGGATACTACGATCCCGAGAACAAGCTGCGCGCACTTGAACTGGGTGCGACGGATTTTCTGTCGAAACCAGTGGATCCCAGTGAATTAGTGCTTCGCATGCGTAATAACTTCGCCATCAAGCACTACCAGGATGATCTTCAGCAAGCCTACCAGCGGACGCATCGCCTGCTTCTCGGAATCCTTCCGCCGTCGGTGGCGCGGCGACTTGAACTCGGCGAGACCGATCTGGTGGATTATTTCGCGAACGCCACCGTACTGTTCGCCGATTTGACGAGTTCTGCAAATGTTGCATCCGATGCCAACGAGGCCCGAATGGCGCAACTGCGTAACCGCATATTCAATGCGTTCGACCAGTTTGTGGATAAATGGGGTCTCGAGAAGATCAACACCGCTAGCGGCGCCTACATGCTGGTGGGAGGCCTGAATTATCGCAGTGCAGACCATGCGCGTCGCGTGGTCGACGCGGGTTTGGCCATGCTGTCAATAGCCGAGGGCGAAGCCGTCGAAATTGGTGCAGATGTACAACTGAGAATTGGCGCGCATACCGGGTCTGTGGTGGCCAGCGTAGCTGGTCCCGACAGGACTTACTATGACCTGTGGGGCGACACCGTGAACGTAGCCAGCCGCATGGAATCCACTGGCATTCACGGATGTCTTCAGATTTCAGACGTGACCCGCGGCTTTCTGGGCGACGATTACAGCGTTGAAGCACGCGATGTATCTGAGATCAGAGGCGAGGGTGCGATGAGTACCTTCTTCGTATTTGGTCGTGGAAGCTGATCGTTTGCGGCGCCAGGAGCGAAGTCTTCCCCGGAGATGAGGTCTTTTCCATGGAAATCCGGTGTGGCTCGCCGTATCGGTAGTGGCGGCCGTTTACTCGTGGACATGGCCTCTTGAGTTGATCCAGGGTCAGACCAAGCGAAGCGGACAACACTTCGAGTGCCTTGACGCCCCGGACGCTGCTGCCGTGCGCATCCAAGGGTGGAGAGTATGCAGCGATTCCCATGCGTCCGGGCACTACGGCAAGAATGGCCCCGCTGACGCCGCTTTTTGCCGGTAACCCTACTGTGTATGCCCATTGCCCGGCGAAGTCGTACATTCCGCAGGTGTACATCACGCTCAACAAGTCGCCGACATAGTCGGAGGCTATGGCGCGTTCACCCGTGACCGGATTAACGCCACCGTTCGCCAATGTTGCAGCCATCGCGGCAAGGTCCCGGCAGTCAATCATTGCGCTGCATTGCTGCAGGTAGAGGTCCAGTGTCTGTTCGACGTCACCGTCGATCATGTCGAAGTTGCGTAGCAGGTAGGAAATCGCCTTGTTACGGTCGCCACGGGCCTGTTCGGCAAGGTAGGCGCGCATATCTATGTATACGTCATGGCCTACGTAGCGGCGGAACATGGTCAGCACGCGATCCAGGCGGCCGGCACGGCCGTTGCCTTCTATTAGTGCCGTTGTTGCAATGCCGCCGGCATTGACCATCGGATTGTGGGGTCGTTTCGATACACGCTCCAGCTCGATAATTGTGTCGTAGCGGCTGCCGGTGGGCTCGACATCGACTTTTTGCAGCAGGTGTTCGCGGCCGCGATGTTCCAGCGCCAGGCCGTAGGCAAATACTTTGGAAATTGACTGAATCAGGAATGGCGCATCGGCGTCGCCAACGTGGCAGGCGCGCCCGTCAACTGTCATTGCGGCAATCGCGAAGTGCTCCGGCACGACTTTCATCACATCCGGCTCGCAGGAGTAGCACGCGCCGGTATTGAACGAGGCGACCCGTTGATGTGCGTCGGCGAGGGCGCGATTCAGCGCCGCAGTGGAGTCGGCTGCCCGCGCGACTTTGGGCGTCATTCTCCGAAAGGTATGCAGGCCGAGTTGGCGGGAAAGGTCTTCGCAAGTCATTACGCCTCGCACACTCTTGTTCTGCTCGTCGACCGGCGGTGAGAATACCGCGACGCCCATTTGTCCCGGCACAACCATCATGATCGCGCCTGACATACTGCCTTTTGCCGGCAGACCGACGCGGTAAGCCCACTGGCCTGAAAACTCGTACATTCCACAGGCATACATGACGGCCAGGATGTGTTTGACATGCGCAGCACTCACGGCGCGCTCACCGGTGACCGGATTCACGCCACCGTTAGCCAGTGTGGCGGCCATCAGCGCAAGGTCCCGGCAATCAACTTCAAATGAGCATTGCCGTGCGTATAGATCAATCACTGCGCCAACGCCGACTCGCAACAATCCCTGAGCGCGTAGCAGGTGGGCAAGTGCGTAGTTGACGTCATCGCCCTGTTGTCGCGAAGTAAGCGCGGCCGTGTTCAGTGTGACGTCATGGCCTAGGTAACGCCGTAACGAGGCCCTGACACGCGCGAAGCGCGCATCGGGGTCAGCGCCCCTGATCAAGCCTGTGGTAACGAGCGCGCCTGCATTGATCATCGGGTTGAAACGGTGCTGTGAGACGCGTTCGGGTTGAAGTACCGAGTTGAAGTTGTTGCCGGTCGGCTCGACGCCGATGTAGTGCGAAATCGCCTCGGCGCCGTAGTCTTCCAGCGCCAGGCCGAAGACGAATGGCTTGGCGATCGACTGAATCGTAAACGCCTGGTCACTGTTGCCGCACGCATGAACAGCACCGTCGACGGTCACGGCACTGATACCAAACGACGCTGGGTCGGCGTCGGCTAGCTCGGGCAAACTGATTGCGACCTTGCCGACGGTTTGATCCTTGTAGCGATCGTGCAATTGCGCCAGAAGTGCATCCGAAAGTACTGAAGGTACTTCCTGGGCGGCCATACGCTCTGCGCTATCTATGCTTGACATCATTTGAATCCCTGTTTGCGCCGTCCGCCGTCAACCGAACTATGTCGCCGTGCGGGTGTCTGCTATTGGCATTGATCACATCAACGTACTTTGTACCGCTGCAATTGCAGTTGGCGTGCCAATTGCAGAGAGTGACGGGTAATCAGTTGATAAACCGGAAAAATAGTGTGTCGTCAGTCACTTGTACGTTACGCGGACGCACCACTTTGGCACTACGACCTCTGTGCGTGCACCGTGATGGTGCGAGACGCAGTGTAACCTTGTGCTGCCGAATGCGCTTGCGTTCGGTAGCGACGCGCGGAATATTTTTGATTCAACACGAGAGACACAACAGGAGAACACAGCATGTGCGGCATTGCAGGCATTTGGGGTAGCGTTGACGACAGCCCTCTTGGCGACATGATCCGCCGTCAGCGCCACCGCGGCCCTGACGGCAAAGGCAGATTCGTTCAGCCAGGGCACGGAGCACTCGGCCACACCCGCCTTGCCATCATGGATCCGCGCGGCGGTCAACAGCCGATTCACAACGAGGACCAGACCGTGACGGTAGTTGCCAATGGCATGATCTACAACCACCCGCAGCTTCGTCGCGGCTTGGGGCAAGTGCACGACTTTAACTCAGGCAGCGACAGCGAGACGATCCTGCACCTTTTCGAAGAGCATGACATCCAGACGCCGCGGTTACTCGACGGCATGTTTGCATTTGCCATTGCCAGTGGCGCGCGACTACATCGGCATCAAGCCGTTGTACTACGCCCATCAGGAGAATAGGCGCTCGCCGTTGTACTTTGCGTCCGAACTCAAGGCGTTGACTTCGCTCGGAATGACTGTCCAGGAGTTTCCGCCCGGGACATGCTACGACTCGGAAACGGGCTTCCATACCTACTACACCGTGCCCGATCAACCTGCCAGGGACCTGACGCTTGCCGATCATTTGCGGCGAGTACGTGAAACCGTCGAGGCGGCTGTGAAGAAAAGATTGCTCAGCGACGTGCCGCTGGGCGCGTTCCTGTCCGGTGGCCTGGACAGCAGTATCATTGCGGCGGTCGCCGCCCAACACATGCCTGAACTGCACACATTCTCGGTCGGCATTGAGGGTTCGCGTGATATCGAGGCGGCGCGCCGGGTGAGTCAGCACATCGGTTCCATTCACCACGAGTACATCTATAGCGCCAGCGAGGTGGTTGAGACGCTACCCGAGATCGTCTACTACTTGGAATCCTTTGACCGGGACCTGGTACGCAGCGCGATTCCCACATGGTTCGCCGCACGTCTTGCCGCGCAGGAAGTCAAGGTGATACTCACGGGAGAGGGTGCCGACGAACTGTTTGCCGGTTACAGGTACCACAAGGACATCGCCAACCCGCAGGACCTGCGTACCGAACTGCGCCGTTCCATCGGTCGCATGCATAACATTAACCTGCAGCGCGTCGACCGCATGACCATGCGCCACGGCATCGAGGCGCGCGTACCTTTCCTCGACCGCAGTGTCATCGAGATGGCATCGACAGTGCCAACGCCGTGGAAGCTGCGCGAAGTGGATGGCATTCCGGTAGAGAAGTGGATACTGCGCACAGCATTTGAGGATCTGCTTCCGAAGGAGATCGTCTGGCGCGACAAGGAACAATTCGACGAAGGCAGTGGCATGGTTGACCTGCTGCCGCAGTTGATTAGTGAGGCCACAGACGGCATCGACGTGCCAGCGTACCAGTCGCGTCACGCGACGGACAAGCTCAGATCGGCGGAAGAGTGCTGGTATCACCAACTGCTCGTCGACGCCTTTGACGATGCGGCGCCGGTACTGGCAAATGTGGGGCGCTGGAGCCTTAACTGATCTGAGCTCGATTGCAGACCAGGTGAATGTGGATTCGGACAAATCTGACCCCGATTACGCTGACAATTACCGGGATATACAGGTATGAGCGAGAGTTGGGATCAATATGCCGAAGGTTGGGATAGCAATGCAGACGCAATCCTGTTCTCGGAAAATGCCTACAACTCGTTGTGCAGAATTTCGGATCTTGACGGCCTGGCAATACTCGACTTCGGTTGTGGAACCGGGTTGCTGACCGAAAGAATGGCTTCCAGGGCCGAACGTGTGTTGGCGCTCGATTCATCCGCAAAGATGATATCGGTTCTGCGACAGAAACGACTCCGTAATGTTGAGACCCTGGTCGGCGAACTTTCCGAAAACGCGATCAAGACAACTTCGGCACTTCAATCGAAGTTTGACATGATTGTGGCTTCGTCCGTGTGTGCCTTTATTGACGATTACGAAGGAACGCTCCGGCTCGTGAAGAACCTGTTGAAACCAGGCGGCATCTTCGTACAGTGGGACTGGTTTGGTGATGCTGCAAGTACCAATTTCGGTCTGACAGCGGAAGCGGTCGAATCGGCATTTGTCGCCGCCGGGCTGCGCGTGTCGTCAATAGACAAACCATTCTCGGTCAATAACAAAAGCATGCCGATGCAGGTCTTGATGGGCGTCGCCGAACGCGCCTGACATGCGCCGCCATGTTGGCGTTAACATTGAGTAATGCGGATTCGAAAAGCAGACAGACTTGATCGGGAAGAGGTCCGACGCGTTCATCTGGCGGCGTTTCCAGACAGCGAGTCGGAGAGTGTTGCAAAGCTCGCTATCGATCTTCTCCTGGAAGATACGACTCCCGAAACAATTTCGCTGGTCGCGGAGTCTGATGGATCGCTGATTGGTCACGTAGCCTTCAGTCCGGTGACAATTGGCATGGACAAGAATTTCCAAGGCTACATTCTGGCGCCACTCGATGTGCTTCCGGACCATCAAAAGCACAGGATTGGATCAACGCTTGTAAAAAATGGAATGCAGAAGTTATCGGCCATGGGCGTCGATATTCTTTTCGTATATGGGGATCCCGAGTACTACGGCAGGTTCGGTTTCCGCGCGGATACTGCCGTCCGGTTCGAACCGCCTTACGAGCTTCAGTATCCGTTCGGATGGCAGGCAGTAGCGTTAAAGGAAGTGGATGCTGACAAGCGACAGGTCGAGATATCCTGCGTCAGTTCATTGTGCGGCCCTGAGCTTTGGTAAGCGCGATGTTTACAAGGCCATGTGGCCGATGCGCACGGATGTAGAGGTGCCAAGACGCAAAAGCATTTCTCATCGCAAACTGAGGTCAATCGGTTTCGAACCCCCAAGCCCGGCGGACTGTTAACGCAAGGGAAAGAAGACAATGCCTGAAGCAAAGGTCGTTACCCAGCACTACACGCACGGCAGACTGATAGACGCGATCCGCGACGGAATTGAGAAATTGGGCAAGTCCACCGACAATGTGCTCGCCGATGACCTTGGCCTGTGGATGAGTTTCATATCGGAGGCAGAGTCGCGACCGAGATTTTCCTGGACCAGCTCGGCATTGCCGCCAATCATCATGTTCTCGATGTTGGTTGTGGTCTGGGCGGCGCAAGCCGATTCGCTGCACTGCGCTACGGATGCCAGGTCACGAGTGTGGACCTGACGCCCGAATACATTGAGACCGGTAATGTGATGTGCCAGTGGCTGGGCCTTGCTGGACGCATTGACCTTCAGGTTGAGAATGCAATTGCATTGCCGCACGCAGACAATACGTTCGATGGCGCGTTTCTGTTGCATGTAGGAATGAACATCGCCGACAAGCAGGCGCTCATTTCGGAGCTTTACCGTGTCGTGCGACCAGGTGGAAAACTGGGAATCTACGATGTGATGAGAGTCAATGCCGGCGATCTGGCATTTCCTGTGCCTTGGGCAACGGAACCCGGCGGAAGCTCGGTTTCCCCACCTGAGGTCTACACGTCTGCAATGAAATCCGCAGGCTTCAAAATCATTGCGCAGCGCAACCGGCGAGACTTTGCCCTGGACTTTTTTGCGCAGATCAAGAAAAAGGTTTCTGATGCTGGCGGTCCGCCGCCACTCGGTCTTCACATTCTGATGGGCGAGACCGCACCGGTGAAAATCAGGAACATGATCGAGAATATCTCTCGCGACCTGTTGGCCCCGGTCGAGCTGATTGCAGTTAAGGAAGCGTGACGAATGACGACGGGGCAGACTAGATGGTAAGCGCGCTTACCCGACTGAAAATGCAGACCAATGCAACAAGACAAGGAAATCACTGCCAAATAGGTAACGCGCCGCTTCGCTACCACCGGTTGTTGGTGTTGGTCTATTGGCATAGATCAAAAAACCAGCATACAACTTGTGCAAAAGTCAGGCTTTCAACCAACGTTGAGGAAGCGAGTCGACATGAAAGACAGCACGACGCGAGTAGTAGACAGGAGCACCTGGGCTATAGGCGGAGGACTGCTTCTCGGTCTCGGCATTGGCTTGTTTTTCCTGCCACAATCCGCTCTTGCATTTGTCGGCAGCCTGATTGGAGGTCTTGGTCTTGGACTGTTGGTAACCGCCGTCATCTCTAGTAGCCGTAGCGTTGGCAAGTAAGGCGAAAACAACAGCGTCAAATTGTCGGACCTATTGTCATTCTGCACTGGACGAACCTGATCCCAGGCGCTTTGGGCGCACTGTCGTGCCCATACCGATACTAGTGATCGGCCATTGCATGTACAACTAGCACAGATCGAGCTGACTGTAGAGGCGTGCGAAAAACGGCGTGTAATAAATGGGGAAAACGATTGTGCAGTGATGTTCACATAGTCAACAGGCTGTTGATTTTGGGGTGGGCTGTGTAGAGGCGCGCGAAAACGCGGTGTAATTATTGCGAAAGATGGGTGCGCAGTGCGTGACGACAAGGAGAGAGCAGGCGTTGGTCAGGACGGGTTACGGCCGCTTTGCCGCGGTGGCGGAGCGATTGGCAAGAAGCGGGCTGAGGCCACTTGGCGCTAGTGAGATGGCACGCGAGCTAGACATCACCAAGCAGCAAGCCTTTGATGCCCTAAGGCACCTCAAGTCTGTGGGATGGGCGGAGCAACTGGATGGCGGCTTGTGGCGTCTGTCGCCGCATCTGACCATGATATCCAGATCATTCGAGCGGGCCATTGCCGATACGCACGAGTTGTACCTTGGTCCGCCTGCCGCCAAGCGCTGTGTCCGTGGACCAAATACCGATAGCGACTAGCTAGCGCTACCGTCCCAGTCATCCTTGCCAAGGCAGGCCAGGCGTGGGCGGTCTCAGGCGCGTTTTGGCGTTTCTGCCTCCACGCGGGTGCTGTAGCCGCTGTCACTGATTTCGTGATCGACCTGGGTGGCGATCCACTCCCCGTCCACGCCTGGCCTGAATTCAGACAGGAGCAGCCTGGCTTCGGCGGCCAGTCGCGGGTTGCCGTGCTTGAGGGTGAGGCTGGCGGTGGCCAGACCCCGGCTCAGGGCATCGAGTTTGCCCTGGGCGGCAGCGCGTGCCGTATCGGCATCCGGGTAATTGTGGCGCAGGGCATAAACGGGCTTGCCTTCGCCCACGTGCACAGGCGTGCGGGTACCAGTCGCGGTGTTATGCCAATGAGCCAGTACCGCTGGATATTTGCCGCGATCTGCCATCGTGACGCGATGGTTGCTGGTTTGGTTTCGACTGATGGGCACTGTCGGGATTGCCTTGCCGGTGGCGCTCCTGGCTTCGCCCCTGGGGACGAATAACAAAAAGCCCCCGGCCGGTTTGGCCACAGCGTCGTATTGCCTGGCCAGCCGGGTGAGCAGGTGCAGGTCGGATTCTTCGGTTTGATCCAGGTGAGGAATGTTGATGGTGCTGAGGAATTCACCGACACGGGGCTCGAGTTGATGTTCAGCGGCGATGGTGGCCACCAGATCGCCGAGGGAGGTCGCATCCCAGGCGCGGGTTTTGTGCTCCTTCAGCGCGCTGCGCATATTGGCGGCCTTGGCACGAATGATCAGCGTATCCGGTGGGCCGTCAAGCTCGATTTCATCGGCGATATAAAGACCCATCTGAACCAGTCCTTGCTCTTTGTGGCCGATAGAGACATTCAACTTGGCTCCTTTGTTGGGCAGTTCGATGGCGCCATCGCGGTCATCGAGGCGGATCTCTACGGTATCGGTATGCAGCCCGGCCCGGTCAGAGACGGTCAGCGACAAGAACCGGTTAGCGATAGTGGCCGTGATGTCCTGGCTGTTGGCGAGAATACGAAACAGCGGCGTCATCAGTCCCACAACCTCACGGTCTGGATGAGCTGACCGGGTGTTGGCAGGGTGGGCAGTTCGATCAGTACGCCGGCAGGGAAAATGACGCCTGCGTCGGCCAGGCCGGGGTTGGCTTCGAGCACGGCTTCAACGGCGCCGGCCTGCTGGCCGTAGTGTGTCCAGCAGATGGCGTCGAGCATGTCACCGTCCTGGGTGCGGTATTGCATCAGACGTCCTCCCTTGCGCATCACCCGCGTTGCCAGCGCTTCAGCATCCTCGCCTGGCTGTTGCTGAATGCTCAGGTGATAAGTGTGGGTGTGGGTGCTCTTGTCAACAATTTGCGGCACCGGCGCCTGCGGGACAGGCAAGGTCGGTATCGCACCGAGTGCTGGCTGATAGCGGGCTTTGCCAATGACTTCCGGCACGCTGGGTTCAGGTAGCTGATCCGCCTGGTAGTGGATCGACTGGCTGAGCGCGTCAAGTCTCGGAGCGATGGCCTTGCCAACGATCAACGCCTCGGCTTTCAGGGTTGGCAGGGTCGGTATCGCACCGAGTGCTGGCTGATAGCGGGCTTTGCCGATGACTTCCGGCATGGCTGGTTGGGGTAGCTGATCCGCCTGGTAGTGGATCGTCTGGTTGAGCGCGTCGAGTCTCGAGGGGGTGGCGGGCGGCTGATCCGCCATAACGGGTGACAGGGCGATTGCTGCGCCTGCCACTGTGGCCGTCGCCGCCTTCTTTACAGGATTCGCGGCCTCGGTAAGGCGTGAGGACATTGAGTTGCGTTCGTTCTTCGAGTTGGCATCGTCATTACCGCTACCAAACCAGCCTGTAACCGTATTCCAGGCATTTCCAATAAACCCTGCCACTGTCTCAAACTTTCCGATAAGCCAGTCCAGCGCCACCCTGGCCTGGTCAACGATCCCGCTCCATAGCCGGGTGAAAAAGTCGCTGACCCCACTCCAGTTGCCAACAATCAACCCCAGTGGATTGAATGAGAGGATGCCTTTAAACCATTCCCAGGCGCTGGAGAAGGTAGCTGTAACGCCATTCCACAGGCCGGTGAAAAAGCCCTTGACGGGCGACCAGAAGGTCATAATCAAACCGGCTGCCAAAGCAATGCCACCGATAATCAGACCGACAGGATTGGTCATGAGCGCTACTGTCAGTGCTTTCAGGCCGCCGATCACCATCGGTATCGCCTTGCCGGCCAGGCCCACCAGAGAACCGGCAAAGCCCTTGATCGCACCGCCGACAACCAGTGCTTTGGTGCGCATATTGGTTATCAGCGCTGTGGCGTTGAAGGCTCGCAGTTTCAGGGTCGCACCGAAAATGCCCTTGCCAAGCCCCCAGAATTTGACCGCCAACCATTTTATACCTGCGGCAATACGTTGATTCGCTGAATAGGCCATTGCCGCATTCCATGCCCATGCGCTGGTTGTAACAATCGTCATTACCGATCCCAGACCAACCAGAGTAGCGCCGATTGCGCCGATGGCTTTACCGATAACGGGGAAGCGCTCGATGCTGGCGGCCGCCCACCCGGCCAGTGTGCCTATCGGGGATAGCACGGCATTCAGGGCGGGTAGCAATGTGCCGGCAAACACTTCGCCCACTTGGCCAATATTTTGCCTGAACATCTGCCATTGACCGGCGCTGGATGTGAGGAAATGCGCGTATTCCTTGTCAACCAGAGCTGAGCGTGCCGCATTAGCCACCTCAACATGGGCAGCTTTGAGTTGCTCCAGTTGATCGATCAGTGGTACCACACCGCGCTTGCCTTCATCGCCAAACAGTTCTTGCAGCAAATCGCCGCGCTCATCGGTATCCAGATAGTCCAGCTGTTCCTTGATTTGCTCAAGTGTGGCGATCAGGTCAAGCTCGCCTTGTTTGTCGCGCACGATCTCAAAGCCCAATTCTTCCGATGCTTTGCCGAGGTTACGCAAGACAGCGGAAAACGCAGTGCCGGCCATGGAACCTTGCAAGCCGGCGGAGTTGAGTTGACCGACTACGGCTGCGGTCTGCGCGAGCCCCAGCCTGGCGCTCGCGGCGCTGGCGGCGGCGTATTTGAGTGATTCACCCAGTTGGCCAAAATCCCGTATCTGGAACTTGAACTGGGTTTTGGCCAGCACATTGCCAATGACCTGCATTTTTTCGTCGGTCGTACCTTTGATGCTCTCGCCCATGTTGTTGAAAGTCACCCCGAAAATCTCCCCGACCTGTTCAGGCATACCCCGGGTGACTTTGGCCAGCTTGTGTACCAGTTGGGTTCCGGCCCGTGCGGTTTCTTCCTCGAGTCCGGCCGAGTTCAGCGCGTATTCGATTTCAAGGACTTCTTGCTCGGATGCCAGACTGTTACGGGCAAAGGCTTTGGCGTTCTGGCGCGCTCTGGTCACTGCCGCATCCTTGTCGCCGTCTTTGGCATTGATCACGGTGCGCAGATATAAGCCTTGTTCTTCGCGGGCCATTGCCGAACCGGCGAGACGACTAGCACCGTAAGCGCTACCCAACAGGCCAAGCATCCGGCCTCGCATCGCGCCTAAACGACCGGCAGCGGCCTGTTGTCTGGCCTGCGCTTTTTGCACTCGCTCGGTGCGTTTTAACTCACGATTTAAACGGCCATGCTCGCGCACCACCTGGCCGATCTCGACGCCGTAGCCTTTTGCAGCGTGCCTGGCGTCCTTGTAACGGCGTTCAACGTCGCGGATGCCACTGTCCAGGCGCTTGCTGGAGCTTCCCAGTGCGGCCTGTTTACTGCGCAACTCGCCGAGCAGTTTTTTGTATTTGATGACCGCGCCAGTGGCGGCGAGCTTTTTATTGGTGTTTTGGTACTGCTGACCCAGGCGAAGGGATTGTTGCTGGGCGCTTGTGAGGGTGCGAGAATAGCTTTTGCTCAGGGCCGCACCGATGATGACACTGGCGGCGAAGGTTTTAGCCATGACTGATTAGCTGTTCATGATGTGGCTCAGGACTCACGCCTTTAACTGCCTCCAGCCAGTCCACCAACTCCTCACCCGCCAGTGCCGATAATTCCTGCAATGACCAACCCGTGTGGCTGGCCAGGATTAATACCGCGCACCGGGCGGCCTCCGGTGTCAGGACAAAAAACCCTGATAAGCCTTTTGCAATGCCTGGTAGTCGGCCAGGTCGAGTTCCTCGATCACCGATGGCGTGACCTCGCACAGATTGGCAAAGGTGCGGATTTCCTTTTGCGCATCGGTGCCGCCTTGTTTGTCCGCGCTTAGCATGTCGCGCACTTTGGGCCGACGCATGGTCAGTGCGGTGGTTTGCAGACCATCGAGCGTTACCGGGTGTTGCAGTGTGATCATTTCACTCATTGTTTAGTCCTCTTGTTCGTGCTGCGAGAGGGTGTCGTCTCGGCCGCCTCGGCGTCTGGCGCTTTGGCCCCTTCGACAAGTTCGGGAACGCGCTCGGGGGGTGATTCAGGGGCCGGAGGAATCGCTTCGAGCACACCGCCGGTGACAAGAAATGTGGCCTGTCGGGCGTGCAACAGCACCACGTCGCCCGGCGACAGATGGCCGTGATGATCCAGGTGAAAGGGCTTGATGACCTTGTAATGGGCGTAGTTCATCGCGCGCTCCTACACGCCGATCGCGGCGCGGTGCTCGGCCATGCGGTCTGTGCCGTTGACTTTTTCGATCATGCCCGGCACGTCGATCTCAATCACTTCCTGGCCGTCGCTGACATATTTGTAGTAGCTAAGCGCGACCATGACTTTCATTTTCGCCACGTCACCGGCTTTCCAGGCGCCCATATCCACCTCGCGCCAGCGCCCGCGCAGCACGACCTCAATGGCCGTGACCTTGCCGTCGCCGGCCTGAATGCTGCCCTTGAAGCGCATCCCGATCTCGGCGTGATCGAGCACGCCCCACAGGCGCAGCACGTCTTCGTTGTACTCGCAGAGCGTGAAGTCCGCTTCGAGCTTCTCCATGCCCATATCGAGTTCGATCGGCGCGTTCATGCCCCCGGCGCGGTATTCCTCTGTCTTGCGCGTGAGCTTGGGCAAGGTGAGTTCTTCCACCCGTCCGGCGTAGCCCTGGCCTTCGATGAACAAGCTGAACTGCTTCAGGTTGCGCGGTATTTTGATTGCCATGATGTGTTCTCCTGTTACGCGGCTGCCGTGCTTGGCAACAGCTCAATCAGATATCGGTTGGTGATCGTTGCATGAAAGCCCAACTGCTCCAGCGGCGGCACCGGCGTGTAGTCGTAGTTCAGCCACAGCTTGCCGTCCGCCCTCGATTCCTTGTCGTTCAGCTCCGGATCGAGATAACACGCGGCGTTGACGATGTAGCCATTCGCTTTTAGCTCGCGGAACTTCGCGTTCACGCCCTCGATGATGTCGTCAATCAGCATCTGCGACATGGGCTTGTCCACCGCCCAGGCATGCCCTTCGGCGATGGTGTCGGCCAGGATATCGCCGGTGCGCACAGCGGACTCAAAGGCAAACTTTGGATCACCCGAGCAAGTGCGGCTGCCCCAGAAGCGAAAGCCCTGGTGCGCAATGAGCGTACTCACCTCGTTGGCGTTGAGATAGCCGGCCTTCGTGTTGGGGTTTTGCAAATCCCAATCCACATCGGCAGTTAATCCGGCGACACCATTGACGGGGATGTTGCTGATGACCTTGTGCCAGCCAACAAGGTTATCGAGCCTGGCGCGCAGCCCAAGCGCACGCGCCGAGGCCGGCTGGGATACGGTGCCGGCAGCCGACGTATCCCAGACCTTGAAGCCTGGCCACAGCAGCATCAGGCGTTTGTTGCCGAAGAGGTTACGATAATTAACGGCCGCCTCGGCGGTGCCCACCGGCGCATCGATGTAGGCAAAGGCGCGCAATTTGTCGGCAATCGCGCCCAACTCAGCGGCAACGGATACATGGTGGCTAAAGCCCGGCGCACCGAGAATGCGTGGTTTCACACCCAGTCGGGCCTGGGCGGCGAGCAGTGCCTGCAAGCCGGTGTACTGACCCGCTGCATCGACGGTGCCGATGATATTGCTGATCTGGGTGTTCTCGGTTTCTGAGAAACCAACCCGCACCACGACGATGAGTGCGGCGATCTGATCAAAGATCGCATCCATCGCCTGCGGCAAAGTGCCAGTTAAACCCAGTTTGGCAGCCTGCTGGCGCGAGCCGGCAATCAGTACCGGCGTATTGAGCGGGAACGCCTCGTCCTCGCCGCCACTGAATGCCAGCGCTTTGGCGATGAGTGGTACTTTGCCGCTGCCGTCCGAGCCCGATGCCAGGGTCGCCGTGATCACACTACCTGGCTTGTCGTCACCAGCGGCGTTGATCGTTGTTTTGAGCTCCGCGGCGCTCGTGGTAACGACACCACCATTGCTGGTTGCCAACTGCACGGTGATCGTGTTGCCCGACAAGGCTGCGGAGAGGGTTTTGCCCTTGCCACCAAGCAGTCTTAACGTAATCCGGTTGCCGGCAGCCCCGGCGGTTTTGGCGCTCAGCGTCAGGGCGCTGTTGCCGGTGCCGATGGTGAGTGTGGCGGCCCTGGCCGCTTGCGCACCCGGCGCGGTGCCGACCACGCCGATGATGGCGCTGTCAACGGTGCGAATGGGGCGTGTGCCGCTGTCTTTTTCAACGACGCGCACGCCGTGATGATAATTACTGGACATGGTTAATCTTCTCCGTCATCCGTTGTCGATTCAAATACCTCGGCAACTGCCGTGGCGCGTTGTTCGATCTCGCCAAGCACGACGTCCTGCCCCTTTACCTTGTAGGGCAGCTTCACTTCTCCCGCTTTCACCTTGGCCAGAAAAGCCGTTGATACATTGGCGAAAGGCGCGGCCGCTTCGCGCACTTCGGCCAGCGAGGTGGCGGCGTGCAGTTTGGTGATCAGCGCACTGAATTCGTAAAATAACAGGTGCGCGGTATCGGCAGTGGTGCCGAGCAGGCTGGAGTCGTCTGCAACGGCGATATGTATTTTCCCTCTGAGCGCCTGCCGGACTTCTTCCTTTGTGGCGGTGTGGTTTTGGCGATCGTTGCGCGCAAGTTCATTCAGGTTCATGTTGATTTTCTCCTAACAATCGTAAGCCGCGGCCAGATAAGCATTCACCAACATCGAGGGACGCGTAAAGAACACATCCACGGGTTGCAATAGATCTTCCTCCGTAAACACGAGACGAGCCATTTCGCAGGCGGCATCCAAATTCGACGCTTGGCCGAAGGCGTGCGTAAAAACTTCATACCAGGTGTTCGCTGCGAAGGCGTACCCAGGTCCCTTGGCGTAATGATTGAGTGGATGAGCATTGATGAGGCATTTTGCACCGCCGACATAAGGCAGCCACATAGGGGTGCGACCTATGAATTGCACATTGACCGGGCGTGAAAACCGCAGATACACAACACCTTGATAAGCCGCTTTCTTGATAGTGGTTCTTCCGCCCAATCGGAAGTTCTTGCAGAGAATTCGGTTATGGAAATTCCGTGTTGAATCCATCGCTCGTATGGTGCTTTTCAACACGGCGGTATGCTTGGTATATGCATCCCATCCCTGCTGGCTTTCGTCGAGTGTTGCATCATGAGAAAATCCAAAGCTATCCAGGGTGCCAAATGCTTTTGAGATAGTGCCTGTACTACCATATGAGGCGGACACTGCCGTGTTGGCATCGGTGAAGGGGAGTAAAACAGAGGCCCCGGTAAATTCAGCTCTGGCGTTGGCGATAAACTGCTCAACGCCTTGTTCTTTTGCAGCAACACGCGCATCAATCGCGCCCATCTTGCCCACCACTGTTTGGGTAAGGCTGTCCACGGCGCTCGTCTGAGTGCCGACATCTTGTTGCAATCGGGTAATCTGTTGTTCAAGGCTCATCGTCAGGCTCCTGTTGCGAGTAGTCGGTCGTTGAGCAGAATCTGGCGATGCATGGTGTTGACCTGAGCGCTCGCCACGCGAATCTGTGCGCCAGCAGAGCGTGCCAGTTCTTCTGCGAGATAGAGGTTGAGGTGCTGGCCGGTGCCTTGCACCGTGACCGACTCAGCGGGCAAGGCGGCCAGGACCAGATCAAAGGCGAGCAGCAAATCGACACCGTTGGCCTTGTACGCCAGCGCCCGGGATGCATCGCTCCACAGCGCTAATAAGGCACCGTTGGATAACTCAAACCCCACCTCGCGCACCCAGAACTCAGTGCTGCCATCGAGCAACCCGGTCAGATGGATTTGGGTATTGGTGACCCGGGTGCCATCGGCAATGGCAATGCGCGCGCGCCGATTGCGCAACGCGCGTGCGCCCTTGTCCGGGGTGTACCCGGCGTCGCCGAGCGCGATATGCGTAATCTCGGCCTGGATACCGGCATTGCTGGCGGTAAAGACCGACTGCAAGCCGGTGTCGGTAATGACCGGTGTCAGCGTTGTGCTCATACGGCCTGCATTGAAAATCTGGCAACGGACACGCCGGATGCGCTCGCCGCCACGCCCATCGTTACTAGACTGGCCAATGGCGCCTGGATGACAGCCGCATCTTGTTGTGCCACCTGGCTGCCTGCCATGACACTGGCGATACCCAGGCCATTTTCGAAGGCAGCCCCCACACGCAAGTCGTAATGGATGCTGCCACGCTTGAGCGCATCCACGGCCCGTTTGAGTTGCGCGTACAGCCGCGCTGTGAGCACCGCGTCTTCACTCGTGAGTATCTGCTTAACCCAGGCGGTGAGGCGCATGGTGCCGCGCTCACCCGGTGGCGATTGCTCAAACCATTCGGTTAAATCCACCGTAACACCCAGCGCGGCGAGCGCGTCTTGCACGCTACCACGGGTGCCCTTGTGCAAATGCACCTGAATGCTCTCGGCCACTACCTGGCGTTTGGCTGACTCGGGCCAGGCATCTCCCCACTCATCGACAGACAGCGCCCAGGCCAGCCAGGGCAATAGCGCAAGCGGGCAGACCCAGGGGTCCCACAGCTCGCGCAGTGGCACCGGGATCGCATCAATACGCTCGGCGGCCACGTCCTCAAGGGCATGTACCAGCGGCGCACTGTTGGGCGGCAGCAAGCTACGCATCGATACTCTCGCTAATCAGATTGACGCCGGTGCAATACGCCGCTTGATGCGGTGCCACGACGATGGGCAGGTTAGCCGGTTGATGCAGACGCACCGAAT
Source organism: uncultured Burkholderiales bacterium (assembly GCA_951812315.1). GTDB lineage: Bacteria > Pseudomonadota > Gammaproteobacteria > Burkholderiales > Eutrophovitaceae > SG8-40. The sequence goes on from CATOSA010000069.1 coordinate 28,042, forward strand.
GGCTGCCGGGCTGATGGATCGCACGATGTAAGCCAGACTCGGTAATATCGCGGCCCAGCTGATGGGTGTCAACGCGAAACTTTTCTACGGCCCGCGCGGCGGCATTTAACACCGATGATGTGGCCGGGCCTCTAAACATCACCACATTGGCATCGATGGCGTACTCAATGACCTCGGCGGCCTGTACCGTTACGCGATCCCCCAGCGGGCGCACATAGCGAGCGTTCAGGGCGGTATCCACCGTAGTCAGTAGAGCTGAATCAGGTGTGCCGTTGCCCATCGTGGCCAGTACGCTCACCACAATCTCGCAAGGTTGCGGACTGTGCACATTGACACCCTTCACCTGCCCGCTCGCGGACAGGGCATGGAAGACATAAGAGCCGATGGAGCCAGCGGTGGTATAGCCTTCCGGGGCCAGTACCATGCGCTGGCGCAGGCGCTCATCATCCTCATAGGTCGGCGCGACCGGTGGGCTGGCCTGCGTATCGCCGGGATCCATCACCAGGCGCTTGACCTTGAAGAAGGCGGCGAGATGATCCAGATCAGCGCCCGCTGCAAAGGCTGGCATCACGGCATGCGCGGCATCATTCACGCGCTGCTCATGGTGCATCAGTCGATAAGCAATGACGTTATAGGCCTGGTAGAGCGGATCGGACGGTAGCGGGCGGTCATAGCCCGGGGTGTGGCGTTGCATCGCGCTAGTGTAATCATCCAGCATGCTGTTCAGTAACGATTGATACTCGGCTTGCTGAATCACCGCCGGTGGCGGCAGCTGGCTCAGATCAATGGCGCTAAACTGATGACTCATGCCGCAATGCCCTCGAGCCGGATGGTTTTACCTTCCGGCAGATACTCGCCTTCGATATCGAGCAACAACGTGCCGTTTTCGCCGACCCGCACAGCCGCGACTGTGTCCAGCCGAAAATCGGGTACGCCAGAGATGGGGCGCTGCAAGCACTCGGCAATCGCGGCATAGGTATCGACCACCGTGGCCCGCGTCATGGGCTGATCCACCAAGCTAAAGAGTCGACTACCGCGTTCGCGGTGCATCACCGTTGAGTTGATGGGTGTGCTCAGGGCATCCTCGATGCGCTGGCGCAGGTAGGCAATACCGCTGATGGTCTGGCCAGTCTGTGCGCTCATGCCCTGCATTACTGAGGGACTCCTGTGCTGGCCGGCCCTGGGGTGATGCCATTATGCGTATGTTGTTGGGCTGAAATACCGTCTGAGGTCATGTCGCCACCGGTCTGTGTCACAGGCCCTTCAACAATATGTGCCGAGGCTTTTTGGGTCAGGGTGCCTGCCACATCCAGCGTGAGGTCACCCTTGCAGGTGATATGCATTGCGCCTGTCGCAATGTCGTGGCTCAACAACGCACCGTTGTCGAAGCGGATCAGATCAAGATCAGGATCATCAGCAGGTGCGTCCAGTGATTCGGTGTACAACATGCCGATGATGACGGCCTGTGCCAGGTCGCCCGACGGGCTGCCCAGTATGACCTGCGTGCCGATCCGTAGCGGGCGCCAGCGCTTGTAGTTGCGCCCGATCTGCGCCGGCCAGGGCAGCCAGGCGCTTAACGTCTTGCTGCGCACGCGCAGGCGTTGTTGCGCGTGATCGACGGCTTCAATCACGCCCACGCTGATCACATTAGCAATCAACCGGTCGTGCTCGGCTTGTTCATAGTCGCTGCTGATCTGCACGCTCACGCCGTACCACCGACCATTTCGTAGTCGTTAATGTGCTCCGGGCCAATGTCCGGTGCGGCTGAGGCCCGGATTTCCCTGATGTGTAACTCCAATTCGGCGGGCAGATCGGGTGCGTGAATCAGCGTCGGCACGACGTACTCGTCTTGCCAGATCAAGGTCCTGGCCTCGTAACTCACTAACTGCCCGCGACGAAACGTCACCGGTGCCAGCGCACCGACGGGCTGCCAGCCCAGTAGCGCGCCGCGTACCTGCGCACGGCCACGCTCAAGCTCATTAAGCGCACCCTCGCCACGCGCATCACGGTAGTTGCGAATCGCGAGCACCGTGGCCACCCCGGTGAGTGCAATCTGTCTGTGCTCGCCATCGGGCACACCTGGTTCGGCTGTTTCGTCAACGAGCATCACGTAGACCGTGTCATTGCGGTTACGCGTGTCCGCTGTCGCCAGATCAGCTGCGCCCTTGACGCGGCGAAACACAGGCTCCTCAAACGTGCGTTGGTGCTTATCAATGCGATTGATCCACCGGCTGATCGACATCTGTGCAGACATCACTTGCGTCCCAGGAATGCCCGCAATGTGTCGCGCGTGAAACACCGCTTCGGCGCATCGATCAGTGACGTGTTGGGGTGCGGGTTGGGGTCGAGCAGGAGATTTCCAGCACCCACATCGCGCAGCCAGGCCATCGTGGTTTTGTAGTTTGTCGTGATCGCCGAGACGCGATCCTTGTCCTCTTCCGGGCGATAGAGGCGATACAGTGCAATATCGCAGGTGCGCACTTTGAGGATGCGCGCGTGCGCATCATCGGCGGGTCGGTAGGTGCCCAGGTGGGAATTGACGATGGCGCTCGCGTCAGCGAGGGTTTCGTTCAGCCGCTTGACTGCGCGCTGTGCCAGCGCACGTGTCTGCTCATCGGCAATATCCTCGGCGCGACCGAAAATAGCCAGCCGAAGCTCCTCCGCCCCGACTGTCGGCGCATCGGGGGCGGCGGCTTCAGCGAGATCTTCGGCAGATGTACAACTGAGCAACTCTCTCGGGGTTGCGTACACTTGCCTACTCGCCGCGCCGTGCCTGATACGTCGCCCAGGCGGCATCACGCTCGGCGCTGGTGATATTGCGATCCAGCAGCGTCTCCAGCGCACCCACTTGCGGCGCGCCGCTGCGGGTAAAATGATTGGGATCGTCGGGATCAAGTCGGCCGATGGTCGCCACGATCGCGTCATCCACGTCGTCCATCTCCACCTCCACATTGGTGGCGGCCGTGGTGCGCTCGATCGCGCCAAGCGCGAGCAGTGGTGCCGCGACAGCATCGCTCAGTGCTATCTCGCTGCCGAGCGCATAGCGTATATGGTCGTGATCCACCGGGCTACGCACTTGATACGTTGTGAGCGGCGGCTGTGCAGTGTCCGCCATTTACGCCACCACCGCGCTGAACAGGTAACCGGCATTCGCACCGGCGATCACGGGTGTGTCTTCACTGGTGACCGGATAGCGCCACGTGTCGCACGACTTGTCAAACCAGCCCGGCTCGACGATGGGGTAGTTGTTGAGCCGGTAGGTGTACCCATAACTTGGCTCGCCGGCATCCATGACCGCCTGCGGCAGGTTGCTGGTGCGGGTGTAGGCGAGGATCGCATGCTTGCCCCAGATGGGCGCGAAGGCGCCGGGCTTGCCTTTGCGCGCGCGGGCCACGACCACCTGCTCGACATTAAAGTAGGCCGCCAGCGTCTGCGACGTGACGGTGGCGCCACGGCCCGGGCCAGCTGTGTACTTGATCCGATCCACAACGTCAGGGTTGTTGATAAGCGCGCTAAATACCTGCGGGCCGATCACCAGCGTGTTCGGATCAACACCCACCGCATTGGCAACCGCCTGCTTGGCCGCCTCGACGGCCGCTGCCGGCGTCGAGTCCTTGTGTGACCACTGCGAGGCGCCACTGAGTGTCGCCTTGTTGCCGCTGGCGTATTTTGCCGCCGTGGTGGCCAGTGCCGCCGCGGCCAGCTCGATCTGTAGCAAGATGAGTCGCATCGCGGCGCGAGCGGCCTGTTGCGCCAGATCAATGCCGGGTACGGCGCGACCCTCCTCCAAACGCTCACGGCTCACCTCCCCGTCAAGCGCGCGCTGCGTCAGCGCGTACTCGCCCGAGGCGTACGCGGTGCTCAGGCGCTGGCGCTCAGCGCCGGGTGCACGCTCCAGCGCCTGGGCGGCAAACGCCTCGGCGCCGAACTGGATGATCTTGCCGGCACGCTGGGGCACGTTGACAATCGGGAACAACACCTCCGAGGCGAGCGTGGCGTTGCGATAGCCGCGGGCGACGGTGGAGAGGATCGGGTCAATGACCCGGGTGTCCGAGAGCGATGCGGGCATGGTTTGTCCTTGTGTGTTAGTTGGCGATGAGCAGACAGCGAATCAGATCGCCGTCTTTCGTTGCGGCTTCGAGTGCGTGGGCAACGCGCTCGGTGCCAGAGGTGTGTGTGATGACTTTGCCCGCCGCGGTGACTTTCAACGCGGCGCCGACAGCCACCGCGGCGCCCGCGGTCACCGGCACGATGCCGGCCACGGCCACGTGGTCGCCGGATTTGCCGGCGGTGTGAACGACACCCAGGGCGCGCCCGTTGGCGCTCGGCAAAGTGCCATCAGCCTCAATGTAAATATGCTCGCCGACGGTGGCCGCGAGCTTAATGGTGGTGCGCTGGGTGGCGTTATCGAGATCGCTCATCGAGCACCTCCTGCCTGGCTAGCCAGGCGGGTCAGCGCCTGGTCATAGTCGATGTTCTGCGCCTCACTCAGCGCGACGGCCTTGTGGTGCAGGTCAAGCTGCGCCGGGTCGACGGCGTAGCCTGCCGGGGCAATGCTGTGCGCAGCGCCCGGCGCGGTGATCTCGCCCGCACTGCGCTCGGCATACTCAACCTGCGTTGGCAAGCGGCTCAAAAACTGGCGCAGGAAAGTGCCCGCCGGGCCGGGCTTGACCACCTCCGAGTCGCCCTCGGCGAACTCAACCGTGGCAGCCTCCGGCAGCAGTGTCAGCACGCTTGACAGCGCCGCCTTGTCACGCGGCAACACCTTGCCGTCTGTGACCAGGCGCTCGGTAAACTCGGTGGCAGCTTGTTCTGCCTGGCGTTGTGCGGCGGCTTTAATTTTAGCTTCGCGTTCGACCAGTTCGGCCTCGCGTTTTGTCAGGCTCTCCGCCTGCTCGGCGAGCGCGGCGGCGCGGGTTTTGTCATTATCTGGCATGGCATGCTCCTTGTGTGTTGGCATACTGGATGAGGCAGGATCGGCAAACGTGCGCGCTTCGCGCTGCACGGCCTCGGCAATGGCCCGCACGTCCCAGTCAGGGACGGTCTTGTCAGCCGCCTCCAAGCCCTCCTTGTCGATCAGGTAATAGCGCAGGCGGCCAAACAGGCGGGCAATGCTGCCCAATACCCGGGGCTCCACACTCTGGCCGGCAAGCGCTACCTCAACCGCCAGATCCGGTGTGTCGCTGGCGGCAAATTGCACGGCCTGCAAGCCTTTGACCGCTGGCGGCTGTGCGCCGAGAAAACCGACGTGACGCAAGGCCCACGCGCCAGGATTGGGGTTGTTCGGGTGCTCGGGGCCGTATAGCGCCACGGAGATTTTTTTGTACCGCCCCGCGCTCACGGCGTCCGAAAAGGCAGGCTCCACCTGGTGCGCCGTGGCGTGCAGACCCTGGCTATCAGCCGACAGCGATTTGATCCAGCCGTAAGCCGGGGCGTCCGATGCCGGATGACCAATGACCACCGGCGCCTCGCTGGTCGCCGGATCGTAGCTCGCGGCCATCGCCGCGAGATCGGCAAAAGAAAAAGTCACATCCTGACCGTGCGCGTCGCGAAACGTGCCGGGCCTGAGCAGGTGTAGTGTTTTCATGCGCGCATGATAGGCGCGCAACAAGGCGCTCAAGGCATATGCGTGTCACTTTTTGCGAGCCGCGTTGCGCCCTCGGACATCCTGGCCTGCCCGGCAAGCCCGGGTGGCCAGAACCTCTTTCACACGAGCCGGGCGCGGATACGTGAAATGTGCAACGCGGGTTGAGTGACTGTTCAACGCTGATTGAATCCGAGCGGCCTGCTGGCAACGTTATTATTCTACTGCTCCTGAGTATCTCGGTAGCGTTTAAGATGTTGAATTTTGTCGTCAGGCATACTGTCATCTTGACGGAGTTGACCTAGTGCAGCCAACCGTTCGCGCTGGCGTGCGCAGTCTTCAGACATCCTGCGAGACAATGCGGTGACCTGGCCATCGTAATAATGAACAACAAACAGCGCTCTTACACACAGCAGAAACACGACAGCTAACACGACAGCTAACGGTTCCCTTATCTGGACGTATCCGCCAGCACTGAAATCCGACTGGAGCAGAGTCGCCAATAGAATAGCAAATCCATACAGGTACATTGTCCGAACGAGAAAGCGTTCTGCAGGACGAGCAGCGTCGTGGAGTGAACTCTGCTGTTCGGCCGAAAGAATAACCCCGGCACTGACAACATCGTTAATACGATGCCGTATATAAACACTGTAGCCAATCAATAATGTCGCAGCCGTTACGAGGAAGTCGCTGAGCGTCACCATAAGGCTTACTAGAGTATCCATTTGTGCCTCGTGCCGATGACCTGGTGTAGATTTGATTTTACATTAGGCGGCTTAGTCAGCCAGACGAGATTCAATGATCTCTTCCATCCATGCGTGCATTTTGTCAAACACGTCACTGGGATCGACAATGCCATTCCGGCAAGTGATGTCTGCGGCCCTGAGAATAGATTATCTGCCAATAAACTCGACACCTGCGATCTCACACGCCACCCGAATACGGTGCTCATACTTGCCCGCTACGCCATCTGTGTCGTAGATGACCACAGCGGGAATCTTGCCCGTCAAGTGCCCGAAAAACAACGCTTGCTGAACGCTGTCGAGACTGCTGCGTTTGTCCAGCCCACCTTCGTACACGTATGTATCCGTCTCGCAATCAACGATCACATAGCCGCGACCGCCTGGATAGCTGTAGCTATGCCGTACCTCGGTTTGGCCGCCGACAGTGGCGCAGAATGCGGCGTTGTAATCAGCCTCGTTACGCGTGAGCGCGGGCTTGGATTTGGTCTTGTTGACTTTTCCGCCGTGGCCGTGGCAGTGGCGGGGCTGGCTGCCAGCATGACAGCCCTCGGAATCAGTGCGGCCAGAATGAGCGTGTGCCGCCAACGCTGACATCAGCACAAATATCAATGTGCCTTTCATCGCTTCAACCACCTGCCCTGCCAGACAATTTCGCCGATGATGGCATCGTCGCGGCCCAGCATGAGTGGCGAGTAATCCGGGTTGTCGCTGACCAGCAGCCAGCCATCAGGCGGCATCGTATGCAGGCGCTTGATAAACAATTCTCCACCTACCCGTGCGGCGACGACTTTGCCGCGCCGAGGACCCGCTCTGGTGTGATCGACAAGCACGGTATCGCCATCGTTCAGCGATGGTTTCATGCTGTCACCAGCCACCTCCACTGCGCTCACGCGCCCGGGTTGAAGCGAGTGCTGGCGCATCCACTCGCGCCGGAACGCCAGCAGGCCAACGGGCGTCTCATCCTCGCCTGACGCGCCAGGCCCGGCAGACAGGCGTACAGGTAGCTTTGGCACCATAACGTGCTCGGCATCGTCGATGTCCGGGTCGTAAGCCCGGTAATCGACTTCGTAAGCCGCCTGTTCCTCGGCAGCCCGAATCCCTGAATAACTCGCCGAGTTATTCAGGGGTTTCGGGCGAACATTATCGCCAACGCGCTGCATCTGAAAACTTTTTTCTTTGGAGCTACTATTTTGATCGTGGTAAATCTGCAACGTTAAGCCAAGGGCCTTGGTTATTTCTTGCGCCCTGTCTATTGAGGGAGGGTGCCCGCGCAAAACTGATCGGATCGCGTCTCGCGGCAAACCGCTTGCAATGGCAGCCCTGATCGGGGACATACCAATCTCGCGGAGCCTGTCTCTAACAATTTTCTCAAAGCTCATCGTGGTAAAGATACCACGGAAAGCATCCCGCTTGACTGGTGGAATATATACCATTATATTAAGTGGTATGTATTCCACTCCACGCGAAACGATAGTTTTGAGCCTAGCTCAGAGCTATTCGGAATCGACCTCTAGGATGGTTACCACCGTCGGCCGACTGTGCAGCGGTGATAGCCGCTTGGTGCATAGGTTGGGGCGCGGTGGGTCTCTTTCCCAGCGAGTGTTCGCAAACATCCTCCAATGGTTCTCCGACCACTGGCCCCTCGACCTCGACTGGCCAGCCGACATCCCACGACCGGACCCTGTCGAGGACTCGCCGTACATCAAAGCCCTGGCAGAACAAGCCCAAAGTCTGAATAACTCGGCCAATGATTCAGATTCTGCCCCTGATTGCACCCCTGAAGCTGACCTCTTTGCCCTGAATGAACAAGGCCAGATCGCCAGCCCACGCGCACTGGCGACCTCGTTTTATGCCAGCCACATCCAGATCGGTCTTGATGCGAGCGCGCTCATCGACAGCATGCTCGATACCTACTACCAGGTCGTGCGCCAGTACGCTGACGACAAGCCGCGCGCCCTGCAAGCCCCGCGAGCCGGCACCCAGGCCAAAAGGATTCTCGACGTGCTGATGGCGGCGGGCGATGCGCGCTTTGCCGAGCGCATTGAGCGCGAGGCCGAACGGCTGGCCGCGCAGGAGCGCGTTGCCGAACGGCTGGGGATGCGCTGATGCACGCCGCGAGCACCAACTCAACAACACCGAGGCCGCCCATGTATAGCGACGCCTACATCGAGCGCTGGGCGGAGCCGTTTGTGCGGCTGCGCTTGCGCGAGCGCCTGGCATCACCTTTGAGCAGTTTCTGTTCAGCCCGGGGCGCTACCTCAGGCAGGTGCCGGCCCATCTACTGACCCATAACACAACAGAGGATTAACCGATGACTGATCATCTGCACACGAGAGCACCGTGGCGATCCCCGAACACCTGCAGCTGGAACTCTTAGAGGCGGCCCGCAGCGGCCGGGGCAATTACGCGGATTTGTACGACCGGCTTAATGCCGCGATCAGCAAGGTCGTGATTGGCCAGACCATGACCACCGATAACGGCGCGTCCCGGGCCCAGGGCGAGGTCCACCTGTCGGTGCGCGATGACATCATCGCCGCCGATGCCCGGCTCATTTGCGACAGCTTTAATCGCTCGGTGGTTCGCTGGCTCGTCGACTGGAACTTTCCGGGGGCGGCCTACCCGCGCGTGGAACGTGAGCTCGACGATGCGCCAGACTTAAAGGTCCAGGCCGAGCGCGACGAGATCGTGATCCGCATGATGGGTAAGCGTCCCGATACCGCCTATATCAAGGCGACCTACGGGCTTGAACTGGTGGAGGACATCGCCTCGCCAGCAGGCCCTAACCGAAACCCGAATGCCGCACCGCCGACCGCGCCTGAACAGGCCGCCCTCGCCGAGCCGGATGATGACCCGCTGGCCAGGCAGACCCGGGAGGCCCTCGGCCCAAAGTCTGATGCCTGGGTGGCCGGGCTGGCCGCCCAGGCAAACCAGACAGGATCGCTCGCTGACTACCGCGACTGGCTCGATGATCAGGCGCTGGCCGCGCTGGACACACGCGCCCTGG
>CATOSA010000070.1 GCA_951812315.1 uncultured Burkholderiales bacterium
CTTCATCGCAAGCACGATGATCGCACCGAACAGTGCAATACCTGCCAGAGCAAAGAACGCTGATTCAGTGGAACCGGTAGCAGTGCGGACGCGGCCGATCAGGTCGGGCCCGAAGTAGTCGCCGAGACTGCCAACTGAATTAATCCACGCAATACCGGCTGCGGCAGCTGTGCCGGACAGGAACGCGGTAGGCAACGACCAGAAAGTTGCAACTGTAGACAGCAGGCCGCCTGTTACCAGCGTCAGCCCGACAATCGACGCAACGGGTGCGTTGCCAACAAGCGCCAGAGCAAGCAGGCCGGCCGTTGCGACCAGCATCGAAACTGCAGTGTGCCAGCGGCGCTCACCGGTGCGATCCGAGTTGCTGCCGACGACAACCATGGCAACTGCCGCGATCCCCCACGGAATCATGCCGATCAGACCGACTTTCATGAAGTCGGTCTGATCGATGCCGAGTTCCTGAACGATGGTCGGCATCCAGAAGTTCACTGCATAGAATCCGATATTCACGCACAGGTAGACGATTGCCAATGACCAGACGCGCATGTCATTGAAAGCGTCCAGAAAACGGTGCTTGTGCCCGGAGCGTTGTTTCAAAGATTCGTCTTCTTGCAGGCGCGTCATGACCAGGTTTTGTTGCTCGGCGTTAAGCCACTTCGCTTGTTTCGGTCCGTTGTCGAGCAGGGCCAGCACCAGAAAACCGAGTAGTACCGAAGGAATGCCTTCCATCAGAAACAACCATTGCCATCCGCGCCAACCGTTGAGGCCATCCATGTACTGCATGATCGCGCCCGAGAGCGGTGAACCGATTATGTTTGCAATCGCAACGGCGGTCAGGAACAGTGCCGTCACACGAGCGCGCCGAGATGCCGGAAACCAGTAGGTCAGGTACAGGATGACGCCGGGAAAGAAACCGGCCTCTGCTGCGCCGAGCAGAAAACGCAACGTGTAGAACCAGAACTCGGATTGAACGAACATGAAGCAGCTGGAAATAATGCCCCACGTGATCATGATTCGTGCGATCCAGATCTTCGCGCCGACTTTCTCGAGAATCATGTTGCTCGGAACCTCGAACACAAAGTAGCCGATGAAAAAGATGCCGGCACCGAAACCGTAGACGGCGTCACTGAACTGCAGGTCGCTGGCCATCTGAAGTTTGGCGAAACCGACATTGACGCGATCGAGGAAGGCGACCAGGTAACACAAAAAAAGAAACGGGACGATGCGCCGAAAAATCCGGCCGTAGGTCGCTTTCTCAAAAGAACGAGAAATCGGGGTGCTCAACCGAATAGTCTCCTCCGGAGAGTTAGTCAGGTCTTGCTTTCTGCCTGGATGGCCTTTTTCCTCTTGGATAACCACTTTAGATTACCCCTGAGCCGCTACTGGCTCATCACGTATCCCCCGTTTGGCGAAATCACCTGACCGGTCATGTATTTGGCTTCTTCGGACGCGAGATACACCGCTGCCCATGCGATGTCGTCCACGTCACCAAACCGTCGCATCGCTGTCAGGTTTGCGAGTTTTTCGCGCAGCGCCCCTAACGGCGCCGTCATATCTGTGTCGATCCAGCCCGGGGCGATGGCGTTGGCGCGAATCTGGCGACTGGCGAGTTCCCGTTCCAGTGCTCGTGTTAATCCAAGGATGCCGGCTTTTGCTGCGGAGTAATGCGGCGATGCTTCGCCGCCCGCAGTGCCCATGATTGACCCCATATTGATAATGGCGCCACCATTGCGGTTGCGATTCATGATCTTCAAGGCGGCACGGGTACAAAAGAATGTGCCGTTCAGGTGCACGCCGATCATTCGGTGCCAGGCCTCATCTGTCACGTCAATCGTAACGTCCAGATGCGTTTCGATCGGTCCACCTGCGGCAATTTCCTCTTGCTGACGCTGCGAGCGCTCCGTGCGCACCTGCACAAATCAGAATTGCCTTCAAGACCGCTGATACCGGCATTGTTGACAAGAATGTCCAGCTTTCCAACTTGTGCATCGACCGCCTCGAACATCGCGTTGACTGCTTTCGCGTCGGAGACGTCAGCCGCAAATGCAAGTCCATCGAGCGCCTGTGCGGTCTTGCTCGCAGACGCCGGGTCAAGATCGTTGATCAGCACCCGTGCGCCTTCTTCGTGATAGCGCGTCGCGATTGCTGCCCCGAGTCCTCGCGCTGCCCCGGTGATGAGCGCAGTCTTTCCTTTCAGTCGGTCCATCTTGTTTCCTCCGTTGCCTTCGCCGGGCTAAAGAGCATCCAGCAGATGCCTGTCTCGATTGTCTAGCGCTGCGCCGCTATTGCACGCTGCATGTTCTGCGAAAGGCGCTCGATCTGATTTCCGTCGGTATCAAAGTTCGCCGGGTCCAGCCACATTTCGAACACCGCTTTCACGACCGGCCAGTCACGATCGATGATCGCGTACCACGCGGTATCGCGGTTGCGCTGCCTGTATACGACTGCTTGCCGAAAAATGCCTTCGAACACGAATCCGAAGCGCGCGGCTGCGTTACGCGAAGGTTTGTTCAGGGAATCACATTTCCATTCGTAACGTCGATAGCCCCACACTTCAAACACCTGGCGCATCATCAGATACATGGCCTCGGTTGCGATAGCCTTGCCCTGTATCAGTGGCGAAAAATGAATATGGCCAACTTCAATCACCCCGTTTGCGGGATCGATGCGCAGATAGCTGGCGACACCGACAGCCTTGTTGGTGCTCAGATCGATAACGGTCAAAAAGCATGGGTCATCGCCCAGGCAATTTGAGTCGATCCAGTCACGAAGGTCACTTTCCCGATCGAATGGACCGTAGGAAGATACGTCCAGTTGCCGCCGCTATCCAGCGAGAAAGCCTCGAAGAGATCTCTCGCATGACGCTCGCTGTCGATCGGTTCGAGCCGGCACATTCTGCCCGTCAACTGTGCTCCGCGGGGATGTTCGCATGGCGTCCAGTCGGGTAGCGCAAATCCGATGGTTTGCCCGAATTCATTGCTTGTTTCACTCATATCTTGTTCCTGAAAGCGCCGTAATGGATAAACAACCCGAGAAAGGCTTGCAACCCTATCGCACGTATTGAGATTCTGGAAGTGGTCAAGGATATACCGGGCCACCATTCATTGCGTGCATGCTATCGTATTACTCGCACCAACAAAGCGCCGGAAGCGGACCACATTCACGTTTGTGAGCACTGAGACTAAAGGAAGCGAACCGGATGAACCCCCTCAAGGAAAAAGTAAAATCTGGCAAGACCGTATTGGGTGTTCTGGCCACGATCCCGAATACCCAGTTCGCGGCGACGCTGGCCCGCACGGGCATTGACTGGATGATGATCGACATGGAGCATGGTCCGATCGACATTGCATCGGCTCAATCGATGATCACTGCTACGGCCGGCACCGACTGTACGCCTGTTGTGCGGGTTCCGGTGATTGATCCGGTTCCCGTCAAGCAGGTCCTTGATGCGGGCGCTTTCGGCGTGATCTTCCCGACAGTGACGACTGCCGCGGAGGCAGAATTGGCCGTCAGGAGCATGCGTTACCCGCCTGAAGGTATCCGCGGTGTTGGGCCAATCCAGGCTTCTGTCAGATGGAACTTGTCGATGGGCGAATACATCGAAAAAGCCAATGACAACCTGTTGACCATTGTGCTTATCGAGCATATCAAGGCGGTGGAAAACATCGATGAGATCCTGGCGGTGCCAGGGATTGACGTGGCAATGATTGCCCCATTCGACTTCTCGGCATCCATGGGCATTACCGGTCAACTCGATCATCCGGATTTTGTCGCCGCACTTACCAAAGCAGAAAACGCCATTCTCAAAAGCCGTATCGCGCTTGGCGGACTTGGCCAATCACCGGAAAACACCAATGCGTTGATCAAGAAGGGCTACAGGTTTTTCGTGCTCACTCACGACGGCGCCCTGATCGAGTCCGCCGTTGCAAACTTTACAGATAATATTGAGCGGTAACGCGCTCCAAAGGGCCAGAGTCCGCTGACCCTTTCGACGACCTCGGCTCCGAAGTAAAGACCGCCGCGCCAGGAGTCGCGACCCGGTATCGATGTGCGCACGACGGTCGCGCGGCGTTGCGGTAGCCAGGACCGAACCCGGTGCGGTCTGCCGCGTGAGGACAGAGCAGAGAGCGCGGTAGCCGCATTTCAGCAGTTTCAGGCAGCCCGGTCATATCACTTCATACATTCTTAAGACACACCAGTTAAGGCTGCACGCGACGTTTCCTGTATCTGCGGGCTGATCGTTCATCGGACTGTCCGGCGAAGTTCGATCGTGATTGCAGTCCGATGGATGGTCCCGTCATTGCTTTGTCTCAGAAGCAGCAAACCGAGGAACTTGTCGAATCCCTTTTGACACAAGCGGTGTTTTGAGATCGGTCTATCCGTGTCTCAAGTCGCGAGTGTGAAGGAATTCGATCTGTTTAATACGGCCCCGCTTAACCACGATTGTCCGATCCGGGCGAAGCTTCGAAGACGACGGATTCCGTAAACAACAAAACTGCAACTTATGTTTTCCGCACAAGGCGAAACAAACAAATCGAAAACCACCGAAGCTCTCATTCCGATGGTCGACTTGTTCGCCGTGTTGGCGATCGTGTTCATGATTTACTCAAGCGATGAAATCATTGCCTCGCAAGAGAAAAGTCAGGAGACCATTGAGAAGATTGCTGCAGATTATAAGAAGCTGCAGGAAGAGGTTGCCGCAGCCGAACAAGCCCGGCAGGAGCGACGAGAGCTTTTGACAAACAGTGCCGTAAAATCGCTGGATCAAATCGAAGCAGAGCGAGAGCAGAAGGCAAAGGACTTGGTCGCGCAATTCACCGAAATGCTAGCCCAGCAACAAAGCCAGGCGGCGATCGAGTATGAGCGAGTCGTCGCCAAATTTGAAGCTGAGCACGAAGACGAGGTCAAAAAGCAGGAGACCGAGGTTGAAGAACAGAAGCAAGCAGAACTGAAAACCAAAGTCGCCGAGCTGGAGCAGGAAAAGGAAGCAGAGGTAACGACGGCCAAAGAACAGTTCGAGCAAGCCATTACGGCCAAAGAGGCGGAAGCGGCGAGAGAACTCGAGCGGCAACAAAAGGAAAAGGAACAGGCGCTAGCCAAGGCGGAGCAGGAACGCGCCGAGGCTCTGGAACAGCAAAAGGCCGAGCTTGAAGCGCAGAAACTGGCTGCGGCTGACGCGGCAGCACAGGCCGCCGCGGACGCGGCCAGGCAGCAGGCAGCTGCAGAAGCTGAACAGGCGTTGGCGCAAGAGCTGGCTGCCCAGCAAGAGCGGCTCGAGGCGCAAAATGTACAGGAAACAAAGCGTGAATTCCTGCAGGCGGCCAAGGACCAGGCCAAGGTGGAAGTCGAAGCCGAACACGCGCAGGAACTGGCGCAGCAGTTGGCCCAGCTCGAGGCAGAAAAGGATGAGGAACTGCAACCGTTTCTCGAAGCGGAGCAGGCCAGGAAAGAGGCTGAAAAAGTCAGGGAGCAAATCGTCGACAACCTTCTTGAGAACTTTAAGGACTCCGATAGCGGAGACGTGGATATCGACCAGAAGACCGGCAAGGTCAGGATCAACTTTCAGGAATCCTACTTCGTGCGCGGATCCGCCGAGCTCTCGGACAGTATGAAAGATCTGCTGCGGGAGATGATTCCCAGGTATGCAAAAAGCATATATGAGAATGAGGGCGCAGCCAAACAGGTTGAGTCGCTCAAGATTTCCGGATTGACATCGCCCGTATTCAGGGGCCGCTATTTCGACATCAACGATACCTCTCCCGAAGGGGAAGAGGCGCGTGAACAACTTGAAGTTGAGTAACGATCGCGCGCTCGCCATGTACACCTTCATCTTTAATAGCGATGAAATGGGTGATTACGAGTATCGCGCCGACTTGAAAGCGGATCTTGGTGTTGAAGCGCTGGGATACCGTTCTGCAACGCCCGTCCCCAGTGAACTGGTTGGCAAGAGGGCAGCCTGTATCGAGTACGACTGCAAGAAAGAGCAGGCGTCCATTCTGGAATTCCGGCTGTATTCGGAAAATTGAAAACCCACATTAATCCGTAGTTCCGGATTAGGGAGCAACAATGTTCAAGTATGTATTTTTGGTGTTTAGCGCAGCGGCAGTGTATTTCCTGTTCTTCTTTGAAATGCAACTCACCAATCAAATAATCGGAAGGTTCTTTATCGGATCGATCTTCTTTTGCTTTGTCGTATTTTGCATTTTCAAGTTTGGGTTGCACTACAAGATTGCGTCGCTAAACAGGTTCGCGACGGCGTTCTATTACGCGGTTTTCGAATACAAGAAAGTGCAGACCACGCCTTCGGACTTGCCTTTCGTAGATAGCGTGCGCGAGCAAACCGAAGTTGCTCTTGCCGCAAATTTTGACCCGATGTTATCGGCGTCCAAATTGGCCATTCCGGTTTCGCTGTATTCGGGGAAGGATCGCTATCTTGAGGAACTGCGGGCCAAGATCAAGGCGGCCGAAGAGCTCAAGCTCAACGCGCGCAAACTCGATACCAAAGCCAACATCTTGCTGGAGAAAACACAGGAAGACCTGGTGGAGAAAAAGCTGGTCAGCGGCGAGAAGCCCAAGCTGCTGGACAGATGGTTCGATATGGTCAATGGCGTGGCTGCGATTATCGACTTGACCACCAACGAGCTGAAAGATCAGGGATACCGGCAGGCGCCAGACTACGAAATTATCTCGCGTATCGCACTGGACCGAAATCCGCACTTTGCGACGACCTACAAGTTCTTCGAATCGGAGGACATTGGCGGACTCCTGGGCCGCGCGCCATTCATGATCATTTTGCTCGGAATCATCGGCACTTTTGCGGGATTTTATCTGGCACTGAGTCAGGGTGGAGATATCAAGGCGGGTGCTTCCGTGGCAATCGTCAGCTCACTGGTTGGTCTGCCTACTTCGCTGGTGATGGAATACATAAACACCTTGTTTCCGGATCAGGGCCGATATCAACGCGCGTTTCACACGTACAAGGTCGCGCTGGAGATGCTGTTCAATCACGAGCAGGAGCTTTCAGCCATCAGGCAGGATTGAAGAATGGAAGACAAACTGCCGAAGCCTTACGAGGCTGGATATGGTGATGCCTCAGAAATTCCCAGGAAACCGAATTAGCGCCTGAATTCGCGCTTCACGCATGTCGAATTGCGAGGCATCGGACGATTCGCGACTCGGCGACCAGCGCTGTTGAGCAGCGCAAGGCTACAGCCCGCGTTCTGCCCCCGATAGGATCAGCCAGTTTTCCTTTGTGTCCCGTTCCCGGCTGATTGCCCCGAGCGGCTTGATTGCACTGCCAAACCAGTGCTAAGCCTTGGAAAATATGGAGGAAAACGTCTGTTCGCGCCTTTTGTTCCCGGGACGGAACATCTGTATTGACAATCATTCTCATTATGATTTAGGCTTGCAATTCGTCTTCTCGATGAGGCTCATGGGACGTGTACGTTTGTGTCTGCAATGGAATAACCGAGAATCAGATTCGCGACGCTGTGTGCGGTGGCGCGGATACGTTGCATGAGCTGAGCTCCGAACTTGGTGTTGCAACCTGTTGCGGGCGCTGCGCTGAATGCGCACAGCAAGTCATCGTCGAAGCGCGCGCGGCAACCGGCTCTTTGTTTGAGCCGTTAACTGACACCGCCTAAGCATTTACAAGCCAGTCTTCTGGCACTCGCAAACCAGCCTCACAAAATAGCGACGCAAGGGTACGTATAATTGCGTCTTTCTTTGCGTGAGGTACTGTCGTGCGTGGTGATGCCAAGGTTATCCAACATCTCAACAAGATTCTGAAAAACGAACTGACTGCGATTAATCAGTATTTTCTGCATTCGCGGATGTTTCGCAATTGGGGGTTGGGGCGACTCGCGGAATATGAGTACAAGGAATCAATTGACGAGATGAAGCACGCAGACAGCCTCATCGAGCGCATATTGTTTCTGGAAGGGCTGCCCAACCTGCAAGACCTTGGCAAGTTGCTCATAGGAGAGAATTTGCAGGAATGTATTAGCTGCGACTTGAAACTCGAAATGCAGGCGCACCCGGCGCTCAAGGAGGCGATTGCGTATTGCGAGTCGGCGAACGACTACGTTTCCAGAGAGTTGTTCGAAGACATTCTGCAAAGCGAAGAAGAGCACATCGACTTTCTCGAAACGCAGCTTGAGTTGATCGACAAGGTCGGAATCGAAAACTACACGCAGTCCCAAATGGGCGAATAATCCCCGCTACAGCCAATCGATACGAGCCAATCGATTTGCGTCAGTGGCGCGCTCCGTTTACTTCGCGCCGCCGAACTTTCTCCGGAAGGCATCACGACAGTTGAAGCGGATGGGGTAAAGGCAGGCTACGTTTCGTGGCCTGCCCCATATTCTTCTGTGCGCAGGAAACGGGCGCCAGCCTCAACAAGAGCGGCGCTCGACTGAAGTTCTCACGCTCGATTTACCAGTTCTCTGTCCACGGCCTGAGAATTACTTCAAAGGTCCACGTCGACTTGTGTTGCCGGTGAATTTGCAGGTAAACATCCGCGATGCAATCCGGGTCGGCCATGTTGTCGTCCTTGGTTTCACCTGCCAGCCAGTGCGCGCGCGTGCCATCTTCCTGTCGCCGGCCAATGGCGGCATCAATGGGGATCTGCGCAACGTGGATGCCTTGCGGCATGAGTTCTCTGGCCATGCTCTCGGCAAGGCCGGCCTTGCCGTGACAAGCGGCAGCGAACGCACCGCTTTTCGGATACCCCTTGGTTGCCGCGCTTGCGTTGGTATAAAGAATGGTGCCGCGGTGTCCGTCAATTCCTTCAAGGTCCAGCATGTGCCGGGCCGCCTGCTGGCCAACAAGAAATGCGCTGAAGGTCGAGTTGGTCAAGGTTTGCATGAATGGCCCGGGATCAACTTCAGTGATTGCTTTGCGAAACACTTCGCGCGGCCGCCCGTCAATGTTGTGTACGACCAGGCGCGGTGCGCCCAGTTGATCCGAGACTTGCCTGAACATTGCCTCCACGGAGCCCGGATCAGAAGCATCACACTTGATCAGTGCGACGTTGTGTTCAGCTTCAAGTTTCTTGAGCGCGTCTTTGTCGGGATTTCTGGCGGCGACGGCCACCTTCATGCCTTCTCGCGAAAACAGTCGCGCACAACTGGAACTGATGCCTGGCCCGCCGCCAACAATCAGTCCAACTTCCGGATTGCTCATTTGGTCCTCCTTGGGTTTGTTTTGGCGTCGGTACGCGCTACGCGGCCTGCGCCTTTTACTGTTTTTTCAATCAAGTCTTGATCCTCGGAAGACTAAACAATACCAGCCAGAGTCTATTTCGTGGCGAGGCACGCCGCAGATTGTCTTGAGCACCGGGGCAAGCATCATTTCGGCATTTCGGGCGGCACGTTCAAGGCTGGTGAAGCCTCAAATTTTGCATAACGCGTCGGCGTGTTCCGGCGTTCAGGAAATCCAGCGGTTGCTGCCGAACGACTGGCGATTTTGACCTCTGCCAGCACACCCAGTATCGTATGCGTATCGTACGCGATCAACGGAGAAACATCTGATGCCCCAGTTGCAAGAAGAAGCCAGACGCGTCAATGAGAATAGCGGGGTTTTCGTACCATCGCTTGAACTCACCGAAGGCCAGCCGGCGCCTGTGGCCGCGAATGGCGGCCTGTCCTACATGTCCTTTGACGTCAATGGTGACGCGGGCACGGCTGCGGCAACCGAAGCCGCACTACGGCAAATCGACAGCGGCGAAGGCCAGCGCCTCCTTGCCGAGATTGAAGGCGCACCGCCGGGGCCGATAAAGACCAGGTGGGGCCTGGGCTTTCGATCGTTTAGCGAGTGCGCGGAGCACATTCGCGCAACGGGAATGAAAGCGCCGGAAGGCGGCGTGGTGTTGCCGCTTCGATATACGATCGACGAAAGACCTGTTTATACCGTCGTTAGATCGAATGCTTTGTGGCGGGATCCATCGCAGGCCGAGATCGCCGAAAAGCTGCGCTGTGAAGAGGACGAAATCGAAAGACGCCGGCTGTATTTCCCGCAAGTAGTGCGTGATGCGCGCCGAATCGAACAATATTGCCCGGCTCCATGCCGCTTTCTTTCAGAACCTGCACAAGGTTCTCCCACGCGTACTTGAATTGTGCTGCCAACTCTCCCGCGTGCATCACTTCTCCGTCGCCGTTGGTTGACGTCTGCCCGGAAAGATAAAGCGTACGTTCAGGACCAGTTACCTCACGCCTTGGTTGATGCCAAACTGAAGCAACCAGGTTGAGGGATTGATTGCGCGTTTGTCCATGATTGATCTCCTTGTACAGTTGGTGGGCGCTGCCATTTCGCAGGGCAGCATGGAAAATTTCGTATCTCAGTTTCTTATACGCCGCATCGCTTCAAACAACCAAATCGTTGAGTATTTCTAGTAGAGCTGTAGAAGCGCATTCGAATGTGAGCCACTCTGCCGGTGCCTCAAGCCTCTTCATTGTTCAGAGGGCTTGATTGCAAAAAGGGCGGGAACCGCGTTTATACTTCCTGTATCCATAGTTGTTCGCAATCTTTGTGTAACGATCACTGACCAAGGAGTGTGACAGTAGCGATCGATGTCGCACCAGCGGTGTCAGCCACGGTATAGGCAAATGTATCGGTCGCGCTTGCGCCTGCGCCCAGTGCGTCGAACGCGGCACCTGCTGCGCTGTAGGCCAGTACTTGTGTTGATGCGTCGAAAACGACCGTGCCTAATGTGCCCGCGGTGTTGATTGCACTGATGGTGTGATTGTCGCCAACGTCCACATCCTGGTCATTGCCGAGCAGGGTGACCACCAGATTGGCGGTGGATGCGCCTTCGGCAACTTGCACCGCATCTGCATAAGCGACGGGTGCGTCGTTGACATTGGCAACGCCGAGCGCAAATACATCGCTTGCAGCCGCGCCGGCCACATCGGTGGCGCTCACGCGTACATCGATACTGCCGACATCGGCATTTTGAGGCGTGCCGCTGAAGCTGCGGGTGGCAGGGTTAAATGCAAGCCAAGCGGGCAGTGCGCTGCCGTCGGCCAGGGTTGCGGCATAGCTGAGCGTGTCGCCAACATCGACGTCGGCGAAGGCGTTGGCTTGCAGGGTGAAGCTGAATGTAACGTCTTCAGTTGCAGCCTGATCAGCAATCGCATTGGCAAGCGTCGGTGCGTCGTTGGTGTTCGCGACGGTGAGTTCGAATTCGTCCGACACGCTCAGATTGCCAGTGTCGGTGGCGGTGACCCGTATGCTTATCCTGCCAACCTCATCGTTGGTTGGTGTGCCACTGAGGCTGCGTGTGCTCGCGTCAAACCACAGCCAGGTCGGTAACGCACTGCCATCAGCTAGCGTCGCGGTATAGCTCAGCGTATCGCCGACATCAATGTCGGCAAAGGCGTTGGCCGACACCTGGAAGTTAAACAATGCGTCTTCGGTCGCACTTTGATCGGAAATCGCATTGGCAACGGTGGGTGCGTCGTTGGTATTGGCGACCGTGATATTGAAGTCATCCGACACGCTCAGATTGCCAGTGTCGGTCGCTGTCACGCGAACACCGAGCGTGCCGACCTCATCGTTTGTCGGCGTCCCGTTGAAGCTGCGTGTTGCCGTGTCGAAACTCAGCCAGCCCGGTAGTGCGCTGCCATCCGTTAGCGTTGCCGAATAAGTCAAAGCGTCTCCGGCGTCGATGTCGGCAAAGGTGTTGGCTGGCACCTGGTAGCTAAAGCTTGCATCTTCGTCCGTCGTCTGATCTGCCAGCGCATTGGCAACATGGGGGCTGTCGTTGACGTTGATAACCGACAAGTCGAAAAAGTCCGATACCGCGGCGTTATTGCCATCAGTGGCCGTCACTTCAATCGAGATTGCGCCCACATCGTTGTTGCCGGGCGTACCGGTGAAGGTGCCGCTCACGCTGTCGAAACCCAACCAGCCCGGCAGCGCGCTGGCGTCTGCCAGACTTGCCGATAGCGCCAGTGTGTCGCCGGCATCCACATCGCGGAACGTATCTGCAGCCAGCGTGAAACTGAAGGCCGCGTCCTCGGTCGCACTTTGATCGGCAATCGCGGTTGCGACAACCGGCGCGTCGTTGATGTTCAACACGGCGATATCGAAGTCATCCGATACACTCAATCCACCACTGTCCGTTGCCGTCACACGAATACTCACCGTGCCCACTTCATCATTGGTCGGCGTGCCGCCGAAACTTTGCGTAGCTGGATCGAATCCCAGCCACGCAGGTAACGCACTGCCGTTGGTCAGCGTTGCCGCGTAGCCCAGCGTGTCGCCGATATCCGCATCGGTAAACGTGCTTGCCGGTACGGCGAAGTTGAATGTAGCGTCTTCGTCCGTTGTCTGATCGGCAATGGCGCTGGCAACAACGGGCGGCTGATTGACCTGGGCCTGAATCCGCGCTTCCAGTGTCGCACCGTCCCAGAGCGTGCCGTCGTTGAACGAGACTTGTTCGATGCGCGCATTGGGATTAGTGAACCAGTCAATCGCGACCCGGTCGGTTGTTCCGGTGAGATGTACGACGATGTTGTCGTTCTCGCGGGTGACAATGACATCGCCGGGATCGGCGAGCACCTGCAAGGTGTCCACATCGCCGGAGGTGGTGTCTTCGCGGATGACATCTTGTCCCGAGCCCGGTCCAAAGATGTAGGTGTCGCTGCCACTACCACCGAGCAGGGTGCCATTGCCGGCCAGGCCGTCGATACGGTCTTCGATATTGGTACCGGTGATGGTGTCGTCACCGGCGGTACCGAACAGGTCAAAGCCGCGGGCAAGCAGTTGATCGTAGCTAAGCGTCGTGCCATCAGCGAAGATGAAGTTCTCCACCGTGCGCGGACCATACACGTCAAGCGGGTCGAAGTTCGTGAGGTGAATCGCATCGCCCTGATCACCCACGCGCAACAGCAGCGAGCCAAGACCGAGGCTGAAGCTGCTTGAGTAGATCCCGGCACCGAACGCGATGCTGTTGCCTGCAGCAGGGCGCGCCGTGTCATTGATGGTGTCTACCCCGTCACCCTGGTTGAACCGGTAGGTGTCGTGGCCTGCGCCACCATAGAGCAGGTCGTTGCCGCGGCCGCCTTCTATCGTATGCGCGTTCGAGTCTGTGGCATAGATCGTGTCGTTACCGCCTAGCCCCTGGATCTTGCCATGCACCGGAGCGAATGCCGCGCTACTGCCGGCGCCAACGGTGAACACATCGTTTCCCTGAGTGAGGGATAAGACCACGCCTGACGCCTGTCCCGACACGGGTGGATTTGCCACGAAGTTTCGCAGTTGATCATAGGAAAACACACGCCCGTCAGCGAACTTGAAGCGTTCGATCTTTTGGTCGTCATTGCCGTAATCATTGTAGATGGTGTCGCCCTGGTCGCCGTAGCCGATCAGCACGTCGAGCCCGCCGTAATATTCTTCAAACGTCACGGATTCCGGCGCAATTGCAGCACCGAAATACAGCGTCTCATCAGAACTATCGTCCGCCCAGATTCTGTCCTCACCGTCGCCCAGGTTGAAGAAGTAGTGATAGTTGTCACCTGCGTAGACGTCGAGATAGTCGTCGCCCGGACCAGCGACATAAGTGACCTCGCCCAAATCGGCGTCGTCCATATAGTCGTCACCCGCCCCGCCCAGGATCAGAAATTCACCATCATGGTAGATGCCCTGGTCTGCAACCGGTAGCGGGCTGAGGTCGATGTTCTGCCGGGCTAGCAGGTCAGCGAAACTTAGCACCTGGCCGTCTTCGAATTGAAAACTGCCAATGCTCCCTGTCTCGCCGTGCCACACACCGATGGCGTTGACGAAGCTCTGATCGAGCAGAATGCTGAACGGCGGTGCATAGTCGCCGTAATCCTGGAAGTCGAAGCTCACGTCGTTCGGCGTAATCCCAGCACCGAATGCGACAGTATTCGCCCCGCCCAGATCAATAACGTAGTCATAGCCGTCACCACGGCCGAAGCGATAGATATCGTCGCCGGTGCCGCCGTAGATCAGATCCTGGCCGGGTCCGCCATCGAAGACGGCAGTGAATCCGATTCCATCGAGGTTATCCTCGCGGGCGCTACCGCTGAAGATGATCCCATTCGCTGCGAGCTGATGCATGGTGAGTGTGTGCCCGTCGGCAAAGCGCAAAAGCTCGATGTCATCCAGCTGCCCTTCCAGAGCAATGGTGTCGCCCTGGTCGCCGTAGCCAAGTGTGAACTCGCGGCCGTAGCTTCGGCTCGCGCCGCCGCCGGGCTGGAAGGTACTCTGCACAGACACGACGACACTCTGCGGTACCACCCCGGCGCCGAACTGGATGTGGTCGTTTCCACCCGTGTCTTTCACCGTATCGTGGCCATCGCCAGGGTAAAACAGATAGGCATCATCGCCGGCCCCGCCGACGAGCATGTCGTTGCCGGGTCCGCCGGTGAGCATGTCGTCGCCACCCGCGCCGTAGAGCCGATCATCGCCGGCGCCGCCGATCAACACATCTGGCCCTGCGCCGCCGCCGAGGACCAACTGCGCGAGTCCACCCTGCATCTGCACCATTTGATCGTGCGTGTACACCGCGCCATCGGCGAAGCGGTAGCGTTCAATCACCACGCCCAGAGCATCGGCGACGGTGAGACGTTCCGATGTGCCGATGTCGATAATTAAGTCGGACGTATCCAGACCGGTTAGCGCGTAGCGCAGGTCTACGTCCTGCACGCTCACGCCCGTGCCGAGCACCAGCGTGTCCAGTCCGCCGTCATCGCTGATCAAAGTGTCCTGACCGTCGCCGGCGTTCATGGCATAGCTATCGTCGCCGAGGCTGCCCCAGCAAGTCGTTGCCGGCGCCACCGGCGAGTACTGTATTGCGGCCCATCGCGTACAGCGTGTTGTCCGCGGTATCCCCCGTAATTACGAGTTCGCCCTGGCCGCTGGCATCAATCAGGTTTGCAAGCGTCTGCGCGACAGGACTATCAAACCTGTAAGCCACGCCGGCGGCAAATTCGACGGTGTCGAGTGCATCGGCATTGACAATGATGTGTGTCCCTTCGGCCGAGATCAGGAAAGTGTCTGCGCCGCCACCGCCGTCCAGATGATTTGTGCCCGCACCGCCGCTCAGATAGTCGTCCCCGTCACCACCGAAAAGCTGATCTACCCCCGCTCCGCCGAAAAGCCGGTCGTTGCCCCCACTGCTGTCCAGGTAATCGTCGTCTGCGCCACCGAACAATTGGTCATCGCCGCCGTAGCCGAACAGCGCGTCATTGCCTTGTCCGCCGTCCAGGTAATCGTTACCGTGAAACGCGGCGTCAACGAAGTCGGCATCGCCTTCCAGATAATCGTCTCCGCTCCCGCCAAACAGCGTATCGGCGCCACCACCACCGATCAGATAATCATCTCCCGACTCGCCATCCAGGTAATCATCACCATGAAAACCGCCCACCGGACTCGCGAAATCGCCCATGAGCAGATCGTGCCCAGCGCCGCCGAACAGGGTATCATTCGCGCCGCCTCCGGCCATCAAATCCCAACCGTCGCCCCCATCCATCCAGTCTTCACCGTGATACATCGGATCGGTGTCATCGTCGTTGTCGCCGAACATCGTGTCGTCGCCCGCGCCACCGTCAAGGTAGTCGTTGCCGCCATCACCGTAGAGGGTGTCGCTGCCGGTGCCGCCCTCAAGAAAATCGTCGCCGTGCTCGTCCATCGGGGGCGATGCGAACCAGGGCGTGGCGCTGTCGCCGCGGAGAGTGTCGTTGCCCGCGCCGCCGTACAAATAGTCGTTGCCGCGCACGCCCCAAAGTTCATCGTTACCGTCACCGCCGTAGAGCAGATCGTTGCCGGTGTGGACGTAGAGATCATTGGTTACAAAGTCATGGTATTGGTCGGGACGGTCGCCCATGAGCAGGTCATTGTCCGCTTCTCCAAACAGCGTATCGTCGCCATCGGCACCGTCCCCGCCATAAATGACATCGTCCTGACCGCCAGCGAAGACAGTGTCGTCACCTGATCCACTGCTGATGAAATCGGCGCCTCCCAACCAGGACGCTTCGTTTGCGCCCGCAAATGCGCCGAGCACGTAGGTCTGGAACGGATTGGCCTGGTGTACGATCTGCCATTGCGGACCTGCGCCGAAACTGTACTGGCCGACGGCACCGAAGTCGCCGTAGATCAGGTCGTCTCCTGGGCCGGCGTACATGAGATCAATGCCGGGGCCGCCGGAGAGAACGTCGATGGCACTTGACCCGACTAGCAGGTCATCGCCCGCCTCACCGGACACAAAATCACCCTGCAACGATGACGAGGGGAGGGTATCGAGACTAGCGAATGTGGCCTCGGCATCACCGTAGAGCGCGTCGTCAAAACGGCCGCCCTGCAACACGTCCGGTCCGCCAAGGCCTTCGAGGGTCACTGCGCCGGTGTTCTGGGAGTTGTAGAACAAACCGTCAAAGCAGCCGGTCCCGACGCGCCGGTCGGGAGGCGGTGGGGGTGGTGTGCTGGCATCCGCAAGGTCGATGCCGAGATCACCCGTCGTGAATCCTTCGATGCTGATGGCGCCACCGTTGACAAGCAAAATGCCGTCGTTGACATCAGCGATGTACCGGTAGGTGAAAAGGCCGTCGAAATCGCCATTCGCGTCGACGCTTTGCCAGACATCGGAATTGGGGGCGACTTGCAGGCCGCCGTTCAGGACATGTGTAGTGCCTTCTTTGGTCGTGACATGTATGGCACCAAGGCCGTCCAGATCGGTGATGATATCGTCGCCGCCGATGAACGTGTTGGCCGGTCGATCCAGCCTGTTCGTATCGATTACGTGCGACAACAATCCGGCGCGATCTTGCAGGTACTGGGCACTCATGGCCCCTTGTCCGGTCGCTTCATCGTAAAGATCGAGCTCGCCGTTCTGATTGTGGTCGGTGTAATCGATGCCGATAACTGCGAACGGATTCAGTTCACTAAGTGCATAGCGATAGGCAACTCGCGTGTCCTGGTCTATTCCCGCAAATGCGACCCGTGATATGGAGTCCGCATTCGCAGACGTCAGATCAACAACAACGAGGTTGCTCGCGCCGTTGGTCGCAGTGGCGATCGTCTGGTTGATAGCATCCAGCGCTTTGTAGAATAGTTCACGGTTTCCATCGAACTCGTTGCCAATGAAATTCGTATTGGCAACATGAAACAACTTGCCTATCGCAGATAGGGCCGACTCCAATGAATGCGTAGCAACGTTGCTGCCGACTTTAAGGATATTAGTGATTTTCCGAATGCCCGAACCACCGGCATCGCTAAGTGAGGAGTCGAGTGAGGCAAACAGTCCGTAAATCGCGAGGCTATCGGTCATTTGTTCTTTACCATGACCAAAGGTCGTTCCTGAATCGGCCGATTCGGTATAGATCTCCGTGTGCCCACCTTGCGGGCGCAAATACCAGTCCTGCGCTACCAGCTGCGGTCCGGCGCTAACATAAACGTTCAATATCTGTGATGGCTCGAAGGAAGGCCCTCCACCTAGAAGCGCAAACAAGTTGTCCACGTTGCTGTTGTCAGCAAACCCTGCGCCGTTTACAGCTAGAACGTCGACAGTCAGGCCTGAGAACACTCGGCTAAATGCTGTCGCCAAATGCCCGCCTAGCGAATGGCCGGTGGACGCTGTCAATACTTTGCCAATAGCCTTACCATATCCGAGCGCGAGGTCTGTGTTCCCAAGCAGACTGTCCGAGGCACCTAGCTCAATACCGCGTACCAGCGGTAGCCTTCCTATTCCACTGTCAATAATGAATCCCTGCGCCCGATATTGCGCGGCCAGTGACGCTCCCGCAGATTGAGAACTGGCAAATGCGTCAATCAAAGCGACCGTTTCTGTCTGAAGAGTAATCAGTTTCGCGGCTTGGTAAATTCCTGTGGTGGTGAGCGATTTCCAATAGTTATAGAGATCCACCACTTGCGCGATCGCAATGCCGTCGAGCGCAATGTCGCCAACATCGGTCAAGTACAAGTCGTCTATGGTGTCCGCAGTTCCGCGACAGGCAAGGACGACTTCGCCGGGGTTGTCTTTGCTCTCGAAAAGCGTCGCGGAAAAACCGCTCGCGGTATCGGGCAAGTGGTGAAGCACCGACCATTTCGATGCGAATTCGGTGACCTGTGTGTCCGAGAAACGCATGTTATTGGCAGCACGACGGAGTTCAAGCTCAACGTCGTTCCCCTCTCGAAGATCTGCGTACGACGCTTCCGCAAGTTGTGCCAATTGAGAATAGGATTTGACGCTCATTGCCCGCCCCAAAGGCCCACAATTCGTAGCTTCATTTGCCGCATCTCTTCCATTGGTGACGCTCCCTCAGAGGTGGACCCCAACGGCTGGACACCAAAATATAGCTGATAAGTGAAATCTTATGGATTATTCTTTTACGACACAGAGAGGATCCGAAGATGACACGTAGTAAAGAGAAGAAATCACACGGCGAGCTTCAAGGCCAAAGTAGCACTGGGCGCAGTGCGTGGCGAGCACACACTGGCCGAGCTGGCTGAACAGTTCGACGTTCACCCGAATCAGATCCAGGACTGGAAGAAACGTCTGGTCGATAGTGCCGAGGACGTGTTCGGTGGCAACGCAGTTGAGGCGCAACACACCGAACGCGAAATCGAGAAGCTGCACGCCAAGGTCGGGCAACTGACGATGGAGAAAGATTTTCTGTCAAAGTTTCTCGGGCGCGACCGGTGAGCGAGCGCCGAGCACAGATTCAAAGCGCTCACGAACTGTCCAGGGCACGCCGCTGCGAGTTACTCGGAGTGGCACGCTGCACAGCGTACTATCGCGGCGCACAGGTGTCAGCCGAAGACCTTGAGCTGATGCGCCTGATCGACGAGATCCACCTTGAGCTGCCGTTCTACGGAAGCCGTCGTATTCGCAACGAACTCGATACACGCGGGCTGCAGGTCAATCGTAAGCGCGTACAGCGGCTGATGCGTCAGATGCAGATCAGGGCGCTGTAGCCGAAGCGGCGCACCAGCACGCCAGACAAGGGACACAAGATCTATCCTTACTTGCTCAGGGACATGACAATCACGCGGGCCAACCAGGTGTGGGCGAGCGATATGTGTTATCTACCGATGGCCAAGGGGTTCATGTAGCTCGTGGCGATTATGCACTGGCATACGCGCAAGGTGCTTTCGTGGCGGGCGTCGAACACGATGGACAGCGACTTTTGCGTCGAGGCGCTCGAAGAGGCATTGCCTCGCTACGGTACACCCGAGATATTCAACACCGATCAGGGCACGCAGTTCACGGCCGATGCGTTCACCCGCGTTCTCAAGGAGCACGAAGTGACGATCAGCATGGACGGCAAGGCTCGCTGGATCGACAACGTGTTCGTCGAACGGTTGTGGCGCAGTGTGAAGTACGAAGACGTGTATCTGCGCGCGTATGAAACGCTGGCGGCATTACGCGCCGGACTGGACAAATACTTTCGTTTTTACAATACCCGGCGTCGTCACACTGGGCTTGACCGGCGTACCCCCCGATGCGGTGTACTTCGAACAAACGGCGTTGAAGAGCGCGGCCTGAACCCCATGGAGATTTCACTTAAGCGGGGGTCCAAGTTTCGGGGTCCACTTCTCTCTTCGCCACAATACCGATTGCCCCAACTAAGTGCGAATAACTGCCTAAACTGATCCAGATCTCCTCCCGCAGACAAGAGATTCCAACTTGGTCCGCGCTAAAAGTTTACCGAGCGGGCAAGTATCTCCCCTGTCTTACCGTCCACAAGTTTTTGCTCCTCTCGACCCAATGCATGGGCAAAATTAGAATTCTGTGACGCTTCTACATAGATTCTCTGGGTTAACCACACCCGATTCGGAAACTCTGTCGAGTATTGAGGAGCGAGCGATTTAACCTGCATGTCGAACGCTTCTGGGTTTTCAAGTTTCCATTGATCCAGTGTTTTGTACACGGTGAACCCACTTTCCGTATCGCAGTAGTGTCGGTGCAACGATAGCGTCGGGACGGTGTCCCAAAACGCCGGAACAAAAATTACGGCAAATCCCAGTGCTGCGCCAGACCAGCGTTTAGCTCGGCTATCGGTCCACTTCGCCGCAATCTTGTAGCCCGCGATGGGGAAAGCGATAAGCGACGCGACATAAATCGCGATGATCGCGACAACTACCAATCCGAACATGAATTTCCCCAATTAAAGCGTGCCATTTCGGGTCGGACCTCGCTAAGCATTTGATGCTCCTGCATTGAGGTCCCAAATACGGGTGTTTTCAGTCCTTAGCGGTGCCATTTCATGGCCGAAATGACCCATATAAGCATTGTGTGGTTCGCGTAGTGCGTAACTGTCTTCTGCCTGCACGACTTCGCGGTGTGTGGCACTGAGTCCAAGTCGTGTCTTCACGTCTTGGGCGAAGCGTTCACTTCCTACCGCAATGGATTCTGTCCAGTGCGCCCGGCGCATTGTTCTATCCCCAAGCGCGTCTTGTATCCAGTTGCGGTGCGTGTTTTGTAGTGCTTGCGTGTTACTGACTGCACATAGCGTGGCTAACGTACTCTGGTCAATCAGTCGGTAGCGTTTGGGCGGTTGTTGTATTTCGTTGTAGCCGCTATGCCCCCAGTTTTCAGGATGGTTGACTACGCCAGCACGGACCATGTTCAGATCGATATACGCCATACAGCTGTGCAGGTGCGAATCAGTCTGAATGGCGGTGGCGTGGTAGCGGTCTTCCCAGAACGCCCTTTGCCGTGCTTTTCGCTGGTTGTATTGTTGTGCCGTTCGACCTGCGGCCAGTTGCATGCTGCGCGCAATGACATCATTACCCCGATCCAGAATCAGTAGATGCACGTGGTTGGAGGTGATCATGTAGTTGAGCAGGCACAGACCGTACCGTTTACGTGCCTGATACAGCCAGTGCAGATAGTTGTTTCGGTCGCGGACGAACTTGAGCAGAAATTCACGGCGATGACAGCGGTGGGTGATATGCCAGACAAGTCCAGGCAGAGCGTGGCGATTGGCGCGGGGCATGGCAGATAGTTTCTCAGACGGTCCTGTTCGGTACCAAAATCGGGCTTCTAAGCTCTTTAGAAGCACTGATTTCATTCGAATACAAAGTCATATCAATTGGTTGCGTTGGTCCGATCCCGTTCATCGTTCCGCATCGGACGGAGCGTTCATGATGCCGCCAAAGACGACATTTGGCAGATAGGGGTTTTTGTCGGCGACGGGAGCCGCGATCAGGGAGGTAGCAGAATACGGCGGCGCGAACTGCTCAGTTGCCTAGCAAGATCCACATACCAACAAACGCCAGCATGACCGCAATGGCGTTTCGGACATAGCCATGGTTTGCCTTGACGCCGAGCCGGGAGCCAAGGATGATGCCCGGTATCGATCCAATGAGCAGTGGCCCGAGTAATGGAAAGTCCACGTTGCCCAGACCAAGATGACCCATGCCTGCGATTAGTGTCAGTGGAACTGCGTGGGCGATGTCTGTGCCGACGAGTTTTGGCGGCGCGAGGCGGAAGGGGTAGAGGTATAACAGCATCACGACCCCGAGCGCGCCGGCACCTACCGAAGTCAGTGTGACCAGGAATCCCAGTAGCGCACCGGCGGCAACCGTCAGCATTGGTTGTACGCCTTTGAACGACTCCGGTGTCGTGGTGCGTAGTCGCTTCCCGAGTAGATTGAGCCGGACCTGAAATATCAATGCCAGGCTGGTGACAAAAAGCGCGACGCCGAGCCCCGGCAAAATGATTGATCCCAATCCACGGTTGTCAGGAAAGTAGTGCAATAGCAACAAGGTCAGGGCTGACGCCGGCAGGCTCCCGGTGCACAGTCTGCTTAGCACACCCCAGTCGATGGAACCGCGCCTGCCGTGCACATATACGCCGACACCCTTGGTGATCGACGCAAACAGCAGGTCTGTTCCAACGGCCGTCTGTGGCGCTACGCCCAGACCGAGCACGAGCAGAGGGGTCATCAGTGCACCTGCGCCAACGCCAGTGAGGCCGACCAGAAATCCTGCGAGCGCGTTCAGCAGATCCATTAACGCGAGGCAAGGACACGCGTCGACCAGCCGGCGCGTTGCGCCTCCCGGCGACAAGGAATCGGCCTTTCCGGATACGCGGAAGATTGAAAACGGGCGGTGATTGCGACCGGTGCGTTCATCGAGGTTCTAGGATGCCTGTTGCGCCGAGGTGGGCAACGATGCGGTCGGCGGCTTGCTCTGGCGTATCGGTCGTGGTGTCGATGCGAAATTCGGGGTTTTCCGGCTGTTCGTAGGGAGAATCGATACCGGTGAAGTTTATGAGTTCGCCGTGGCGCGCCTTTTTGTACAGACCCTTCGGGTCTCTTTCTTCCGCAACTTCGAGGGGTGTATCGACAAAAACTTCATGGAACCCGCCTTTATCCAGAAGATCGCGCGCCATCTGCCGTTCGGCCCGGAACGGTGAAATGAACGACGCCAGCACGATCAGGCCAGCATCGACCATCAGTGCGGCGACCTCAACAACGCGGCGGATGTTTTCGACGCGGTCGGCTTCGGTGAATCCGAGGTCCTTGTTGAACCCATGGCGCACGTTGTCGCCGTCGAGCAGATAGGTGTGGCGTCCCAGCGCGTGCAGCTTGCTCTGCACCAGATTTGCAATCGTAGACTTTCCGGCGCTGGACAAACCGGTGAACCACACCACGCACGGCTGTTGTCCGTTGAGTGATGCGTGGGCTTGCTTATTGACTTCGATTGCCTGCCAGTGGATGTTCTGCGAACGCCGCAGCGCGAAGTGCAGAAGCCCGGCGCCGACGGTGTCATTAGTCAGGCGATCGATCAGAATGAAGCTGCCGGTGTCGCGATTTTGCTCATAGGGATCGAACGCGATCGCCCGGTCCAGGTGCAGATTGCACACGCCGATGTCATTCAACTCAAGTGTCGTTGCGGCCAGGTGTTCGAGCGTGTTGACGTTCACTTTGTACTTCGGCTTGGTAATCGTCGCGCCGATGTTCCTGGCTCCGGTCTTCAGCAGGTAGGGACGCCCCGGCAGCATCGGCTCGGTGTTCATCCATATGACATCGGCTTCGAACTGATCGGCAACCGCAGGTGGCGAATCAGCGGCGGCAATAATGTCGCCACGGCTGATATCGATTTCGTCGGCAAGCGTGACGGTGACAGACTGTCCTGCTACCGCAACATCGAGGTCGCCATCCTTGGTGACGATGCGTTTGACGACGCTTTCCTTGCCCGATGGGAGAATTCGTACCCGATCGCCGGGACGCAATGCACCGCCCACAATGCGCCCGGAAAAACCGCGAAAATCCAGATCGGGCCGATTGACCCACTGCACGAGCATGCGCATAGGGCCACGCTGCAAGTCTTCTTCAACATTCACAGTTTCGAGGTAGTCCATCAGCGTCGCGTCGCGATACTAGGGCGTGTTCGTGCTTTGCGCCGTGATGTTGTCGCCTTTCAGAGCTGACAACGGAATGCAGGTGACGTCTTGTAGCCCAATGCGCTGCGCAAAGGCGCGATACTCTTCCTCGATATCATTGAACACTTGTTCCGAGTAATCGACCAGGTCCAGCTTGTTGATCGCGAGCGCCACTTTGCGGATGCCGATCAGCGACACCAGATAGCTGTGTCGTCTCGTTTGCGCCAGCACACCTTTGCGTGCATCGATCAGGATTACGGCAACATCGGCAGTCGACGCTCTGGTCACCATGTTGCGCGTGTACTGTTTATGGCCCGGTGTGTCCGCGACGATGAATTTCCGTTTGTCGGTCGAGAAGAAGCGGTAAGCGACATCAATGGTGATGCCTTGCTCGCGCTCGGCGGTCAAGCCATCCAGGAGTAGGGCAAAGTCCAGTTCACCGTCTTGCGTGCCAACTTTTTTCGAGTCCGCTGCAAGCGCCGCGAGCTGATCTTCAAAGACCATTCTGGATTCGTACAGCAGGCGTCCAATGAGCGTGCTTTTCCCATCGTCAACGCTGCCGCAGGTGATGAAGCGCAGCAGAGTCTTGTTTTGATGGGTGGTCAGGTATTGCTCGATATCGTCGGCGATGAGGTCCGAGACGTGGGCCATCAGAAATAGCCTTCCTGCTTTTTCTTTTCCATCGAGCCGGAAGCGTCGTGGTCGATGACGCGGCCTTCGCGCTCGGAGGTTTTGGCGAGCAGCATTTCCTGAATAATATCGGTCAGCGTTGCAGCTTCGCTTTCGATAGCGCCGGTTAACGGATAACAACCGAGCGTACGGAACCGGACGCTCTTGATCTCGGGCATCTCGCCAAGTTCCAGCGGCATGCGGTCATCGTCGACCATGATCAAGGTGCCGTCACGAAATACTACTGGGCGAGGCTTGGAGTAGTAGAGCGGAACGATCGATATGCCCTCAAGATAGATGTACTGCCACACATCGAGTTCGGTCCAGTTTGACAGCGGAAATACCCGCATGCTTTCGCCCTTGTTCTTGCGCGCGTTGTAGAGTCGCCAGAGCTCAGGACGCTGCAACTTCGGATCCCAGCGGTGCTGGGCCGAGCGGAACGAGAAGATGCGCTCTTTCGCACGCGACTTTTCTTCGTCGCGACGTGCGCCGCCAAACGCGGCGTCAAAACCGAACTTGTCCAGCGCATGGGTCAGGCCTTGCGTCTTCCAGATATCGGTATGTACTGCAGAACCGTGCGTGAACGGGTTGATGTTCTTCGCCTGCGCATCGGGATTGACATGGACGATCAAGTCGAGGCCGAGTTTCGTCGCGATGGTGCCCCGAAATTCGTACATTTCGCGGAACTTCCATGTGGTGTCGACATGCAGCAATGGAAACGGCGGTTTGGACGGATAAAACGCTTTCATCGCCAGGTGAAGCATCACCCTGGGCCCGGATCACGATCGCGAGCGACGTGATCAAGATGGGTTTGAGCCTGGGTTCCACCGCTGACCAATTGGGCGCGAGAATTCCATTACGGATTACGTATACCGTCAGGTCACTGGCGATGCCAAGCCGCTCGACAGCAGTGCGAAGATTCACTGCCGCGGGATAGAGAAACACCTGGCTACTTGTGCCCCCGTCAACGTGTAACTCGTCATACACTTGATTACCCGCGTTGACCTGTATTCGAACCGGCGGAAAGACCCCCGGGATGGAAGCGGAGGCGAGCATGATGTCGCGTATCAACTGGCGCGACGCGGCCGTACCGTGTTGTGCAATCTCGCCGATGTTCCAGATGACAGGCCGTTGCGTATCGAGATTGGTGGTGCCGATCAACAATCGCCGCCCCCGATTGTGCTCCTGTGCAATGCGTTCGACCATTGTTGCGTCGACCACTTCTGTCATGAGTCCGCGCCGCACGATCAGATCGGAAGTGGACAGGCTTGTGTAGAGTCGCTCCAGTTCGTCGTCATAGTCAGAACCGAGGAACGCAAACGGTGCAGTCAGCGCGCCGGTACTGATACCTGTTACGACCCAGAACTGCGGTCGCGTCCCGGATTCGCTCCAGCCCTTGAGTAATCCGGCGCCGAACGCCCCATCAGCTCCACCACCCGAAACGGTGAGCACCGAAACGTTCTGCCCGTCAAGTATGCGCATGGCCCCTGGAGCCAATAGCTGTTCCTGCATCAGTGCAACCCTGCTTCTCCAATTGGTCGGTCGCTCATCGCCAAACATGCGTGCTAACGGAATGCCCTGGATTGCCGCTTCTTCGATCAGCCTCTCTGGCACAGGGTTGCGCGGCGCTACCGAAGCACACGCTTGAAGTAACACTACCGGTACAACAATTAGGAAGGCTCTTATTCGCATCGCCACAATTGTTCCGTGATCGAAAAAAACAGGGGAAGGGCGATGGCCTCTTTCCCCGCTCAAGGGCCAACTCTATCAGTAGTTGGATTTGTTCGGCGGCCGCGCTGGTTTTCTGGCATGAGGGTCTGGTTGTATCCGCGCCCTCAAGGTGATTAGTGACGCCTCGTCAGGCCGTTTTGTTCCAGGCGCCATTTCAGCATATCGAAGCGGTCCTGACCGAAGAACGGTTCATCCTCGAACACCATCAGCGGGGTGCCCCAGTGGCCGACCGCTTTTTGCGCGTCCTGGTTGGTGGCGATGATCGCTTCGTAATGTTCCGGGTCGACTGTGATCGCGGCGTCCAGTTCGTCGAAATCGAGGCCGGCTCGGGCGACCGCGTTTTTCAAGTGATCGCCTTCATTCCAGCCGTCGACCGTACCATCGAAGATCAGTGCACTGACCTCTCGCACCAGTGGAAAGCTGCGACCCCGCTCACTTGCGGCGGCCGCCAGGCGCGTCAGACCCTGGATGTAGGGCTGATCTGCGGCGATAGCGCCGGTTGCAAGGTCTTGCACGATTGGATCAGGGCGCGGCATGCCGAACGGAATGTCGAGAAATTTGGCGCTGCGCTGTGTATCCATCACGAAGTAGGGCAGCCACAGCGGGCTGAGGCTTTTGAACCAGTCGGGATCGCGCGCCGCGATCGCGTAGACCGGCCGGGCAGTGATCTCGACGTCATAAGTCTCGGTTAGCTGGGCGAGGCGGGTTGTCACCAGATAGGAATACGGTGATCGCATCGAGATGTAGAAATCAATTGCCAAAGTGGTCATCTATTGGACACCTTCACA
This sequence comes from uncultured Burkholderiales bacterium, assembly GCA_951812315.1. GTDB lineage: Bacteria > Pseudomonadota > Gammaproteobacteria > Burkholderiales > Eutrophovitaceae > SG8-40. The sequence continues at coordinate 26,542 of CATOSA010000070.1, forward strand.
GTTTTCTGCGAGCGTACTGACACTGTAGGGACGTAGCGCGCAAACTGGCCTCGCGCAGCTCAATCTTACGCGCTCACGACAAGGTTGCTACTTGTCCAAGGCATGTGATGCCGATTTCCGCTGATGAAACCGGGGCCGCCTGCGGCCGTACCAGTGTCATTCGCCCGGCAACTCGGCGGTGACTTCGATCTCGATGACGAAATCGGGGCGCATGAAGCGCGATACTTCGATCCACGTCGCGGCCAGCGGCCCCACGCCCGCGTAGAACGTTTTGCGGATCGGCAAGGCGTCGCGCAGCGCTTCGATGTCGTTGACGAAAATCATCTCCTTGACGACGTTTTCGAAGCTCGCGCCGTGCGCGTCGAGCGCCATTGCGATGATGCGGTAAATATGTTCCAGTTGGCCACGCATGTCGCCCGGGGCGACAACTTCGTTGTCGAGCCCGACCGCACAGGTGCCTGACACATAGAGTGTGTTGCCGGAGCGAACCGCCTGGGCGAATCCAAGCTCCTTCTCCGCCTCGCGTAGATGAAATACCTGGTCCGCTCGCGCCATTGTTTGTCTCCTGTCTATTCGAATCTGGTGTGGGTCACGATACCCTCCTGTGGGACGTCTCCAGACAGGAACAGGGCGATCGCGTCGAGATGTTGAAATCAATGGCCAACACAGTTACGTCATGGAGACCTTCATCAGGTGGATTCATTTTCCCAGTGTGTACCAGGAACGTGTTGGATTAAATTGTGCCATGCTCAGTAGCCAAGGCACTTGTCGGGTCGATTATTAATCCAGTGCACCATCGAGGCAATCCCGGTATCGCCATTGCGATCCGGCCATCGGCCTATTGACCGCGCAGAGCACACTGCATACGATGCACCGGTGATGCAGTTACCAGGCGTGAGAGTGTAATGGCCAGTAATGACCTCAGCGACCGGGTCGCAGCGGTGAAGGAAGTAACCGCGCTCTTCAAGGTTGAACGGGTCGTCTATATTTGCATCATCGTCGTTTGCTTGCTCATTTTGCTGGGCAGCGTGGCCGTCGGCCTGATCCGAGGGGAGATGGGGTATGCCGAGGTAACGTCGATATTTGGCTCTGGTGGTACCGTTGCATTACTTTGCGGCCGATTGATTCATATGTGGAATCGCACAATGAGTTTGCTTGGGGCACCAGCGGAAAATTGAGCTATTTGCCAGTGACCGTCGCCACTAAACTGGAGAAACCCCTCACCATTCTCGGTGCCCTTATTGTCATCGGGGCGCTTGCGCTCAGCTTTGCGGGACTGCGTACGCTCGAAGCTGACATCAAGGACAAACAGGCTCAGCGCGAAGTTCTTGATATCCACATTGCCGAACTCGAGCAAGAGATTCATCGGCTGAAGCACGCTCCGCTTGAAGAATTAGTCGAAGTCGGTGCCCTAGCAGTGGAACTGGAAGGTAAGACGGATCCCCACGGTCGACAGCTCTTTACGTTCAGTTACTGGCTCGAGATCCCGAATAACCGTAAACGGGAGATCGGCAAGGTTGAATACCGGCGGCGCTATGGTGAACGCTTGCAGGATGCGCTGGTTGGCACCGAGCCGAGCAATGGATTCGGCGTAAGTTATCTGGGTTGGGGTTGCTTCCGCACAGTAGACGTAATAATCCTGGAGACGACGGGCGAGCAACACGTAATCGAATTCGACCAGTGCAAAATCACGCGTTGGGGGGCGAGCGAATGACGGCAAAATCGCAGCTCAACAGTGTCGAGACCGCGCGGCTCGCTAGAATCTCCAGGCTTGCAGCTGTCATGGCGGCCGTGATTTTTCTCGTGCTCGCCACGTTGATTGGGCGTAACGTGCTTCGTCTGGGCGAGCTGGAGACGCAAATCGCACAACGCAAGACAACGATTACGACACTCGAAGACAGCGCCAGCGCGTTGAAAAATGAGATCTACGCTCTGCGTTACTCGCCTGATGACAGGATTGATGTTCGAGCCCACGCCGAAGCGATCCCGGGCATCATGGAAAGTGGTAAGCAGGTCAAGGATTTTACGATCTAGATTGACCTTTCGACCTATCGCAAGAAAAAGCTCGAGCGTGTGACCTACCGGATAACCGATCAGCCTGCGCCATTTGCTACTCGCGCAACCGAAAACGTTATCAATGGTTTCTCGATCAGTTATCGTGGCACGAATTGCATCAGCAGTATGAGCGTGATGGTTGAGTTCGGAGATGGCACGACCGAGACGTTGCCTTTCAATATGTGCCAGGTGCTCGAACGTAATTGAATCGGTTTGGCATGGGGTCAGATCTTGGTATGTGCAGCTTTTTTTTCAGAAAGCGGGATTACGATTGACGCGATCAGGTGTGCTTGATCGAATGAGTTACGCAATTTCCGGGCTGATTCCATTTTCAGCTTCCGGTCGTGGGAAGAATCCATACGGAGTACCCGGATCCACCAAAGACAATTCGAAAAGGGAGAATGCGCAATGGCAATCTATGAATTACGTACCTATACCTTGCAAGTGGGCAAGATGGGCGAGGCGGTCAAGCTATACACCGAGTTTGGCTACCCGGCGCTGAAAGAAGGCGGGTTCGACAAAAAGCTCGTGGGCTACTTCCAGTCAGATACGGGCACGATCAATCAGCTTGTGCACATGTGGAAGTTCGACGACGACGCGGACCGCCGGGCGTTCTGGAAAGCCTTGTTCAGCTACTCTGCGTTCATCGAAGGATTCGCGCCCAAGTTTCGCCCGCTGGTGCAGACCCAGGAAGTGAAACTCCTGAATGCGGCACCCTGGGGACCGCATCCCTGAGCGCGCGCACGGCAAGACATTTCTGATTCCGGCTTCCCGGATCAGTTTGTGATCTCCGCGATTCGTTTGGAAACCTGATAACGAGCGTAGGTCCAGCCGAAGTGGGAGGCATGCGCCAGTTGAACGACGAGTACTTCGTCGCCGGTGGCCCGCAGTACCGACTTTGAAGCGGCGAAAACGACCTGGTGAATTCGTGAATCCCGCTCGGCGGGAACGACAACTGATGATCTCGTTGCGAATTGATCGTTGAATTCGTCGAGTGACACGCCGGTGAGCAAAATTGTCGATGGCTTGACTACGCTGATCAACTCCGCCAGGAACGGCGCCGCGTCGGCTTTTGCGCGCTCAATGTCGATGTCCTTCTTCTTCAACGCACGGTGAAAAGCGATGTTGGTTTTAACGACCTTGTCCCGAATCAGTTTGGTATCCCCGCCAACAAGTGGTGTTAACAGCGATTGCAGGCCGTAGTTTTCTCGCCACTTGCAATCGAGTAGGTCGTGTTCGTCGTTCTCGAAGTACGATGAGGAAGCGGCCGCTATGGTGCCGTCTTTGTGCATGCGCCCGTCGGGGGTGGTGTTTGAAGGCGCGCCGCCCGGGTTGATGCCAAGCAGAAGGATTGGTGCCGGATGTATCCAGCCGTAGAAGATCTTGTATTCAGAGCGATTCGTCAACCCGCTCGCACGCTGAAAGCGCGATTCAAGGTTGCGCATGAACGGGATGTAAGGCTTGTCAATAGTGGTATGACGATCGGGTGTTTTTTCGGCATTTCGGCCGACAAATTGGGCTGCCGCATCCGACGACATGCGTTCCTGGGCGTCGTAACACGCGGCTTTGATTTTTTGTCCTAGTTCGTAGGCATGCGCGCGCGACCAGTCGCGGGAAAACTTGGGGACGGGAATGATGCGAGCGGTCGGCGCCATATTTTGCAGGTGGCGCGCCGCGTCTTCGCCGTGCACGACGATGACCTGAGGTTTGATATTCGCGAGCAGGAAATCAAAAGGGGCGGTAAGTCGCGCTAGCGACCACAAGTCTGTTGTCGTTTCGGCCGGCGCCGAATGAATGCTGGTTTCGAGGCAGCGGATCGGGGTGACAGACTCAAGGACCCAATTTATAACCCGCCGGCTATCGCGTTCGTCGTTATCATGCTCCGAGCCCGCGTCGACGGGACCCGTTTGTCTGTCCTGCTTGCGTGCTCTGAACCATGCAGCCCTGTTGAACCCTTTACCTGATTCCCAGAAGTTCCAGAAATCGGAAGGCGCCGATGTGGCAGGATTGGAGCCGACAATGAAGACCTGGCACGCGAGTGGGGACCCGTCACAAACGAACGGAGCAGTTCCGTCGGTTTGCCGACTAGTGTGGCCAGCATCCGTTCAAATTCGATGATCTTCGCTACAGATGTGTCACGCCCTGCGCTTGAAATGTGCAGAGACTCACCGACTTCTACCCCTTCGTTGTTCAGGGCATTTAGTGTGGCTGGGCCACTTTCGGCTTTGCCAATCAGGGGGTCCATCCGTACCTCCGAGTGTCGTAAATGGGATGACCGCAGTGTGTGCGAGGGGGATTCCAGGTGCTTGACTGGATGCGACGGGTCGTTGACCAGTTGCGTCAACATGAACGCAGGCACGGGAGGGAACAATGCGCGATTGCTATGTCTGGCAGAAAGTGCGAAACGGTCAGGGCTGGCCTGTTTCCCACTGCGTCGTGACAAGGGCGTCGCGGCAAGGGAACAATGAACCGGAATCGTTTGAGAGAATAAGAATGAAGTTTCGAGACCATCGCGATATCCGTTCAGAGCCATGCTACTCTGACACGCATCATGTTACGCACTGCCCGGAAGAAAGGAATGCTGAATGAGTAAAGGTTCTTCAAAGCACTATGCCATCGGATACGATGAAGAACATGAACGGCTCGAGCGACAGGCTCGTATCGGAAAAATCGAAGATCATCTGGAGAAGTTTTCGTTTTCGACTGACGCGGTGATACTGGACGCGGGATGCGGGCCCGGGTCGATGACGCGATTACTGGCAAAGGCAGCGCCCGATGGCCGAGCGGTAGGCGTGGACGTGAGCGAGCACTACCTGGACTACGCGAGGGCTCGCGCCCAAAGTGAAGGTATTGAAAACATCAGCTTTGAGAAAGGCGACATATTCTCGTTACCGTTTGAAAACGATACGTTCGATCTGGTCTGGTCAAAGTACGTGTTGCAGTGGGTGAACAATCCGGTTCACGCAGTCGAGGAGTTCCGACGCGTCACGCGTCCCGGCGGCCAGATCGTGTGCTGCAACTTCGACGGCTTTTCGGTCACGCACTATCCGGTCGATGACTCTTTTCAGAACGATGTCGAGCGGGTGTTCAAGCACCTCGTAGATCCGCACGTGGGGCGAAAAATGTTCTCGATGTTTCGCAGCACAGGCCTGAAGGACATCAGGATTGATTTTGAACCTGACGCGACCTTCACGGTTGCGGGTGCGATCGACGAGGAGCGGCGGAGAAATTGGGTAGACCAGCTACAGGCTGCATTTCAGTCCGTGGCGGAATGTCTGGGGTCAGAGCAGGCAGCACGGTCTTTTGTTGACCGTTTTCTTGAGCACCATGACCGCGAAGATACGTTTACAACCTGCGCTCTGTATTTCGTCGAAGGCGTTGTTCCGTAGTTTCAGACAGCGGCTTGCCCGGCGGGAAATGCGCGACCGATTTTTCTGCGAACCGCTATTGGATTTTTCCGACCTGGTGCTTTTTCACCATTTCTTCGTTCCACTCGATTCCCAGGCCGGGGCGATCAGGCGGTGTGAGCGTGCCGTCGACCAGTGGATAGGGCTGGACAATAAGCTGGCCGACGACGTCCATGTGCTCCAGCCAATGGGCAGTCGGCGTTGCGCACAACAAGTGGCTACTGGCTTCGACAAAAGTGTGCGATGACATTTCCACTCCGGCAGCGCGTGCCAGTGCTGCAGTTTCCAGCCACCCGGTGATACCACGTATGAATTGCGGATCGATCATCACGTAGTCCATTGCCTTGGCTTGCATCGCAAGGCGCATGTCTTCTGGGCCGTTGAAATTTTCACCTATTTGAATAGGCGTGGTCACAGCGTCAGTAAGCCTGGCATTGCCTTCGTAGTCGTCAGCGATGATTGGCTCCTCGATCCACGCCAGGCCTTCGTCATCGAGTGCCTTGCAGCGGATCATGGCCTCAGCAAGGGTGAGCGACTGGTTGTAGTCGATCATCAGGGCACGCTCACCGAGAACGCGCTTGGCGGCGCGCACCGCGGCGAGGTCTTCCGCGAGCGTCGGAAATCCGGCCTTGATCTTGAGTCCGGGATAATTTTCAGCAACAGCTTCTTCAGCAATTTCCACAACGCTGTTTTCGTCGTACAAACCTACGCTGTAGTACGGCTTGTGTGCACGAGGGTTCGCGCCCAGTGTGGCATACAGAGGTTCGTTGCGCCCGCGCGCGTAGGCGTCCCACAGCGCCATGTCCAGACCGCCCATCGCTGTGCAGAACGTATTCTTGACGCCCCACAGGCGCATGCGCTGCATCAGGAAGTCGTAAACGTCGCGCGGCGCAGCCGGCATACCCTTGATCAGCGTGGCCAGCGACTGAATGGAGCTTTCCAATGCCGGGAGTAGTTCCTGAAAGTAGATTTGTGTATAGGCACGTCCGACTACGCCGTCATCGCGCACAAGATCGATCAGTACTACCGGAAAGCTCGGGATAAAGCCCGAGGCGTTGCGCAGTGGGCGGCGTATAGGCGCCAGGACCTGTGTAGTCCGAACCTCCTCGATCTTAGCCAAACTCATTGTCAGTGCTCCATTGTTGTTCCGCTGCCTGCTACGCCGTTGCGCGCTGTCCTGCAATGTGACTACGCGCCAGAGCGCCGTTGAAGTTCCAATAGTACAGAATCATTTTGATGCATCAATTTGGCGTAGTGCCCCGAGTCGGAATTCGGCCTCACTGAAGCTGTGAATAATAGTCGTCGATTCGCAAATGGCGAACCTTGTCGTAGATCGCAGTTCCTTATTCAGGTCGGACGGAAATCCTGCACCCATCCGCCGTCTCTTCCATGGTTGCTGCAAGCGCTGTGCGTTCAGTTATGTTTGGCAGCGAGTACACGGCGCCGATCATGGCTTCTTTCCAGATAAGGTGTCTGGACGGCAGGTCGCCATCAGGTACCAATGCAGATGCTGTGAGCACGACATGCAAAATGCCTTTTTCGGGAATGAATTGCTCGATATTGAAAGCGCCCCAACCGCGCACGCTCATCTCGGCAAGATAGGCTTGAACTGCGTCCCGAGGTGTGCATTTGTGGATCTCGCGATATCGCGTACAGAACTTGAACGCGCCGTCGAAGCCGGCCTTGTGATAGATATCCTCGAAGGCGTTGGGCGCACGGTCATGCACTTCGCGAAGAATGTAGCGAAAGAAATGGCGCGGAAGAAGTACCATCTCCTGGCCCTTCAGGATTAGTCTTCCCTCCGGGTTGATTTGCAAAGAAGACCTGATTTCTTCGAATGCCTTCGCCTGATTATCTGGTTCCACAATCACCTCGGAAGTTTTGGGTGTTGTTGTGCGCTTTGTTGATCCGCCGCCATGCGTTGCGCATGTTTCACCCGACCCCGGTTGTTCTGCTCGTTCTCGGTCAATATTGTGGGACCGGGTCAATTTCGCGATCTGGAAGTGTTCCGCGGATCAGGTCAACGCGTCGTCGATATCCTGACTGGTCAATGTCCAGTCATTGTCGAGATTCGCGATAATCTTTGTCATGAACGTCTCGACCTTTTCGCGGGCCCGGTCGGCATCCCCGAAATGATCGGCAAGCAAAGCCAGTGCAAGTTGACGGGGCGCGCTGCCTTCGTAGCTCCACTCGAAACCCTTTTCATCGAAAACTTCAATGTCGAACCGTTCGTTGAGCGCTACGCCGTCGGCGGTAACGACGATGCCATCAATTGTTCGCGTTCCGCCGTACTCCTTCATTCAAAGCACCTCGATGCGATAGGATGATTTAGCCGCGCCGATCACTGACAGCATCTAGACAGTGTGACCGGGAGCGAACGCAAGATGGGTAAAGTTCTCGACGTAATCCAGCAGCTAGTCGCTGGCTTCGGCAGCACCTTCAGCATCACCATTGGCGATGCACTCTGCCAGGTCGGCATGCAAACGGGCGCACAAAGGCATATCCGCAGCCTGTCTGTAGTGCACGTACCAGAATCTTCGCGACAGCCCCTGCATCGCCTGCATTGCCCTGGTAGCGTATTCGTTGTGCGATGCCTGGGCGATCAGGGCATTCAGTTCCTTGTCATGGCGCATGAATTTTACGTCGTCATTTTTGCCCGCCGCCTGTCGCATGCCTTTTGCGATTCGGCGGAATTGCTTGCGTTCCGCATCAGTACTGCGCGCCGCGCCGGTACGTGCCATCAGGCGCTCCAGTTCGCGCCGGACTTCGAGCGCGAGCAATTGCTTGCCGGGGTTGATGTCGGTAACCAGGATGCCCTTGCGCGGTAGGATTGTGACTAGTCCTTCGCGCGCGAGACGGTGCAGCGACTCGCGAACCGGTGTACGGCCAATTTGCAGGCGCTCGCCCAGTTCCAGCTCCGACAAAACCGCACCTGGCTCCAGCTGGAGAGTGGCGATCATTTCCTCCAGCTGGTTATAGGCTATGTCTGTAAGACTTTCACGTACGCCCATTTGTCCACTTTAGAAACATTATTGCTATTTCGCCCGGTCGCCTGCCTCGGGGAAAATCCACATTGCAAGCACCATGAAAACGCTCAGGCAGGCGCCAACGATTGCGACATTGGCCTGGCCGAGTTGTGATTCAAAATAGTAGAAAAGCGCCCCGACCACAAGAGTCAAAGCGGACACGATCAGCTTTATATGTGTTGGCATGAGGTCGTTTCCTGTTTCGTGGTCGTCTGATTACATTTCGGGAACCAATAACATTTCCGGAACCATCTATATTTCCGGAATCATGGGCTGCGCTGCAGCCACGTCCAGCCTTTTCGGCTGGCCTCGCAAATTTCTCTTCAGATATTTATCGCTGTAGCCATTGAATACGTGGCCAAGCAAGCCGCGATCAAGGTCTGATGTGCCAAACAGCCAGTCGGCAACCGGGAAAGTCAGGTTCATGTTCTTTTCCATCATCAGCCGAGAATTATGGTGCGCGGTGTGGTGGCGCCGGATCGTATTTACGAATGGCATGTTGCGCACGAACCAGCTTTCTTCGACATGGCAGCAAAAGTGCATGAACTCATAGATCAGGTAAATGCTGGTCGTCGTGGAAATGAACAACCAACCGACATTCGGGCTAACCAGGAAGTAAAACAAAGCTGCGCCGGGAATCGAGATCAATGTGAATACGACCAGTGCATACGGCGGAAAAAATGTGACACGCCAGTCCTTCTGGTCGCGAAAGCGCATTTCGCTATCGGTAAAGAACTGGTGATGCTGGAGCGTATGCCGGTTATAGATCGCGCGAAGCGCTTTTGATTTTTGCGGCCGGTGCATCACGTGAAGATGCAAATACCACTCAAAGATATTGCACGCCAGCCAGAACACCGGAACCATCATCCATTCCCATAATTGCACGTCGTGCAAATGCTGGGCGTAAATCCACATCGCGGTCAGCCCGATTGCGTAAATCACGAAAACATGGATGGGGCCGTTGTACAAATTTGACACGCGGCGGCGGTACTCGTGCCGGTAGGCCTTTTGGCGGTCGCTCATCATGGCATCAGTCCTCCTTGTGATATATCAGTAATACATCAAAATTGGGAATGACTGTCAAGCTAAATATCCAGCTTCCAGCCACGCAAGCGGTCAGGGCCAGGAGCTGGCAGGGCAGGGCATCTTCAGATTTTGTCGATTACCGCCTTCATCCGGTTTCTTTGATCGCGATCGGGCATGCGTCCGAAGGCGGCGGTGGCGTTTTCCGCCATGTGCACCGGATTGCTGGTTTCGGTAAGCACGCAGGTAATCGCCGGATGCGGAAGGATGTACTTCAATGAAAACTGGGCCCAGCTGTCGCAGTCGAATTCGCGCGCCCAATTAGGTACCGGCCGTTGTCCGATGCGCCGGAAATACTCTCCGTTCATGAACGGCCGGTTAATGATGACCCCGATGCCACGGTCCATCAGCATCGGTAAGATACGCTTTTCGGCTTCGCGCTCTGTGATCGAGTAGTTGACCTGCGCGAAGTCCGGCTTTTCCTTTTTGATGAAGCGCTCCAATGGTTCGTAAAGAGCAGCTGCTGAAACAGTCACGCCGACGTAGCGAACCTCTCCGGCCGCCTTCAGATATTCAAGACTGGACCAATGTGTTTCGACATCGGTCAGATTGAAAACCTGCAGCAGGTCCAGCGTCTGTCGCTGGTACAGACTGAGTGTCTGGCGAAACTGATCGATGCCCGCCTGCTTGCCGGCCTGGTCAATCTTGCTGGTGACAAACAGTGCTTCGCGAAGTTCGGATTGGTTCAGGAGCTGCCCGAGTGCAGCGTCATTCGCCGCGTTTCTCGGCCAGGTGTCGATAACGCTGCCGCCGTGGCCAACCAGCGTTCTCAGTACTTCGCTGATCGGACCGAGGCCTTTATTCGCAATCTGCGACACCGGCTTTGTCGATCCAAGCCCGATGATCGGCAGCGATTCGTTCGCACCGGGAATCTGGCGCTGCGGCATACTCTGTTGGGCAAATGACAACGAAGGCATTAGCCCGGAAAGTCCCAACGCAGACAGTGCGGTCAGAAAGTCTCTTCGTGTCGGCGCGCCATTGTTCATTGGTGAATCCTCCTGATTGATTTGTATCCCGAATCGGATCGAAAGTATTCTTCAGCAGAATGTAGATTACCGAGGGTTAAAAGGCCGGGTCAAGGTGGCAGAGAATCCGGAATTTGAACCGCATGGCGAATGTTTTGGACAGCAACGCTAGCGCTCGGCCATCGGCATTGAGGTCTGCGTGGGTTTTCCCTGGCGCACACCGGGTGTTTTCACTGTCCAGGTGCCATCGAATAGTCGGCCTCGCAATTTGATCCTGCAATTGGAATGCTGGCGATTTCCAATCGCGTTCGGTCCGTCAGTGGCGGTACATTCGTTCAGAAACCCGCCGGTTTATTGCAAACTTGCACCATACTTCGAGCTGATGCTGGTACCGTAGGTATTCATGTCAGCAGTGTCTAATTTTGTTCTGTTATCTTCATATCAAAGGAATCCAATATGCCAATCGACAGACGTACATTCGCTCTCGCTTCGGCCGCTACGCTGGGCGCAATGGCATTGTCTCCACTAGCGCGTGCAGCAACCAGAATGAACAAACGCATCGTCATGGCTTCCCGTCCAATGGGCAAACCGACGATTGGCAATTTCCGGATAGAGGAAGTTCCGGTCCCTGCGCTTAGCGGCGGGCAAATGCTGCTGAAAACCAGATTCCTCTCTTTGGACCCTTACATGCGTGGCCGCATGAGTGCAGGGCAGAGTTACGCTGACAGGGTAGAGCTCAACAATGTCATGGTCGGCGGCACAGTTAGCGAAGTAGTTGAATCCCGCAATGGCGCATTCGAAGAGGGGGATCTCGTTACATCCTACTCGGGTTGGCAAAGCTACCAAGTCTCTTCAGGTTATGGAATCCGGAAAATAGATCCGCGCATAACGCGCCCATCGTATACGCTCGGCGTCCTGGGTATGCCCGGTCTTGCTGCCTACGTCGGCCTGATGGATATCGGCGAGCCGAAAGCCGGAGAAACTGTGGTGCTGGCAGCGTCAACCGGTGCAGTAGGTTCTGTCGTTGGTCAACTGGCGAAGAGTGAAGGATGCCGGGTTGTCGGTATTGCCGGTGCGAAGGAAAAGTGCGAGTACGCAGTGAAGGAACTGGGCTATGACGCCTGCGTGAGCCACTACGATAGTGATATGGCCCGGCAGTTAAAGGCCGAATGCCCGCATGGGATCGATGTCTACTTTGAAAATGTCGGCGGCACGTCCTGGGAAGCGGTCATGCCATTGCTGAACAATCATGCCCGCGTCCCGGTTTGCGGTCTTATTGCGCACTACAACGCGACGTCTGCACCGCCCGGACCGGATCGCATGATCGGGTTACAGCTTCAGATTTTGGTCAAGCGTATTCGTATGCAAGGTTTTATCGTCTCTGATCACTTTCACCGATTCCCCGAACTGGTACAGAACGTCGGCCCGATGCTGGCGTCGGGCGAAATGAAATACAAGGAACACGTTGTTGTCGGGCTTGAGAATGCCCCAGAAGCGTTCCTCGGCTTATTTACCGGGACCAACTTTGGCAAACTGGTGGTGGAGGTCAGCTAGCGATTATTGCTCACAGTCGCAACACCCCCCTTTCCAACCAGAGACGGTCAATGTGACGAAGAGGCCGCCTTTGTCTGATCACGAACCATCCTTCTCGGCCCGGACGACGGCTCTTGACTGGTGCCGCAGACTCCCGAAAGTGGAGCTACACCTCCACATTGAGGGCGGTATTCCGATTCCGGCGCTGTGGCAACTGGTGCAGAAGTACGGCGGAGACCCCATTGTTCCGAATGAGGATGCACTTCGAGACTACTTCCAGTTCAGGGACTTTCCGCACTTCATCGAACTCTGGATCTGGAAGAACAAGTTCCTCCGTGAGTACGAGGATTTCAGCTTCTTTAGTGCAGCCGTTGCCGAAGCGCTAAAGTCGGAAAACATCCGCTACGTCGAGGCATTTTTCTCGCCCGGACGTTTCAAACAGGAGGGCCTCGAAACTGGCCGGTTGCTCGAGTCGATCCGTGCCGGACTGGATAGCGTTCAGGGTATTGAGGTCGCGCTGATACCTGATCTTGTGCGAGACCTGGGACCGGACGTTGCCGCAGAAGTGGCCGAGTTGCGCGCGCTTGGCGTTATTGGAATCGGTCTGGGCGGGTCAGAGCACAACCACCCGCCCGAGAATTTCACGGAGGTGTACCGTCGCGCTCGTGAACTCGATCTGAAAACGACAGTCCACGCGGGTGAGGCTGCAGGTGCCGACAGTGTCCGGAGTGCAATCGACGCTCTGGAAGTTGACCGGATAGGCCACGGCACACGTGCCATCGAGGATCCGGCGCTCATGCAACGTCTCGCCGAATCGCAACTTCCGGTAGAAATGTGCCCGCTGTCCAATGTCGCAACAGGAGTGGTGCCGTCTATCGCTGACCACCCGGTTCGGCAGTTTTTCGACCAGGGGTTGATGGTGTCAATCAACTCCGTCGATCCTGCCATGTTCGGGCACTCGCTAAGCCAGGATTACGCCGCGTTAATGAGCGACATTTCGTTTATCCCTGAGGAAGTTCGAGCCCTCATCCTGAACGGCATCGAATCGTCGTGGCTGGATCACGCGCGCAAGTCGGCGCTCGAAGCCGAGTTTGTAGGTGAAGTCATCTGGAACGAAGACCCGGTTTGATATCGTTACAGTGCTGTGTGGCGTAAATCATCGGCATCAACAACCGTACAACCAACACTTTGACTCACAGACGCCTGCTTTCGCGCATCGCTAGCTAGATAATCTACTTTGGCATCGATCACCGATGCGCGCCGCTGTGGCAATTGCGCTATGGCAATTATGAGCCGTGGATATCTTCTATACTTCACGCACAGTAAGCTGCTCCTGGAGAAGTTTTTCTTCACATTTTTCCATTACTGGCAACGCAACGGACAAGAACCATGAAACTCGTGATGTTTCCCACGGTCGATTCGCGCCGCTTCGATCTTATCCGCGAAGCTGCGGGCGCAATGACGGTTGTCAATGCGGCGGACGAACAGTCTGCTGTAACCGAAATCGCAGACGCCGATGCGTTCTTCGGGAAGATTACGCCGGAACTTCTGGCAGATGCGGAACAGCTGAAATGGGTGCAATCACCGACTGCCAGCCTCGAGCATTACGTGTTCGACGAATTGGTCGAGCACCCGTGCAAACTGAGCAACATGCGCGGCATTTTCTCGGACGTAATCGCCGATCACGTGATGGGGTACGTGATCTCCTTTGCACGCAATCTGCACACATATGTCAGGCTGCAGATGGAGGCCCGTTGGGAACCGGTCGGCGGTGAATCGGGCCGCTCAACGTTCACAGCCGGTCCGCACGAGGTCAGTAACATCGACTCGTCACACCGGCATCTGTCCGATTGCACGCTTGGAGTCGTTGGCGTCGGCGCGATTGGTGCGGAGGTCTGCCGCCGTGCACAGGCGTTTGGCATGACTGTTTGTGGCGTCGACCCTGTTTGCCGGGATATTCCGGACGTCGTAGCAGAGATCTGGCCGACCGACCGTCTGCCCGATTTGCTGGGACGAAGCGACTTCGTCGTGATCGCCGCACCGCACACGCCCGAGACCTACAAGTTGTTCAGAGCCCCTCAGTTCGCGCAGATGCAAAAGACGGCTTACCTGATCAACATTGGGCGTGGCGCAATAGTAGACCTCGCCGATCTGACGACGGCACTTCAGTCGGGCGAAATTGCCGGCGCAGCGCTTGATGTATTTGAAATCGAACCACTGCCGCAAGACCATGCGCTATGGAAGATGGAAAACGTGATCATCACGCCGCACGTCGCCGCGGCGTCGCCGAGAGTTTCCGAACGTCATCTTGAAACGCTCCTGGAAAATATCCGGCGCTTTGCGCGCGGCGAGGAGCCGCTGACGCTGGTGGACAAGCGACACTGGTTTTGAGGCGCAAGGCGCCGCGCAGGAATACCGGGCCGGGCACTCCGGTGAAAGACGCGCCAGGGCCTTGGCTGGGAACACACCGAACCCCGTATATACTGCCTGCACTGTGCAAGGTACTCGAAGGTGGCAGGCAACCTCAAAGTGACCGGTCCTGTTCGGTTGCCTTTGCGCGGCATACCAAGCGTCGACAGAAAAACTTTTCCCAATAGTAGATCAGGCAAAAGGCAAGACAATGCAATTAAACCCCGAATGGCTCACGCCAACATGGTTCATCGACAGCGACAGCGATGCGGTTGTCAATTTCGCAGACGACGCTGCGGGCGACGCGACTGATCAGGTGGAAGTGGCAGGCAAACTGTTTCACGCTGTTCGAGACGGTTTTCGCTACGATCCCTATGTGTCGCAGGCGGACCCTAATTCATATCGTGCGAGCAGTGTTGCCGTTTCGGATCGCAACTGGTGCATTCCCAAGTCGGTGCTGTTTGTTGCTGCCGCGCGGCATCGCGGCATTCCGGCGCGCCTCGGTTTTGCAGACGTGCGCAATCACCTGACCAGTGAGAAGCTGTCCAAGTCAATGGGCACGGACCTTTTTGCGTGGCATGGGTTTGCCGAATTGCTGCTCAATGATCGATGGGTGAAGCTCAGCACCGCGTTCAACATCGAGCTGTGCGAACGATTCGGCGTCAAGGCCCTCGAATTCGACGGCACGAATGACGCGTTGATGCACCCGTTCGACGAACGCGGCAATCGCCATATGGAGTATGTCAATCAACGGGGATCGTTTGACGACCTGCCGCTTGAGCAAATTTTCGATACGTTTATCGATATCTACGAGGACTGGGATCGGGATGAGAAGGGCAACCCTCGCCGGGTGAAACAAGTAGCCGCGGCACGCGATGACAAATTTGGCAGCTGACGAGAATCAAAAGTCGCGAAGCGTCGTTGAGCAGATCTGGGCCGGCGCCAGCCTGTCTTCGAACGTACTCGATCATCTCTCGCTGAGCGGCAACCAGCCAGCGTTGGCAACATCTTTTCACGTGGCAGTCGCCGCGCAGAGCGCCATCGCCTGCGCAGCGCTGGCGGGGGTCGAAGTGGGCCGGCTGCGGTCCGGCGCAACACGTAGACGTCGACATGGCTGCCGCCGAGTTCGAATGTACCGGTTACTTTACCGTCGACGGTCGCGCACCTGATGCCTGGGCACCGTTGTCAGGACTGCACCCGTGCCGGGATGGCTATGTGCGGATCCACGCCAACTTCGATCACCATCGCGACGGCGCGCTGGCGCTGCTGGGTCTGACGGGAAATCCGGACAGTTACCAGAAAGCCGACGTACAGGCTGCGCTGCAGGACTGGGACGCGGAAGATTTCGAGACGACAGCGGCCGAAGCGGGGATGGTGGTAGCCGCTGCACACCCGCAGGCACTTGCCCTGGCGCAAATGCCGCTACTTTCACTGACAAGAATTGATGATGCGGACACCGCGCCGTTGTCGCCTGTTGCCAGGCAGGACCTGCCACTCAAAGATGTTCGGGTACTGGATCTGACGCGCATTCTCGCCGGGCCGATTTGCGGGCGGACGTTGGCAGCCTACGGTGCCGACGTGATGCTGATCAACTCCCCCCGGTTGCCGAACATTGAATCGATTGCCGATACGAGTCGCGGCAAGCTTTCTGCACACGTCGATCTGGATCAGCCGGCAGATGTTGGACGCCTGCGGCTACTCGTTTCCGGCGCCCACGTCTTTGTACAAGGCTACCGCCCGGGTGGTCTCGACCAGCGGGGCTTCAGTCCCGAAGATCTGGCTCTGCTACGCCCAGGTATCGTTTGCGTGTCCTTGAGCGCTTACGGTCATGAGGGGCTCTGGGCAGGGCGGCGTGGATTCGACTCCCTGGTGCAGACCGCAACAGGCCTGAACAGAGCGGAAGCCCAGGCGTTTGGCCGCGACGAGCCCAAACCGTTGCCGGTGCAGATTCTTGACTATGCCGCCGGATTTTTGATGGCGTTTGGCGCACAAGCCGCGCTCATTCGGCAGAGGGTTGAAGGGGGTAGCTGGCATGTTCGCGTTTCGTTGGCGCAGGTGGCGAGATGGTTGCGCGCGCTTGGACGCCTCGACGACAACCTGCAGCGGCCAAAGGTCGATCGTGAACAATTGTTGCGATCGTATCCGTCCGGGTTCGGGGTGCTAAAGGCGATGCCGCATGCCGCATCATTCGAGCGCACACCGGCGAAGTGGCGACGGCCTTCAGTGCCGCCCGGGACGAATCCGCCGCAATGGCCAGAAAACTGATGTACACGCCTTCGCGTCAAGAACTCACTTCCGGTAATGACAACTTCATGGGATAAGCCGGAACACATGATTCGAGCAATGATGAAATGGATACGCTAAGTCAGGGCGTACTGGGTGCAGCAGCGCCGAAATCGGTGGCGCCGCCAGCGCATGCGCGTATTGCCGCAGTGCTCGGATTTCTCGCGGGCATGGCGCCCGATCTGGACGTATTCATTCGCTCGAGTACGGATCCGCTGCTGTTTCTCGAGTATCACCGCCAGTTCACCCACGCTCTGATATTCATTCCGGTTGGCGGATCATTTTGCGGTTGGCTGCTCTACCTGCTGTTTGGCAAACGTCGCGGGTTGTCACTGCGGCAAAGTATTTTCTATTGCACGCTGGGTTATGCGACCCACGCGTTGCTCGATGCCTGTACTACATACGGCACGCAGTTGTTCTGGCCGTTCAGCGATGCCCGCGTTGCATGGAACACCGTTTCAGTCATCGATCCACTGTTCACTCTGCCAATTCTGCTGTTGGTACTCGCCTCGGTTATTCGGCGCAACGCCGTGCTTGCCCGGATCGCACTCGCCTGGGCCGTCGCCTATCCGTTGATCGGACTTGTGCAACGAGATCGCGCGGAGGAAATAGGTTGGGAAATTGCGCGCTCTCGAGGTCATGAGCCGCTACATCTGGAGGCCAAACCCAGCTTTGCCAACCTGATTCTCTGGAAAATCGTCTACGAAAACGATGACCGCTATTTCGTCGACGCGGTGCGCGTATTGGGAGAGAGCAAAGTCTATCCCGGTGATTCGGTCCCCAAACTGTATCTGGATAGGGATTTCCCCTGGCTTGATCCCCAGTCGCAACAGGCCCGTGACATCGAGCGCTTTCGCTGGTTCTCTAACGGCTATGTCGCCCGGGATCCGCGTGATCCGAACCGGATAACCGATATCCGCTATTCCATGTTGCCCAATCAGGTGGCCGGTCTCTGGAGCATCGAAGTCTCGCCACAGGCGCAGAGCACAGATCACGCGCGCTACGTAGTTTCCCGCCGCACTTCGGACGAGACGCTGAACCGCTTCAAGGCGATGTTGTTTCAATAATCCTAACGTTATGCTTCGCCGACTGACGTGACGTCAACATGGCGGGGAGGGGCAGGGCGTGCCGGACGCGATGCACAAGGCCCACAATGTCGGAAATCTGCTCGTGGCTACGTTACTCGAACAGCCCCTTCAAAGCCTGTCGTGATGCCCTGGTTTCCGAGGCCCGCCGACCCCAGATGAGACCACCGTCGATGACGATGTCTTCGCCATTGACGAAGCTGGCTTCGTCGCTGCCAAGAAATACAGCCGCATTGGCGATGTCATCGGGCACACCCGCGCGCGGGATCGCCTGGAATTTTGCGAGAGCGCCTTTCGTTTTTTCTACCATCGTTTCTGCGGAAGCGGCATCAAGGCCTGCGGCTTTTGCGAAAATGCCGGTGGCGATACCGCCGGGCGAGATTGAGTTGGCGCGCACGTTTTCCTCGCCGAGTTCCATCGCCGCGCAACGCGTTAGATGAATCACCGCAGCTTTCACTACACCGTATGTAATTGATGAAGAGTAACCCGCGCGATGTCCCGCGATCGAGCCGATATTGATAATGCTCCCTTGCGCCTGCGCTCGCATCGTTTTACTCGCGTGCTTGATGTGTGCCAGTGTTCCGCGCACATGAACTGCAACCGCTTCATCAAAGTCTTGCAGTGACAAGTCTTCCAGCGGATTCCCGCTTGCAGGTCCGCCAGCGTTGTTAACCAGCACGTCGAGCCGGCCGTTGTGCTCGAGCGTTCGTGTAACACTGCGTTCGGCATCTGCCTCGAGGGCCACATTCGCTTCGATAAACGTTGCGCCTGTTGCCTTGGCAACTTCTGCGCCGAGTGCTGTGCGTCGGCCGCTGAAAAAAACCGTAGCACCTTCTTCGATGAATCTTTCGACAATGCGTTTGCCAATGCCGCTAGTGCCCCCAGTGACCAGCGCGACTTTGTCTTTCATCCGCATGATGTGTTTCCTCCCCTTGTGTTCACACAGTCAATAGGTCCTGCCTCAGTGCTATCTGTCGTGAAATGTCACGAAGCCGTCGAGAGGCTCGCGAGCGGTCTCGAGTTTATTGACTTCGGCCGTCGTGTCTTCGTAGCCAAGGCTCAATCCGCAATGCACGAGTTGCTCGGCTGGCAAACCGAGGTGTTTTTCAATCACATCGTGGTAACCGCCCCAGGCTGCCTGAGGGCAGGTGTGCAAGTCCTGCCCGCGCGCTGCGATACAGATATTCTGGATGAACATGCCGTAATCCAGCCAACTCATCCAGCCCATATCGTGATCAATGGTGAAAATCATGCCGACCGGTGCATTGAAGAACTTGAAGTTCCGCGAATGGAAGTCGCGCGTCTTCTCATGTTCGCCTTTCTTGATGCCAAGCAGGCCATACAGATCCCAGCCGACCTTGCGGCGGCGTGCGAGGTAGGGTTCGCGCATTTTCTCCAGGTAGTGCTGGCGATCATTTTGATGCGCCTGAGGCTCGTTCCAGAATGCGTCCAGCACGGCACCACTGAGCGACGTTAACGCGTCGCCAGTCAGTACGTGTACACGCCAGGGCTGAATATTGGTTCCACTCGGTGCACGGCTCGCAACTTCAAGTATGTGTGCCACGGTTTCGCGTGATACCGGGTCGGATTTGAATGCCCGCACAGATCGGCGGCTCGTGATTGCTTCATCGACACTTAACATGCATACCTTTCAGTGATTCAACGTTGTTCACTAATTTCTCGCGGGCTGCATTGTATCGCTGCCGCGTTGTGACACCGCTTTCGGAACGCGGACAGAGTGATCACAAGGTTCGCGGCCCTGCCTGGAAATCGTTTTCATGGCCTGGCGCGCAACTGCCGGATCAGTGCCGAGAATAGTGAAGCACTACACTAGATCTTTCGGCCGGCCTTCTCCCAATAAGGTTCGCGCAGGCGGCGCTTGAAGATCTTGCCGGTATCCTCGCGCGGCAAGGAGTCGTGGAACGTAACCACTCTCGGGACCTTGTAGCTGGCGAGGTGCTCACGCAGGTAGCCTTGCACTGCGTCGGCCTCAAGGCTTTCACTTGAAGACGGTTGGGCGGCCGCAGCCAGCGCTTCGCCAAAATCGTCATCCGGAATGCCGAACACAGCGCAGTCATGAACGCCTGGCATGTTGTGCAGGACCGCTTCGATTTCCGCGGGATAGATGTTGACGCCACCGGAGATCACCATGTCACGCTTGCGGTCGTTCAGAAACAGATACCCGTCAGCATCGAAGTAGCCGACGTCACCGTTGGTCACCATGTCGCCGCGCGCGATCTCGCGGCGTTTTTCTTCGGCATTGTGATAGGTGAAGTCGGTGAGTGTGTTTAGCGTCATGTAAATCTCGCCGCTTTTGCCTGCAGGCAATACATTGCCTTGATCGTCAAATATCGATACCCGGGTGCCGGGCATGGGTTGGCCAACAGTGCCTGGCTTGGCCAGCCACGCTTCGCTGTCGACGATGCTGACGATGCCTGCCTCGGTGGATCCGTAATATTCGTGGATGACGGGCCCCCACCATTCAATCATCCGTTGTTTGATATCAGGCGGGCAGGGCGCGGCACCGTGTATGACAAACTCCAGTGAGGACAGGTCATACTTGTTTCGAACCTCCTGAGGCAGCTTCAACAGCCGGGCGAACATCGTCGGGACTACATGCATGTGAGTCAGGCGGCGTTGCTCTATTTCTCTTAGCAAACCTTCGGGATCGAAGCGCGGCATCAGGTATATGTCGCAGCCGAGTCCATAAGCCAGCCGGCCATAAGCGGCGGGTGCGGAGTGATACATCGGACCGGTCATGATGACATTGGCGCCGGCTTGTACACCAAAGGACACCACCGAGCGTTCAGTTGTTTGTTGCTGCATCTCGTCCGACGCAGGTTCGCGCCGCACGCCTTTGGGCCGACCGGTCGTGCCGGATGTATAGATCATGCTACCGCGTGACAGCGCTGGCGGTGCGTCCCAGAGATCAAACTGTCGGAGCCAGTCGTCCCATTTGATCGCGCCGGCGGCTGGCGTGCATCGTTCGTTTGCAATACCGTAAGCGTCGGCAATCTCTGGGGGCGTCTGTACAACGAGAACTGTTATCGCGTCAGGTAATTCGCCGTTAACGGCATCAAGGAGGTCCGCATGTACAACCAGTACCTGGGCACCACAGTCCCTGATTACGTAGCCGCTTTCTTCGCCTTTCCAGTGCCAGTTGACAGGCACCGCGTAGGCGCCGAGGACGCTCGCACCGGCCATCGCCTCGAACATGCACAAATCATTGCGCAGCAGCATTGCCACGCTGTCGCCTTCACCAACTCCAAGACTGGCGAAACCGCGTGCTGCCCTGTTTCCGTTTTCCTGGACTGTTTCAATCGGCACGCGCCGATCACCCGACTCGATGAAATAGCTCATGATGGAGTTGTCGCTGCGCCAACCAGAATGTTTGCAGTTTGTGCAGCGTAATGCCTGGACGTGTTTCCGTTGCTATTGTTCTTTGGATCCAATTCGAAGTTCTCCAGCTACAAGTGTTGCGCGAAATCTGAATGGGGCGTGCCGAAGGCGGTGTCGCCGTTGCGTCGGTTATATGTCTTGGTCTTGAACAGCGGGCGAATTGCGTTAGGCGATATCATGGCGCCGGGATTGGTATCCTGAGGCATGACTCCCGAAAAACATGGAGGAGAACATGAAAACCGGTCTGCTGCTGATATGCATACTGCTAACTCTTTCGGTGATTGGCTGTAAATCGAAGCCCGCGGTGGTCTGTAATGAGGAAAACGCCGCCAGTGACGACTGCAAGCAGAAAACATTATATTTCAGGGACGAGCTTGAACCCGATGCCGCGAGTGGCGGTGGGCGACCAGCCAGCCATCGCCGGGTGCCATGTATCCTACAGCGATTCCGGTTGTACGAGTGATCGAGACGTATATGCGGGAGACGAGTGCAGCGGTTCGGGCGCCAACGTCAAGCTTGTTGAATGGACTGACGGGCAATGCCACAAGTCGAGCACGGTAAGTATGACCGCAAGCGCTACGACTGTAATGACTGGTGTATCAGCAAGGGGCACGCTGCTGGCGAGTGTAAGAAAACCGCCGACGGCGTTTGTGGCACCAAGGCCTCCGCTTACTGCAAATGCACTGGACCCACGAAGCTGGTGATACCGAGTAACCGGTTCCGGCAAGCACGAGTTGGTCTGCTGCTAGCGCTAATTGCGGCTTTGCTCCAACAACCCGGCGTTCTGGCAGGGGATTCGATCGCAACGACAATAAAATGATTCGCAGGTAAACGGCATTCGCGCTTTGTCAGACTTTCGGCAAATGTATCGGTTCGAATGCCGTGCTAAATTCGACTGCGCCAACTATACGTAGAAGAGGGGAAGCTCATCGTGGGCGCAAATGAATTTCGCCGCGAACGAATCGCGCTGCCGAGCATGAGTCCGGGCACCGAACGCAGTATTGATGTGCTTCGATTCGGTGTGCAAGGTGCGCGCCCCAAGGTGTACCTGCAGGCCTCGCTGCATGCCGATGAGATCCCGGCAATGCTGGTGCTGAATCATCTTGTCGAGCGCCTGCGACAGTCGTCCGAGGCGGGCAACATCATCGGCGAAGTGGTGGCAGTACCGGTAGCGAATCCGATTGGTCTCGCGCAGATCGTCCCAGGGGAAGTCCATGGGGCGGTTCGCGCTTTCCGGGGCAGGCAACTTCAACCGGAATTTTCCTGATCTGCTGGAGCTGATCGGGGCAGATGTCGGCGATCGCCTTGGCAACGACGCCGCGCAGAATGTTGCGATTATTCGGGACGGCATTGTCCGCTGCGATTGATGCCATCACGCCAGTAGATGAGATCG